>CALWVF010000001.1 GCA_944384925.1 uncultured Clostridia bacterium
TTGAGAAGGAATATCACTTACTTGCTCAGGTTCATCTATTAAAGGAGTGGAATTTTCTATATGTTTTATGATGTCATTTGCCTTATCATCACTTGATTCGCTATCTTTTGTAGAATCTGATTTAGAGAGACTGCCGCCAGGATTACTGGAGCTAGCTGATAAAGGATCATTGTCTAGGTCATCTGATTGAGGGTCTGAAATGTCTTCATCTAAAGCACTGGAAGAGCTTTTAGAAATAATATTTTCTTCATTATGTTGAGAAGACACATTTGGCAATATCGGCCGTATTGTAGTGTTAGATGATTGCGGCATAGGAGCATCAAAGACATCAGACAAATTAATAGTAGATAATTGAGAGTCATCACTGTTATTTTCAGAGTGTATCTCTTTATCGTCATAAGCACTAACTATAGGAGATAAGCTTGAGCTTGAGCTTAATAAGGATGAAGAAATAGTACTTGGAATTCGCTCAGAATTTTCGGCACCGGAATGTTGACTTACAGGAATTTCTGTAATTGTAGATGGCGGCTCAAAAGAATCAAAAGAGTTAGGCGTATACTCTTGCGCACTTTGATGTGAAATAGGGGGTCTATCTGGTACAGAAGGAGCGTCATTGAGTATTATATTGCTTGAGATGTCGTTGCTTTTGTTAGATGAATGTTCAAGAGAGCCTGCACGTACATTAGTGTTTTCATCTGCAGTATTAGATAGAATTGGTGTTTTATCTTCTAGATCAATATCATTCAGCGCGTGCATCGATTCTTCAAAAGGATCCTGAATGCTTAACGAAGGTTGGTGATTGTCATGAGAATTGTCAGAATAAGATTGTTCTGACATATCTTCTGATTGATTATCAAGTATTTCTAAAGCTTGTTTTTCGCGTTCAAGAAGGATATTTAAAGCCTTTGATTTTGCTTGCTGAAGTTTTGATATATCGTCATTCGATGGATTAGATTGGTTTTTTAAAGACTCTATCATAAGGTCAAGTGGTTGTGTTAAATTGTACTCCAAGACTCGATAATCTTGATATAATGAAGTTTTTTGCAACTCCAAATTTGAGACAAAGCCATAATTATCATTGGAGGATACCGAAGTGTCCACATCGGAAGAGGAAGAAGAGGAGTTTATATGGGAGTCAGTTATGGAACTATTTGTTAGTTGAAATATTTCCTCTGGTGACGTTGGCGGATTACCTAAATTAGAGTCAGTGAATTGATAAACAGAAGGTAAATAATCATTATTGGATTGTTCATTAGTTATCGATGAAGATTCAAAATTAATTGAATGAATACGATTCAGGTTTGGCTTGTGTTCCGAAATTGTCGAAGAAGGAGGTTCCGATGAATATTCTAAGTCGGAGGAAGCCATTTTATCAGGGGCATTATGCCCCGCATTTAATGGAGCAATTGAAAGTTCAGAGGAAGAACTTACTTCTGGTTCTTCTGCAGGTTTTTCAGCCAGGGCCTGCTCCAATTTAGCAATTTCATTTGCAATTAGATCTTGTAGTTCTTTTATTTCACCCTTATTTGTGACTATTTGTTGTCGCAGTTTAGTTACTGTAGTCGATGATGCATTTATCTTTTGCTCTTGCTCTTTAACTGTGGCTTGATGTTGGCCTAGTATTGTCTGTTGTACTGCTATTGAGTCGTTAAGCTCCTTAATCAAATTTTTATTTTTAGAGATGATGTTTTGAAACTTATTTATTTTTTTCGGTTTTTGATCATTTGCAAGAACTTGTCTGTTGTGCGCAAGTTGCAGCTGTTTAAGTTTTGCCGTTATTTCAGATATCTGCTTTTCGAGTTTCGTTATTTCGCTCTTGAGTGACTTTGTCTTAGATAGCAAGGATGTATTCCGTAATTCTGTATTCTTATCCCTTAACGTTTTATTAAGTAAACGTTTTTGCTTCTCTAAATCGTCTTTTTTCTGCTTTTCTTTTTTAGAATCAGAGGTATTATTGCTTTCACTTAAAGCGTTAATACTTTGGGTTGCTTCTTGAATTTCTTGCTCATAGTTATTCTTTTTTTGTTGTAATTCCTGGATGTTCTTGTTTATACTTTCTATATGTTGGATTTGCTGATTTTTTAGCTCCTCATATTCTTTGATTTTGCCTTCATATTCAGGAATTTCTAGCTCGATTTCGCGAATACCTTTTTTAGAGGTTAATATAGTAAAATTAGAAGAAGTTATACTACATTCATCAAGGAGCTTTTTAATTTTATCTTTTTTGTTTGTGTAGTCATCTGCTGAAATTAATCTTGCACTTTTAGGTGTATCACCATTTTGCGTAGAGAGTTCTATTTTTTTATTATTATCACCATGTTGTATATTAAATGTAGTAGCCACACGGCGACGCTCAACTTTACTAGTAGAATTATTAATTACTTGCAAAGCTTTACGGGCATCTGTATTTATACTAGCATTATCAGGAGGTAAAAGTTGAGGAATAAGATCTTGAAGAGTTCGTAGCTTTTCAAGCTTTGCCTCATTAGCTTTTTTCTCTTGTGTAGCATAGAAGATATTTTTTAACTTACTAAACGAGGTGTTTGTTATGCGCTTGTTGTGTGAGAGTTGGAGTTGTTGTGCAAGCTCGTTAAGAGTCTTATTTTTCTTGGTTGTCTCGCGCCATATATCAAGTACCCGTTTCTGTAGATGGTCGTTATAGAACGTATCAGCAGATTTGTTCTGACCGAGTTCATTTTTAGAAGTAGTCCAAGCATCAAAAGATTTTCTTAAGTTATTCCTTGCAATGAGTTTTTGGATTTGTGTGACATTTTTTTCCTCATTCTGTTGTTTCTTATTAGCAGCAGTGCGCAAAAGGGAGAATGCCTGTTTAGAGATAAGTTTATTATGATTATTAGAAATTGTTTCCTCTAATTGTTTCTGTTGAGTATTTCTTTGCTCGTCCTGTGCAACGACATTATCAAGTAAATTGCCTATAACGTCATTAACACTTTGTTGACGATCTTGAACGGCTAGATTTGATATTTCTGTAACAGCCCTTTGTTTCTCCTTATGAGCAGCAGAGAGCTTTTTAAATGTATTTTTAAGAACCGTTTGGTTATGCTTATTCTGGATTTGTGTGACATTTTTTTCCTCATTCTGTTGTTTCTTATTAGCAGCAGTGCGCAAATTAGATAAAATACTGTTAAGGCTTTTTTTATCACGCTTCTGAGTGAAGGTATCAGCAACTTGATTTTGTTGTTTTAAAGATTCATATTTAGTTTTAATAGTATCAAATGCATTTTTATAGATATATTGGTTATGTTTCTGATTTATTTGTTGTGTTAGTCTTGTGTCACGCTCTTTCATCGTATTGGCTTTCCACTTTTTTAATGCAGGTATAGATTTGCTCCATTCGCGAAGTAGAAAAGCATTAGAATCTTCAGCGCCTAAAGAGGAGCGTTCTTGAGCAGCAGCAACAACCTTATTGAGTAAGTCATTCACAGCAGCTTGGACTTCTCTTCTTTGTTCTGTCTTCTTATTAGCAGCAGATTTCAAATTGCTGAGTGCAGCGCGGGATATATTTAGATTATGCATATTATTTACTTTATGGAAGTTACGCATAAGAGATAAGTCCTTATCTTTAGCGCCTAAAGAGGAGCGTTCTTGAGCAGCAACAACCTTATTGAGTAAGTCATTCACAGCAGCTTGAACATCTTGTTCTATTTGTTTTTTATCTTCGAGATCATCAGATAAGTCATTAATCAGCTCCTCGGTTGAAAAGATTTTATCAATGTTTAAAGAAGGCTGTTTAGAGACTGATAAATTTTCAGGCTCTGGTTGTTGAGAGACTTCAGAAACTTCGTTTGAAGTGCTATTTGGCTCTATTAATAGGTTGCTAATCATTGACCCAGGCTCTGTCTCCTCAGTGTCAGTCGCAGAAAGCTCTTCTGGAGTAGTTTCAGGTGCACTTGGATTTACACTTTGAGTATCTGACATTTCATCTTTGGTGCTTTGTGTGGTCTCAGATTGAGAATCTTCATCTTGTACTTGAGCAGTTGATGTAACCTTAGGTTTGCCTTTCAATTTACCAACAACAGCATTGAACATTTTACCAGCTTTGTTTGCAACTTGTCTGGCAATTCCTGGATTTAGCGCTTTCTTTTGTTCTTTTTTAAGTTTATTTATATCTTTGGTTTTGTCTGTTTCAAGTTTCTTTATATTCTTGTTTGCTTCGTTTTGAAGCTCCTTTATTGCATCGTCCCTATTATCTTTAAGTTTTTTTATGTTATCTTCGTAATCGTTTTTAAGATTCCTCAACGTGTTCCATTTCTGCACTTGTATAGCTTTTTGCCTAAACCAGCCCGCTTGGACTAACTTCTTGTCATACTCTTTTGTAGTATTCTCTACATCTTCGTCATATTTCTCATTAAGTGCAGTTATATTATTGTTACAGGTCTCGTTTGCGTCTGCTATATCATCTTCCAGCTTATCTTTCCTCTTTTTTATTTTTTTGTCCCACTTTGAAGTTTTCTTATCTATTCTTTGTTGCCACTCAAGTAACAATGCTTTTTTTGGATCAAGCGCATTTTGTTCCTCTGAGGTGGAGGTATCTGAACCAGAATTTTTTGAGTTTTCCTCTAATACTTCTTCTACTGTAGGTTCAACTGCTGTTGAGGCAATAATATTTGCATCAGGGGTTTCTGGCAATGCACCTCCGGAAGAATCGCTAGAAGATTCAGTTGTTGAAGTATTTTCGTCACTGTGTGATGGTTCTGAAGCTGTAGAAGGTGTCTCTGTTACAGAAATGGAAGGAAGTTCACTACTTACGGAATAAAAGGGTGGTAGTTCAGCAGGACCTGAAGGTTGAACTAAAGATACGGCCGATGGCGGAATATTTGATTCAGATTGGGTGATATCGTTAGTGTCTGTATTATGTGTATTGAGATTATTATTTTCACTACCAGGAATTACTGAGAGTTCTTCACCTGTTGATATATCAGGGTTTTCTGTAATGTTAGCAAGTGGAGTCTCTATGGTATCAATATTTTCATTATTGATACCTATTTGTTCAGCTTGGTCGTCATTTGATATTTGGGAGTTATTTTTCTTCCCTGAAAACCATCCTTTAAACCATGTTTTGGCTCTTTGCAATTTCCCTGGCTTATTAGCTTTCTCTTGTGGGTTACTTTTATTTTCTTCTTCTTCTTTTGCTTGAGCTTCGGCGGCTTTTCTTTTCTTTTCTTCTTCTTTTTTTGCTTTAACTTCAGCCTTTTGTTTTTCCTTCTCTTCTGCTTGTTGTGCTCTCTTTTGCTTAGATTCTTTGTCTAGTCCAATAAAACTAAGAGTGTCTTGTATCATTTCAGTTTTTATGCCTTGCAATGCCTCTTGAGGGTAGGGTTCAAGATTCAATGTTTGAAGAAAGATAGAAGATTGTTCTATTTTGCCGTTCGCGTTATCTTCGTTATGGTCTTTTGTTGATGCGCTAATAGGCACATTTACATTGTTTTTTGTGTAAGCTTGAACGGTGCTCAATGGGGTTTGTTCAGCAGATGATATTGGCGTTGGAGGTTCTGGAAGAATATCTATAGTACTAGAAAACTCTTCATCACCGGTATCTGTATCATCAGATATATCATTGTTTGAATTTGAAGATTTTTTTGCTTTACGCAAAATCTTCGCCAATAGGACACCAGTGTAATGACCTGCTGTTTTAACTCCATTTTTAGCTCCATTAAGTGTAGTCTGACCTAGTTTGGCTATGCCAACTCCAACTCCTGGTGCAGCAATGTTTATTACTGTACCAAGATTAGTAACTGCTGTCAAAATCACAGTACCATTTTTCAAATATCTCATAATAAAGCTGTTTAAATTGAGGCTATCTAGAATAAATTCTAGAGGAGATTTAAGCTCTTTTCCGGCATTTTCCGGATCTTCGTAGTAGGTTTTTATTTCGCTGGATAATTTTAATAAGTATTCTTTATTTGTATACTGTTTCTTAAAATCTTGGGATATTTGGTTTTGCATGTTTTTACTTAAAAGCTCGAGTAGCAATCGTAAAGCGTTAGCAACTCTTTCATTGTTTAAAATTTTTAACACTGCATTTTGTGAGGCATCTTCATCAGCATTTCCTTGAGGGGTAGCTGCTTTTATTAACGCATTCTGCAATTTAGGAAAATTTTTCTTTTGAGAATATGTTTTAAATAACTCTTGAGCAACGGCCAATTGAAGAAGTTCATTAATGAAATTGATTGGACCCGAGAGCATTTCTTCTGCGGTATCAACTATATTATTATCGTTAGAACTAATTTTATCTGCAAACTTTACAATAGCTTGAGTTTTATTCTGTTCATCTTTTGCGGAAATGATGTTGGCAATATCAAGTCCAAGGCCGATAATTTGCTCAGCCTTTTGCTCTGAGACGGTTTCATTGTCATCTGATAAAGGAGAAAGCAATGTGTCGAAAGCATTAGCAATCCCTTCTTTAGTAGATTTTTTCTGCTCTTCATTAAGTTCTACAAGGTTGAGTATATCTTTGAATTGTGGATTGTTTTTTGTAAATTCGTTTACTGAATTTATGGTTAAATCAGCTAAATTATCTTTATCTAGAGATGCTATTAACCCTAGTAGTTTAGGCAAAAACTGCTTGAAGTGTGAGATTAAGGCGTGTTTAAGCTCATCATAGTCGTTGACTTCTTTAATTTTTTTAGCTAATTCTAGACAAGAGTCTTTGCTCAAGAGGTTTTCATTGACAGAAGTTAGAAGCTTAGAAATTAGCTCTTCCACAGCAGGCTGCTTTAGTAAGAAAGGTATATAAGAAGAAAGTGCATTGTCACCTCGAGGGGAAAGACTACTTATAACTTTAACTAAAGCATTATCTCGTTGTCCATTACTGAGGTTTTCAAGTAATTCATCTAAGTTGACATTAAAATCATCAGATGAATTGTTTAATATATCAATTAAGTCTTTGGGAAGCTCGCTAGAGCCTATAGGCATGATAATAGAAGCATATGCTTTGTTAATGATGTCATAAAGTCCTTCGCGAAGTTTGTCATTATCACTATATGATTGACAAATTGATTTTATAAAGTTTAATGTGCTAGCTTTAGAATTATTTGCTAATAAGCTCTGAATCATTTTAAAAATTTCATTATTTGAAACTGTAAATTTGCCATTCGCATTAGTGATGGATTTAAGGAAATTCATTATACTATCGGTGAACAAGTTACTATAGTCTTCTTTTTGCTTGTTGTCCATATTTGCAATAAAGAAAGAATATAAAAGTTTAAATTGATAGGATTGATCTCCAAGGAAGTCTATAATTTTAGGTAGTGAATTTATTAAAAAGTCTGGCTTTTCCTTTAAAGATTTTATGAATGTAGGAGATAAAGAGGAAAGTGAAGCTGAAATAAGTATTGGTTTAAAGTTTTTTTCCGTTGTGTTTTCATTTGTTAATGCTTTTGCTAGAGTATCTAGCAGATCTTTAGAGATTTTTTCATTAGTAAAGAATCCAAAAAAGCCTGTATTAATTGCACAACCTACTAATTCAAATATGAAATTAACTAGATCATTTTCTGGCAAATTTTTTACTATATCTGCGATGTAATTATTTTTACCATTCTCGTTCTCGTTATCTTCTTTATCAGAGTTTAAATCAAATATTCCTTGAATAATGTCTGCAGAAAAGTCGTAAAATTCCTTTTTATTATTTTCCTTAGACAATAATTTAACGATTGCTTGAATTGTATCATTATCTTTTGTTTTGTATAAAGATAGGAAAGTAAAAGAAGCTGCACATTGAAGTAATGTTGCAATTTCAGGGGGCTCTTTGTCTAAATATATTTGAGACAATACTTTCATCAGTGAAAGAGAAGGATTGTTCTCTTTTAATGCCTCCTGAATCTTTGTAAGCATACTTTGCATATCTTCGCTGATGTTTCCATCTTTATCTATAGCCTTATTAATTAAAGAGGTTAACGCCTCTGTAACTTTAGATGCGTGCTCTGGACTGTCTGGGACAAATGACATAAAAAAGTTACATGCAGAAAAAAGTGCAGAAAGAAGGCTATAAAGAGACGGACTTACAGTGAACAACATAGCTTTTTGTTGATTACGATCTAGTTGTTTAGCAATATTAAACACATTTTTTGTGGATTTAGCATATGTTTGGTTGTCATATCCAAGCTCAGCAACCCACATGGATTTTAATTTTACATTAGCGATATTGCTAATAAGTTTATCTTTAGAAAAATTAAGCTGTTCTATTTGTTTGTCGGAATTTTTATCTAACTCTTTAACTTCGTAGTGAGACAGTTTCCCACTAGCGCCTTCTAGTATTGCTTTTTCTTGTGATGATTTTATTGAATCTATTTTTGATTGTAATATTTTACCTGCAGTGTCTGATAATATATCTTTGTAGTTATCTATATTATTGACTACATCTTTTGTTAAAGATACAGCAGCTTCTAAGAGAGCTGTCTTTTGTACGCTATTTTCGTTAAAAATTTGATCTATATTTTCTAGAGTAAAAGCAGAGATTTGTAAATTTTTTTGAATAAAAGCTTTAGTACCTTGTGATGAAAGAATAGTATGAGCGAAGTTACATAATTGTTCTTGCTGTCTAGCGAAATGGTTATCTGAATTTAGGTTATTTTGATATTGTTGTTGTAGTTTCATAGCTTTATATCCAGCGCTATGAAGTAAAAATTTCAAATTGTAAATAAGTGCTCTTATATAATACCCAGGCTGATTTTCATCTTTGGAATAATAATTACTTACTGTACTATTGAAATGAGGTCTTGCTACATTAATTGTAAAATTGTTCGATAAATCAAAAAACTCGTCTGAAAGGAAACTGAGAAGAGTAAAAGTTCTAGTACTGCGTCCATTTTCTATTGCACTAAGTAAATGGGAAGCAGAAGCATTGAAATCTTTTTTTATGGCCTCAACATCTGTACCTTCAGGGGCTGTTATATCATCTCTTATTTCCTTTAAAAGGATTTGTAATTCATTATAGCATTTATATTTATCTTTAAAATAATTGCGTTGTAGAGATTTTTTGAAGTAATCTAATTTTTCTTCTAACTTTGGGGTTTTAAAAGGATATTTTTTTATATCATCTATAAGAGCATTAAACCTATCAAATAACTCATTGTTAGTTTCAAAAAACTCTCCAAATTTTTGCTGTACATTTTTAAATGAATTTGAACCCAATATGCCTCTTATACTATTATCTAACGCTTTTGCAACCGGCGACATTGGTTTATTGATATTATTGTCTTGAATAGCTGCAGGAGCTTCAGGTTGTTTTTCTTCATCATCAGCATTTTCATCTAATTTGGAAGCATCTTTTGCAGGTGTTTCTGTAGTTTCTGGCTTTGGCGTATCAATTTCAGATGGTGCAGTTGTTTGATTTTTGCTTTTTCTTCTAAACCATCTTCTTTTAGGTTTTTGTTGAGATTGTTCATTAGGTTTATTATCTGAGTCATTAGAAGCATTTTTTTCAGCCTGTTGTGCGATTTGTACATTTTCTTTAATGGAATTTTCTGATAATTCATTTTTATGATTTTTTCTTTTAGAGCGTACAAAAAAACGTAAAAATCTGTTGTTCGAGCGTTTCATTCTTGCTTTAAAAGGAGTTTTATCTCTAGTTTGAATTTCTGTAACTTCAGGGTTGGTAAGAACTCTTAAAATATTACCAAATCTATGCCCGGTATGGAGCTTTGATTTCTTTTCGGTAAATTCTTGGCCCACAATACGCATGATTTTAATAGTATCTCTTATTTTTTGATTTTCTTGAAGAGTTGTAATAACAGATGGATCTATAATCCCATTTATAAAATCATTTTTATCGAAAAATGTGTCTAAGTCATTTAACAAAGATTCGCCTACATCGCATATATCTATTATCGATTGCCTATTTTTAGCACCCCAATCACTTATAACTCCTAATAGTCTTACAATAAGAGGTATTGCAAATTTGGATTTATATGCAGCTTGACAGAGTGAGTTGCTAAGATATTTTAATTCATTGATAAAAGAATTTTTTATAAGTAATAAATTATCCTTTTGAGCAATCATATCTGAGATCATAGGGCCTAATAAGCCTTTAAATTGTGGGTTATTAGCAATGTTCAAATATTGATTAGATATCTGTTTTTCTGAAGATTTTGGTGAGTAAAATAACACTTTATCAAATGCTATAATCCATTGTATACTAGTATCAAAATAATCAATGGCCTTTTTTATTGTTTTAGCAAACTTAATGGGATGAAATATTGCAGAAAATCCAAGTCCACGTTTGCTATAATTGGCAAATTCAGAAACAATGGTATTTTGGAACTCCTCTTTAGCTTTTTTAAAGCGAGAGAATACAAAAAACACCGAAGTACATGTGTTGCTAAAACTTTTTAAAGTATTACTCTTAAAGCGTGATGCATTATTATCCTCGACTTTATTTTTGGGAGATTCAGGATAGTTAATCAGTCTGTCTTTCTCAGAGTTTGGTTTATCTAATAATGAATTTTCCTGATTAAAATTCAAGTATTCATTAAACATAGAGATAGCTCTATGACCTTGTTGAAGTGTATTAGATAGTGCTTTATATTTCGGAAGTTTTGCTTTCGCTTTCTTCTCTATGTCTCTAGCTTCTTCTGCTTTCTGAGCAGCGTCCATGGGGTTATCGGCATAATCGGACGCGATTATAGCTTCTTCATGAGCAGCTATAGTTTTTTCAGCTTTTTCCTTAACAACTCCCTTAGCTTTTTTAATTTTAGGATTTACTTTATCGTTTAAAAAATTGGAAAATGAGGTAATATCTGATTCTGTTTTGCTTTTACTTTTTGGAGTATAGGATACATTTCTCGTAACGCCGAGATTCTTATATACATAAAGTCCAGAGTAATTTGGTTGATAGTCTATTAAATCTTGAAATGGATTTTTTGACTTCTTGGCAACAGCAGGAAGCGAATTGTTATTCTTTATATTAAGATTATTATTAGTATCGTTGGTATCGTTGGAAGTATTTAACGAAGGGTTATTGCCAACCTTTTCTTTTTGTTCATTTTCTTTTGTATCATAGACTGTTTCTGGCAACTTTAATACACCTCCACAAAAAATTAGTTAATTTTACAGGTTTATTATTAATTATATCATAATACAAAAATTTATTCTATTGAAAAAAGTAACAATAAAACGGCTATGTTTTTATAATTTATGCAACATAACCGTTTTGTATATTTATATTTAATTAAATTTGTTTGTTTTACATAATAAAAAATTCCATGTATAATATAATAAAATTGGAACTGAAAAATTATCTCATTGTTAAAGCGATTCTTTTTTTATCGACATCGACATCTAAAATTTTTACATTTATTACATCGCCAACTTTTAACACTTGTGAAGGATGTTTTATATATCTATCGCATATTTGAGAAATATGCAATAATCCATCATGATGCACTCCAATATCCACAAAAGCGCCAAAGTCTATAACATTTCTAACAGTGCCTTGAAGTTCCATATCTTGTTTTAAATCTTTTATATCTAACACATCGGTTCTTAGCAGAGGAGGAGGCAGCTCATCTCTTGGGTCTCTACCGGGTTTTAAAAGTTCATCAGCAATATCATTTAATGTTGGAACACCTATACCAATTTCTTCCGATATTTCTTCTGCACCAATTTCATCTATAATATTTTTTATTGCTCCAATATTATTTTCTTTCAAATCATTTAAAGTATAACCGCAAATTGATAATAATTGTTCAGCAGCTTTGTATGATTCAGGGTGAACAGCGGTATTATCTAAAATATTTTTACTTTCTGGGACTCTTAGGAAGCCAGCACATTGTTCAAAAGCTTTTGGCCCTAATTTAGGAACTCTTTTTAGCTCAGCTCTTTCTCTAAAGGCACCAACAGCTTCTCTGTATGCAATGATATTATTGCATACAGCGGCGCTTAGTCCTGACACTTGAGAAAGAAGCGAAGCAGACGCAGTGTTTAAATCTACACCAACGGTATTTACGCAATCTTCGACAACTCCTTTAAGGGCATTATCTAATTGTTTTTCTGGCATATCATGTTGGTATTGCCCTACCCCTATAGCCTTTGGATCAATCTTCACAAGTTCGGCAAGTGGATCTTGTAACCTACGTGCTATAGAAACGGCACTTCGCAATGTAACATCAAAATTAGGAAATTCGCTGGCAGCAAGCTTTGACGCAGAATAAACAGAGGCTCCTGCTTCGTTTACTACCATGTAAGAGATATTATAGTCTAAATCATTTTTTATTGTTTTAATAAGATTAGCTGTGAATATTTCAGTTTCTTTAGATGCTGTACCATTGCCAATAGCAATTACTTCAACTTTATGTTTTTTTATTAATTGTTCAATAGCAGTTTTTGCAGCGAGCAGCTTTTCCTCGGAATGTGTTATATATATTACATCAGTATCTAAAACTAACCCAGTTGGATCGACGACTGCGATTTTGCAGCCTGTCCTATATCCAGGGTCCATGCCCATAGCTACTTTACCTTTAACAGGTGGTTGCATCAATAAATGTTTTAGGTTTAACGAAAAAACTTTTATCGATTTAACAACAGCTGCATCAGTCAATTCATTTCTGATTTCTCGTTCAATAGATGGAAATATCAACCTTGAATATGAATCGAAAGCAGCTTGTTTAATTGCTTCGGAACAAGAGGAGGGTTCTTTTAAGTATACAGAATTTATTATATTTATAGCCTTTTCTGTATCGACTTGAAGTGAAACTTTTAAAAAGCCTTGTTTTTCGCCTCTATCAATAGCTAGAACTCGATGGCTGACGATTTTTTTTATCGGTTCAATGCTATTATAATATGTGTTATAAACAGAGTCGTCGTCTTCATTTTTAGGAGAAACTTGCAGTATGCCATGTTCCATGAATATTACTTTTAAACGTTTTCGTATCGATGCATTATCTGAAATATTTTCTGCAATAATATCTAAAGCACCCGATAAGGCTTCTTTGGCAGATGCTATACCTTTTTCTTCATTAACATATTCTTCGGCCATCTCAATGGGTGTAGCATTTAACTCTGATTGTTCTAGAATTTGATTTGCAAGCGGTTCTAAGCCTTTATCTCGAGCTATTGATGCACGAGTTTTTCGTTTGGGTCGGTAAGGCCTATATATGTCTTCAACTTCAGAGAGAGTAACTGCATTTTCTAATGCAATAGCTATTTCGTTTGTCATTTTGTCTTGCCCTGCAATCAAAGCAGATACTTCTTTTTTGCGTTGTTCTAGACCTCTTAAATATTCTAGTCTATCAAAAAAGTCTCTTAATGTCTGATCATCCATAGATCCATGGGCCTCTTTTCTGTATCTGGCAATAAATGGGATAGTATTACCTTCATCAATTAATTGGATAGTATTTTCTACTTGCCAATGTTTTAAATTAAATTCTTCACCTAACACGTTTGTTAAATTCATTAGATCACCTTTTAAATAATTAAATTTTTTATTTTAGTGTTTTTATGTTATTTTTGTAGCAGCAAAAGATGATGAATATATAAAATATTGGAATTCAAAATCTTGCTAGCAAAATTCACTTAAATAAATATTATACATGACTTTTAGGGAGATTTCAATATTTTACAGTTTAACTAAAATGAGCGCACATAAATTACTATTTAAAAAGTTTGACATTTAATGTATAATAATATAAATAGATAATAATTAAAGTAAAATAATTTATATATAATTTTTTGGAGGGTTTTATTTGAAAGAAATATACCTAGACAATAGTGCAACTACTATTGTGTGTAAAAACGCAGCAGATAAAATTTTAGAATTACTTACATTAAAATACGGAAATCCATCGTCTTTACACGAAAAAGGTATTGAAGCTGAAAATGAATTAAAAGTTGCAAGAAGTATAATTGCTAAATCATTAGATTGTGATACAAGAGAAATTTATTTCACATCTGGCGGAACAGAAAGCAATAACTTGGCTTTGTTTGGGGCAGCCTTTGCAAGAAAAAAATTTGGCAATAGAATTGTTACTACAGAGATAGAGCACTCTTCTGTATTGGAATCTGCTTATGAGCTGGAAAGGTTAGGCTTTGAAGTGGTGTATTTAAAACCAGATAAATATGGGTATGTTAGTAAAAACGATATTTCTGATGCAATTAATAAAGATACAATTTTAGTAAGTATTATGATGGTAAATAATGAATTGGGAAGCATTTTACCTGTTGATTGTGTGAAAAAAATTATTAAACAAAATAATTCATCTGCTTTATTGCATATAGACGCTGTGCAAGCATATGGTAAAATGCTTGTTAAACCACATAAACTTGGGGCAGATTTACTAACAATATCTGCCCATAAAGTTCACGGACCAAAAGGTGTAGGGGCTTTGTTTATATCTAAAGGAGTAAAAATATTACCAAGAATTTTTGGGGGCCTTCAGGAAGAACGTATTAGGCCAGGGACACAGGCAGCGCCATTAATAGCTGGATTTGGGGAAGCTGTGAAGGAATTTGGCGATATAAATAAAAGATTGGTTGAAATTCAAGAATTAAGAGATTATTGTGTATCGAAGCTTGAGCAATTAGAAAGGATACACATAAACTCAGCGTGTGAGGCTATTCCTTATGTTATAAATTTTTCTACTTGTTTGTTTCGATCGGAGACAATCCTACATTATTTAGGTGCCAGAAATATATATGTTTCAAGCGGTTCTGCTTGCTCAAAGGGTAAGAAGAGCCATGTTTTAGAGAGTGCTTTGAAAGATAAAAAACTTATAGATTCTGCAATAAGAGTAAGTTTTTCTAAATATAGCACTAAAGAAGATGTTGATATATTTATAAATGCTTTGTCTGATGGGATAAAAAAGCTTGTAAGGAGCAATTAATTAAATTATAAAATTAAAATATAGGGGAATAGTTATGAAAGAAGTATTGCTTATAAAATTAGGAGAGGTTGTTTTAAAAGGACTTAACAGACGCGGTTTTGAAGATGTGCTTTTGAAAAATATTAGGATGAGTCTTAAAAAGGTTGGAAATTTTAGTGTAAGTATTTCACAATCAACAATATATGTATTGCCTGTTGATGATAAATCTGACATAGATAATGCAGTTGAAAAAATATCAAAAATATTTGGAATAGCAGCTTTTTCAAGAGCATGTGCAGCTCAAAAGAATATGGATGATATAAAACTAAAAGCACAAGAGTATTTGAAAGATAAGCTGGAATTTGCAAAAACTTTTAAGGTGGAATCAAAAAGGGCAGACAAACGATTCCCGATGAAATCTCCAGAAATCTCGGCAGAGATCGGAGGACATATATTAGAAAAATTTCCTAATATTAAAGTAGATGTACATAATCCAGATGTTACTATTATGGTAGAAATCCGTGAATCGGGAGCTTATATTAGTGCTGATGTGTTTGCAGGGGCAGGAGGATTGCCTGTTGGGACTGCTGATAAGGCTATGGTTTTAATTTCAGGAGGAATAGATAGCCCTGTTGCAGCTTGGATGATGGCAAAAAGAGGAGTACAACTTAAAGCAATACATTTTGCAAGTCCTCCATATACAAGCCCAAGAGCAGAGCAAAAAGTGCATGAATTACTCGAGAGGGTATCACTATATAGTGGAAGCATAGAGTTAATAACAGTGCCCTTTACTGAAATTCAAGAAAATATAAAAAATAAATGTCCTGAAGAATTTTTTACTATAATTATGAGAAGGATAATGATGCAAATAGCCCAGAGAATAGCTCTTGATTATAATTGTAAGGCACTTATCACAGGCGAAAGTTTAGGGCAGGTGGCAAGCCAAACCATGCATGCTATAGCATGCACTCAGGAACCATTGACAATGCCAGTGTTTAGACCATTGATCGGTATGGATAAAGATGAGATTGTATCAATATCGAGAAAAATTAATACCTTTGAGATTTCTATTCAACCCTATGAGGATTGTTGTACTGTGTTTACACCAAAACATCCTAAGACTAAACCGATCCTCAAATATGTTAAACAAGCAGAATCTACTGTCGATTTTAAACCATTGATTGATGAATGTATAAAAAACATTAAAGTATTAAATATATAATTTTAAAATTTACCAGGAGGTGAAATTATGAATGCAGAAGTGTATTTTATCAAGGAACTGGGATTAGATATTGATATGGATGCTATTATGCGAGAAATAATATATGATTTCGGTAAGCAAGATGTAAATGTTATTTTTAAAACTGTTGTTGAACCAACAGAAGAAAATTTACATGCTGCATTTGAAGAAACTTCTAAAAGTACTGAAAAAATAGATTTAATATTGATTATAGGTGGACTATACAATAAGGAAAATAGCTTTATAAAAAGTTTTTTTGCTAATAGAGACATTTACTTGGATTATAAAAAGCCGTCTGGCAATGTAGAAATTCTTTCGGCTCCGAATGTACAAATACCTGGGTATGCAATTAAATTGCAAAATATGAATATTATATGTATTCCTTCTACAAGTCAAGACATGCTTAAGGTCTTACGCGGAAGTGTTATATCGTATTTAACAAAATTAAAGAATTGTGAAAATGATTCAAGCTTTAATACTGAAAATATAGCAGCAAAAAAGAAAAAAAGAAACTTTTTTGCTCGTTGGTTTATACCATGGAAGGGCGATGGGTTTTTAGAGGTGATTAGAAAAATAATATTCACTATATCTGTTGCTGCATTTATTTTTTCCATGTATAAATTAGTGGACTTTTATATTATTCGTCCATATATAAACGATAAACAAACAGATGAAATTAAAGAATTATACTATGGCAATGATATTGAAGGTGTAGACGATGAGAATCGATTGAAAAAATTTGAGTCTCTCCTTGCAATAAATCAGGATATAAAAGGCTGGATTACAATACCAAATACCCCTATCGATTATCCGGTATTACAACCTTCACAAAGTGATCCGGAATATTATTTATATCGAAATTATGAAAGAAAATACACTTCATATGGAAGCATTTTCATAGATGCAGTTTGTAAACTTGGAATGAACTCTAAAAACATTATTTTACACGGTCACCACATGAACGATGGCAGGATGTTTGCAGGTATATTAAAATATGCTGATCTTACATTTTATAACAATAATCCTGTATTCACATTTGATAGTATATATGAGGAGGCGAAATGGAAGGTTATATCAGTTTTTAAGACCAACGTACTTCCTGAACAAGGTGAACCTTTTCAATATCTTGTAGCGGATTTTGCAAATGATTCGAACTTTTTAAATTATGTACATCAAGTGAAATCTCGCTCTCTTATATATACACCTGTCGATGTGAATGAAGATGATTATTTAGTAACTCTTTCAACATGCTCGTATGAATTTAAAGATTTTAGAACAGTTGTTGTTGCAAGAAAAGTTAGAGACGGTGAAAGCGAAGAGGTTGATGTATCGAAGGCAAAAGTTGCTTCAAATCCGCTAATGCCTGATATATGGTATGTGAAACATGGAGGAACAAAGCCAATTGTAAACACATTTGAAAAGGATTTACAAAATGGAAAAATAGACTGGTATAACCCTAATCATTAAAATTAGGGTTAGGGGGTAATTATTTGAATAGTGATTTGATATTTTATATTGCGAATCAGACTTTTTTGAATGAACAGTCAATCAAAAATAGCCTTTTGTTTGCAAGTGTAAATGTGAAAAATGTGTATTTAACAGTAAATGCATCTGGTTTACTACATGTTTTATCCGGATCTATAAGGAAAAATAAAATAGTTTTTATTGTGGGTGGACTTAATGAAGAAAGAAGGTTAAATCCGGTTGAAATTGTTTTGAAGTCGCTTAGGTCTGAATCTGATAATAAAATATATAATATCATAAAAAATTTTTCACCTTACGATAACTTAAAAAAATTATCGTGCTGCATAATAGAAAACTTAGAACAATCTATAATCTTTTTGCCTGATAATCCGGAAAAGATAGAAATGATATTATCTGATTTTGTTTTGGATTATTTGATTAGTAAATATAAGTTTAAAAGGTATGCGTAAAATTAAATTTTAAATGTAAAAAACCTTCCTCAATAATACTTTGAGGGAGGTTTTTATCAGATGATAAAAAAGGGGTAAAATAAGCATTTGTTGTTAAAAGGTTGTTATGGAAGAAAGATAAGTAATGTCAATAGAATAAATATCAATGTTAATAATTATAGTTATATATTTAAAGATTTGAGCAAGATAAAATGGGGTTCAGTAAGAATTTATTCACATATATACTTATTAAATAAACCTGTTAATATTTCTACATGTTTCTTTTCATCTATGATTACCCTATGTAGGTTTTCTACTATATTCATATCTCTTATATTAGATGCTTGTTTTGTATATTTATCAATCGAGAAATTTTCATGTTTTATTGCATTAGATAAAATATCTTTTAACCTCATAGTGTATGTGTTATATCCCGGGGTCCAATACATATTTTTGTTTGCTCTCCAAGACCACCACCTTGGATCTGCACCAAGTTGAGTTGCTATAGTTCCAAATATCTCTAAGTGACGCATTTCTGTTATCATAAGTTCATGAAAAGCGCTAGCAATTTCAGGATATTGCCTTTTAGTAATGAGACTATTATAAGAATATAAACTTATTGTCGATAACTCAGAGTTAGACCCTGCGAAATTATCAAGCATTGCTCTTTCATAATTTATGTTGCGCTCGCTTACTTGAATAGGTGGGTATGGCAACTCTGTAAAATTAATAGGTGTTTCAAAACTAGCCTGATTCACAATATCATCCTTTCAAGATATATTTTTTATTTAATTTTGAAATGTTGTTTCACTTCTTTAATACATATGTTGAAAAAAATAATATTATTACATAAAATATGGTCTAAAAATGTGAACAAGTATTAGTATATTATAATAAAAAATTACCTTACTCTTATTTTGTTTATGACTCCTCTTATTAAGCCTTTTTCGTAGTCATTCATAGCAAGCATCCACATTATAGAAAAGTATACTATAGCATATAAAACTATTTTTAATGCGAAGTTTATTAAGCCGGGGAAGAATGGTATTAAATTAATGAATAAGCCAATTATATAGCACATTAAACTTACGCATGAAATTTTGCCGATTTGTTTCCAGAAGCCCTTTATGTCGATGTATATATACTTTGCATAATAAATATTCATAAATATTAAATTGCCAATTAAAAATACTAATCCAGTAGCGAAAGCGCACCCGATTCCACCCCAGAATTTTGCTAACTGATATGCAACAAACACATTCACAACTGCCATAGACAAAAACACGCATGTGCGAAATAAAATTTTATTTTTAGCCTGTAAAATTGTAAGTCCTATATTTTGGATTAGGTCTATGGTGAAAGGAACAATTAAAAATAAGGTTATATAATAAGCAGGGGCATAGCTGAAATGTGCACTTTTTTCTGAAGTAAAAATATCGATAAATTGCATACCAAACAACATAAATCCGGTTAATACACAAGACAATAACAAGAATTGTATTCTACCGACTTTTGTGAATAAATTTGACAATGCAGTGTTTGAAACACCGGTTGTAACCATCTGAGTGACTTTTGGCAAAAATACGCTTGAAATTACGGTTGAAAGTAACATATAATTTGTGAAAATTGTGAATGCAACAGTATAAATAGCGCTTTCTTCCGGACCTTTTGTATTGAATAAAATAATTGGATTTGCTCTCCACAACAGTTGATCAACTACTGTTGTTAAGAATATTAAAAATGTGAACGATAAAATTGAACTTAATAAACCTTCGGGTATAGGGTGAAGCTTTATTTTTACTTTTAATTTAACAAAGCAATAATATATTTTAATTGGTATTACTATTAAATTAAAGAATGTTATAATTATAACTAAAGCTAAGGCTGTTGGGTGATGTATTAATACAGCGATGACAGTTAAAAATTGTGTAATTGTTTGAAAAATATTTAATAACTTAAGAAAACTAAATCGTTCATATGAATTTAAAATCGCAGTGAAAAGTTGCGATGGAATTGTGAATGCTATATTTATTAAAACAACTATATAAATTTGTTTGGCTTCAAAGATTTGTTCAGTGCTTAGTTTACTACCTAGCCAATTATTAAAATTAATATATATTATTCCTCCTATTAGCAATGCTAAAACAGATAAAATTGAATACAATATAGAACATATCGCTAAAATATTTTCCATGTTTTTAGAATCTTTTAATACTCTATACCTTGAATAAAAACGCACTATTGTGGCGGAAAGACCAAAATCCATTACAGAAAAACTAGCTAAGATACTTCCCATTACGCCATATATTCCGTATTCGCTTTCACCCATTAATCTTGTATATATTGGAACTTGCAATAGTCCCAAAACAGCACTTATCGCAAGGCTTGCATACGATAGAATAATTCCCTTTTTTATTTGATTTGTTTCCATGTTTTAATTTTCATATCCTTTTTCAATGTTTATTGATACTTTTGTTGATTGATGGCAAAATTATGTTATTTTCGGTGTATTGATTTTAGTATTAATTTTTTAATGTTAAAAACAAAAATAGTAGTCCGAATATATTTGTGTTTTAAAAAGAAAAAAATTAGATTATAAAATAAACTATCTGCGGTGCCGTATTTAAGCGATTCTTCTGTTATAGATTCTTTCAGAATTTTTCTTATTTGGTAAATTTTTTTGTTTACATGAATGTTTTCGAGTGAAATTTTTTCAATAGGGTAAATAACAACCGTATTAAGGTAGAATGTATAGAAGTCTTTTTTTAAGGAACCATTAAACATATCCAAATATACAATTAAGTTACGAAGTTGTGTATATATTATCTTTTGATTTTCATAAAAATTTTGGTGTTTTTCATGAGTTAATGAATTAATATTACAAACATAGTTATATAGTGGTTCCTTTAAGTTTATAATTAAGTTTGAATGTTTTAAGTATTCACAGTTAAATAAAAGATCTTCGCCTAAATTGAAATTTTTATCGAAATATATATTATTGTCCTTTATAATTTTAGTACAATATATTTTATTTGTTGGAGTATTTAGCAGCCAGGTTTTAGAAAAAAGCATAATATCATTTGCGAAGTCTTTTATAGATGTATATATTTTATCGGGCATACTAATTACTTTGGATTGATTATTTTGGTCAAATTTAAGATATCCACATATTACAATGTCGGCCTTGTGTGATTTTATGCAGTTTATAAGAGTTTTCGACATATCCGGATGGATAAAATCATCGCTGTCTACAAATTGAATATATTGTCCGGATGCAGCCTTGATTCCAGCATTTCGTGCCTCCGACACACCTAAGTTTTCTTGATTAATGACCTTAATTTTGGCATTCGTGTTTTTAAAAGTTTCACATATTTTGGCACTATTGTCTGATGAACCATCATTCACTAATATGAGTTCAAAGTCTGAGAAATTTTGGTTTAATATGCTGTTGATGGTAGATTCAAGGTATTTTTCGGAATTATATACTGGGACAATTATACTTAATAACGGCATATAAAAAAACCTTTCTGTTGAAATAAAATTAGAAATATCTTGATCATTTTATCACTAAATCGATATTTTTTCAATGATATAAAAACATTTATCATGTTCAACAGTATAATAAAGCTTTCAAAAAAAAGACCCCGTTTAATACGGGGTTTTAAAGGATTAATATAACATTTATTAATAAAACTCATTTATATTTTCAATAACCTTAAGTAAGTCTATAGGGTGCTTGATTATAAATTTTGCGCCTGCAGTAGAAAGCTCTTCAAATCCTTTAAAACCCCACTCACATCCACAAAAATAGACATCGGCATTTTGTGCAGTTATAAAATCTATTTTGCTATCTCCAATATATATGCATTCATTTTTACGAATGTTATTTTTAAACATCATATCCATAAGAGATGCTGGGTTTGGTTTATTAGGATATCCCTCCATATCGCCACGTATTTCAAGAAATTGATAATTTGGGAAAAAATGCTTTACAATTTTTCGGACAAATCTATTTGGCTTATTTGATAATACAGCAGTTTTTATATTTTTTAATTCTAAATGAGATAGTAATTTGTAGCAACCATCATAAACGAAAGTAGTGTCGTAACAATGGGTTGAATAGTATTTCATAAAATCAGAGTGGACTTTGGCTTTGAGATCGTCATCGAAGACAGATTTTTTAATTACTTGCTCAATTAATGCTTCAACGCCATCACTAATAAAGGAGTTATATGAGTTTAGGTCATGCTGTTCAAGATGATTTTTTTTAAGAGCATGGTTCATGCTTTTAGCAATATCATATAAAGAATTAACTAAAGTTCCATCTAAGTCGAAAACACAAAGCTTTATCATTTCATTACCCTTCCTTTACGCTGTTTTATTAATTAAAGTTAAATAATTCAAATTAAAATTAATTTTAACACATTAGAAAATATTTGTATATAGTCGAAATACCCAAAATGAAAAAATTATATTTATAAAATATATTATTATATGTCGTTTATTATCGAAATCTGTTTAAGATAATCGATGGAATAAAATATTACGCTTAATTGATATTCAATAGTTATAAAATATATTCGGTTTTATATTTAAAAAAAACATATAAAAGACTTGACTTTATTGTTTTATCATGATAAAATATTAAAAACATAATTAATAGAATATTTTTTCGAGTTTTTGTAAAAATTGCAAAAAAGAGCTATTTAAACAATAATTATAGGGAGGTTTAATTAATTATGAGGAATTTTATATTGATAATTTTGCTTTTTTCTACTTTAATTTTGTTTCTAAGCGGTTGTTTAAAAAAAGAAAATGTAGATAATTCGTGGTTAAATGTCGAAGAAAAAGGAACCTTTGTTTTAGGGTTGGATGATGCTTTTCCTCCGATGGGCTATTTAGAACCAGACTCTGGTGAAATTACTGGGTTCGATATAGATTTGGCTGCAGAAGTTTGCGATAGATTAGGAGTATCGCTAAAAATTCAACCTATTTCTTGGGTTACTAAAGAGCTGGAATTAATTAATGGAAATGTCGATTGCCTTTGGAATGGACTTAGCAAGACAGAAGAACTTGAGGAAAAATTAAACTTGAGTTTTCCATATATGAAAAATTGCCAGTGTATATTGGTCAAAAATGATTCTAGCATAAATAGTTTAGTTGATCTTAAAGGCAAGAGGTTTGTCGTACAAGAAGATTCATCGGCTGAACATGCATTAAATAAGTTTCCTAATTTTAAGGATTCACTTAAGGAAGTTGTGGAAGTAAGTACTTATTTAAGAGGATTTATGGAATTGAATAATAATACAGCCGATGCCTTGGGTATCGATGAAGTTGTAGCAAGATTTTATATTAATAATAATGATAATTATCGGTTGTTAAAAAATGTTGATAATCAAGTTATCTCTCTTTCTAATGAAGACTATGTGATAGCCTTTAGAAAAAAGGATAATGCATTAAAAGAAAAGGTTGAGTCTACATTGCTCGATATGAGTAACGATGGCACTTTAGCGAATATATCTATTAAATGGTTTGGTGAAGATATCACAACAGTAGGGATAAGTTAAAGTCTACAGACTTATTTTAACCTTAGTTTTTAATATTAAACAAATAAACTATAATTTTCAAATAAATGCTAATTTAGAAAGGAGAAAAATTAATGAATTTTAAAGTATTTATACCAGCTATGTTATCGGCAAGTTTAAAGACATTATCGCTATTTTCTTTGACATTATTATTTTCACTTCCTTTAGGATTGATTTTATGTTTTGCAAGAATGTCTAAAAAAAAGGTATTAAATTTACCTGCAAAAATATACATATTGCTTATGAGAGGAACACCTCTAATGCTACAATTAATGTTTATATTTTATGGGTTAAATCCTATATTTGGAGTTCAACCTCCGCGTTTTGCGTCTGCAGTAATTGCTTTTGCGCTAAACTATGCTGCTTATTTTGCAGAAATTTACCGCAGTGGAATAATATCAATACCAACAGGCCAATATGACGCAGGGAAAGTTTTAGGATTTAGTAAGAGAAAAACATTCACAATAATTATATTACCTCAGGTTATAAAAAGAGTATTACCAACTATGTCAAATGAATTTATGACATTAATAAAAGATACGTCTCTAGCACAAACAATTGTTATTGTTGAAATAATGAGGACAACCGAAAAATATGCCAATGTATACGTTAGTGCTATACCATTTGGGGTAGCTGCAATATTCTATTTGGTGATGAATGCGGGAATTGGAAAAGCATTTTCATTTACAGAAAAGAAACTTAGTTACTATAAGTAATTGCAAAGCAATGGAATAAATAGATGGTTAAAAAGTAAAAAATGTAGCAAAGGCCCAGATAAAACCAAAAATAACAGAATAATAAGACAAAGAAAACTAAAAGCGCAAGGAAATAGTGAGAAGAAATGAAGAAATTCAATCGCGACATAGATCCAGGTAGGCTCTAGCGTGATATAGGTCTAGGCAGAGCCTAGCAGGATTCTCGATGGTTTTGGAATATAAGATAGGAAAAGGAGGCGCTGGGTTACATGTTTTAATTGTAACCTTATATCATGAAAGCATTAGAAATAAAAAATTTAGTAAAAAAAATAGATAATATAAAGATTTTAAACAATATTTCGTTTAGTGTAAACAAAGGAGAAATCTTAACAATAATAGGCCCTTCGGGTTCTGGAAAGAGTACTCTTTTAAGGTGCATTAACCAGCTGGAAAAAATAGATGGAGGTACTATAAAGATAAATTCCGATGTTTTAGTAGATACAAACAACAATGGTGATGTTATGTATGCAGAAAAAAATTTAAGAACACAAATTGGGTTGAAAGTAGGTTTAGTATTTCAACATTTTAATTTATTTCCTCATTTTTCAGTTTTGAGAAATATTACAGAATCACAAGTGAAAGTATTAAGGAGAAGTCGCGATGAAGCAAATAATATTGCTATTCAGCTTTTAGAAAAAATGGATTTAAAAAGCAAAATAGATGCATATCCTTGTGAACTTTCCGGAGGTCAAAAGCAAAGAGTAGCAATAGCACGTGCATTGGCGATGGATCCAGAAATATTATTCTTCGATGAACCTACGTCTGCATTAGATCCAAAGTTAAAAGGAGATTTTATAAATATAATTAAGGAATTATCTGATGGAAAGATGACGATAGTAATTGTGACACATGAAATGAACATAGCAAAAAGTATTTCAGATAGAGTAATATTTATGGAAGAAGGAATGATTATAGAGGAGGGTACTCCAGAAGAGGTGTTTGAAAAATTGAAAAATGAAAGAACAAAGTTTATTTTTTAATTTATAATTGAAATATTATATAGAAATAAAGATAAACTAAAAGCTTATAATAGCTATTAACAAATAACTTTTATTTAAGCTTGTTTAGCTGGTATTGTGCCGGTATGTCTTTTTTTTAGAATTCCCACATAAGTATTATTAGAGAGGTGGGATTTTTATGCTAACAATATTAACAATAGACACATCTATAGAAACAAGTATATTAAAAAGAGCTTTTAGCTATTTTTTTCGAAATAAGCCTAATATGGAGATTTTAAATTATGGTGATTTTAAAATCAAACATATTAATTTTGTTCAAAGGACTAAAAAAATACCTTGGATGAAAATAAAAAACATCGCTGATGGAGATATAGATAACCTTATGTGCGATGAAAATATAAGTTTACCGGTGGAAAAAGGCTTTAATAGGTATTGTTCACCACTATTTAAAAGAAGACTTTGCGAAAATGCAGCACTTGTTGCGCTAAACAAAGCAAATGCTAGAAATATTGCAATAACTTTGTATGATGTTCGTGCAGTACATTTAGATATGCCCAGATTATTAGCTCCATTTTGCTCTGAATTGAAAATAATAACAAACAATGTGGATATTTATGAATCGGCAATTCAAGATTTAAATGAAGAACACAACACTAATATTTTTATAAGCAGTTGTATTTCTAATATGTATCCAAGTGATGTAATTATTGCTCCTGAAAAAATAAAAAAGAATTTTAAAATAGACCAAAATACTGTTGTATTTACTTCAGAGAAACCTATTGCACCTTTAAATGGAATAGTTTATAATGATTATAAAATAAATGTACCAAATAAATTTAGCGATATTAAAAATTTTGGTTTAAAAAACGAATATGTTTTCTCGGCACTATATACAGAAACAAATATGTATGAGTTAGGGTCATTGGTTCCTTGCTCCTGCGTATCGAAGGGGAAAGACATACCATTTAAAAAAGTTTGCCGTAATGTGGAATATATTCTAAAGGAAAAATATAAAACTGGGGACTATTAGTAATTAAAATCATTTCAGAGGAGTGTTAAAGTTATGAGGGTTTCTTTAAAAAAATGTTTGATGTTTAGTACATTGGTATTGGTGTTGTTGTTACCTGGGTGTTTAAAAAATAAGTCTGGATATTCTAGTGTTTACGACAGAGCGAAAAAAACTGGCAAAATTATTGTTGGAACTTCAGCAAATTGTGAACCTTTTGAATATGTTTTTAATGGAAAAATTCAAGGCATTGATATTGATATTGCAAATATTATAGCTAAAAGATTATCGTCTAACTTAGAAGTAAAGGATATTATTTTTGATAATTTAATATCTGATTTAAATGATTATGAATGCGATTTTGTTGCTTCGGCGATGAGTATAAACGACTTAAGGTCAGAGGAAGTAGACTTTTCTGAACCGTATTATGTAAATAGTCAGCGCTTAGTTGTTTTATCGGGTACGGGAATTCACAATTTTGACGATTTATTTATGAAAAATATAGCGGTTCAAAAAGGTACAACATCTGATATGTATGTTAATCCGAAATTAAAAGATTCGACTTTTATACAATACGATAGATACGATGAGGCAGTAAATAGTTTATTGAATCAAGAAGTAAGCGCAATTATAGTTGATGATTTTACAGCAGATAAGATAGTCGAAAGAAGTGGAGGAAAAATATTTAAGCTGAGTAATAGCTTGGCAATGGAAAGCTATGCTATAGCTGTATCGAAGGGTGAAACAGAACTGTTACAAGTTATAAATAATGTTATAAGAGAGATTAAAGACAACGGAGAACTTGAAAATATAATAAATTCATATAAATAGAAGTTGAACATTTATGTTATATAGGTTGTAAGCACTTATAAAAAACCAGAAAATAATGTGTAATGTTAGGTATAACTGTGTAGCAAGTGTTTATTTATTATAGATTGTTGTGGATATATTAAATAATATTATAAAGTCGTAATAAATATATCTGGCAATAGGCATTCCTGTAAGTAAAGATTAAAAATTACATAAATCATATTATAATATTATACAATTATGTTGTTAATGCAATTATTTAAAGGAGGGATGTAAAAGGTTAATATCAATTAAACATGTACTATCTAAAATATTAATATTTAATGTGACATCTAACAATATGTTTTGAATCTTTATAGTCAATAATGACTCAATAATTAAATTTATAATTAGAGAATTATATTATTTAGAAAAAACGGAAATTAAAATGAATAGGAATAAAGGTATATAGTATTGGTGTTATAGCAAGGAGGAAAAATTGTGGATGTTGTTAAGAAATGGATTATGCGTGGACTAAAATTTGGGATAATAACAACTTTATTGATAACAGCTATATATTTTATATTACAAGTTTTGGGTATTACATATGGTATTGGAGCATTAATTAATAGGTTGGCTTTAGCAAATTGTTAGATTTGCCTTGGTAAAATAATTGTAAATATAGATTTTTAGCGGAGTTTAGTATAAAAGAATTAATACTAAACCCCGCTTTTTTATAAAATAAAAGAGAACGTAATACAACAAAATGCACAAACAATTAACATAATTATTACAATAATTCTACACGAAATAAACGTATAAAATGCATAAAACATATTGAAATATTATATTAATTATGCTATAATAATAACTGTAGTAAACAAAATGATATAGGGAGGAAATAAAATGTTAATATCAATAATGGATGTATTATCACAAGCATCAGCGCAAGTGGGTGCTGCAGTAAGTCACGTAGGAAATTTAATAGATAATAGTACTGGAATTGTTAGATTTCTTTCAGCAACTACAGCTTGTGCGGCAGGTATGGCAGTAGGAAGAGAAGTTTTACGTTTAATATTTAAATTAATACTTAAAAGATAAATAAGGAGGAGAAATTATGAATCTTGTTAAAAAGTGGTTTGTACGTGGTCTTGAAATTGTGGTAGCAGCTTTAATCATAAAGTTGGTAAGTGAATTTGCAGTAATCGGTGCTATGGCTTCATTGACGTAAAATTTAACCTGAGACCTTTAATAATAAGCTTCTAGTCCTAATAGGAGAAACTTTTAAATAGATAAAATAAAGCAATGCTTATTAAAAAGAATAACACTAAGCGTTGCTTTATTATTAGAGAAAAACAACAAAATGCACAAACAATTAACATAATTATTACAATAATTCTACATGGAATAAACTTATAAAATGCATAAAATATATTGAAATATTATATTAATTGTGCTATAATAATAACTATAGTAAACAAAATGATATAGGGAGGAAATAAAATGTTAATATCAATAATGGATGTATTGTCACAAGCATCAGCGAAAGTACAAGCAGGATTAGGTCCAGTAGTGAATTTTATGGATAATCATGGATGTATTCGAATAACAGTTGGTGTCGCAGCTTTTTTAGCATTTATGAAGATAGGTTGCAAAAGCATGAAATATATATTAAATTTGATATTTGAAGGATAAAGGAGAAGAAAGTTATGAAATTTATTAAAAAATGTTCTACAATTGGGTTAGAAATTGGATTAGCTATACCGTTTTTTGTGAAATTTTATCAATTTATGTTCAGAGTTATGTTTGGCTCTGAAGTTGTCACACATGAAGATTATGTGAGTATGGTTGAATTTTATCAAAGATTTTTTTCATGGCTATATTAATCGTAATGTAATTATCATTGTAATTAATTAAAAGGAAGTAAAATAATGAATATTATTGTTAAAAGTAAATTATTAATAGGTGCAGGTGTGGCTGCAGTGGTAACATTTGCATCATTTGTAATTAAAGCTGTAGGTAATATTGCGGCAGGAGTTGGAATGCTAGGATTTTAATGTAAAAATTACAAATACTTAATTTGCAGCAGGGTTTAGTGAGAAAATAGTTTCACTTAACCCTGCATTTTTATAAAATAGAAGAGAACGTAATACAACAAAATGCACAAACAATTAACATAATTATTACAATAATTCTACACGAAATAAACGTATAAAATGCATTGCAATATTACATTAATTATGATGCAATAGCGAAATTTTTATAATATTAATAGGGCTACAAAGAAACCCAATGGTGGTATATTGATATTTTCATTATGTGTGCTATTAGATAAAATAACTTTTTTAATTTTATAATCTTTTGGGATTTCTAGCTTTACATCGACTTCTCCGGCATTGAATGCGCACAGTAGAGCTTTATTATTTTGGATTCTAAAATACGATAAAATTTCATTATTGCTAAAGTAGTTTTTAAAATTTGCACATAAGATATCTTTATACTTTTTTCTAAATTTTCCTAAATGTTTATACCACGATAAAAGTGTCTTATTTTGATTTTCCCAATTAAAGTAACGTCTATTAAAAGGATCTAAGTAACCTTCCATGCCAATTTCATCGCCATAGTATATGCTTGGAACTCCAGGCAGTGTATATTGTATAAGAGAAGCAAGTTGTACAAGTTGAATTCCTTTTTTGAAATCGTTTTCACTTAAATATTGTTTAGATTGCCATGCCTTATCGCGACCATTTAGAGGTTCACCTGCAAGAGAGGTTATTATACGTTCACTATCGTGAGTGCTAAGCATATTCATCATAATGCTGGAAACTTGTTTTGGGTAATTTTCAAGTATGCTTAAGATATGAAACATAGCATCTTTAGCATTTTTATATTTTAAGAATTCAATTATTGCATTTCTAAACGGATAGTTCATAACACTATCTAACTCATTACCAAGTAAAAATTCTCTTCGTTTGCTATAGCTTATTTTATTTGAGGCATCTTCCCAAACCTCTCCGATAATTAAAGCATCTTTATTAACTTTTTTAGCGGCATTCCTAATGTTAGCGATAAATTCATCGGGCAATTCATCCGCGACATCGAGCCTCCAACCAGTAGCGCCGAAATTTAGCCACTTTTGAATAATGCCATTTTGACCAGTTATATATTTATTATAATTTTCATTTAACTCGTTAACTTCTGGTAGCGTATCAAATCCCCACCAAGAATTATATTGGTCTGGCCAATTTATAAAGTTATACCAACTATAATAAGGAGAATCTTGGGAATTGTAAGCTCCGAGACTTTTATATCTATTGTTTTTATTGAAGTAAATACTATCACTGCCAGTGTGGCTGAATACACCGTCTATTATTATATGGATACCTAACTTTTTAGCTTCTGCGCATAGATGTTTAAATAAATTGATGTTACCCAAGAGAGGATCGACCTTTTCATAATTGGCTGTGTCGTATCTATGATTTGTGTGAGATTCAAATATAGGATTAAGATAAATACATGTAACCCCTAAACTTTTTAAGTATTCTAATTTTTTTGTTATGCCTTCTAAATCCCCGCAATAATAATCAGAATTTGTTACCTTGCCTTGTGAATTAAAATTCCATTCAGGGTCTTTATTTTTATCATTAACAATAGTTCTGTCTTTGGGAATACATTTTTTTTTCTTACCGGAAGAAAAGAATCTATCAGGAAAAATTTGATATATTATTCCGCCTTCAAGCCAATTTGGGGTCTCGAAGGACTTTTTATATACAGTAATTTGCCATAGGGAATTGTTATTAAAATCACCTTCAAACGAATTTGGTTTTTTTGAAATACTTTCACAACCATTTATAGTTTCGATCTGAAAATTATACCAATATAACCCAGCTTCTTCCGGCTGAAAATGACATTCCCACATTTCATGATCGGATTGTAACATCCCACACCAAAACATATCTAAAGAATACATTAAATTCTTGTTTTCGAAGTTAACACATAGGTTAGCCTTGGAGCATTTTATATTTCTTGGTAATACAATTTTAAAATGTATTTTTGTTCCTTCTTCAACAGCGCCAAAAGGCTCTTTAAAAAAAGCATTTGTAGAATCGAATATACATTGCATAGAATAATTTCTTCCTTTATAATACATTTTTATTCATTATATACCTATTTTTGATTTAAATCAAGGAATTCAACCGGATCACAATCCCATATAGACTTTGCATATTCTGAAATAGCACGATCAGCAGAAAATACACCGGAGTTTGCTATATTTATAAGGGACATCTTATTCCACAGGAGTTTATCTTGATACGTTTTAGAAGATTGTTTCTGTGCATGCAAATAATCAGCGAAGTCTGCCAGTACCATATATGGATCTGAAGATATTAATGAATTGTGTATTTGATCAAACTTAATGCCTCCAAACCCTTTACTGAGTTCATCTACAACAGCTTTAATTTTATAGTTGTTGTTGTAATAGGTAGATGGATTATATCCTGATTGTTTAAGTGTTGCAACTTCAGTAGATGTAAGACCAAATAAGAACATATTTTCCTTGCCAACCATTTCACATATCTCGACATTAGATCCATCTAGAGTACCTATAGTTAATGCACCGTTAATCATTAATTTCATATTACTAGTTCCGGAAGCCTCTGTTCCTGCGAGAGAAATTTGTTCACTTAATTCAGCGGCAGGAATAATTTTTTCCGCTAAGCTAACATTGTAATCTTCCATAAAAACAACTTTGAGTTTATCGTTTATAGACTTATCATTATTAATTGTTTCAGCTAATTTCACAATAAACCTTATAATTTCTTTTGCAAAGTAATAGCCAGGGGCAGCTTTGGCGCCAAAGATGTATGTTTTAGGAATAAAATTAGCATTTGGATTTTCTTTTAAATAATGATAAGAAGCTAAAATTTGCAATGCATTTAAATGTTGCCTTTTGTATTCATGAAGTCGTTTTATTTGTACATCGAAAATAGAGAATGGATCAACAACAATTCCGTTTTTATCTTTAATAAATTTTGCTAAACGTTCTTTATTATAGTGTTTTATATTAAACAATTCGAGTAAAATATTAGGATCGTCTTTGTAATCCAATAATTTTGTCAATTCAGAAGCATCATTTTTAAAGCCGTCGCCAATTAAATTTTCTATAAAATCAGCAAGTTTGGGGTTAGATTGATTTAACCATCTGCGATATGCAATACCGTTTGTAACATTTTTGAATTTATAAGGCATTGCTTGGTAGAAATCTTTGAATATAGACTTTTTTAAAATATTTGAATGCAATTTAGAAACACCATTAACATATTTACTGGCAGCAACAGCTAGATTTGCCATTTTAATAAGACCATCATTTATAACTGCCATTCTGCCAACCTGATATGGATCTATGCCTATCGAGTGCATTTCTGCACAAAAACGTCTATTTATTTCAAAGATAATTTGATATATTCTTGGCAATCGACGTTTTAAAAGCTCTTCACTCCAGCATTCAAGTGCCTCAGACATAACTGTGTGGTTGGTGTATGTTATACATTGCGTAACTATGCTCCAAGCGTCTTCCCAGCTATATCCGCAAGAGTCAAGAATAACACGCATCATTTCCGGAATAGCTAAAACAGGGTGTGTATCATTAAGGTGAATGGCAACAAGATCGGGCATATTATCGAGAGTATTATATTTTCTTAAGTGGCGGAAGATTATATCTTGAATTGTGGCTGAAACAAGGAAATACTGCTGGGAAAGCCGAAGACTTTTACCCTCTGGGTGGTTATCTTTTGGATATAATACCTTTGTAATAACTTCTGCCATTGCACTTTGTTCCATAGCTTTGGCATAGGCGCCAGTATTGAAAAGACTCATATCAAAATCTGCAGATTTAGCAGACCACAACCTTAACTTACTGCAGGAATTTTGGCGATATCCGGAAACAATTATATCATATGGTACAGCAATAACACGACGAGCATTAACATAATTAACAGAATGATGATTTTCACTCCAAGATTCCTCAATTTCACCATCAAATAATATGGTTTGAGATAAATCAGGATTTGCTCTTAGCCAAACTTCTCCTCCAGGTAACCAAAAATCAGGGCATTCAGTTTGCCATCCATCGACAAGCTTTTGGCTGAATATACCATATTCATATCTTAAAGAATACCCCATAGCAGAATAACCAAGTGTAGATAGAGAATTTAAAAAGCAAGCAGCTAATCTACCAAGTCCACCATTGCCTAAACCCGGGTCCGGTTCTGAATCATATACTTTATCTAAGTTTATATCTAAATCGCAAAGTGCATTTTTTACTTCACTCTCTATGCCAAGATTAAATAAGTTTTCTTTTAGTGAACGACCAAGCAAAAACTCCATGCATAAATAGTATACTTGTTTTTTATTTTGTTTCACGGCTTCTTTTGTAAATTGTGTTCGCCGCTCGAATAAAATGTCGTTTATAATAAGGGCAAGAGCTTTGTAGTATTGCTCGTTTGTGGATTCTTTTGGAGATACTCCAAAATTATGAGAAAGTTTATTTACAATAAGATTACGAATGTCTTTAGAAGATATATTGTATTGCATTGTATGTTCCTCCAATATTATTTCTTTGAAGTAATGATTTGTAATTTATATGTGTATGGTATATACCTTACATATATTATGTGCATTTGAATATAAAATTAGCGATATATATAAAATAATCCTTACAACAACTGATAATATTATAATTTTAACACTTTTTTTAACAGTATTCAATATTTATTGTATATATTGCTTGAAAAGATTATTTTGAAAATTAAAAAAGTTAGAACAATTTATTTCATATTTGAATAGTATGTTATTGCAGTAGCACCGGCTGGGGCCTGCTTAATATAGATAGCCGGAAGTAACATAGGCTTGCTTCCGGCACAGTTTATATTACTATAATTTGAAGTTATTTTATTAGGATATTTGTTGTTTTGATAATAGATTTTTTATCTAATCTAATGTATAATGTAATTCTATATTATTAAAATTTATTGTTTAATAGGATGTTTTATGAATAAAATTATTAACTTTGGGAGGGCTGTTTTTGTCTAAAAAAAACTTATTAATAAAACCATATCTTAAGTGGGCAGGTGGCAAAAGGCAGCTAATACCCGAACTAAAAAAATATGTACCAAAGAATTTTGAAACATATTATGAACCATTTGTTGGTGCGGGTGCATTGTTTTTCTTTTTACAACCCAAAAAGGCTTTTATAAATGACCACAACGAGCAATTAATATGTACATATAAAACTATTAGAGATAATGTAGATGAACTAATAGAATTATTGAAAATTCATCAATCAAAAAATACAAAGGAGTATTTTGAGGAAATAAGAGCATTAAATAAAAGTCCTGAATTTTTAAAGTCTATGTCATATGTTGAGCAAGCAGCCAGGTTAATTTTTCTAAACAAAACGTGTTATAATGGACTATATAGAGTTAACTCTCAGGGCCTATTTAATGTGCCATATGGCAGGTATAAGAATCCAAAAATCTGTGAAGAGGCGCTCCTAAAAAATATAAGTTTATATTTAAATTCTTGTGAAATTTGCATAACAAGTGGGGACTACTCAGAGGTAGTTTTAGGGGCGGATCGAAAATCTTATGTATATTTCGATCCACCATACCACAGCCCCGATAATACTAGCTTTACAGGGTATCAATCAGGTGGGTTTGACGAGTCTGAACAGGTTAGACTTAAAAAAACATTTGACAATCTTACAAAAAAAAATGTAAAATGTGTTTTAAGTAATTCGAATACAGAGTTTATAAGAGACTTGTATAAGGATTATGATATTATAACAGTAACTGCTAATAGAGCGATAAATTCAAGGGCAGACAAGCGCGGCAGGGTGCGAGAAGTTATAATAAAAAACTTTTAAATTTTTAGAAAGGAGTTTGCATTAAACAACGTATATAACATAAAACAAACGAAAGTTACTCCGAATATCACAGTATGTGTAGTTGAAATTTGTATGGTACCGAACGTTAAATTTCACATATGTTATATTGAAGTTTTAATGTGAAATTTAGCTCAATGAAAAAATTAAGTATTGAACAGGCATGGGAAGTGCTTTTTGAGAAACACAACATAATTAGTAAGGTTGTAAAAAATGGCAGATTTAAAATAACATCAGCAGAAATTAATGAGATAAAAGAAGCAAGGCTGATGGCTAAGTTTGATAGCTCAGCAAAGTTGCCGCGAGTATTCAAAGAAAATGAGCTTTCAATTTTACCCACAACAAGAGGAGAATATGTTATAGGCCATTTTAAAACACATCAATCATTGGATTATTCTGATGTGAAACCAATTTCCATAAGACTGCCAAGCTTGCAAACATTGAATTATACTGACTTATATAATGAGGCCTCTTCGCTATTATTTGCTTACAATAGTGGGATTATATCTGATATTTTTCAGAATTATCCTGTGAATTTTACAATAAGCGGAAGGATGTCTTCGGGAGCATTTGATTTCGAAATAGATAGCAGCATATATCCAAAAGATAAGGAGAGAATATCTGTTATTAATGCGCAAATGGAGATAGATGCAGGGTATGAAGCGAGAGACGCGATTTGTTTGTGTGAGGCTAAAAATATTGCTGCAGAAGAAGTATTGATAAGGCAATTATATTATCCATATAGATTGTGGAAAACAAAAGTTACAAAAGACATAATTCCGCTGTTTTTTGTTTACTCAAATGATATGTTTCACGCGTTTATCTATAAATTTGATGATCCAAATCATTACAACTCTTTGAAGCTTGTGCAAAGAAAGACATATATTTTTATTGATGAAAAGGTAACTTTTGATGATGTTTTGGAAACATGGAGAGCTGCAAGAGGAGGAAAAGAACCAAAGGTTGCATTTCCACAAGCTGATTCATTTGAAAGAATTTTAGACTTGCTTTCTGTGTTGTATGAAAAGCCTTTAATGAAAGATGAAATAACATTAAAATATGAATTCGATTCTAGGCAGACAGATTATTACATAACTGCATGTGAGTATTTAGGGTTTGTTGAAAAAGGTTACAACGATGAAGGAGAAAGAATTTACAGTCTTTCAGAGCGCGGTAAGGCTATGATGGGTATGCAGCATCGTGCAAAGTACATTGAGATAATAAGAAGTATATTGAAAAATCCAGTGTTTTACCAGGTGTTTGGTGCATATATATTGTCTTGTAAAATGCCAACAAAAGAAGAAATATGCAGCATTATGGCTAAGTCTTCTTTGCATATTTCAGATTCAACTATTGAACGTAGAGCATCGACAGTACGTAGCTGGATTGACTGGATTATTAGGAATATAGAATTCCAAGATAAATTTGATTCTTATAATTTAATATGATATTTTTATTTAATTATATAAATGTTTGAGGTTATTAAAATTTATATTTGTGGGGGAAAATTATGGCCAGATTTTTTATAGACTCTGAGGTAAAAGACTATTATAAATTATCTGGAGATGATGCTATACATGTTGCAAAATCTTTGCGAATGAAAGTTGGGGAAACTGTTACACTTTGTGATGGCAAGGGTAAAGATTATATATGTGAAATAATCGATATTAGTGGAAGAGAAGTTTTGCTGAAACTTAATAATGTTGTATTTAATAATAGTGAGCCAAATGTATTAGTGAAGTTATATCAGGGAGTTCCTAAATCAGACAAAATGGACTTGATAATACAAAAGTCGGTGGAACTTGGTGTAGATGAGATTATACCTGTTGTTATGAAAAGGTGCATATCAAGGCCAGACAAAAAGTCTGAAATTGCAAAGGTAAAAAGATGGCAAAAAATATCTCAAGAGGCAGCCAAGCAATCTCGCAGGGGAAAAATTCCAGAAGTGATGCCGTTTATGGACTTTAACAAAGCGTTGAAAGAAAGCAATAATAATGATTGCAACATATTATTTTATGAAAAAGGCGGCAAAGGCCTTAGAGACATATTAGAGGAAAAAGTAAATAGCATAGGAATATTTATAGGACCTGAGGGAGGATTCGATGAATTAGAAGTAGAAGAGTTTTCTAAATACGGAGGGTTTGTATCTACACTGGGGAAAAGAATATTAAGGACAGAAACAGCGCCACTAGCGGCCTTATCTGTGATTATGTATCATACAAATAATATGTAGCGATTAGTAATTTGTATATAATTGAGCAATGATTTAGCTATGAAAATATAAATAATGGTTTTTATAAAGTAAGATAATTAAAATAAGGCGATAATTGTATAATCATTTTGCTTACTGTATTTTGTTTATGACGAAGCCTGTTGGAAGTTTTGGATAAAAGTAAGTAGTCTTTTGAGGCATGGTTTCGTGATTCAGGGCTATTCTGCAAATACTTTTTATATCGGTTGCCTTTACAATAAATGAGCAGATTGCTTCCTTGGTATCAACTGCTTGATAAGCCTTATTTGAATCGTTGGTATATGATATATTTGAGTTATTCAGAATGTCTGATTCATGCATATGAAGAAGATTTTTAAATATTAATTCTTGCAAAATGAATGTATCAAGAGAAATCATTTGCTCACTCGATTTTGGAAACATTTTTTTAAGATTAGAAAAATCTTTTATTCTAAATAGAAAAGATAAATTATTACCACAATACATGATAAAAGAAGGGATATTCTTAAAATCTGGGCTATTTAAGCAAGCAATTGCTTCGGTATTATTCATAAATTTTGATATATTAAAATACTTTTTGCAGGAACTAATAATATTTTTATAGTTAATATGAAACGATTTATTTAAAATTCTATGTGTAGGCAAAACAATCAAACCATTATCTTGCGAATTAATAAGAGTCATCATTGTATATTTAGAGTCATTTAAATTAGATATTTTGCTATAATTTAAAGCAGTTTCATATCGATGATGGCCATCAGCAATAAACAATTGCTTATTTGTAAACAGATGTTTAATATTTGATATAAACTCCTTGTTGCTTATTTTCCAAATTTTGTGGGCATGTCTGTTTAAATCTGTGGCTTCGATGTCTGGAGTATTACAATGAAATTTATTTATGGCATTTTTTATAGAGTTTGAGAAATCTTCGTATACAGCGCAGATAGAACTAATATTACAAGAGGTACTTTTAAGCAAGTTTAATCTATCCTGCTTTGCTCTTTTAATAGTCCGCTCATGAGGAATAATGATGTCTTTATCGAATTCCTCTAGTTTAACTAAACATATAATGCCTTTGAGTGTTTGAATTTGATCATTTATTTTAAATGTTTGCTCGTATATATAAATAGAGTTTTCACTGTCTTGTGTAAGTATTCGATTGTCTATCCAATTTATAAGAGTGTGTCTGGCATTTTGGTAAGGATTATCTCCTGTTGGTAATTCAAGATGAATTATATTGTATTTATTAAGGTTTCGGTAAAAAGCAGAGTCTTGGGTTGAGATAACATCGTATGGAGGGCATATGAGATTATTAATGCTTTTTAATAATTCCCGAGAATATGTAATAGCTTTAAAAGGCTTTATGTCTGCCAATTTAATTCCTTCTTTCTAGTTATTTTTAAGAGTTAGTATTTTTTATTTAAATAGGTTGCACCAGTATCGTACTTTTTTGGGATAATACCATATAGTCCAGAGAGTGGATCTTTAAATATTTTTAATTTAGGAACTTTAGCAGTAAGACTGATATACATAAAGACAAATATTATTAGCAAAATAAGAGAAAAAGAGAAGAATCTTTCGATATTTAAACTAGAACAAAAAATTATATATGATATTAAATAAGATAAGATGAGAAAAATATAAAAGATTATAATGGATTCAAACAAGTTTGTGTCTTTTGAGAAGGAAAATAAATAGAAAGATAGAATATTTAAAAGTAAAAATGAATATAAGGCAATTACTTTTGATACCACAAGCCTTCTTAGAGGAACCTTAGGAATTAAAGAAATTTCTATTATTATCCAAAAAAGAAAAGGGAGAAAAAAAGATTTTATATGTTCCCATAAGCTATGGTTTGCAGAGGCAAATATAATCGACCAAACTGCACCGTTTGAAAGCTTATAACTAAAAATAAAAAAAGTAGTAACTACAATATTAAAAATAGAACCACAAAGTTCCAATTTGCGAAAGCTTTTGGTAAGCAAAATAATCCCTCATTTGTATCCATATCAATTATATGGAATATATATGAGGGATTTTTAATTTAAATGCATTGTAATTTATATTAGCATAAACAATGCTGCAATACCAGCACCTGAAATTGCTGCACTAAGCAGCTTTAATGTATTAATAAACAAATTAGATTTAGGTTTAAAGGTAGAAGGAGCTTGAGCCTCTTTTAGCAATTGTTTTCCTTCTTTTTCTAATATAGATAATTCGAGCGACATATATTCTGGCTTAACAACCAAAAATGCTCTATCATAGTATTTATTAGAGGTATCTGTAACTTCAATAATTTGCATATTAACTCCTTTAATCATATATAAACACACCTTTCTTTGTTATGTATGAAATTATATTTGGCAAAAATTTAATATAATATTCAAATAGATCAAAATTTTCATATAACGCCATTTTATACTAAGAGTAAAAAATATATATGTTGGGTTATTGTTGAAAACTCTGTGGATAATGTTGATAACTCAAAATATATGATGTAAAATTGCTTGATTAAGATGAATTTATATGTTGAAAAGATTTCAACAATTTGTTGTTTTTTAAGATTTCGGAAAAAAAAAGATAACCATTTGTAAAGTATGGTGTGTCAAGATAAAAGTATAAATTTTTTTAAAAAGTGAAAAATTTTCCACCAATATAATTATATTAGTGGAAAACTTAGCAGGGCTTAAAAAGAGATTTTGGAACGGAACATATCGGGCAAACCCAGTCGTCGGGTAAATCTTCAAAAGGAATATCGCCGTCATATACATATCCGCAGATAGTACAAATATATTTTTGATTTAATTGTGAGGGTTCTGACTTTTGCAAATGAGTAGGTGCATTTTTAGGAGCAGACCCTTTTATGACTTCATGATAATATGAATAGGTCATAGGAACACCGGTGGAACTATCGCTGCCATTTGTAATATCAGAAATGAAAATTGTATGAGTAGGAGTCTCTATGCTATTGATGATGTTGCATTCAAACCAACAACAAATATTTTCTTCAATAATTGGTAAGCCAGATGGAGATAAACTATATTTAATATCTGTGAGTTTATTTTTGTTTTTACCGGAATGAAACCCTAATGCACCGATGACGCTGCCGGGAGTTTCTTCGGAAAGGACAGAAATGCAAAACTTTTTTTCTTTTACCATACATGCGTGAGAATAGTTGTCGTGATGTACACTAACAGCTATAATTGCTGGGATAGCGGTGACTTGAAATACGGTGTTGACAATACATGCAGATGGGTAATGTTCACCACGTACGCCTAAAGCGTATAGACCATATGACAGGGATGTTAATATTTGTTCATTCATATAACTTACTCTTGTGAAAACAGAGTTACCTCCCTTTCTAGATAATTAAATAATTTGACTATGTTAAAGTTAATGTAAATTTTAGCTTTTTAATCTATTATAATTTTTGATTTTTTCCCAGTATTGCTTAAAAGCAACTTCTGTTTTATTGTTACCAAAATTATAGTAACATACATCTTTAATTTCATTTGGCAGATATTGCTGGTTAACCCAATGATTTTTGAAGTCATGGGGATATTTGTAAAATTGTCCCTTAACAGCTGCATCTTCACCATCAAAATGTTTATTTTGAAGATGACGTGGAATGTCTCCACATTTTCCTGCCTGTACGTCACTTAATGCTTGATTTATACCAATATAAGCAGAATTGGATTTAGGGGCATTACATACTAAAACAACAGCATCTGCTAAGGGAATTCGTGCTTCAGGCATTCCAACTTGTGTTGCTATATCTACACATGCCTTAACAATAGGAATAATATTCGGATATGCTAACCCAACATCTTCACATGTGCAAACCATAAGCCTGCGGCAGGCCGATATTAAATCACCAGCATCGAGTAACCTTGCAAGATAATGCAAAGCCGCGTTGGGGTCTGAACCTCGCATAGATTTTTGAAATGCAGAAATTATATCGTAATGCTGATCCGAATCCCTATCATATCGCGATGAAGCTGCCTGAGTAACTTCTTTGGCTGTCTCTAGGGATATAACGCGTTTTTTTGAATACTCTACCGGAGAGGCTAAAATACATAATTCAATAGTATTAATAGATTTTCTCACATCGCCATAACACGAGGAAGCAATATAGTTTATAACATCTTTAGAAGCTTCGATTGTTTCATTATTTTCTTTAGAAAAAATTTCAACTGCACGCGCTAAAGCCTTAACTATTTCAGGAGGCTTTATGCTTTTAAACTCAAAAACAGTAGTTCTGCTAAGAAGTGCACTATATATGTAAAAGTATGGGTTTTCAGTTGTTGAGGCAATAAGAGTGATTTTTCCGTTTTCGGTGAATTCCAAAAGACTTTGTTGCTGTTTTTTATTAAAATATTGTATTTCATCTAGATAAAGCAATATTCCATTTGGAGCATGAAATGTATCTAAATCAGCTATTATATTTTTAATGTCTGAAATGCTGGCAGTTGTACAATTTAGCTTATGTATTACTTTATTTGTTTGTTTTGCAATGATTGATGAAACTGTAGTTTTACCGACACCTGCAGGCCCGTAAAATATCATATTTGGAATTTTTCCGTTGTCTATAATTTTTCGCAAAACTTTGCCCTTAGCCAGCAGATGCTCTTGACCAACAACATCATCTAGTTTTTGTGGTCTTAAATGTTCTGCAAGAGGTATATACATTTTATCACTTCCCCGAAGTAATTTTGGGTTATATTTGTATATACATCCGGCTATGATAAATTTTCATGCCGGATGTTAAAGCCTTAATATATAGGATATTTATTGCAAATCTTTGAAACAGATTCCTTTACAAATTCTGAATTAGAATCGTAATCTTCTATTATTAGATTTATAAGATCAGCTATTTGTTCCATAGTATCTTCCTTCATTCCGCGAGTTGTCACTGCAGCGGTACCGATTCTTATTCCACTTGTTACAAATGGACTTAAGGGTTCATTAGGAATGGTATTTTTATTAACAGTGATACATACGTTATCTAGCCTTTGCTCGAGTTCTTTTCCGGTAATTCCTTTGCTGCGTAAATCGATTAGCATTAAATGATTGTCGGTTCCACCAGAAACAATAGATATACCTTTTTTTAACAATGAATTTGCAAGAGCTTTACTGTTTTTCACAATGTTTTGTGCGTATATTTTAAATTCAGGTTTCAGAGCTTCTGCGAAGCAAACAGCCTTAGCTGCGATAATGTGCATTAAAGGTCCGCCTTGTATTCCGGGGAATATAGCTTTATCGATAGCTTTTGCATATTCTTGTTTGCAGAGTATCATTCCACCTCGTGGTCCTCTAAGCGTTTTGTGTGTAGTAGTTGTGACAAAATCTGCATAAGGAACAGGGTTCTGATGAATGCCTGCAGCAACTAAACCAGCAATATGTGCCATATCTACCATTAAATATGCTCCGCAAGCATCTGCAATTTCCCTAAATTTTTTGAAATCAATTTCTCTGGAATAAGCGCTGGCTCCGCATACTATTAATTTTGGTTTAGATTCTAAAGCTAGCTGCATAACTGTGTTATAATTAATCATTTCGGTTTGTGGATCTAACCCATAGGATACAAAGTTGTAGTATTTACCAGATATATTCACAGGGGAGCCGTGTGTAAGATGTCCTCCATCGGAAAGACTCATTCCTAAAACAGTATCGCCATGATTCAGCATAGCATAGTAAACGGCAGTATTTGCCTGGGATCCGGAATGAGGTTGAACATTAGCGTGTTCAGCTCCAAATAATTCACATGCTCTTTTTCTTGCTATTTCTTCAACAACATCAACATATTCGCATCCACCATAATATCTGTGTGCAGGGTACCCCTCTGCATATTTGTTGGTTAAAATACTACCCATAGCAGCTAGAACAGCAGGAGACACAATATTTTCAGAAGCAATTAATTCTAAGTTGCGTTTCTGCCTATTTAGTTCATCTGAGATTGCTTTGGATATTTCATTGTCAAATTGTGAAATAAAATCAATATTTTTTAAAATTTCTTGTTCCATAAATTAGGTTTATCCTTTCTTTGTGATATCTTGTTTTATTTAAAGTATATACTTTTTGAGGATTTATGACAATACTAAAAATTTTAAAAAATTCTTTAAAGTCAACTAATAATTATTTTTACACAAAAGAAAAAGGGTTCTTATGAACCCTTTTAAATGTTTTAAAGATGTATTAATTGTTATTTTCTTTGTCTTTTTTATAGTATACTAATGATAATATTAAAAAACAAACACATAAACTCAAGGGAAAAATTGCAAGAAGCATATTACCGTTGTCCATAAATTTCAAAACAGCACTAATAAAAAAACATATTGAAGCTATTATATAAAATATAAATGTCATTTTATTCTCCTTTTTTATCTATTGTATTTCACCTAAAAATTCAATGTTGTTGTTTTTGTACTTAATTGTATTATAGCATTATGTATTGCTAAAAACCACTATAAAAATAAATACATTAGTAAGAAGTATTATAATATTTTGTCTATTTTAATATAAAAATTTTAAGATTATATGTGTTATATATCTTTATGTTATTCTGCACTAAATTTTTTAAGTTCATCTATTAATTGTTCTTTAGACATATCTCCATAAGGAGAAGTATTTTCATTAAATGTAACAGTAGTACCGTCTGAAGAAATTGCTATATTATAGAAGGAATCATCGATTTCATCACTTGTTAGATCTTCGTAAAGCTCTTGAGCTAATTCTTTGTCGTTCAGTTTATATTCAACAAGAATGCTATCGATAGTACCATTAGCGAAATGATAATTATATACGATTGTAACTTGTCCTGGTAATATAGGATTATCTTCTAAAAAAGTAGCGACAACAGTGTCTCCTTTATCTTCGATATTTAATTTAAGTTCAGTATTTTCCATTGCTTCTTTTAAAGCATTTTCTATTTCTTCATCAGACATTTCAGATTCGGGACTTATACTACCGTTTGAGTTGTTAGGGACACTACTACTATGGTTGTCGTTATTAGTTTCATTAGATTCAGAGCTTTCTTCGGAAGGATTGCTTGAATTTTCATCGATTTGTTCTGATTGACTAGTAGTTTCGGCAGGATTATCTGACTTATTTTTATTTACAAAAACTACAGAAACAACAACAAGTGTAATTAAAATAATAGCAGATGCAATTAAGATAATAATTTTTTTATTTTTGAATAACTCGTTCATTGGAATCAACTCCTTAAAAGCTTATTTGATTATGTAAATATATTATATCATGATATCGAAAAAAAGTAAATAGCTTCATACATAAAATATTAATATAATTAAAACAAAATATTATATATAAAAGACAATATAAATAGATACTTGTGATTTATTATAATAAAAAGAAACATAAAACGATTTAATAATATGACATAATATTATAGCACCTTGATTTTAGACTGGATACCTATTTTTATATTTAAAATCACATTTTTATAATCAAAATTTTCACGATAACTAATTTTATAATTGATATATTGTGTTTTTTACAAATATATTTAACTTTTTGAAAAAAGTATCTTTAATATTTTATAGAAATGTATTATAATAGATTTGTTCTTGTTAATCAATTATTACTATATTTGTATATACTTGTTAAAGAAAGGGTGGTTTACCTATGGAAAAAAATAGATTAAGACTTAACATTTGTGGGACAGACTATGTTATAACTTCTGAAGATAGCGAAGAATATATGTATTTAGTTGGTAAAGAAGTAGATGAAAAAATGCGTAATGTTCTTGATCATAATGATAAAATATCGGTCACAATGGCTGCTGTACTTACAGCATTGAAATACTGCGATTTATCTAAAAAATCAGAGGAAAATGCAGATAATCTTAGAGTGCAAATTAAAGATTACCTCGAGGATTCATCTAGATCTAGAATGGAAGCAGATGAAGCTAGAAGAGAGATTGAAAGAATGAAACGTGAGATACAAATGCTCAGAATGCGTTTAGCTGAAAGTGATACAAATGTATCTGGAAATCAGAAAGTATCTAAAAAATCAAATTACGAATCCTGCCCGCCTATTTCAAAATCTCAAACTAACTCTAATCAATCTGAATCAAATGATAATAGAGTGGAAAATAAAGAAGAAAATGAAATACTAAACTTTTTTTTAGATAAAACAGGTGAATAACTAAAATGAATAATAGGTTAGAAATACTTGCGCCGGTTGGCTCAGAAGAATCGCTATATCCTGCATGTATAATGGGTGCAGATGCGGTGTATCTTGGTGGTCAAGAATTTAGCGCAAGAAAAAATGCTAAAAATTTTAGTAGGGACTCTTTAAAAAATGCAGTTTACTATTGCCATGTGAGAAATATAAAAGTATATTTAACCGTTAATACCATGCTGAGGGATTCTGAATTACCTGATATTATGGAATTTATATCTTATGCGGCTTCGTTACCGGTAGATGCCTTTATTGTGCAAGATTTGGGATTTGCGGTGCTAATTAAATCTAATTTCCCTCATGTAAAACTTCATGCCTCTACTCAAATGTCGATACATACTCCTGCAGGTGCAAAATATTTATATGATTCTGGCTTTTCGCGAGTAGTTTTGTCTAGAGAATTATCAAAAAAAGAAATAATAGAAATTGTTGCCTCTAGTCCGATTGAACTAGAGGTTTTTGTTCATGGTGCACTTTGCATGGGAGTTTCGGGCCAATGCTACTTTAGTGCGATGCTTGGAGGAAGAAGTGGTAATCGAGGGAGGTGTGCTCAACCTTGCAGATTGCCAATGCTATGTAATAAATCAGAGTATGCATTGAGCTTAAAAGATTTATCAATTATTCCTTATTTAAAAGAACTAGAGGAAATTGGGGTTAAGTCTGCAAAAATAGAAGGAAGAATGAAGCGCCCGGAATATGTAGCAGCAACAGTTGCGGCATGCAGGAAATCCTTGGGGGATAATAGTACAATTGGATATGAGGATTTAAGGAAGGTTTTTTCCAGATCAGGATTTACCGATGGCTATTATAAGGGTAAATTGGGTAAGGGTATGTTTGGAGTTCGTTCAAAAGAAGATGTTTTGTTGACATCGAAAGAAGTTTTAAGTTCGATACGTCAACTATATAAAGATGAGAAGCAATTTATACCTTTGGATTTTGAATTGAATGTTATGAAAAATATGCCAATAACTCTAAAAGTGAATGATGATGAAGGGAATATTGCTTGTATTGAGGGAGAAATCCCAGAACAAGCAAAAGAGAGGGGGATTTCAGAGGAACGGTGTAGAAAGCAAATTGCTAAAACCGGAGGAACACCGTTTTTTTGTAGAAATATAAAGTGTCGAATTGAAGAAGGAATATCGTTTCCTGTGTCTGAAATAAATAAACTTAGAAGGGAAGCAATAGATTCTATATCACAAAATAGAGCAAAAAGAAGTGTGATAGAAGTATCTGAAATAAAAATTCCAAGGTTTAAGGAACATAAAGCCCCACCGATACCTAAAGTTAGAGTTAGAGTGCCAAGTTGGAATATTCCAGAGACATTAAAAAAATGCGAGCTGATTTATATACCAGCTCATACGCCGATTGATCAGCAAAAAAGATTGATGGATAGTGGATATAAAATAGCTTTAGAGATTCCAAGATGTATGTTTGGTAAAGAAAAAGAAATATTTGATATGCTTAAATCTGCCAAAAAAGCCGGTATAACAGATGTTTGGGCTGGCAATATTGGTGCAATTGAAATTGCCGAGGCAATAGGAATGAGTATACATGGAGGGTTTGGTCTAAATATTGCAAATAGCCAAAGTATAAGTTGGGCAGAGGAAAAAGGATTAAAGGATATAGAGATCTCTTTTGAATTATCATTAAAACAAATTAGTGAATTACAAGGCAATATACCAAGAGGAATTATTGCTTATGGAAGGTTACCATTGATGATAACAAGAAATATACCTGGAGCAAATGGAGTAAATGAAATAATAAATTATGGAAATTGCACTAATTTAAGAGATAGAAAAAATATAAAATTTCCCGTAATGTATAATTTTGACTATATAGAGGTATTAAATTCTATACCACTATATATAGGGGATAAACTTTTAGATATTCAAAATATAGATTTTACTGTTTTATGGTATAGTGTTGAAAACTCTGTGGAAATTGAGGAAAATTTACATGTTTTCAACAAACAAGAATCGATTAAAACTCCTATTACTCGGGGTTTATATTATAAGGGAGTTGAGTAATTGATTAAATTATTGTTTAAATTATACATATGGAAGGAGAGTGAAAATTATGGAAGTAAAAATAATAAAGAAAAGGGAAATGGCAATAATTCCCAAATATTCCACTACTGGGGCAGCAGCAGCAGATTTGTATGCGTGTATAGAAGAAAACATAATATTAAAGCCTGGAGATAGAGTATTGGTTCCAACCGGGATAGCAATAAGTTTGCCAAGTAAAGACTATGTAGCGTTGATTTTTGCAAGAAGTGGGCTTGCGATTAAAAAAGGAATATGCCTTACAAATGGAGTAGGTGTGATAGATAGTGATTATCGAGGAGAGATAAGTGTAGGGCTATGCAATATGAGCGATAAACCTTACACAATATTGGTTAATGAGCGTATAGCACAGTTATCAATTATGCCGGTAGTACCTGTGAAATTTAAAGAAACTAATAATCTTGATCAAACAGAACGCGAAAATAATGGTTTTGGGTCAACAGGAAGAACATAATATAAGTTTATATAGGTTAATTTATATATAAATTTTTAAATAATAAAATAATATATAAATAAATCGTAAAAAAATTTCTATTAACGCTATTTAAGGTTGAGAAAAATAATATCTGGGGTTATAATATAATAGTAAAAATAAATTTAGTTTCTCTTTTTATTATGTTTATTTGTTAGATTATTAAATAGTTATTTTTGATATTTAGTTGTAAACAAAGATGTCATTAATTTGTATAATATAATTTTTATACTGTGATTTATCATTTATAAAATTTTTTACTCATGTGCGTTTGGAAGGAGAATTTTAATGTTTTCAAAGGATATTGGTATAGATTTAGGAACAGCTAATACTTTGGTCTTTATGAAAGGCAAAGGTATTATTATGAGAGAACCATCTGTTGTTGCGGTTGATGTCCGCACAGATACAGTTTTAGCTGTTGGGGAAAATGCAAAGCAAATGATAGGCCGTACACCTGGCTCAATTGTAGCATTGCGTCCGTTAAAAGACGGTGTCATTGCTAATTTTGACATTACTGCTGCAATGCTTAAACATTTTATTAAAAAGTCTGTGAAATCTAGCTTATTTAATAAACCAAGAGTAGTTGTATGTATACCATCTGGAGTTACAGAAGTTGAGAGGCGTGCTGTTGAAGATGCTGCTAAACAAGCAGGAGCAGGAAGTGTCGAGCTTATAGAGGAGCCTATGGCAGCAGCAATTGGGGCAAATCTTCCGGTAGCAGAACCAACCGGCAGCATGGTTGTCGATATTGGAGGAGGTACTTCAGAAGTAGCAGTTATCTCACTTGGAGATATAGTTACAGCTTGTTCAGTACGTGTAGCAGGGGATAAGTTCGATGAATCAATTATCTCTTATGTGAAGAAAAAGTATAATCTATTAATAGGTGAAAGAACTGCAGAAACAATAAAAATAGAAATAGGCTCGGCTTTTCCGTATGAAGGAGAAGGCAAAATAGATATTAAAGGAAGAAATTTAGTAGATGGATTACCAAAAAATATAACTATTTCGTCCGAGGAAGTTCGTGAAGCTCTTTCTGATTCAATTAATACAATAGTTGATGCTATAAAAGATACTCTTGAAAATACACCTCCGGAACTTTCTTCTGATATTATTGATCATGGAATCACTTTAACAGGAGGCGGAGCTTTACTAAGAGGTTTGGATAAATTAATAACTCAAGAGACAAGTATGCCGGTGTATGTTGCAGAAAGCCCATTAGACTGTGTTGTAGATGGAACAGGAAAAAGTTTAGAAATTAGTTTACCGAAAGAATATTATAGAGCTAAGAAGAGATAACGCTTCTGTGATTAAATAGTAAGGGCACATGTAATCTATACATGTGCCTTTTTGTGAAATATGTTTTTTGTAATTATAAATAAAAAGTAAAACAATGGAAAAATCCATTGTTTTTAAGAAAGGAAATTATGTTAAGAAATTTAAGCAAAGCGAGGAGATATTCATGTTTAATGAAGTAAAATATTTAAAAGGAGATTATAATGTTAAATACTTTGATAATTTAAACTCGAAAATATTGATTAAAATTAAAAATATATTTTATGAAAACAAAATGATGAAGAAAATGTAAATTAAAAGTCGAATGTACTATGTTTATATCATAAATATATCCTCGCTTATTAATATATAATAGCACATATGAGCAGTAATGTCAACAAAAAAAGGGAACTAACGTTTAATAATGGTAAATTTTAGAATATTGTTATTAATTTAAAAAGATAAGCAAAATAAAATTAGCGTTTATGATAATAGATTTTTATTTAACACACAAAATTAAAAAAGATTTTTATGAAAAATTAAATTAAAAATATTTGCTTGATTTAAGCTAATGATTATATTATTAAAATTCTAGATATTCATTGATATAATTGACAATCGAATCAATTTTTATTCTTTCTTGTTTCATAGAATCTCTATCTCGAATAGTGACACAAGAATCCTCTAAACTGTCGAAATCAAAGGTAATGCAGAAAGGAGTTCCGATTTCATCTTGACGTCGATATCTTTTACCAATTGATCCGGCATCATCATATTCTACCATAAAATGTTTTGTAAGCATAGAATAAACTTCTTCTGCTTTTTCTCCAAGTTTTTTTGAAAGAGGAAGTACAGCTGCTTTATATGGAGCTATAGCAGGGTGAAGATGTAAAACGGTTCTGATATCATTCTCTGCAATTTCCTCTTCTTCATATGCATCGCATAAAAATGCTAGGCAAACCCTATCAGCACCTAATGAAGGTTCTATGACATAAGGAATATATTTTTCGTTTGAGGAATTATCAAAGTATTCTAAGCTTTTTCCAGATACATTTTGGTGTTGGGTTAAATCAAAGTCTGTTCTGTCTGCAATTCCCCAAAGCTCGCCCCAACCAAATGGAAATAAAAATTCTATATCGGTAGTTGCGTTAGAATAGTGAGACAATTCCTTTGCAGAATGATCTCTAAGGCGAATGCTGCCTTCTCTGATACCTAAATTTATCAGCCAATTCTTGCAATATTCTTTCCAAAAATTAAACCATTCAAGATCTGTCCCTGGTTTACAGAAAAACTCTAGTTCCATTTGCTCGAATTCTCGTGTGCGGAATATAAAATTACCGGGAGTAATTTCGTTTCTAAAAGATTTTCCAATTTGAGCCACACCGAAGGGTATTTTTTTTCTTGTCGTACGTTGTACATTTGCAAAGTTCACGAAGATGCCTTGAGCGGTTTCAGGGCGAAGGAAAATTTCATTTTTTGAATCTTCTGTAACACCTTGAAAGGTTTTAAACATTAAGTTAAACTTTCTAATATCTGTAAAATTTTCAGATCCACAATTAGGGCATTTGATATGGTGTTCTGAAATATAGTTAGTCATTTCATCAAAAGACATGCCGTTTGGGTCTACGTTTTCGTTTTCGATTAGTTTATCAGCGCGATGACGAGTTTTGCAATCTTTACAATCCATCAAAGGGTCGGAAAAACCGCCCACATGACCGGAAGCAACCCAGGTTTGAGGATTCATTAATATTGCGGAATCTAAGCCGACATTATATTTACATTCTTGAACGAATTTACGAATCCAAGCACGTTTAACATTATTTTTAAATTCGACACCTAAAGGGCCGTAATCCCATGTGTTAGAAAGTCCACCATAAATTTCAGAGCCAGAATAAACGAAACCTCTGTTTTTACAGAGAGCGACGATTTTTTCCATATTTTTTTTATTGTTTAATGACATATTATTTCTCCTTAAACATAATGGTTATATACTGTAATTATATTAAGCTAAATTTCAGACATTGTCAAATATAAATATGAGAACGATATAGAAGAAAGTAAAAAATAAAAATAATAATTTATCTAAAATTGGTAAAAATATAAGTAATAAAATTCTAAAAATAGTGAGTATAAATTTATGAATCGAAAAGAAGGAAGGCTTAAAATTATATGGGAAGTAGTTTTAGGGATGATTGTGGGAGTAATTCTAATAGCAGCTATATATAGTGGGAACAAAATAACTTCTATATATAAGGGAAATATAGAATATGCTTACTACAAAATTACAGAACAAATATTGTTGTATATTTCTAAAATAGAAGATGAATTAATAAAGGTTTAGTATAGAATAGCAGAGTTGTACAAAAACAGGAAATTTATGCACAATTTATAAAAATATATTAAAAAATTTTAAAATATTTTATTTCAGGAATTATTGAATTATTTAGTAAATTATAGTATAATAACTTAGCACGACTGCAAGATATGCGATGAAGCGGGAGGTTGCGGCCATTAGGTCGGTTTTTCCGTGGAGTATGTCCGATTTTAAACCGGGCGATATTAATAGGGCAAATTGATGGTTGCTTTATTTTTTTCAATCAACAATTTGTATACTTATGATTTAGTAAATCTCGGGTTTTAAGGTAAGCTTTTGATCCGAATTATTTTTATTAAGTCATTAGACACCCGGAAGGGTGTAAATCGCGCCCACCAATTATAATCAAGGAGGCGATAGCGATGGCAGTCAAGGAAAAAATTAGGATAAGGCTAAAAGGTTATGATCATCAATTGGTAGATCAGTCTGCTGAAAAAATTGTTCAAACAGCTAAAAAAGCTGGAGCAAAAGTTTCAGGACCAGTACCACTACCAACAGAAAAGCAAGTTGTTACAATCTTGCGTGCTGTCCATAAAGATAAAGATAGCCGTGAACAATTTGAGATGAGAACCCATAAAAGGCTTATCGATATTATCAGGCCATCTCAAAAGACTGTAGAGTCTTTGATGGGTCTTGAACTCCCTGCTGGTGTTGATATTGAAATAAAACTTTAATATTAACCGACAAGCAGAAGAGGTCATGTTGGCAATGCCAACCAATAACCATGAGGAGGTAGTAAAATGCAAAAGGCAATTATCGGGAAAAAAGTGGGTATGACACAGATTTTCGACGAAAAAGGAAAGGTTGTTCCTGTAACTGTTGTTGAAGCAGGCCCTTGTGTAGTTTCTCAAAAGAAAACAATCGAAAAAGATGGCTATGCTTCTGTTCAAATTGGTTTTGGAGACTTAAAACCACACAGAGTTAACAAACCAATGAAAGGTCATTTCGACAAAGCAGACGTTGCACCAAAGAGAACCTTAAGAGAATTTCGGTTCGACAATGTAGATGCCTATAATGTAGGTGATTTAATTAAAGCAGATGCTTTTGCGGCCGGCGATAAAATTGATGTTATCGGAACAAGCAAAGGTAAGGGTTATGCAGGCGTTATTAAGCGTTGGAATGCACACAGACTAAAAGAAAGTCATGGTACAGGTCCGGTAGCACGTCATGGTGGATCAATTGGATGTTGTTCTGATCCTTCGAGAGTATTTAAAGGAAAGAAAATGGCAGGGCATCTCGGAGCTGAAAGAGTAACAGTTCAAAACTTAACAGTTGTTAAGGTTGACGCTGAAAACAATTTAATAGCTATCAAGGGAGCAGTTCCAGGTCCAAATGGTGGAACAGTTATCATTCGAGATAGCATTAAGGCGTAAGGGAAGGAGGAATTATAATGCCTACAGTAACAGTACTTGATATGAAAGGCAAGGAAGTTGGAACATTAGAACTTTCCGGCGATATATTCGGAATTGAACCTAACGCCACAGTTATGCATGAAATGGTAGTGAATTATCTAGCAAACCAGCGTCAAGGTACTCAATCAGCATTAACTCGCGCAGAGGTGTCTGGAGGAGGCAGAAAGCCTTGGAAGCAAAAGGGTACAGGTCATGCAAGGCAAGGATCAATTCGTGCGCCTCAATGGAGGCATGGTGGTGTGGTTTTTGCCCCAAAACCTCGCAGTTACAGATACACTGTGAATAAAAAAGTTAGAAGACTTGCTATGAAATCTGCTTTTTCAAGCAAAGTTTTAGACAACGATTTGATAGTTTTAGATTCGATAGAATTAAATGAATTTAAAACTAAAACAATTGTTGAAATGCTTAAAGCACTTGGTGCAAGCAAAAAGGTGCTTATTGTTATTCCTGAAGTAGATAAAAAGGTTATTAATTCTGCAAGAAATATTCCAAATGTGAAAACTACTCAAGTTAATACATTAAATGTCTATGATATGTTAAATGCAGATAAATTAATTATACTTAAGGATGCGGTAGCTAAAATCGAGGAGGTGTATGCATAATGGCAGCGCAAGATATAATAATTCGGCCAATAATTACAGAAAAAAGCATGTCTGGTATAGCCATGAAAAAATACACTTTTGAGGTTGCTAAGGATGCTAACAAAATTGAAATAGCAAAGGCAGTCGAAGAATTATTTGGTGTAAAAGTATCGAAGGTAAATACTTTACATATGAGAGGCCATTTGCGCCGTCAAGGCAGAAGTGAAGGTTACACACCTTCATGGAAAAAGGCTGTTGTAAAGCTTACAGACGATAGCAAGAACATAGAATTCTTTGAAGGCATGATGTAATACAATTTTAATATTTTCAGAAGCAGGGGTAGAATGTTAAAACAATTTTTTCAACAGTTTGATATTGAAGAAGGAATGCCGAGGAAAGCAAAAATTGCCATGGAAATAATTTTGGTAATTTTACTAAGTGCAGTAATAGGAATTGCTCGTATAAAATTAGCAATAAACAGTATAGAACTATATTTTATAGTAGTTAGTTGTGCATTAATTTTTAGCATGATTCATACATTTATTTGGATAAATAAGAACAATAAAAAAGAACAAGTGAAATTTTTTATAGAGTGTATCTATTATATTATTATGATTACTGCAATAAGTGTTTTTGGAGCAATCTTTTATCAAGGTCTTGTTTACTATTTTGTTGCAATATTATTTGCAACTCTTGGAGGAAGTTTTTTTTCTACTTACCTTAAAAAAGCTTTATCTAAATATTAAAATGTGTGCAGTTATGGGTATGTCATTACAAATTATCATTTTAAGTGTAATGTCCCGCAAAGCCATCATGAGGAGAGTGAAACTAAGTGGCAATAAAGTTTTTTAAACCGACAACACCATCAAGACGTAATATGTCGGTGACAGATTATTCAAGTCTTTCGAAAGTATCGCCGGAAAAAAGCTTACTTCAACCATTGAATAAGAAATCCGGACGTAACAGCTATGGAAGAATAACCGTTCGTCACAGAGGCGGCGGAAATCGCAGGAAATATCGTGTAATAGACTTTAAACGTCAAAAATTCGATATTCCAGCAAAAGTTTTAAGTTTGGAGTATGATCCAAATCGTTCATCTCATATTGCATTAATTCAATATGAAGACGGAGAAAAGAGTTATATTATAGCGCCAAATGGTTTGAAAGTTGGAGATACAGTAGAGTCAGGGCCAAATGCAGATATTAAACCAGGCAACGCTTTACCTTTATTAAATATACCAACAGGTACATTTATTCATAATGTTGAGTTATATCCTGGCAAGGGAGCGCAACTAGCACGTGCAGCAGGGAACATGGCGCAGCTCATGGCAAAAGAAGGGAACATGGCACTTTTAAGATTACCATCAGGAGAATTGCGCAATGTTTCGGTAAATTGCATGGCGACTATAGGTCAAGTAGGCAACCTAGATCATGAAAATGTGAAAATAGGCAAGGCTGGCCGTAAACGCAATATGGGTTGGAGGCCAACCGTAAGAGGTTCTGTTATGAATCCAAATGACCACCCACATGGTGGTGGTGAAGGCAAATCACCAATAGGACGTCCTGGGCCTGTTACTCCTTGGGGTAAACCGGCGCTTGGATATAAGACTCGTAAAAAACACAACCGTTCCGACAAATTTATTGTTAAGCGTAGAAACGGTAAATAAGGTGTACAGAAAGGAGCTTATGAACAATGGGCAGAAGCGTAAAAAAGGGTCCTTATGTACAGCCTGTGCTGCTTAAAAGGATTCAAGAGATGAATGCGGCGGGCGAAAAGAAAATTGTTAAAACATGGAGCAGAGCATCAACAATATTTCCAGATTTCGTCGGCCATACATTTGCAGTTCACGATGGACGCAAACATGTTCCAGTATATGTTACAGAAGACATGGTAGGCCATAAATTAGGGGAGTTTGCTCCTACAAGGACATTTAAAGGTCATGCTGGATCAAAAACAACAAAGAAATAACAGCCGAAAGGAGTGTACGCAATGGAAGCAAGGGCTTACCTGAAATATGCCCGCATTTCTCCAAGAAAGGTTTCAATCGTACTTGATTTAATAAGAAATAAGCCGGTTGATTATGCGATGGCTATCCTCAAGCATACCCCCAAGGCTGCCTGTGAGGATTTGCAAAAATTACTCAAGTCGGCAATGGCAAATGCTGAGAATAATCATAATATGGATGTTTCAAGACTATATGTAGCAGAATGCTTCGTATGTCCTGGGCCGATCCTCAAGCGCATTCGTCCAAGAGCGCAGGGTCGAGCATTTAGAATAAATAAGAAGACATCGCACGTGACCCTCGTGCTTAAGGAACAAGAATAGGCGGAAGAGGAGGTAGACTATGGGCCAAAAAGTAAATCCACACGGACTTCGTGTAGGAATAATAAAAAATTGGGATTCTCGCTGGTTTGCAAAAGATAAAGATTTTGGCGATATGTTAGTTGAAGACTACAAACTTCGCAAAATGCTAAAAAAGCAACTATATTCAGCAGGAATACCAAAAATAGAAATAGAGCGCACAGCTTCTAAAGTGCGTGTACACATTCATTGTGCAAAGCCGGGAATGGTAATAGGAAAAGGTGGAACTGAGATAGATAAGCTAAAAGCACAATGTGAGTCAATGCTGAAAAAACCAGTTTCAATTAATATTATAGAAGTAAAATCACCAGACTTAGATGCACAATTAGTTGCAGAAAATATAGCGCAGCAACTAGAAAGAAGAATATCTTTTAGAAGAGCAATGAAGCAATCTATTGGCCGAGCAATGAAATTTGGGGCAAAAGGTATTAAAACTCAAGTATCAGGGCGCCTTGGTGGTGCAGAAATTGCAAGAGCAGAGCAGTATCATGAAGGAACAATTCCTCTTCAAACAATAAGAGCAGATATTGATTATGGATTTGCAGAAGCAAATACAACATATGGAAAAATAGGCGTAAAAGTTTGGTTATATAAAGGGGAAGTTCTTGGGGAGTCTCGTAAGGCACGCAAGGAAGGGGGCAATAAGTAATGTTGCTACCTAAACGTGTGAAATATAGAAGAGTTCATAGAGGACGAATGACAGGTAAAGCTAGCCGAGGCAACACAATCACATATGGTGATTTTGGTTTACAATCATTAGAACCAGCTTGGATAACAGCAAATCAGATAGAAGCAGCCCGTGTAGCTATGACACGTTACTGCAAAAGATTTGGTAAGGTATGGATAAAGATATTTCCAGATAAGCCTGTCACAAAGAAACCTTTAGAAACTCGTATGGGTAAAGGTAAAGGAGCACCTGAATACTGGGTTGCAGTGGTAAAACCAGGACGAATAATGTTTGAAATAAAGGGAGTTCCAGAAGAAACCGCTAGAGAAGCAATGAGGTTAGCGGCAAATAAATTACCAGTTAAATGCAAGTTTGTAAAAAAGGAAGAAACGGGGGTTGAGCAATAATGAAAGCTTCAGAAATTAGAGAATTATCAGAAAAAGAGCTTCAAGCAAAGCTCAAAGACCTAAAGGCAGAGCTTTTTAACTTGCGTTTCCAACTTGCAATTAACCAGCTCGAAAACCCTATGCGAATCAAGGCTGTTAAAAAGGATATTGCAAGAGTGCAGACTATCCTACGCCAAAAAGAGCTAAACGACAGCAATGAAGCGTAAGGGAAGGGAGGATTAAGCCGTGAGTGATAGGAATATGAGAAAGACAGAAGTCGGCAGGGTCGTAAGCAACAAAATGGATAAAACAATTGTTGTTGCAATAGAAAATAGTGTAAGGCATAAGCTTTATAAAAAAATAATAAAGCGTACAGTAAAATTAAAGGCACATGACGAAAAAAATGAATGTGCGATTGGTGACCGTGTACGAGTAATGGAGACGCGTCCACTTTCAAAAGAAAAAAGATGGCGTCTAGTTGAAATTATAGAAAAAGCTAAATAATTAGCTTGTGCAAAGGAGGAACGCACTGTGATACAGCAGCAGACCTACCTCAAAGTTGCCGATAATACAGGAGCGAAGGAGCTTATGTGTATTCGCGTTCTTGGAGGTACCGGCAGGAGGTACGCCAATATAGGAGACGTTGTTGTTGCTTCAGTAAAAAAAGCAGCACCAGGAGGCGTTGTGAAAAAAGGAGACGTAGTAAAAGCTGTAGTTGTAAGAACAGCAAAAGGGCTACGACGAGAAGATGGGACATATATCAGATTTGATGAAAACGCAGCAGTGTTAATAAAAGATGATAAGAACCCAAGAGGCACCCGTATATTCGGGCCGGTAGCGAGAGAATTACGCGATAAAGATTATTTAAAAATACTGAGTCTCGCTCCCGAAGTGCTTTGATGGAGGTGTTCACTATGATTAAGAAGGTTCATGTAAAAACGGGTGACACCGTAATCGTATTAAGCGGAAAAGAACGTGGCAAAAAGGGCAAGGTTCTAGCCGTTAGCCCAAAAGAAGGAAAAGTCATTGTTGAAGGAATTAATGTAGTTTCTAAACATGTAAAACCTAGAAAAATGGGCGATGAAGGCGGAATTGTTAAAACCGAAGGTGCATTATATGCATGCAAGGTGCAGCTAGTATGTTCTCATTGCGGTAAGCCTACGCGTGTTGCTCATAAAATTTATGAAGACGGCACAAAGGGTCGCATTTGCAAAAAATGTGGTGAATCGCTATAAGGAGGATAAAACATGGCAAGACTAAAGGAGTTCTATAAGCAAGATGTTGCTCCGCAATTAATGAAAAAATTTTCATACAAAAATGTAATGCAAATTCCTAAATTAGAAAAAATCGTTATTAATGTTGGTGCTGGAGAAGCAAGAGATAATTCAAAAGTAATAGATTCAATAATGGATGACATAGCAGCGATTACAGGCCAAAGACCAATGGTTTGCAAAGCGAAAAAATCAGTAGCCAATTTTAAGCTTCGCGAAGGTATGAAGATAGGAGTTAAAGTAACTCTTAGGGGCGAAAAAATGTATGAGTTTTTAGATAGACTTTTCAATGTTGCATTACCAAGAGTTAGAGATTTTAGAGGAATCAACCCAAATTCATTCGATGGCAGAGGTAATTATAATATGGGATTAAAAGAACAGTTAATTTTCCCTGAAATCGAATATGATAAAATAGACAAAGTCCGTGGAATGGACATATGTTTTGTAACTACTGCAAAAACAGATGAGGAAGCCAAAGAGTTATTAACTTTAATGGGCGCCCCATTTGCGAAATAAGGAGGGATTATTGTGGCCAAAACTGCAATGAAAGTAAAGCAGCAAAGAACTCAAAAATATTCAACAAGAGAATATAATAGATGTAAAATCTGTGGCAGGCCGCATGCCTATCTTCGCAAGTTCGGAATTTGCCGTATATGCTTCAGGGAGCTTGCTTATAAGGGCGAGATCCCGGGCGTTAAAAAGGCCAGTTGGTAAAGCGTAACAAAGGAGGTAATCACGGCATGCAAATAACAGATACAATTGCAGATTTGTTAACAAGAATTCGTAATGCAAGTTCTGCAAAGCACGATACTGTTGATATCCCGCTATCTAAAATGAAAAAGTCAATTACGCAAATTCTTTTAGATGAAGGATATATTAAAAAATTCACAGTAATTGAAGATGGAAAACAAGGCATAATTAGAATAACTCTTAAGTATGGTGAGGGAAAAACTCCAATAATCACTGGATTACGCAGAGTTTCTAAGCCTGGACTACGTATTTATACTAATGTAGAGGATATGCCAAAGGTAATGAAAGGCCTTGGTATTGCAATCATATCAACATCAAAAGGTGTGATGACAGATCGTCAAGCTCGCAAAGAAAATGTTGGTGGAGAAGTCCTTGCATTTATTTGGTAAGGTGGTGTAGAAATGTCTCGAATTGGAAGAAAACCTATAAATATTCCCACTGGTGTTGATGTTCAAGTAAATAACAGTGTAGTAACAGTCAAAGGCCCAAAAGGAACTTTAACACAAAAAATAAATCCCAATATTAAGGTTTTACTAGAAGAGAATCTTATAAGTGTAACTCGTCCAGACGACGAAAAAGAAAATAAATCGCTTCATGGTCTTACACGTACATTAATAGCTAATATGATTGAAGGCGTTACAAATGGCTTTAAAAAAGAATTAGAAGTTAATGGTGTAGGATACCGTGTGCAAAAACAAGGAAAAAATCTTATTATGAATCTTGGGTACTCGCATCAAGTTACAATGTCTGATACAGATGATATAACAATAGAAGTACCAAGTCCTAATAAAATAATAATTAATGGTGCCGATAAACAAAAGGTTGGTCAGTTTGCAGCAGAAGTACGCGAAAAACGCCCACCAGAGCCGTATAAGGGCAAAGGTATCAAATATGTTGACGAAGTTATCCGCCGTAAGGAAGGTAAAGCCGGTAAGGGCGGTAAGAAGTAATTAAGGAGTGAATAACAATGGTGAAGAAGCCTGACACAAATAGAGCCAGACTTAGACGTCATCGCAGAGTTCGCGGTAAAATTCAGGGTACTTCAGAGCGCCCACGCCTTAACGTTTTCCGCTCCACCAATAACATCTACGCTCAGATAATAGATGATATTAAAGGAATTACTTTAGTATCAGCATCTACACTGGACAAGGAATTAAATGGTTATGGCGGAAACAAAGAAGCAGCGCGCAAAGTTGGAGATTTAGTAGCAAAGCGAGCAGCAGAAAAAGGTATTGAAGAGGTCGTATTTGACCGAGGCGGATATATTTTCCACGGCCGTGTCAAAGAGCTGGCCGAAGGCGCTCGTGAGGGCGGTCTCAAATTCTAAGAAGGAGGGAATACTTTTGGCTAGAATTGACGCAAGTACCATAGACTTAAAAGAAAGAGTTGTTGCGATTAATCGTGTATCCAAAACAGTAAAAGGTGGCCGTATATTCAAATTTGCTGCATTAGTAGTAGTTGGAGACGGCAAAGGAACAGTTGGATTCGGTATAGGAAAAGCAGGCGAAGTTCCAGACGCAATTCGCAAGGGAATTGAAGATGCAAAGAAAAATCTTATGAAAATATCATTAAAAGGCTCAACAATTCCTCATGAAATCATAGGAATCTATGGAGCGGGTAGCGTTTTAATGAAACCAGCTGCCCCTGGTACAGGAGTTATAGCTGGAGGACCGGTTCGTGCAGTTGTTGAAGCAGCAGGAATTAGGGATATCAGAACAAAAGCTTTGCGTTCAAATAATCCTTGTAATGTAGTTAGAGCAACATTAAAGGGTTTATCACAATTACGAACAGCAGAAGAAGTTGCAGCAATACGCGGCAAATCTGTGAAAGAAATTTTATAATTAAGGGGGTAGCAATATGGCAAATGTAAAGGTAAAATTAATAAAAAGCCTTATTGGAGTAAAAAAAGACCAGATTGCAACTGCCCATGCACTTGGTCTTAAAAAGGTTGGAGATATTACAATACAACCGGAAAATCCTCAGACTAAGGGCAAAGTTGCCAAAATAATCCACCTCGTAGAGGTAAGTGAAGCTTAAAGAGGGAGGTGCGAAAAATGAAATTGCACGAACTTTCACCAGCTGTGGGTTCAAAAAAAGTAGCAAAAAGAATAGGAAGAGGCCATGGTTCGGGACAAGGAAAAACTGCTGGTAAGGGGCATAAAGGCCAAAAAGCAAGATCTGGAGGAAGTATTCGCCCAGGATTTGAAGGAGGACAAATGCCTTTACAAAGGCGTATTCCTAAGAGAGGATTTAATAATATTTTTAGAAAGAAAATTGTTGAAATTAATGTAGCTGCACTTAATAAATTTGATAATGGTGCGGTTGTTGATACAGAAGCTATTTTAAAAGCAGGTTTAGTAAAAAAATCATATGACGGAATAAAAATTCTTGCTAATGGCAAATTAGATAAGAGTTTAACGGTTAAGGTTGCAGCTTGCTCAAAGGGAGCTAAAGAGAAAATCGAAGCTGCAGGCGGAAAAGTAGAGGTGATCTAGTTGTTCAAAACAATACGAAATGCCTGGAAAATTGAAGAGTTAAGAAAAAAGCTTATATTTACATTATTGATAATTATTGTTTTTAGAATTGGCTCAGTTATACCTGTTCCATTTTTAAATATGCAAGCATTAGATGGAGTAATGGGTAGCTTAAGTGAAGGTGGCAGCTTTTTAGCTTACATAGATATGTTATCTGGTGGAGCATTTGCTAATGCAACCTTATTTGCAATGTCTGTTTCTCCATATATTAACTCATCTATTATTATGCAACTTCTAACAGTAGCAATCCCACCTCTTGAAAACTTATCAAAAGAAGGTGAGGAAGGCCGCAAGAAAATAGCAGCAATAACTCGTTATGTTGCCGTTCTATTAGGTCTTATTCAAGGTACAGCATATTATATATATTTAAAGCATAGTTCATATGAGGGCACACCTGTCACCCTTTATAATGGCGGGTTTGAAGGAATATTCTCTGCAATTATAATTGTCTTAGCATTCACTGCAGGAACAGCGATGATGATGTGGTTAGGTGAACAAATTAACCAAAAAGGTGTAGGAAACGGAATATCTGTTTTGTTATTTGCAGGTATAGTTTCAAGAATGCCTGCAATGATAGGAAGGTTATCGATGTATCTTGGTGCAGCGATACAAGAGCCATCATCATATGGTAAATATTATTTCTTTGTACCATTGTTTGTTGTAGTTTTCCTAGCGATAGTATGGATTATTGTTTTTATGAACGACGCCGAACGCCGTATTCCGGTACAATATGCAAAACGTGTTGTTGGTAGAAAAATGTATGGTGGGCAAAGTTCACACATACCAATAAAAGTTGGATTATCGGGAGTAATGCCAATTATTTTCGCAAGCTCAATTTTATTAATACCAACATATATTTACGGATTTACTAACCCAACAGGAGTTTGGGGAGCTATATTAAAATCTTTATCATATGGTCAATTAGCTTATTCAATACTGTATTTTATATTAATTATAGGATTTGCATACTTCTATGTTGCAATACAATATAATCCAGTAGAGATGGCTAATAATCTTCGCCAGAGTAATGGAACCATACCTGGGATAAGGCCAGGAAAACCAACATCTGACTTTATAGCAAAGGTGCTATCTAAAATTACATTAATTGGAGCATTATTCTTGTCATTTATAGCATTGTTCCCAATTATATATGGCAATGCAACTCAAATGGGTGGTATGTCCTTAGGAGGAACATCTATAATCATTTTAGTTGGTGTTGCACTTGAAACAACTAAACAAATGGAATCTCAAATGATGATGCGACATTACAAAGGATTTTTAGATTAATAGTAAATGCAAATAGAGGTTATATCAATGAATATTGTACTTTTAGGAGCTCCTGGTGCTGGTAAAGGCACTCAAGCAAAAATATTGTCAGATAAATTATCATTGCCAATAATTTCAACAGGAAATATTATACGTGATGCGTTGAAAAGCGGCTCGGAATTAGGAGAAAAAGCAAAATCATTTGTCGATGCAGGAAGACTACTTCCTGATAACATAGTGATTGACATAGTGAAAGAACGATTGGACCAACCAGATTGTGAAAATGGCTTTATACTAGATGGTTTTCCAAGAACAATTCCGCAAGCTGAAGCTCTTGATATGCTAGATATTACAATTGATAGAGTTATCGACATAGAAGTTGATGATGAAGAAATTATATCAAGAATGTCAGGACGCCGCATCTGCGAAAAGTGTGGTAACAGCTACCACTTAATATATAATAAACCAAATGTAGATGGTGTATGTAACACTTGCGCAGGCGCCCTTATTCAACGCAAGGATGATCATCCTGATACAGTAAAGGAACGTCTTAGAGTGTATCATAATGAAACAGAACCCTTGAAATTATATTATAAAAAACAAGATAAGCTTATAATCATAGAAGGGCATGGGGATATACAGGAAATTTCAAAAAAAGTAATCTCTGCCCTAGAGGTATAATTATGATAATATTAAAAAGTTCCAGAGAACTTTCACTAATGAGGGAAGCTGGCAGAATTTCAGCCAGGGCATTAAAACTAGCAGGGGAATCTATCGAGCCAGGAGTTACAACAGCAGAGATAGACAATGTAGTTCAAAAATATATCGAGAGCGAAGGAGCAAAGCCCTCCTTCCTTGGATATGGAGGATTTCCTGCAAGTGTATGCATTTCTGTTAATAATGTGGTCATCCACGGCATACCAAGTAAGAATTGTGTTTTAAAACAAGGAGATATAGTTAGCGTAGATGTAGGGGCTTGTTTTCAAGGGTTTCATGGAGATAATGCGTGGACATTTCCTTGTGGAGATATATCAAAAGAGGCTCAAGCTTTATTAGATGCGACAAAAGAAAGCTTATTCAAGGGAATTGAGCAAGCACAAGCAGGAGCGAGAATAGGAGATATTAGCAATGCAATTCAGCAGTATGTTGAGGCGCGCAGTTACTCGGTGGTACGAGATTTTGTCGGTCACGGAGTAGGTGCGAATCTACATGAAGAACCAAGTGTACCCAATTTCGGAGTCCCGGGGAGAGGCCCTCGCCTGATGCCAGGAATGACGATTGCAATCGAACCAATGGTTAATCAAGGAACATATGAAGTAAAAGTTCTTGATGATGAATGGACTACAATTACATCTGATGGTAAGTTATCAGCACATTTTGAACATACAATATCCATAACACAAGATGGTCCAGTAATTCTTACATTGCCAGATTAAAGGATGGTGTTGATGGATTATCAAAAGGGAATGATTGTTATGTCTGCAGCGGGTCATGACAAAGGTGGATTTTTTGTGGTTTTAGATTTTGATGATAATTATGCCATAATTTGTGATGGAAAACGGAGATCTTTGGAGAAAACTAAAAGAAAAAAGTGGAAACATCTGTGTGTAACTAAGGCAGTTTTACAAGGATATTCGACAGCAACAAATAAGGAAATTAGAAGAGTATTAGCAAATTTCCAATCTAAAGGTTAAAGGTATTCCAGGTTAGGGGGTTATTATTTTGTCTAAAGAAGATATTATCGAAATAGAGGGTACAGTAACAGAGGCTTTACCAAATGCAACTTTTAAGGTAGAGCTACCAAATGGTCGTACGATATTAGCGCACATTTCAGGAAAACTCAGGATGAATTTTATAAGAATTTTACCAGGAGACAAAGTTACAGTTGAAATGTCGCCGTATGATCTTACGAAAGGGCGTATAACATGGCGCTCGAAATAGGAAAAAGGCATTTAAACAAGGAGGCATTATAAATGAAAGTGAGACCTTCTGTCAAAAAGATATGTGAAAAATGTAAGGTAATAAAACGCAAGGGACGAATCATGGTTATATGTGAAAATCCTAAGCACAAACAACGTCAAGGTTAATATAGTAAATTTAAAATATGGAGGTGCGACCAATATGGCACGTATAGCAGGTGTCGATCTACCAAGAGATAAAAGAGTCGAAATAGGACTTACTTATATATTTGGAATAGGACGTAAAACTGCAAATGATATCATTAAGTCGACAGGTGTTAATCCTGATACCCGAGTAAGGGACCTTACAGAAGATGAGGTTTCTAAACTAAGGGAATATATTGATCACAACTGCCGAGTAGAAGGTGACCTTCGCAGAGATATAGCTTTTGATATAAAAAGACTTATAGAAATAGGTTGCTACCGGGGTGTAAGGCATCGCAAGGGATTACCGGTTAGAGGTCAACGATCAAAAACAAATGCAAGAACAAGAAAAGGCCCTAAAAAAACAATGGCAAATAAGAAGAAGTAAGTAGAGAGGAGTGAAACAATGGCAGCACAAAAAAGTGGTAAAAAAGCTACGTCGGTGCGTAGACGCCGTGAGCGCAAAAATATTGAGCGTGGAGCTGCTCATATTCAGTCTACTTTTAATAATACAATTGTAACAATAACAGATATGCAAGGTAATGCTATATCTTGGGCTAGCGCTGGTGAATTAGGATTTAGAGGATCAAGAAAATCTACACCATTTGCAGCACAAACAGCAGCAGAGACAGCAGCAAAAGCAGCTATGGAGCATGGAATGAAATCAGTAGAGGTTTTTGTTAAAGGCCCAGGAGCTGGACGAGAAGCAGCAATTCGTGCTTTGCAAGCAGCAGGTTTGGAAGTTAACATGATAAAGGATGTTACACCAATTCCACATAACGGATGCCGTCCTCCAAAAAGAAGACGTGTATAATTAAAATTAATAAAGCAGGAGGTGCAGCCAACAGTATGGCAAGATATACAGGTCCTGTGTGCAGAATTTGCCGCCGAGAAGGACAAAAACTTTTCTTAAAAGGGGAAAGATGCCACACAGATAAATGTGCAATTTCTAGAAGATCGTATGCACCTGGCCAGCATGGTCAAGGCCGCAAAAAGGTTTCAGAATATGGTTTACAATTAAGAGCAAAGCAAAAAACAAGAAAGTATTATGGTGTTCTAGAAAAACAATTTAGACATTACTATGAGATGGCAGAGCGTAAAGAAGGTAAAACAGGCGAAGCATTGCTATCAATATTAGAAACTAGATTAGATAATGTAGTTTATAGATTAGGCTGGGCTAGTTCCCGGGCAGAAGCAAGGCAATTAGTTGTACATGGTCATTTTGCAGTTAATGGTAGAAGGGTAGATATTCCATCATATTTAACAAAACCAGGTGAAGTAATATCTATAAGGGAAAAAAGTAGAAGCAGTGAGAAAATAAAATCTATCATAGATATCAATGCGTCACATCCAATCCCCAAATGGTTGGATTTAGATAAGGAAAGACTAGAAGCTAAAGTGGTTGCTATTCCAACTCGTGAAGATATTGATCTTGATGTTGAAGAAACTCTCATTGTTGAGTTGTACTCCAAATAATAATTGCTATATTATTGTAAAAATTATGTAGCATATAAGGGCAATATAAGTTGCCCAAATGTTAAGGAGGAACGCTAGTGATTGAAATAGAACAACCAAAAATAGAAGTGGAATTATTATCTGATGATGGAAGCTATGGAAAGTTTGTTGTTGAACCTTTAGAAAGAGGATTTGGCAACACTTTAGGAAATAGCTTAAGGAGAGTACTTCTTTCTTCTTTACCTGGAGTTGCTGTTACTTCAATAAAAATAGATGGGGTACTACATGAATTTTCCACTATTCCAGGAGTAAAAGAAGATGTCGCAGAAATAATTTTAAATATGAAGGGCTTGATTGCAAGGCTTAATTGTGATGAACCAAAAACGGTTGAGATTAAAGCAGAAGGTCCGTGTGATGTTACAGCAGCTTCAATTAGTTGCGATAGCGAAGTAGAAATATTGAATCCTGATATGCATATAGCAACATTGGGAGATAAATCAAAGCTGGATATGGAAATAACAATCGATAGGGGCAGGGGTTATGTTTCTGCTGAACGTAATAAGGCAAATATGCCATCGAATATAATTGGTATGTTGCCGGTTGATTCTATATATACTCCAGTTTTAAAGGTTAATTATAATGTTGAAAATACTCGTGTTGGTCAGATTACAGACTATGATAAGCTTATGCTTGAGGTATGGACAAATGGAGTTATAAATGCGCAAGAGGCGGTATCAATTGCTGCGAAAGTGCTTACAGAGCATTTGAACTTGTTTGTTGCTCTTTCAGATAAAGGTTCTAATACTGAAGTTATGGTTGTGTCTGATGATAAAGAAAGTGAAAGAATACTAGATATGACAATTGAAGAATTAGATTTATCGGTTCGTTCATTTAATTGCTTGAAACGTGCAGGAATCAACACAGTGAGAGACCTTATTAACAGATCGGAAGAAGATATGATGAAGGTTAGAAATTTAGGACGTAAGTCTTTAGAAGAAGTTATCAACAAGGTAGCATCGTTAGGGCTTAGCTTTGAGAAGGAAGAAGAATAACCTTTATTTTGATCAAAAGTTAAAGGAGTGAATTTTCGATGCCGGGAACAAGAAAACTCGGAAGAGATACTGCTCATAGAATGGCAATGCTAAGAGGCATGGTGACTTTCCTATTGGAGAATGGAAAAATAGAAACTACATTTTCTCGTGCAAAAGAGGTAAGATCTATGGCAGAGAAGATGATAACCTTAGCAAAGGAAAGCAATCTTCATAATAAGCGAATGGCACTTTCTTTTATCACAAAAGAAGATGTTGTTAAAAAGCTTTTTGATGAAATTGCACCAAAGTATGCTGATAGAAACGGTGGGTACACTAGAATAACAAAATTAGGGCCACGTCGCGGAGATTCAGCGGAAATGGCTATTATCGAGCTTATATAAATTATAAAAACATCCAGGTTTAATTTATCTGGATGTTTTTCTATTTTATTATAGTAAATAGTGTGGCAGTTCAAATTTGTTATGTAATGTTAATATATATCTGATAAGTTATTATATTTCTAACCATATATTTCTTATTTGAAAGAAATAAAGATAATTGCTGTTATTGTTTAAATTCAATAATTTTATTTAAATATTCTCAATAATATTCAATAATTATTAATATTGCGATTATATGTTATATATGCTATAATATTAATAGTAAAAATTTAAAGGAGTGGTTAAATGCTTATTCAAATTAAACAAATATTAAAAAAAGGTGCATGCATTTCACTGGTAGTGCTTAGTGCAATTTTGGGAGTGAAATATGCAAATCTGAAATCTAGGGTGGCAAAAGAAGAGAAATTCCGTATACTGCAACACATGGAAGAATATTCTATAGACGACGAATACACGGTAAAAACGTTGTTGGGTAATAATGAAAAAGATATTATTAAGTATGCAAATTTAGATTATCTTTTTGAGAACTATGAAATTAATGAAAAGTTAGCATGTAAGATAAGAAACATAAGAACTATAACTGATTGCGCATTTTGTGAAGACGCTATAGAAGATGTAATAACCTTAGGTTATAAAGACGAAGAAATATTTAAAGTTTATCCGTATGAGGATATTAAAGATGCGTATGATATAGATGATGGTGAAACTTTAAGGAAGATAAAAAAAGCAATTACTGTAGCTGATTGTTATTGGCTTGAATACCCGTTAGACTGTGTAATGAAAATGGGTTATAAAGACGGAGAAATATTTAAAGTTTATCCGTATGAGGATATTAAAGATGCGTATGATATAAATGATGATGAAACTTTAAGGAAGATAGGAAAAGCAATTACTGTAGCTGATTGTTGTCGGTTTGAGTACCCGTTAAGCTGTGTAATGAAAATGGGTTATAAAGACGGAGAAATATTTAAAGTTTATCCGTATAAGGCTATTATAGAAGAGTATGATGTAGATGATAACACTTTACAAGAAATAAAAAAAGCATTGGGCAATGATATAAAAACATATAGTGTTTTAAAGTACCCAATAGACGTAGTCAAGGCATTAGGATTTAAAGACGAAGAAATATTTAAAGTTTATCCGTATGATGATATTTGCGCAGTGTATGTAAATAAAGAGGTAGAAGAAGCTTCTGAAGATAGTTATGAATCGTCTGGAGATGAAGATACAGATAAAGAGTTATGTGATGAAACTTTAAAAGGAATAAAAAAAGCATTGGGCAATGATATAAAAACACATATAGCTTTAAAGTACCCAATAGAAGTAGTCAAGAGATTAGGATTTAAAGATGAAGAAATATTTAAAATTTATACGTATGAGGCTATTAGAGAAGAGTATGATGTAGATGATGATGATGAAACTTTACAAGCAATAAAAAAAGCCTTAGGCAATGATATAAAAACATATAGTGTTTTAGGTTACCCAATAGAAGTAGTCAAAGCATTAGGATTTAAAGATGAAGAAATATTTAAAGTTTATAATTTTTGGAATATTCGCAGTGCGTATAAAAATGATGAAGGAAAGTTAGATGATGAAACTTTACAAGCAATAAAAAAAGCCTTAGGCAATGATATAAAAACATATAGGCTTTTAGATTACACACCAGAGATATTAGAAGCTCTAGGTTTTTAAGACTAATAAAATGTATTTTTATTAATTATGAAAGCGTATGGAACTAATAAAGGCTTAAGCGATGAAACTTTAAAAATTGTAAAAACTGCATTTGGTAAGTGATATATAGAAATTTAAATGAGTGGCTTACACAGAGCAGTATGGTATGCAGAGCAGCAGTTGCAAGAAAAATATTAAAACTATATAAAGTTATTATTTAAGTCCAAGTAATATAAAAATAATTTTAAATATTATTAACAATATTCAAAGATGCAATTAAGGGTTTAATACAATTTTGAATACATATTAAAAGAGGTAAAGACAGTAAAGACTAGTGATGCTATTCGAACTTTGTATTCAAAAGAATCCGTTTACATTGATGATGTTCCATAGTAAGTTATGAGAGTGTTAGTTTAAAAAACAGTATTATAAAAATCTGGCGGCTATTAGCCTGAGGGAATAAAAAGAAAGTAGACATAAAAAGGAGTCTACTTTCTTTTTTTATAAGTTATGATTTTTGTTATGGTGCTCATTAAGAGTAAAAAGCAACAGTTGTATATATAGGTGTATTTTTGAAAGTCACTGATTTTAAAGAGTAAAAATATAAATTTAGTTAATATAAATATCGGATGCGATTAGCTTAATAAATGCAGTTAAATTAAAAATTTTTAATATATGTCTTTTAACTATTTTAAAGTTATGATAAAAATTTTTATATAAAAATATGCTGCTAGGATTATTAAAATTAAACCCTAGTAGCATATAAATAAAAAAATAAACTAAGTATAAAATAATGAAAGGTGACAAATGTAAAAAATTTAATATACATAATTAAGTTATTAACGAATATAATGGTGGGAGATGGTGGATTCGAACCACCGAAGTCGAAGACAACAGATTTACAGTCTGCCCCATTTGGCCACTCTGGAAATCTCCCACAAAAATGGAGCTGGTGGACGGACTTGAACCCCCGACCTGCTGATTACAAATCAGCTGCTCTACCAACTGAGCTACACCAGCAAAAACTTAATGCTTAATTAGCATAACATTAAATTTTAGGTTTGTCAATAGAAAATTTAAAATTTTATCTTTTTTTAAAATTTAATAAAGGTAACTAATTTAAAAATTTTAGCATATATATAATAGACGATAGTTTTATTTCATTGGAGGTAACTGCTTATGGAACGTAAAGGAATAGATGTTTCACAATTTCAAGGATATATTGACTGGCCAAGAGTAGCAAATGGAGGAACTCAGTTTGCTATAATAAGAGCCACGTATGGTACAACAGGGGTAGACAGCAGGTTTAAAACAAATATGGAAAATATAAAAAATACAAATATATATAGGGGTGCATATCATCATTGCTATGCAAACAATACTCAAGCTGCAAACCAAGAAGCACGACATTTTTTAAACATAATAAAACCATATTCTTTTGAATACCCTGTAGCTCTAGATATAGAAGAGCCTACTCTAATACCTTTAGGAAAAAATGCAATAACTAATATTGTAAAGGAATTTTGTAATACAGTTCAAAATGCAGGATATTATGTTATTATATATAGTAGTTTAAATTGGCTTCAGAATTATTTGAATGTAGATGAACTCTCGGATTTTGATATATGGTTGGCTCAGTGGAATGCGCAACCCACATATTCTGGAAATTTTGGTATTTGGCAGTATAGTGCAACAGGAAATGTCGATGGTATTTCAGGAGATGTTGATTTAGATAGATCATATCGTGATTATCCTACTATTATACGTGAAGCTAATCTTAACAATATAGGAGGTAGTGGTTCAGATACTGGAGGAAATGAAAATGGAGGGGATGACCCTAATAATTATAGAAATTATACTGTTCAAGAGGGAGACACACTTTGGAGTATAGCTCAAAGATTTTATGGTAATGGTAATTTATATAATAAAATTAAAGAATTGAATGGATTAACTGGAGATACAATATATGTTGGCCAGGTTTTAAAGGTTCCTAATTCGACAAGCACTGGAGGATCTGGAAGCACCGTTATTATAAAATATAGGGTTCAAAGAGGAGACACACTTTGGAGTATAGCTCAAAGATTTTATGGTAATGGTAATTTATATAATAAAATAAAGGAGGCAAATAATTTAACAGATGATGTAATATACGTTGGCCAATTTTTAAATATACCACGTCAAGGGGAAACAGCATCGCAAATGATTTATATTGTTAAAGAGGGAGATACATTGTGGAGCATAGCAGAAAATCTCCTTGGAAACCCTAATTATTATAATTATATTAAAGCAGCGAATGGCTTGACCAATAATACTATATATGCAGGGCAACGCTTGATTATACCAGCAATAAGATCATAAAATATTATGTGTAATAGTTTAATTTTTATGTAATAATAAGTTTAAAAATATATTTTATATTATTAGATTAAGCTGTAGTAAAAATAAATAAGGCGTGTAACTTTAAAAAGTTCACACGCCTTTATTTTTTTAAAATTTAACCTTTTAATCCCTTAGACTGTCTATCCATATCTTCAATAACAATATCGTAAATTTCCCCTAATGTTGAACAGTACTCTAGAATTGTCCATGGCTCATTGGTATGAAAATGAATTTTTATTGTTTCCTCATCGCCGACAGCTAAGAGGCAATCTCCTTTAAAGTTTTTATGAAAATACTCATTTATCATATCTTCATTTAAGTTTTTTCCATCGATTAATAACTGTGTGTCATATTTGAATTCTAGCATTTTAAATCCTTTCTTTAACAATTAGTTTATATAATTTAAAAAATATTAATTGAGATACCCCTATATAGAGAATAGTTATAAACATAGCAACTTAAAGACTGCTAAGAAGTATAAGCCTTTCTCTTTTGCTGTTTTTTACCGTACTGCTAAATAATATAAATACATAAAGTTATAGATTTATTTGCTGTTAACCTCTATAGAGAAAAGATTTTCGGCATTTTGTTTAGTTTTAAGAAGGAGTTTATCTATTGAAATACCTCTTATTTCAGCAATTTTTTCTGCTGTATACGTAATAAAAGATGAATCGCAGCGCTTCCCTCGAAACGGGACAGGTGTCATATATGGGCAGTCAGTTTCAAGCAGCAAGTAATTTAAATCTATATTTTTAATAACATCTATGGGTTTTTTAGCATTTTTAAATGTTACAGCGCCACCAATGCCAATATATAAATTTAAATTAGTTAGTTCATTGGCCATTTCGACGCTGCCAGAAAAACAATGCACAACACCCTTAGGTCTATATTTTTTTAACAAGTTTAAAGTATCGTGGTGAGCCTCTCTATCGTGTATAATAATCGGCAAATCTAGCTCTTTAGATAAAACTATTTGCTTTTCAAAAATTTCTATTTGCTTGTTGCGTGGGGACAAATCATAATAATAATCCAGTCCAATTTCACCTATGGCAACAACTCTACTGTTATTGCTTAATTGAGTCAATTGATTTATAAAATTGTCTTCTGCTTTTTCAGCTTCATGAGGGTGTATGCCTATTGCAGCCCATATAAAAGGGTATTTTTCAGCAAGTTTTATGCTGGCTAAAGAGCTTTCTATATCAATTCCGCAATTTATTATACCACACACATTTTTATTTGTCATTTCGCTTAAAATGGCTTCTCTGTCTTGGTTAAACTTATCATCATCATAATGCGCATGAGAATCAAATATTTTATTCATACTAAATGCTCCTATTAAAATTTATATTTAAAGTTCAACATTGAAAAAGGGATGTGGCATTTTTGGCCTTTATATATAAAGTTATAATCTAGAGTTAAAAATAAGGTAATAAAAACTATTTTTAAGGTTATGTTTCAATCAATATGATATTAATTTTCATATTTAACAAATCTTGCTTCCAACAGGACTGTCGTTAGCAAAAAGTAATTTTAAATCTTCGTCGTCTCCGTAAACAGCGGAAAGTATCATTCCACAGCTTTCGACACCACATAAAACAACAGGTTTCAGATTTGTTATTACCATAACATTTTTTCCAATTAATTCTTCAGGTTGATAAAATTTAGCAATACCTGAAACAACAGTTCTTTCACCAGAACCATCATCTAAAAGAAATTTTAAAAGTTTTTTTGACCGTTTAACAGCTTCGCAGTGCTTTACTTTAGCAACTCTTATATCTAATTTAGAGAAGTCATCTATGCTAACTTGAGCAATTCCTTCAATATTTTTATTTTTATCTTGTGTTTCTGATTTATTGGAATTTGATGACAACAAATTATTCAACTCCTCAATTTCTTTATTGATATCTATGCGAGGGAATAGGGTTTCACCCTTTTTGATGTTTGCATGGCAAGGAAGTAAACCCCAAATGTTTGATTTAGCCCATGAACAAATATTATTTGATGCACCTAGTTGATCTTGTATCTTACACGATGTTTCGGGCATGAAAGGTTTAATTAAAATAGAGACAATTCGTAACGATTCGCATAAATTGTATAACACACAAGCAAGTCGGGAATATTGTTCTTTATTTTTAGCAAGAATCCATGGAGTAGTCTCATCTATATACTTGTTTGCTCTTGAAATAAGCTTCCATATATCAGACAAAGCATTGGAAAATTGGAATGAGTCCATGTGTTTTTCAACTTTTTGTTTTAGTTGACAAGCTTCCTCGATAAGGGAAAGATCAATATCGGCAGATTCATGAGTTTTAGGGATTGTATCACCAAAGTATTTTTGAACCATAGCAGTAGTTCTGGAAACAAGATTACCTAAATCATTAGCAAGGTCGAAATTAATCCTGTTAATCAATGCTTCATTGGTGAAATGGCCATCTGAGCCAAAAGGAATTTCTCTTAATAAGAAGTATCTTATAGCGTCTACACCATACCTTTTGCATAATATAGCAGGGTCAACAACATTTCCCTTTGATTTCGACATCTTTGTGCCATCACCGAATAATAGCCAACCGTGGCCATAAATTTGTTTTGGAAGAGGCAAATCAAGAGCCATTAAGATAGCCGGCCATATAATGGTGTGGAATCTGATAATTTCCTTTCCAACAAAATGTACATCTGCCGGCCAGTATTTTTTATAATCGGAATCATTATCGGATCCAAAACCCATAGCAGTAATATAGTTAGTAAGAGCATCGAGCCATACATACACAACGTGGTTACTATCGAATGTTACAGGTATTCCCCATTTAAATCCGGTTCTAGTAACACACAAATCGTTTAAGCCACTTTTAATGAAGTTTATCATTTCATGTTTTCGACTTTCAGGTTGTATAAAATCTGGATGTTCTTCATATAATCTTAAGAGTTTGTCGCTATAGTTTGATAATTTAAAAAAATATGCTTCTTCTTCTGTCCATTTAACTTCTCTTCCACAATCAGGGCATTTTTTATCTTTAAGTTGATTATCTGTCCAAAACGACTCACATGGGGTACAATACCATCCCTCATATTTTCCTTTATATATTTCGCCCTTTTCATAAAGTACATTGAATATCTTTTGTACAGCCTTCTTGTGATATTCGTCTGTTGTTCGAATAAATTTATCGTTGGATATATTTAAAAGATTCCAGAGTTCTTTAAATTGATTCACGATTTTATCAACATATTCTTTGGGAGACACATTGTGTTTTGCTGCTGTTATTTCAATTTTTTGACCATGCTCATCGGTTCCAGTTAAAAACATAACATCGTAACCCTGAAGTCTTTTATATCTTGCCATTGCATCGGTTGCAATAGTGCAATAACCATGACCTATATGAGCATTACCCGATGGGTAATATATAGGAGTGGTTATGTAAAAAGTATTTTTATTCATAAAGGGGTCCTCCATTTTTTAAATATATTTATTAGAATATTATACCACGATATGTAAAAAATACAACACAACTTATTATTTTTCCAAAAATTTGATAATTACTTTTAATATTTTTTAAATATAGATATTGTGTAAATTAATTGCATGCTTTTTAGTATGCAATTAATTTTTTACATGTTGAAGATTGCTTGATTAAGGTAGTACTCATAAACCCGTTTTTAAAAAATTAAAAATTTTTTGATTTTTTTAAAAAATTTTGCCCTCTAGAGGGCAAAAAAAACGGGTTTTTTGCGGTATAGTGAAAAGACATTTAAGGGGGTACAAACAATATGAAATCAAAAACGCATGAATTCTCTAATAAAGAAAGGCTTTTTTCTTTTAATTATGTAAATACTGGAAATATAAAAGAATCCGCAATAAAGGCTGGGTATACATCCATGCCGGAAAAAGCAGGGTTAAAATTATTAGCTAAGAAAGAAGTATCAGAGGAGATAGATAGGCTATATGCAGAGAAAAAGAAAAATCTAGCTTATAGAACATGTATTGGTTATGAAAGATTAGCATTTGGAAGTATTGTAGATGCAGTTAAGCTTTTAATAAGCAATGAAATAGACGATTCCAAACTTGAAAAAATGGATTTATTTAACATATCCGAGATTAAAGTTGTAAAGGGAGGTGGTATGGAGATAAAGTTTTTCGATAGATTAAGAGCGCTTGAAAAACTAGAACAATCAAGTTTGATTCAAGTGAATGAGGCAGTTCCGTTTTATAAGGCTTTAGAGGAAGGAACAAAAGTTTTTAGGCAGGGAGATGAAAATAACTCTTAAAAATTAACTATTAAACTGAAGGAGGAGTGATATTTGAATTTTAAAACGTTTTCTCTAAAGCAAATGAAGGTTTTATCGTGGTGGTGTGAATCAAGCCCATATAAAAATTGCGATGCATTAATTTGCGATGGCGCAGTGCGAAGCGGAAAAACATTTTGCATGTCTATATCATTTATTTTATGGGCATTTTACCGATTTAACGGGGGAACATTTGCGCTTTGTGGAAAAACAATACGTTCATTAAAAAGAAATGTAATTGCTCCTTTAATACCTACATTAAAAAGTATGGGGTTTAAGTGCACCGAAAAGGTATCGCAAAATATTCTCGAGATTAGCAAAGATGGAATTTTCAACAAGTTTTATATATTTGGTGGAAAAGATGAGTCATCTGCCTCGCTAATACAAGGAATGACACTATCAGGAGTTTTATTCGATGAAGTTGTGTTAATGCCAAGGTCATTTGTAGAGCAAGCTATGGCAAGGTGTTCTGTTGCTGGTTCTAAATTTTGGTTTAATTGTAATCCAGAATATCCAGGGCATTGGTTTCACCAAGAATGGATATTAAAAGTGAAAGAAAAAAATGCATTGTATTTACATTTTAAAATGCAAGACAATCCATCCTTATCATTGAAAATTATAGAAAGATATAAGAATCTTCACACCGGAACTTTTTACGATAGGTTTATCGAAGGTAAATGGGTTGCGACAGATGGTGCAGTATATCCGGAAATGTCGGACTCAAAAGCGTTTTGCTGTGTGCCAGAAGTTAATTTTGAAAAATATGCAGTTTCGTGTGATTATGGAACAATTAATCCAGCGTCGTTTGGGTTGTGGGGAAAGTATTGCGGAACTTGGTATAGGATAAAAGAATATTATTATGATTCGAAAAAGGAAGGAATACAGAGAACAGACGAAGAACATTATGAGGGATTATGTGAGCTGGTTGGAGATAGACCAATTTCTTCAATTACAGTAGATCCATCTGCGGCCAGTTTCATAGCGGTTATACACAGGCATAAAAGATTTAATGTTTTACCAGCTAGAAATAATGTAATTGATGGAATTAGGCAAGTATCGACGGCATTGAAGAATAAAGAAATTAAAATATGTAATTCTTGTAAAGACAGTATTAGAGAATTTAGTTTATATAGATGGGAAACTTCTTCGTATAAAGATATGCCTGTTAAAGAAAATGATCATGCGATGGACGATATTAGATATTTTGTTACAACAGTTTTAGCAGCAGAAGAAGATGCATTTTTCGCAATAGCAGCAAGGAGATGAAAGTAATAAATGCGATTTTTTGAAAAAAAAGATAAAAAAGTAGTAAGCCCAGTGCAAACAGTACCAAGTTATGCTAATTCAAGACATCCTTTTGTAACATTAGATAGATATGTGCCTCTTTCAAACACAGAAATATGCTTATATGAAGCATTGAGAGAAGCAGTTCCAATTATAGATGCATCTATATGCAAGATTGTAAGGTTAGTTGGTGGATTTAATGTATTATGTACAGATAAAACTATAGAAAAACAATTAAATAACTTTTTAAATACAACACAAGTAAACTCATGTTCTATAGGAGCAGAAAGTTTTATATCGACATTCCTAGATCAGCTTTTAACTTATGGAACAGCAATTGGAGAGGTAGTACCTAACATATTTGGGAATGATATAGGAGCTTTATATAATGCGTCGCTAAAAGACATTGAACTTAGATTAGGGGAAAACCCTCTAGACTTAGAAATATTTAAGAAGGAATTAGGCACATATTCTAAGATACAAAATCCGGATATGATTTTAATATCTGTATTAAATCCTACTCCCGGAGGAATATATGGCAATTCTCTTTTAAAAGGGCTGCCGTTTGTGAGCAATATTTTACTTAATATTTACAACAGCATAGGGGCAACATGGGAAAGGCTTGGAAATGTTAGATTTGCAGTTACATATAAGCCAGGGGCAGATGCAGGAGAAAAAGCTTATGCAAAGGAAAGAGCAATGCAAATAGCAGATCAATGGAGCAGTGCTATGCGCAGCAAAGATGTTGTGAGTGATTTTATTGCAGTTGGAGATGTTAGTATAAAAGTTATTGGTGCAGACAATCAGATTCTAGATAGCCAAGTGCCGGTTCGGCAAATGATAGAGCAGATAGTTGGTAAATTGGGAATACCTCCATTTTTATTGGGATTGTCGTGGTCTACCTCAGAGAGAATGTCGTCTCAGCAAGCAGATATTTTAACAAGTGAATTAGAGGCATATAGAAGAATACTTACACCAGTCATCACTAAAATTTGCTCTATGTGGATGAGAATTACAGGCAGATTTTCTGACTTCGTAGTAAATTGGGACAACATTAATCTACAAGATGAAGTTGAACTTGCAAATGCAAGGTTAATCACAGCAAGGGCCAATGAGATAGAGAAAAGGCTAAATTAAAATAGGGGGCAAGTAATTTGAGAAGTGGATATATCATGAAGAGTAGTTCCAATGGAATTGCTAAAGATAACGAATTAGACTTAATAAATCAGTATTCTACTAAGGTACTAAATAGAGAAGATGTTTATGTATTTAGTGTAATATTATGTGATAACGATATCGACAGAGACTGCGAAAGATTTACAAAAGGATCCTTAGAAAAGCTCGCTGAGTTATTTGTTGGAAAAACAGGAATATTTGATCATGAGATGAAGAGTGAAAATCAAATTGCAAGAACAATATCATGTAGTGTTGTTGAGGAAACAGGAAAAACCAATATTTTAGGGGAACCTTACTGCAAACTTGTAGCAAGATGTTATTTACCTAAATCTGAAAAAAACAAAGATTTAATACTTGATATTGAGTCTGGTATAAAAAAAGAGGTTAGCATTAGTTGTGCAGTAGAGAGCAATACTTGTTCTATTTGCGGTTTGGATGTTAAAAAACAAGGCTGCAGCCATATAAAAGGAACTAGCTATTCAGAAGGAGGTAGTTCAAGTATATGCCATGTTGTTTTAGAAAATCCGATAGATGCATATGAATGGTCGTTTGTTGCTGTGCCTGCGCAAAAAAATGCAGGAGTGATAAAGAAATTTAAATCTCACGAGAAAGGGGGTGCACTTACTATGGATGACATTATAAAGAAGATAAAAATGGGAAAAGGTGTAAGCATAAGCAGCATACAAGCTCAAGAATTATCTTCTTTTATTGCAGAGCTTGAAGAAATGGCGATTTGCGGAAAAGCATATAAAAATGATTTAGAAGAAGAGGTATCGAGGCTTTATGCGCTTAATCATGCCGATATAGATGGCGAAACAATAAATAATGTTACAAAAAAAATGAATATAGAAGAATTAAAAGCATTTAAAAAATCTTTTTATTCAAAGATGAGTAAAGAGAATGTACAAAAACCTCAGTTAAGTACACTAAAATCAGAAGTATCACAATATAAAAATATAGAATTTAAAATATAAATTAGGAGGATGTAAATCATGGATGTATCATTTATTGGTTATGAGGAAAGTCTTATCACATTTAAAGCAAGTGGAACAATTAAAGAAGGGGATTTAGTTAAAGTTAGCGGTAATGGAGAAGTTGCAGTATGTGAGGCAGATGATGTTTTTTGCGGTATTGCTGTTGATATAAGAAATGGTTATGTATCTGTTCAAATGAAGGGCTATGCTGAAGTTTCATATGTAGAAACAGCACCTGATTTAGGCTATGAAAAGTTAGTAGCAGGAAGTGCTAGCGCTGTAGAAGCAGTAGTAGAAAGTACAGGCTCATCTGGAACAACTACAGCAGGAAGAACAGTTTTAGTTGTGAACAAAGATACAACAAATTCTAAAGTAGGAATAATTCTTTAATATAAAAATATTTACATAAGAAAGGTATGGAGGATAAAAATGGCTTTTTATGATTCAATAAAATTAGAAAAAGGGATGTATGGGGTAGGTCAAGGAGGACTTACAAAAACTTTAGAGGGATTAGATCCTTCAGAAAATTATATAAACACAGAGCTTGCAGGTTTAGATGCTTATCAAAGGCAATTAAAACGCTTTAATATAAAGGTTAATGGAGCAGGTTCAGATATTGTTGAAAAATTCTTTAAAACTTCAGATTCAGCAGTTTTGTTTCCAGAGTATATAACACGAGCTGTAAGACAAGGTATGGAAGAAGCAAATATTCTAGATCAGATTATAGCAACAAAAACGATAATAGAGGGAATGGATTACAGAACTATTGTTTCTACACCTTCTGCAGATGAAAAAGAATTAAAACCGGTTCTTGAAGGTGCACATATACCGCAAACAATTGTTAAAACACAAGATAACCTTGTTAAACTAAACAAACGAGGAAGGATGTTGGTTTCTTCATATGAAGCTTTAAGATTCCAACGCCTGGATTTATTTACAGTTACTTTGAAGCAAATCGGTGCATATATAGCTAGATCTCAAGTTAAAGATGCAATAGATGTTATTTTAAATGGAGATGGTTCTCAAGCAGCTGCAACTGGTATAACTACAGCTACAGAAGGAAAATTAGCCTATGCAGATTTAATTTCACTGTGGTCTGAGTTATCCCCATATGAGTTAAACACAATTCTGGCACCAACAAGTGTTATGGCAGATTTGTTGAACTTATCTATTATGCAAGATGCTCAAGCTGGATTAAATTTCCAAGGAACAGGCAAATTAGTTACTCCTTTAGGTGCAACATTATTCCATACCGCTAGCATTGAAGGAAATAAACTTATAGGATTAGATAAAACTTGTGCACTAGAAATGGTACAAGCTGGCGATATTGTTGTCGATTCAGATAAGCTAATCGATAGGCAATTAGAAAGAACATCTATAAGCACAATTGCTGGATTTGCAAAAATATTTAAAGATGCAGCAAAAACATTAACTTATAAAACTGCTTAAAGGTTAATAGGTGAGAGGCATGGAAGTAAGTGATGTTTTAGAAAGATTCGCATTGATAGCAGGTCTTAGTGAAGAGGAAGCATCTCCATGGGCAGATATTTGTTCAGATGCGGCGGAAAGTATTGTATTGCAATTAAAAGATGGGGTAGACGAAAAAGCTAATGAAAAAAGGTTAATATCCGCCGCTGCCTCTCTTAGCTTTTATAAATATACTTTATATAGAGCTTCGGGTGAAGGTATGAATACATTTGCAGCAGGAGATATTAAAATAACGCAAGACAAAAAGGAAGTTATAAATAGTGCATATACTGCATGGTGTATGGAAAGAGATGCAATAGCAGATTTGCTAGACGACGACCACTTTTTATTTAGAAAGGTGGATTTGTATTGAGAAGCAAAATGATTAAAAACATTTTAAAAGCTTATGGCAATGATGTTGAAATTATAAGATATGAAAATAATGAAATTTTAACAGAAGAAACAAAGGCTTTTATACAACCCTTGAGATATATAAGTAAGATGTATCAAGAAGAATATATGAATTCAGGATATATAGATTTAAACAATTATCTTTATATAGGAGATAGCAGTGTAAGGCTTGATTTATATCCGTTTGGCACTTTGGTTTGTTCAAATGGTGATAAATACATAATAAAAAAGGCAAAAAAAGTTTGCTTAAAAGATGAGATTATTTATATATGGGCAGTTTTGCAAGAAGCTTATGCAGAAACGTAGTGTTAACATTTATAGATATGTATGATAGCTTCGGAAAGGAATAAAGTTGGGAGTATTTGATAGTGTTGTAAACAATATTTTAAATTTTTTGAAGCAAGATAAAGATTTATCAGGAATAGATTTTGTAATAGCATTTAGGCCAATACGAAAGGCGAATCCTTTATTAAAACCTTTAGTGACAGTTGGATTGAGTGGTGTTGAAATTAATAATCAATCTATGGGGGGATATCTTGGGTTAGTAAATAATAATGAGGTTTATGGGAAAAGCGCAAAGGTATCGTGTCTAATAAAAATACATTGTCCTGTAAATCTTGGGGGAGAAAAGTGTATAGAAGTTTTTTCACAAATTTGCAATAGTTTAGTTTTTAAGAATCTTGAATATCAAATTGAAGATATTTCTTGCAAGGATATAGATCATGTAACAAATGGTAATTGCTATACATTAGATTGTGTTTTGAAAGTCAATACTTTTGTAACAGAATCTGAAGAAGAATTGCCAATAAGCAATATAGTAGTGAAAGGAGAGATTTAATGTCTGTTATAGCAAAGGAAAGACCAGGGATTTATTCTAACTACCAAGCCTCTGAAATAATTTGGGGAGAAAAAACAGGAAAAAAGGTAGGAATAGTAGCACTATCAAGTTGTGCAACTAATAAAGTTTATAATATCTCTAGTTTGTCTGAAGCAAAGACTCAGTTTAGCCAAGACAATACTATATATCAACTTTGCGAGATAGCACTTAAAAATGGGGCACCGCAAATATCGGTGGTATCTGCAGGAGAAGAAAATCCAGATTATGAATCAGCATTTTCTCTTTTAGAAGATGAGGAAAACATAGGTGTTGTAATTTGCGATAGTGAAGATCCGGATATACATGAATTATTGAAAACAAGTGTAGTAGCTTCCTCTAATAATTTAAAAGAAAGAATAGGGATAGTTTCTTATACAGGGAGTGAAGGGCTAAATGAATGGGCAACAACTCTTAATTGTGAGCGTATTGTGTTGGTGGCACAAAGTCCGGTAGACAATTCCGGGCAAGCGTTGTCGTCTTGTTTAATAAATGCAGCATTGGCAGGAGTTATTTCAAGTAAAACAGACCCCAGCACATGTTTTAATGGCTCTAAACTTAGAGGAATATCATCTCTAAATTTGAATTTACCTGAGGAAGAAATAGACGAATATATAGGATTAGGAATAACTCCATTTGAGATAATTTTAGATGAAGCGGAAATTATTAGGTTAGTGACATCTAAAACTACGACTAATTCGGTGTCCGATAAAACATTTAAAGAATTAAATACAGTTTTAATTATGGATTATGTTATTTCTGGAATTAGGAATGCATTAAAGAGATATTTAGTTGGATTAAAAAATAATTCTGCTACAAGAAGATCCATTGCGACCCAAACAACGATAGAGTTAGAAAAGTATAGGGTAATGGAAATAATAGATTCTTATCAATTGCCTAGTGTGTCGGTAGATCCAGAAGATTCATCGGTATGTATTGTGGAGATTGAATTTGTTGTGCTACATGGATTAAACCAGATACAAATTGTAGCTAATATAAAAGTTTAGAGGTGGTAGAATGTCGGGATTAATGTTTCCAACAAGTCAAGATATATACATAGAAATTAATGGACGCAAACTTGCCGTTGTAGAAGGGTATAAAGCACAATCAAGTCAAAGCAGTAAATATATAGAGGCTTTTGGAGAGAGTCAACCAGTTGGGACAATATCTGGAAGAATTACACATATGTTGCAGTTATCTCGTATATGTGTCTGTGTGGATGTTATTGAAGATAACATTGACTTATATAGTCTACATAATTTTAATATGGTTATTGTGAAGCCTGATCGAAGAATTATATACTCTGGATGTGAGTGGGTGAGCATAAAGGAATCGGCTTCGTTAAATGATGCTGTACTTGAAAATGTTGAAATAATAGCAACTAAACGCATGGAGGTGCGCTCTTGAAAAAAAGAGTAATATCTGAATTTTTTGGCGGTAACGATATTAGAGAACCTATATTTGTATTAGGAAAGAAGATGTATATAAAGCTTTTAACAGTTTATGAAATGGTATTATGCGATACAGAGTCTTCGAAACTTACTGAAATATTAATCAATGATGGTATCGAAGAAGATAAGGCTAAAGTAATATCGGAAAACTCATGCTTAGTTTCGATGTGCTTATACAGTATTAAGAGCAAGCGTATATTTAAAGATGGACTTGACGCAATGCAGTCATTAACTATAGAAGAACTCAACAAGATTACAAATGAGTATATTGAAGTAAAAAACAGATTTTTAAGTTTTGGGGATTTAACTTTAGAGGAAGTAAATGGTTTAAAAAAAAATTAAATACTCCCGCAGAAAGAATAAAATGGGCTGTTTTAAAGGAATTTAAGACTTTGCCGACATCACAAGATGCTAAAAATATGTGTGAATCCGATTATTTGTATTGCTATGTTAATATGATTCTCGATAACGATGAAGTGTACACAGAACAAGAAATGAATGCAAATTTTAATATATGAACTTAAGATAAGGACGGTGTTATTAACCGGTGAAGGTTTTTGAAGAGGCTTTTTCGCAAAGTAAAATTAATATGTTTAAGATAAAAAACACAGAAATTAGGTTTAGCTTTTCGTCTATGAATAGAATTGTAAGAATTGATGATAACGACGATGTTTTATATAATCTTCACAGTGAAGCAGAACGTTTAAGAGATAATTACACAGTGCAAATGTATAATCTGAATTCTTATAACATAGAGAATATATCTGACGATATAGAAAGAGATACACGGCGATATTCAGCAGGCTTTTATAATAGTAAGGAGGCGTTTCAATGAACTTAGAAAGCATGAGTTATAAGGGATACACCTGGAAGTATAATCCCAAGAGATTAGAGATAACTCAAGAAAGAAACGTAAAAGAACATACATTGCCATTTGTTGGGAACTCATATCAAGATTTTGGCAATAAAAAAAGAATTGTTAAAGGTGTTGGTGAGTTTTTCGGAGAAGATTGTGTTCAGCAATACAATGAGCTTAAGAGTATTTTCAACGAAGGAGGAAGCGGATATTTATCGATACCATCAATCAACAGCTTTCTGGCAATATTTTATTCTTTAGACTTAGTTAGAAAGAATGAACCTAATGTAATTGAATATAGTTTTGAATTCTGGGAGGAAATACCAGAAAATGCAGCAGCTTCTTTACTGGAAAATGTTAAATATCACTCTGTTTCGGCAGGAGAAACTATGTGGACAATTGCTTATAAATATGGAATCAGCATTAGTAAATTAAGGGAACTAAATCCAGACATAAGAAGACCGGAAGATTTATCTAAAATTGAAAGTGTGAGAATTTCATGAGGTATTTATTAGAGGATATATCGGGAAATAGTATAGAAATGGGTACACCGATAACCGCAAAAATTAATATTAATTATTTAGTGCCGGCAGATGACTTAGCCATTACCTTTAATTATAATAGAGAATTACCGGAACTAAAAAAGATTTATGCATATAACAAAGATATATTAATGTTTGAGGGATTTATAGATGAACAAAAAGTAACCTGTGATAACAGAGGTGTATTACTAGATATTTCTGCAAGAAGCAGGGTAAGCCTTTTATTAGATAACGAGGCATTTCCGCAAACGTATAATAAGCCATCATTATCAACTATTTTTTCAAGGCATATAGAACCTTATGGATTTACAAAGTATTATGGAGACACAACTTCATTCGCAGATCAATTTATTGTTTCAAAGGGAATGAGTGAGTGGGATGTATTGAAGAAATTTTGTAATACATATTTAGAAACTAATCCTGTTTTTATGCGAGATGGAAGTCTTAATGCGACAGGTGCTCAAATCGAAGATACAGAGAGGATATTAATTTCAAATTCGAAAAGCGGATTGAAGTATACAGATATATCGAAAACAATAAATAGATATGGAGTAATATCTAAAGTTGTTTTAAGAGCAAGCAAAACAAGTGGGTATACTTCATCTTTGTCTGATAAAAATCTTATAAATAAAGGAATACTTGCCACAAGATTTTATGATGCAGCTAGTGATTCCAGAAACCTTCAAGTTTGTGCAAATACTATTATTAGTAATTCAAAAAAGAATATGTACATATGCAAAGCTACTTGTATAGGGTGTCATTTGCAAGAAATTGGCAGCAAAGTATATATTGACGATAAATATTTTAGCTTAAAAAATGATATGACCCTTATTAAAATAAAATATGTTTTAAATTCATTTGGAGAAACAACAGAATTTACAATGCGAATGGAGGAACAGTAATGTGGATTTCTAATAAAATTGCAAATGGACATAATGAAAATAAGGCTGTAGTTATGGAAGGCGAAATTACTGAGTCAATTGGAAACAGAGTATATATTCAAAATGAGGAAGAGCATCGAAACATTAACATTATGGCGCCATATGGGATTGTATGTGTTCCACCGGTAGGAGAAGAAGCTTTAATTGTGTCGTTTGGGGAATCTGCATTATGCACTGGTGTTATTATGCCAGAGAAAGAGCAGCTCGAGCCAGGAGAATTGATGCTATCTTCAGTGGGAGGAGCGAGTATAGTTTTGAAAAATGATGGACGAGTTCTTATTAACGGCAACGCTGTTCAAGAAGTGAGGAATGAGTAATGGATACAGCATTAAGTAATGGAGATTTTTTGGTAAATTCTCAAGGCAGACCAATAAGTATCTCGGGTGTGCAAGAAATTTTACAAAGAGTTTTAATAACTTTATCTGTAAGAAAAGGCAGTTTTATATATGATGTAAATTTAGGAAGTGATTTACATAAACTTAAATATACAAATGCTAACTTGCAATATAAAGCATTTTTAATAGTTAAAGAAGCCCTAAGTAATATACCGGAAGTAAAAGTCGAAAATGTGAAAATAGACCTTTATAATGATAATGAAAATATGGATTTAACAGTATTTCTTTCGGTAAATAATCAACTAGAAGAGGTGGCGATTAAGATTTGACAACATATGAAGAAATTTTAAGCAGAATGGAAACAAAATTTGAAGAGCTTGCGGGTTATAATGCTAATGAAGCTTCAGATATAGGAATCAGATTAAAGGTTTTAGCAGCCGAAATATTTTCTGCATATAGTCATTTAGATTGGATAAAGACTCAGATGTTCCCTCAGACAGCAACAGGAGAACGCCTTGATTTACATGCAATACAAAAGGGAATAACAAGAAAGTTTGCAACTAAAGCAACAGGAACTCTAACATTTGGAAGAACCGATGTATTATCTTATGACGTATCTATACCAATTGGAACTATATGTTCGACTGCGGAGGTGGATGGAATAAAATATGTAACAACAGCCGAGGCTGTTCTTGAAGCAGGGGAAACCTCTGTAGATGTTACAGCAGAAGCAGAAATTGGAGGAGTAATTGGCAACACTTTAAAAGAAACTATAACAGTTTTAATAACACCCCCTAGCGGCATTTCTTCTGTTATAAATAAAGCTGCATTTGAAGGTGGAACTGATGATGAAACCGATGAAGAGCTAAGAAAACGAATTTGTGATGCATATAGTATGCCATCGAATGGAACGAACTGTGCATTTTATAGAGATTATGCACTATCATTCAACGATGTTTACAGTGTGAATGTAGTGCCAAGAGCAAGTGGAATTGGAACAGTAGATATATATGTTGCAGGAAAAGGCCAAGTATTATCCGATGAAATAATAGAAGAAATACAAAGTGGTATTTCTTCTATTAAAGAGATAAACGTTGATGCTACTGTAAAAAGTCCAACAATATTAAAATGTTCAATCACAGCAACTGTTTATATTAAAGATGGATATAGGTATGAAAGTGTTATCCAGGATATATATGTAGCTATAAAAAAATATTTCGATACATTGTCTATTGGTGAAAGTATGGATATGAATAGAGTTATTGCAGAGGTATGTAGTGTGCAAGGACTTAAAAAATTTGAATTGACTTCCACTTTATCGGGTGTAGAAGTCGAAGATAACCAATTTGTTGTTTTAAATACTATAGGCTACATAAGGAAGTAGAGAGGGGTTTGATAAATGAGTTCTATTAATTCTATTAAAAAGAGCCTAAAACCTCTAGGAATATATAAACTTAATGCGCAAGGTCTATTAAATGCAGAATTGTCGGCTTATGCTTGCGAATTAGACACTCTGAATTCAGAAATAGAAAAACTAGAGAAAGAATGCTTTATATCTACAGCCGAGGACTATGGTATAACTCTTCGAGAACAGCTTTATGATTTTTCGAAATCTTTATGGGATGTATCGAAAAAACGGCAAAGGATTCTTGGAATTTCTTTGGTTAAGCCAACTTCATTCACAAAGGCTGATTTAGAGAATATTTTAGCAATATATGGAATAGAAGCGGCTATATTAGAAGATACAGAAACAGGAAATATATATATTAATTGTATATCGAAAAATGATTTATTTGAAAATGTATTTTTATCCGACAGTCAAAATGAATCTTCAACAATAAATCAAATAGAAAAATTTATGCCTGCACATCTCACTTTTGAGGTAGATTTTAGGACAATTAGCTGGGATGCAATAGAAGAACTTGATAAAACATTTGACCAGATGGATGCAAAAGGATATAACTGGGACAAGATAGACAACTATTAAGAAAGGGGATATTTTTTCGATGCCTTCAACAAATAAAACTACAAATCTAAATTTAAATCAGTGGATAGGAACAGATAAACCTAAAAGAGAAGACTTTGTTAGTGATAATAATATATTAGATACAGTTATAAGTAACCATATAAATAATGATGATGTTCATGTTACAGAAGATTTGTTGTCGCAGTTATCAAGCACAATGAGCCTGGGAATGACATTTGGTACAGGGGAAGAGACTCAGTCGATTCAAATGCCGTTTGAGCCGTCTATGGTAATAATATTAGCAGTATCAAAGCCATTAGTTGAATATGATACATTAGAAGATTGTATAAAATGTAATTCAGGCATAGCACTTAAGAGTTCATATGGTTCTTCGTCGGGAGTATCGTTAAGTGGGAGTCAGTTAACAGTGCAACAAACATTATCTAGTCCGTCCGGAGGAGTATATTATAATTTAAATAATCCAGCTGAAATGTATATATATGCAGCATTTAAATAAGATGATTTTAGAAAGGCAGCTAGTAAACTTAGTTTATTAGCTGCCTTAGAAGTTTTTAACAAAAATACTAAAAAATAAAAAATGAAATTAATATAAAATTTTATTTTACTATTGACATTAACTAAAAAATATAGTAATATGGAAATATACTTAGAGCATTCCACGAAATAATATTATAGGAGGAGAGTTTTTTATGAATAAAAAACGAAATAGGATATTGGCGTTGTTTTGCAGTTTAATGATAATGGCAACATATTTTATATCTCCCATTTATCAAACTGTATTAGC
>CALWVF010000002.1 GCA_944384925.1 uncultured Clostridia bacterium
ATGAAACAGGAAAGATAGAATGGACCGCAACAATGTTGATAAAATTATCCAAATTTTACGATGTGAGTGTCGACTACTTGTTAGGTCTAATAGATTCACCTAAATCATACTTTAAAAAAAGTAATATTTTTTAGCTCCCGAAAGGGGGCTTTTTGTTTGCCCAAAACTTGTAAATCCATGAAAAACAATAGATTTTCATCGTCACTTTTCCTTTCCTTTAATTTATTAAACCGCTTAACGCTTCATTGATGTAATAATAGCTAAAAAAAATAGTAGCCTATTATTAGTTTACATTTATGAGGTTTTGAAAATGAAAACAATAAAATTTAATAACCATAAAAATATTATTTCCGAAAAATTGGCTCGACTAAGAGAGCAGAAACAAATTTCCCAACAAGAATTGGCTACTAAAATGCAGGTGATGGGAATAAGTATTGATCAGCAGGCTATTAGTAAAATTGAGTTAGATAAAAGAATAGTAACAGATTACGAATTAATGTGTTTATGTAAAATACTAAATGTTACTGCAGAAGATTTAACTTTAAATATTAATATGTAAATCTGAATATCCACGTCTCATTAACGTAATAATACCACTAAAAAATGGTATTGTCAATATATTATTACGTCAATGAGGTGTTAAAGATGAAAGCTATAAAATTTCATGGGCACAAAAATATGATATTTCCCATGCTAGGCAGGGCTCGAGAAGCAAAAGGATTTTCTCAAGAAATGGTAGCTGCAAAAATGCAAATTCTAGGAGCTAGTATTGACCAGCAAGCTATTAGCAGAATCGAAAATGATAAAAGAACAGTGACAGATTTTGAATTAATATGCATATGTAAAATACTAAATGTTACCGCAGAACATTTAGTCTCTATGTTTTGGGATGAGATTGAATAACTAAATTATAAAGAGGTGGGGAGTATATCCCCTTAATTACTAAGATTATAACCCCCATAATGTGAACTGGGGATATAATATGATTATTTTTGATAAATTATGGACTCTAATGGAGAAAAAGGGAATATCATCCATGACTGTTTATAGTATTATAGATCTAAAAAGTAGGAATCCAGGTGTGATCACTATAAAAATATTATGCAATGGATGGGGAATAACCTTATCAGATTTTTTCAATACTGATTTATTTAGAAATTTAGAACAAGAAATTAAATAAAACTTATGAATGCTACTAAAAACAAAAGGAGCCTTTTAAAGCTCCTTTTGTTAGCTATATATAAAATTATCATAAAAAATAAGAGGTTAAAATTTTGAGTAAAAAAGGTTTTAAAGAAAAAGTATATAAACAAGTTCAAAAAATACCGTATGGCAGAGTTGCAACTTATGGCCAAATAGCTATATTATGCGGGTCACCTAAGGCTGCAAGAGCTGTTGGTAATGCACTTCATGTGAACCCAAGTATAGAAAAAACACCGTGCTACAGAGTTGTTGATAGAAATGGCTATTTAGCATCGAATTATGGTTTTGAAGGGCGTGAAGGGCAAAAGAGGCTTTTAATGTCCGAAGGAATTGCTGTAGATGAAAATTACAAAGTAGATTTAGATAAATATATAATTAAAATCTAAAATATAAATTTATTTTTAAATTAAATAATATATAAAGCCGCTAAATATTAGATGTATCCAGTTCTGTGTACGACTTAAGGAATTTTTTTAGTTTACTTAAGGTTTTTTCTACTCCACCTTTTGAATCACTTTCTATGTTTAGAGGCATAATAGGGTCATGTACACTTAGCCTGAGTAAAAACCATCCATTTTCTTTGCCGGATTTTGTATTTACCCTTACACCCTCATAATTATTTTTTGCTAATTCCCAGCCTTTTTGTTGTGAAGCAAAATCTTTTAGTTCATCTATTATTTTATCTCCATAACTTTTAAAATCACTTTTTAATATTGGTAGTCTAACTTCTAAACTTTCAATAGGCTCCTTTAAATTTTTTAATAAATTTTGCAGCTCAATTCCTTGATTTTTTAAGTTCACCATTTCTATAATTATTTTTGTAACTAGATAAGCACCATCATCGAGAAAATAATTTTCTCTAAATGCTGCATGGCCAGATGTCTCTATTGCTAAGGGACAATTTATACCTTTCTCATTAAGCTTTTTTGCTTCATTTATAACATTTTTATAGCCTCTTTTATATCTATGATGAGTTCCTTTTAGTTCTTTTTCTATAAATTCTGTAAGGCCTGTAGAGGTTATCGAATCTGTAACAATAGTTCCGCCATTATTTTCGAGCAAAGCTATATAAGAGGCTAGAGCAACAATTTTATTTCTGTTAATTTCTCCACCAGTGGAGTCTACTACACTTGCTCTATCAACATCTGTATCGAATATTATCCCTAAATCTGCCTTTGCTTCTTTAACAGCATTAGATGCCGATTTCATTGCATCTTTATCTTCAGGGTTAGGTATATGATGAGGAAATGTGCCGTCTGGCTCTAAAAACTTGCTGCCACTTATATCGGCGCCTAAAGGCTTTAAAACATTGAGGGCATAAAATCCACCCACACCATTTCCGGCGTCAACAATTATTTTAAATCCTTTTAGAGGTTTGTCTTGAGGGACATGATTTTTTACTCTACTACAGATTATCTCTCTAAGCTGTCTTGAATAGGTATCCATAAAATTAATTTTTTCGACTTTACCAAATTCTCCTATTAATGGCATTTGGTTATTTTGTGCGATTTGTAAAATATCTTCTATATCATTAGACTCTAAACCACCACTTTTTGTAAAAAACTTTAATCCATTTCTATTAAAAGGATGGTGGCTTGCTGTTATTTCAATGGAAGCGTCGCAATCAAGGGATATTGTAGTCATGAACATAGCAGGAGTAGAAGAAAGTCCGCAATCGTATACATATAAGCCGGTTTGAGCAAAAGTTTTTACAAGTATACTTTTTATTCTGTCTGCAGATATTCTGGAGTCATGTCCTATGGCGACTTTTATATTTTTATACTCCTTTTTTGTTTTATTAGAGATCCATAGAATAAATGCAAATGCTATTCTTTGAATGACATTGTCAGTTAAATTAATGTTTTCTCCATCGATACCGTTGTTTGCAATTCCTCTAATGTCGGTGCCACTTTTAAGTTTAGACCAATAACTATCGATCATATGATTTGCCTCCTGAATTATAGTAATATATTAAAATATATTATAAATTAAAAAATTTAATATGTCGATATTAATTTATTATGAGTCTAAATATAAAATAGAATTTTAAAAATATTAATGCACATAATAAAAATTATGAAGTATTAGGGGTGTGCAGTTAATATGGAATATTTAATTAATATTAAGGATGTATGCAAGGTATACTACAACACATCTTCAAACAAACTTTATGCATTAAATAATATAAATTTAAAAGTATGTAAAGGAGAGTATGTATCGATAGTTGGAAAATCTGGTTCAGGAAAATCTACTTTAATGAATATTTTGGGATGCCTTGATTCTCCAACTTCGGGAGAGTATTTTCTTAATGGTCAGTTGGTGTCTGGAATGAATGATAGGAAGCTGTCGGAAATACGAAATATAGAAATTGGTTTTATATTTCAAAGCTTTAATCTTATATCTACATTAACAGCTTTAGAAAATGTTGAATTACCTTTAATATATAGGGGTATGGCTAAACATAAGAGAATTCAAATTGCTAAAAATTCATTAATTAGTGTAGGATTAGGTTCAAGGATGCACCATAAACCATCGCAAATGTCGGGGGGTCAACAGCAAAGGGTAGCAATTGCAAGAGCTATAGCTGTAAATCCTCCAATTATTCTTGCGGATGAACCAACAGGAAATTTAGATTCTAAATCTAGTGAAGACATTATTAGCATACTGAAAGATTTAAATAATAATGGTAAAACTATTATATTAATAACGCATGATGACCAAATAGCAAAGGAGGCATTTAGAATTGTAAACATAAATGATGGTAAGGTTATATCTGACATATGTGTAGATAATAAAATTGTTTCTTAATTGTATAAAAATATTGTATAATTATATGATTTAGGGTTGTTTTTCAAAAATTTTTAATTTTATACTTGACCTGTATAGAAAAATATGTTAATATAAATACATTAAATTTTGCTGGTGTGGCGGAATAGGCAGACGCAAGGGACTTAAAATCCCTCGGTGGCAACACCGTATCGGTTCAAGTCCGATCACCAGCACCAAAATGTATTTATTATATAAGTTGCCACTGAGGAAAATAAATGCAAAAGTAGTTTATATTAGCAACAGCCGAGATTATACTGAACAAAATGACGTTAATGATAATAAGTATCTTGCTCATATTAATAAATTATTAGAAGATGATTAGGTAATTTCACAGATGAACCTATGCACTGTAGAAGTTGATCCAAAGCTTGAAAATTATCTTCATAAGGAAACTTTTGTGTCATTTGTTATTCTTGAGAAACCATAAGAAGAGCAAGTAAAAGATCTGGTAAATTACCCATAAAATTTAATGGGTGATTTTTATTTTTACCTATATAGATATTTCTAGGTTATTTGTGATTAACTATGCCAATTATATTATAAAAAGTCGCATACAATTAAGTGTGCGACTTTTTAATTTACATATTTTAACTAAAATTACATTAACTATTATGATTATTAATACGAATTAAATATTACGAATTTTAAATTAATTACAAAAGAACTATTGATTTAGAATTTTTTATAAATACTATTAACTGCTTATATGTTTTATTCAAAATATAAACTAACAAGCTCTGTTGGTGGAACAATTGGACGACCACCAAGTTGCATAACCATATTAACTGCATTTGCAAATTCATTAATGCATAAACTAGCAGAACTTAAAGAGCCAATACTATAGTACATTGAAAAAGCCTCACCATAGAGCATAGCAGTTTCAGTCCAATTTTCTATCGTTGAGTTATTTTTTGCTCTAAAAAAAGCTGCTGTAGCTTTAGCTTGGCTAGATTGAGCTAAGAAATATTTTGCTTTCTTAGTATCTCCAATTTCATTATACAGAATGGACTGTTCATTACTTAATTTTGATACTATTTCCCAATTTTCAGCAGTTGAATTTAATTGTACTTTTAACAAACTGTTTTCTAATCTAAGTTTCCCTAACTTTGCTTGATATTGTCTCATATTCATAAAGCTATCTGTTGCTCTTTCGATATCCCCTAAATTGTCCCACAATTCAGTTTCTAATTGCAAAAGATCTATAATTTCTTTATAATCCTCTTCTGTTGGATTGACATGTGATTCTATAGCAATTTTTGCTTTAATTGAAACAGACAAGGCATTTGATCTATTTGCTTCTATAAATTCCCCTCTGGAGCGATGATATTTTGTATCTTCTTCAAAAAGATAAACTAAATATTCTAAATTTTCTATAGTTGGATTTTGCCCAGATGTTGCTATAGCCTTTATTAGTTCATCATTATGGGCATATACACATCTTTCACTACATAAAATTAATCCTATCAAGATCATGACAACGCAAAACTTTTTGTAAATATTTCTAATATTCATAGAATTGTAACTCCTTTTCCATAATTATTATTGTATATTTATATACTTATTTAAGTAATTATAATGTATTAAAAATAAAAAAGCAAGTTCCATTTAATACAATATTTGATAGTTACGTAGATATCTGCAACTTTTACTTATTAAAAGTAGAATGAAATAAATCTCCTTATATTTTTTAATATGTATAGGATATTTAGACTTATTCTATAATATTTACTATTATAATCAGTTGTATATTACAATTTATTTTAAAAATACAAATTATATTAAATCGAACGATGTTTGCTATGGATAGAAAATTGAGATTATAAGTGCTGGCAAGTTCATTTTTTAGTGCACTTAGCAACCTTAAAAAATCAAATTTTTAAAACTAAAAATAGAAAAACGTTTATACCATGAAATCAAAAAGGATGTAAATATACACTAAAGTTTTATTTTCATAGGTGCAAAGTAAAAAAGTAGTTTATATATAATCACTATAAAATATAATAAATGTGTAAGACTATAAGAGTATAAAATTATTACTAAAACTTAGTTATAAATACAGATTAGACACATTAGATATAAATATAATTATAATAATAAATACTATAGAATAAGGTTAGAAATTCTATACATATTTAAAATCGTTATAAGTAATTCATCTTGTCCTATGTGGATACTACTAATTTTATGGGGTAAAAGTTGTATGTATTAATGCGATTATTAACTATTGTATTAATTTTAACTTGATTTTTGGTTGATAATGCATTATAATTACATGAGTGAGCATTACAATACACATTAAATATTGTGCAAGGGAGGTTATGCAATTTATATACATTCAAAATATTTTATAAAAGGATCATTACATCCTGACTTTTATGCTACTAGTTTTATTAATTGGAAAGTGTGTATATGTTCATATTGGTGTGCTATGAAAGTAATTGCAATTTTATTTTTATTTATTAATTTATTATGATAAAGTAAAAAATTATTACATTATAATCACTATAGGAAAGGGTTAAAAACGTTAAGAGATTTATGAATATTAAGAGAATTTATACAAGATTCTGTTGTGTATTGATTTTTATAATGATAATTTTATTAAATGGAAAATGTGTATATGCGCATAATGCTGAATTAATGGAAGCTATAGCGACATCAATCCAAAATCCAACTTTGGAAAATTTAGAATATTTACTTCATCTTTTTGAATATGATATGGAATACCATTGTTCGAAAAGTGAAATTATGGAAGCAAATAGATCAGAGGCTATGGTAATTGCACTTAAAGCAAAAATTGCTATAGAATCACATGTCAATCCAACAGAAGAGGATTATAAAGAAATTATAAAACTTTTACAATTAGAAACTGAATTGTGGAGTAGTTTAGGAGATTATGAGAAATTAAAAGTTAGCCTTATTAATATGAAACAATGTGAGGCAAAGCTGTATTCTCTTAAGGCAGAGAATGCATTGTTAAAAGCGCAAGAAGACCCAACAATAGAAAATTGGGAAGTAGTATCACAGTTAAGTAAGGAATTATCTCTTCTATACTTTGAGGTTGGGGATAATAAAATGGAAAAATATTGTTTAGCGCAAGCGTTACAATTTAAAGCAGTTGCATATTTTGTTAGAGCAAGAGAAAATCCAACAATAAAAAACTGGACTGAAGCAGCTACACTTTATGGTGAAGCTTTTAAGATATACTGGTCAAATGGATTTTTAATGCATGCTCGTAGATGTTTTATGGAATTAGTTGGCATTGATATGACGATTATGATACTTGGTGGTGCTCCAGTTAGCCCTATGTTAGGAATTGCTCAATTCACATTTTGAGGAAAAATAATAGTTAGTATTTTTAGCGAGAAAATTAATATCATCTTGATTTTAGAGTGATGAATTTTAGTAAATAGAAGATATATGTATATAGTGATGTAATATAAAAGTAATTGCAATTTTACTTTTACTAGTAAGTGTATTTTGATAAAGCAAAGAAACATTAAGTTAAGTGATAAACGCTATCTAGAGGGGATTAAAAAGTTTATGTATACTATAGACATTTATAAGAAGATTTTTTCGTTATTAATTTTAATAGGATTAATTTTATGCGATGGAATGTGCGTATATGCGCATAGTAATGAGCTTATGAAAGCTATAGATACATCAAGCAAAAAACCAACAGTGGAAAATTTAGGGCGATTAGTTCACCTTTTGGAAGAAGATGTGATATACCATGAATCAAGAGGTGAAACTATAGAAGCAAAAAAATCAAAGGCTATGGCAGCTTCAATTAGGGTGGCGATTGTAGTTGAGTTACGTGGGGATGAAATAGAAGAAAATCCTGAAGAACTAATAGACCTCATGGAATCAGCATTTGACCTATGGGAAGATGTAAGGCAAGCTGAAGGTTCAAAAGATGACTTAATGTCTATAAAATACTTTATGTCCACTTTAGGCTCAATCAGAATAAAAAACGCGTTATTAGAAGTGAATGGAAATCCAACTATAGAAAACTATAAACGAATGATTTGTCTCTTAGAAGATGATATAAAACGTCTTGAATCAAGAGGAAAAAATGTAGAAGCAAAAAGATTGAAGGCTATGGTAGCCTTATCTAAATTAACGGTTGCTATGGAAGGAAATAGTAATCCAACAGAAAAAAATTTTAAAAAAATAATAAGACTTACAAAACTAGTATACTATTTATGGAATGATGTGAGAGTAACCGAAGAGGCAGAAGAAAACTTGAAATCCATAAAAAATTATAAAGCCGAATTAGGTACTTTAAGAATAAGGAATGAAATATTAAAAGTAGATAAAAATCCAACAGAAGAAAGCTGTAAGGAAATAATAAATCTTTTGAAATTGCAGGCTAATTTGTGTAATGATGCAGGAGACAATGAAAAAGCAAAAGAAAGTTTAATGTTTGTAAGATACTTTGAAGTTAAGTTAAGGTCATTGAAAACGAAGAATATGCTTTTAAAAGTACAAGAGAATCCAACAAGGAGAAATCTAGAAAGATTAATTAGTCTATTGGAAAATTATATACAATATTATAAGTCAGTAGGAGAAATATTTGAGGCAAAAAAGTCAAGTGCTATGATATCTTTAGCCAAAGTAATAATGGCTGTGGAAATGCATGATAATCAAAAAGAAGAAAGCCTTGTAAAAGTAATAAACCTTGCGAAATTATCGTTTGACTTATGTAGCGACGTAGGCTATACCAAAGATGCAGCAAATAGTTTGAAAGTTATGAAAGAATATAGAGCTAAGCTAGGCTCTTTGAGAACAAGAAATGCAATGTTAAAAGCGAATAAAAATCCAACAGAAGAAAATTATAAAGAAGTAATAGACCTTTTAAAATTACAAGCTGGCTTATGGAAAGATGCAGAAAATAATGTAAAAGCAAAAGAAAGTTTAATAACTATGAAGCGAGTTAAGGTCCAGTTGGGGTCGATTAGAATAAGAAATGCAATGTTAAAAGCGAATAGAAATCCAACAGAGGAAAACTATAAAGAAGTAGTAACGCTTTTGAAATTACAAACTGATTTATTAGACGATGTGAGAGATAATGTAAAAGCAAAAGAAAGTTTAATGGCCATGAAACAAGCTAAAATTCAGTTAGGAGCGATTAGAATAAAGAATGCAGCATTAAAAGTTCAGAAGGAGCCGACAGAAAGAAACTATAACAAATTAATAAATCTTTTACAATTAGAAGTTAACCTATGTAACGATATAGGAGACACCGAAGAAGCAGAATATAATTTGAGGCTTATGAGAAGTTTTAAAAAGAAGTTATTAGATTTGAAAATTAAAGTTGCTGTATTAAAATTAGAAGGAAAAATAACTATGGGAAATCTTGAAGAAGTGTCTGAATTATACAAAGAAATGCAAATTGCGTGTAATGAGACAGGAGACACTAAAAAAGCAATTTATTTCTTTGGAGTATTTAAACATGTTGAAGCATTGAAAGCTATGCATATAGCAGCAAAAGATTCAACAATAGAAAATTGGATTGAAGTCTTTAAACTTTTCAGTGAAGCTTTTAAGTCGTTCTATGAACTTGGACTTATGAAAAGTGTTCCATTATGTGTACAGGGATTAACTTATGCAAATAAAATGATTGAAAGTCTTGGAGGGAATCCAATTGCGTTACCTGCAGAGCTTGCTAATGCCAAACTTTGAAAGGCCATGTAATATCTAATAAAATTTAATAAGAAAATTATTATCTTCTTGATTTTATTGTATTTAATTTTGTTAAATCAAAAATGTATATTTTTGTATTGGTGAACTGTAGTATTAATTATAGCTTACCATCTGCTGTTGAGAATGTCTTATGGTTACGTAGAAAAAGTAGTATAATATTAGGGAAGGGATTGAAATTTATATGTGTACTGAAAGTGTTTATAAAAAATTTTGCTTTGTGCTTATTTTAATGGCTTTGACTTTATGCAGTGGAAGATTTGTATATGCACATAGCGATGAACTAATAAAAGCTGTAGCAGATTCAAGCAAAAACCCAACAATAGAAAATTTAGAACGTTTAGTTTGTCTTTTTGAAGAAGATGTAGAATATCATCAATCAAAAGGAGAAATCATGGAAGCATATAAATCAAAGGCCATGGTATATTCGATAAAAGCAGAAATTATTATAGAATCATATTTCAATCCAACAGAAGAGGAATATGAAGAGATAATAGATCTTTTACAATCAGAAATTGAATTGTGGAAAGAGATAGAAGATTATGAAGGTCTAAAAAACTGTCTTATAAGTATGAAACAATATGAAATAAGATTATGCTCTCTTAAAAAAGATAATGCATTATTAAGAGCACAAGAAAATCCAACTATAGAAAATTGGAAAATAGTATCGCAGCTAAGTGTGGAAGAATCTTTTTTGTATTTCGAGATTGGGGATGTTAAACTAGCAGAATATTGTTTAGCACAATCTATACATTTTAAGGCAATAAAATATTTGTATAGAGCAGAAAAAAATTCAACAATAGAAAATTGGACTAAAGCTGCTAAGCTTTTTAATGAAGCTGCTAGAATATATTGCAAAATTGGAGTTAAGACAGTTGCTAAAGCATGTGCCCAGGAATTACCTTATGTAAATAAAATGATTAAAAGTCTTGGAGGAACTCCGGTTGATTTTACTTTAGAACTTGCTAGTGCTAAGTTTTAAAAAATACATAATATTTAGTAGTATTTAGCAAAAAGTAAGGAGACCTCTTAATTTTATTATATGGAAGATGTATGTATTTTTATAGCATTAATTATAGCTTACCTTTGCTGGGAGTATATGTTGAGATTACGCAGAAAAGTAGTATATTAAATAATGGGTATTATAGAGAAGGGGTTGAAACCTCATGTGTACTAGAAGTGTTTATAAAAAGTTTTGTTTCGTGTTGATCTTAATAGGATTAATTTTGTGTGGTGAAAGAAGTATATATGCTCATATTAATGAACTTACAGAAGCCATAAATGCATCAGAAAAAAATCCAACAATAGAAAGCTTGGAACGCTTAGTTTGCCTTTTTGAAGAAGATGTAGAATATCATCAGGCCAGAGGAGAAATAATGGAAGCTAAAAGATCAAAAGCGATGGCAATTTCAGCTAAAGTAGAGCTTGCTATAAGAACACACAACGAACTAACAGAAGAAAACTACGAGGAAATAATAACTCTTTTGAAATTAGAAAGTGATTTATGGAACGATGTAAAAGATGCCGAAAGAGCAGCAGATAGTTTAATGTTTATGAAACGATGTCAATTAAAGTTATTGTCGATCAGAATAACAAATATGTTATTAAAAGCGCAGGAAAATCCAATCATAGAAAATTGGGAAGTTATATCAGAGTTAAGTAGAGAAGAATTTGTTTTGTATAATGAAATAGGGGAGAAAAAAAGAGCTAAATATTCATTATTACGAGCTAGTGAATTTAAAGCAATAGGAGCTTTCTATAGAGCAAGAGAAAATTCAACAATAGAAAATTGGACTGAAACTGCTAAGCTTTATGGTGAAACTTTTAAGGTATGTATGAGAGCTGGCGATTTAATGTTTGCTCGTGAATGCATGAGGAGAGTAGCTTACTCAGATAAAATGATTATAAGTTTGGGAGGGATCCCAGTTGGTCCACCTACAAATTATGAGTATGCTATATTAACAAATGGTTTATAAAATGGATAGTAGTGAGAATTATCTATGAAAATTAGTTATATTATACTGTTGATTTGATGGATTTATTATGTTAATAGATTTATCTATGTACATGGTGATGAATATAGAAATAATAACAATTTAATTTTATAAATAAATGTATTGTAATTATGGTAATTGAATATCATTAGGAAAGGTTTAGAAATTTATGTATATTAAAAATGTTTATAAAAAGATTTGTTTGGTTTTAATTTTAGTAGGAATGTTTTTTTATGGTGGGATGTGTGTATATGCGCATAATAGTGAACTTATGAGAGTTTTAGAAGTATCGATAAAAAGTCCAACAAAGGAAAATATAAAATACTTAATCTACCTTTTAGAAGAAGATGTAAAATATCATGAGGCAAAAGGAGAAACATTAGAAGCAAAAAAATCAAAAGCTCTTGTGGCTTTAATGAGTTCCGAAATAATGATACAGTCGCATGATGAGCTAACAGAAGAGAAAATTGAAGAAATAATAGACTGTATCCAATTAGCAGTTGATTTATTGGAAGACATGGAAGGCACAAAAGAAGGGGAAAGTAGTCATATGATTTTACTACGCAATAAAATGAGATTGGCTGCGTTTAGATCAGAAGGTGCATTACTGAGGGCACGGAAAAATCCAACTGCTGAAAATTGGGAGGTAGTATCAAAATTAAGTAAAGAAGAATCAGCTTTATATAATGATCTTGGATTCATTTCAATGTTTAAATATTTAATGGCACGAACTAAAGAATTTGAAGCTACAGGAGCCTTTTTCAAAGCAAGAGAAAATTTTACAATAGAAAATTGGACTGAAACCGCTATGCTTTATAAACAAGCTTTTGAAATGTATAACAAATGCGGTAAAGTGACATTTGCTGTTAACTGTGTTAAAATAATAGTTTATGCCAATAATATGATTAGTGACCTTGGAGGCAGTCCAATTGAGTTACCAGAGGGGCTAAATAATTCAATGTTTTAAAAATATATGTAATTGATACTAGTATTTATAAAAATAGGTAACTAATTATTTATTTTTTGCTAAAATATTGGCACATATATTTTAGTATGGTAAAATGAAATAAAATTATTTTTGGGAGTATTTTATGAAAAAATATTTTAAGAAGTTTGTTGTTGGCTTATTTACTATGATTATAGCTAATGTAATGTTTATGTCTTATGTTTTTGCTGAACCGCTTTTGTCAACTAAATTTTTGGATGCATGTAAAAATAATGACTTGGACACTGTAAAAAAAATAATTAATGATAAAGAAGGATCTGGGCAAGATTTAAATGTATCAAATGACGAATTTGCTTCACCATTAGCAGCTGCAGCACATTTTAATGCAAAGGATATTGTATCGTACTTAATATGTCACCCTAAAATAGATATCAATAAAAAAATGGTTGAATTTGATTTAGCGTATTTAGGAGAGTATGCTCTACAAGTTCCATTATTTTTTGGTCTATTGTATCAAAATGATGATGTTAACTTAAAACTTTTGCTGGATAATCCTAAGTTTAAAATTGATTCATTAAAAAAAGGATTGCATAACTTAAACAGTGTATGGGATGATGGTAAATGGAAATTAGATCCAAAAACAAAAAAAGTGTTGGAAGCTAGTAAGTATTATAAATTTTTTATAGAGTTTCTCAATAAATTGGAGGATACTAGTTTTTACAGTTATAAACCATATTTTTATGGTTATAAAATAAATTCTCAATTAGATTCTTTTTCTGATACGTCTTCTGACTCTTTTTATGGTTCTTTTTCTGACTAAATATAGGCAAATTGTAAATAATATAATTAATAAAGTTATGTTTATTTATAGATAAAAGTATCTTACTGTTATTAGGTGTATTTCAATAAAATAAAAAGGTTGCAACAAATTATATTGCTGCAACCTTTCTATGTTAAATACATGACTATCGAGTTTTTAGTTTAGTTATTCAAGTCTATCCTTTATATTTGTAATATAGTAATTATAGAGTTAAAGGTTTTTAAATAATATTTTTATATTTTGAGGAGAATATCTAATTAGTTTCCATAATTCAATGCCGGGAAATAGAAACATTTTAAGTATAGAGGAGATTAAGTTTAGCATTTTATATAAATGAATTAGTAAAATTGTGGTTAAGAATATAAAACAATTCTTCAGAGAAATAGTTTGGAAAGTGTAGGTGTGTTATAAAACAATATATAAATCAATTTTTAAGTGTGATTAGAAATCATTTGAATATTAAAAAACTAAAAACTAGATTAAATACACCTCTAACCTAGTTTTTATTTATTATAATATATTAAATATAACAACATTATGGCGGAGAAGGAGGGATTTGAACCCTCGCGCCGGTTACCCGACCTACTCCCTTAGCAGGGGAGCCTCTTCGGCCACTTGAGTACTTCTCCACATTATGGCGGAGGGGAAGGGATTCGAACCCTTGGTCCCTTTCGGGATCACTAGTTTTCAAGACTAGCTCCTTAAACCACTCGGACACCCCTCCAAGCTGATTACAAAAATTATATTATCATATGTGAATTGATGTTGTCAAGTATAAAATATAAATATTTATATAATTATTAGTAAATAATATTATTAAGCAAAGTAATCATATATTTCCAACACCATTTCAAACTGATTAGGGGCCCAGTCTTTTGCTTTGTAGTACGTGGCAGATGATATAAATTCTTTTAAAATTAAATTTTTGGTTTTTATATCAGCTAAATTGTAGAACTCAATTAAGTTTTTTGCATTAAAAGGCGTGCTACTTTTACCATTTATTTTTTGACTATGGCTTTTTATAATTGAATTTAACTCATTTATTTTTTTATTAATAAAATTATTCCTTTCTGTATAAGTTTCTATGGTATATACTCCAAGCTCTAAAAGTTCTTGTATTTTTTCTCTTTGTTTATTCAATTTTTCTTTTTGTTTATTAATAATATATTTTATGTTTTTATTTTGCGATTTATTTTTATTTTCATCTAGTTTTAATATAATATTTTTCATATATTCTTTAAGCAATTTAAAAAATACTTCTTCTATATAATCTATATTGCAAGCTTTTACACATCCTTTGGTGGCACATAAACATTGAGTAATGTTTTTGTTTTTATAAACTCTTCTTTGCATATTATGATTGCATAGTTTACACTTGATTATGCCTGCAAATTGGTTTGAAATTTTTCCATCATAATAAGGTGGATGATACTTATTTTTTAATATTTCTTGTGCTTTAAAAAATATTTCTTTATCTATAATAGGAGGGTGAATACCTTTTGTAACGATCCATTTTTCTAAAGGATTTTTAATAAAATAATACTTGCTTATACCATTATTCATCCCTTTTTTATGTGTTTTTGTATTCCAAACAACGTTACCTATGTAAACTTGATTTTTTAATATATGCATTATTGATGTTCGGCAAAATTTCGAGCTTCTTCTGGGTTTAGCGCCCAAGGAGTTTATGTAATCAGCAATAATTTGACATCCCTTACCTTGCTTTACATACATATCGAATATAATTTGCACAAAATGTGATTCTTCTTCATTAACAGATAAAGTTGGTTGTTTATTTATCATAATGTTGTTATATCCATAGGGTGCATTTGAAAGATATGAACCATCTAAAACACTTTTTATTATACCTTGTTGCATTCTTCTCTTTATAATTTTTAACTCTCTTCTTGCCATAAAAGTTTGAAATTCAGTATATTCTTCATCCATTTCATTATTTAAATTGTATGTTTTTCTTGGTGTAATAATTTTAGTGTTTGAGTTTTTAAATGTTTCTAATATAATACCTTGTTCACTCATTGAACCTCTGCCCAATCTATCAATATCCATACACAGTATACCATCGTATTTGTTATTTTCTACATCAGATAAAAGCATCAACATCTGTGGTCTTAAATATAAATTTTCACCAGAAACCACTTCTTCATATATTTTTAAAACATTAAAACTATTTTTTAGAGAGAATTCTAATAAAACTTCTTTGTGTTTTCTTAAAGTTTCTTCAGATGAGCTTTCAATTTCTTCTGCTCTAGATTTTCTTAAATATATAGCAATGTCCATATAAAACCTCAAATTTGCGTAATTTACAAATTTATACAACAAAATAAACAAAAAATTAAAATATAAGATGATATTATACAAAGTAATGACTAACGATTTAAAATTGAGTACAAATAAATATTACAAATTAATTTATATATATAGTGATTTAACAAAAAGGTCTGTTCACTATTGAAAAAATGTAATTTTTTGTTATAATATTATTAGTAGTTATTAAAGCTACTTATATTGAATTAATTGATTAAATTAAAGGATGTGAATTAATGTTTAGAAGCATTCTAAATGAAAATAGTGAGGATACTGATTCATATAATATAAAATTTAAAAAAATGTTAATAAAAGTAAAAAAATTGAGGCCAAAGTTTATAAGTTTTTTAAGGTTATGTAAATTATTTTTTATAAAATTTAAAAGTAATAGTATAATATATTTAAAAAAATTCTGTAAAAAGTTTTTGGACTTTCTGAAGCTTGCGATATTATTTGTTAGAAAATTGGACAAAGATACTGCTTCAAGTATATATGTAAAGGCTAAAATGTTTATATTGTCTGCTTTTAATAAATTTAAAAGATTATTAAAAACTTTAAAACAATTTAAAAAAGAAGATTGGGTTAATTTATTTAATGAAATTATAAATTGTACTAAGTTATATGTTCATAAGAATAAAAAGAAAATAACAAAAACAGCTCACATAGTTGCACCGTTAATGGCAGTTGCAGTTTTATTGTCTACAATCTGTTATTGGAATAATGTTAATTATGGTCTTGTATTAGCTTATGATGGTGAAGAAGTTGTAGCAATTCAAGATGAGGAAGTTTTTGAAAAAGCTAATCAACTGGTAAATGAAAGATTGATTTCTTCTGAAACCACTAACGATAATGATGTTCCAATAACTACTCCTACACCTACTTATAAATTAGCTATAGTTAAAAATGAAGAGTTAGCTTCTCCAGATGTGGTATGTGATAAAATAATTGAAAAATCAAAGGGTTCTATAGAAGAAGCAACAGGTTTATATATTGATGGAAAATTAATTGCAGCTGTTAGAGATCAAAAAGATATTTCAGACATTTTAGATGAAATCTTAGATTCAGAATCAGGCGAGAATATAGAAATTGAATTTTTGGAAGAAATTGAAACAACAGAAGGCCTGTTTCCAACGAGCAGTATAGTAAGCAAAGAAGAGTTAAGAGAAATTTTGAATAAACCATTTGTGAGTGAAGAGTTTTACATGGTTAAAACAGGAGACACTCCTATTGGTATAGCAAATTCATTTAATATGTCATTGGATGAATTAAGAAATCTTAACTCTGGCGTTGAGCTAGAAGATTTAATGTATGAGAATAAGCAAATAAAGGTTTTATCATCTAAAAAATTATTGACATTGAAAAAAATTGTAGAGGAATATTATGAATCAAGGATTCCATATCAAGTAGTAAAAATACAAGATAATGAAGAGTATACTGATTATGTTAAGGTAACTAAAAAAGGCGAAGAAGGCAATGAAAAAAGGTTGGACAAGGTAACCTATATAAATGGAATTGAGACTTTTAGGGAATCAATAAATGTTGAAGTGATTAAAGAGCCTGTAAATAAAGAGGTTACTGTTGGAACTAAAAAAAGAACTAAAAATAATTCTGAAGCTCAAGGTACAGGGAAAAGCTCTGGAACATTAATGTGGCCAGTTCCTTATACAAAAAATGTAACTAGTGGATATGGAAAAAGGTGGGGAACCTTCCATAGTGGCATAGATATAGCAGCAAGTGGGGTTAAAGGACAACCAATTGTTGCGGCAGATGGAGGAACAGTGAGCTTTGTAAAGCAAGGAAATTCAGGTTATGGAAATCATTTGAAAATAGATCACGGTAATGGTATATGTACATTGTATGCTCATTGTAGTAGTATAAATGTCTCAGCAGGCCAAAAAGTTTCAAAAGGTCAATCTATAGCAACAGTTGGGTCAACTGGTAATTCAACAGGCCCACATCTTCACTTTGAAGTTATAGTAAATAATAAAAAACAAAACCCGAGAGACTATGTTTAGTTAAATATTAAAACACCTGTTAAGTAAAAGCAGGTGTTTTTTTATTGTTAAGCTTTTTAAATATTAAATAACCAACTTTATCATATAAATAAATGTTATGCATATTGAGTTTAATAATTATAATGATTATTATTTTATAAATTTTTAGGAAATATCTTTTAAAATAGGAATAAAAATGATATAATAAATATGTATGATGTTTGTTTATAAAATGCTTTTAATAGATCAAATATAATCTTTCGATTAGGAGTGTTCCGTATTGGATAAGTTTGTTGTGTTAGGTGGAAATAAATTAAATGGTGAAATAACAATTAGTGGAGCTAAAAATGCTGCGGTTGCCGTAATTCCAGCAACAATTCTCTCTGATGATATATGCAGAATTGAAAATATACCAAATATAAATGATGTGTCTGTAATTGCACATATATTAAGTGAAATTGGCGCAAAAGTAAGGATGATAAATAAATCAACACTAGAGATAGACCCAAGAAATATAATGTCTCCGGTTTCTTCCTCGGATTTAATGAGACACATGAGAGCTTCTTATTATTTGTTAGGAAGTCTTTTAGGGAGATTTTCAAGAGCAATTGTTGCCTTGCCAGGTGGATGTGATTTTGGAGTTAGGCCAATAGATCAGCATTTAAAAGGCTTTGCAGCTCTTGGTGCTAGATATAAAGTTGAAGGAGGGGTAGTAAATATAGAGGCTGATGAGTTAATTGGCAATAATGTATATATGGATGTTGTATCTGTAGGTGCAACAATTAATATAATGCTTGCTGCAGTAAAAGCAAAAGGCTTAACTGTGATAGAAAATGCTGCTAAAGAACCTCATATAGTGGATTTAGCTAACTTTTTAAATTCAATGGGTGCTGAAATTATGGGTGCAGGTACAGATATAATTAAAATTAAAGGTGTAGATTATTTAAAGGGGACAACGTATTCTATAATTCCAGACCAAATTGAAGCGGGAACATATATGGTTGCAGCAGCAGCAGCAGGTGGAAATGTCTTGGTTAGAAATATAATACCAAAACATATGGAGTCTATTACAGCAAAATTAGAGGAAATAGGTGTTACTGTAATTGAATATGATGACTCAATACGTATTATTAGAGAAAATGTATTAAATAAATGTAATATAAAAACTATGCCCCACCCAGGCTTTCCAACAGACATGCAACCTCAAATTACTACATTACTTTCTGTTGCAAATGGAACTAGTATAGTAACTGAAGGTGTTTGGGATAACAGATTTAGGTATGTTGATGAATTAAGAAGAATGGGAGCAAAAATTTCCGTAGATGGAAAATTGGCAGTTGTAGAAGGTGTAGAAAAACTGATAGGCTCTTCAGTGAAAGCAACAGATCTTCGTGCTGGTGCTGCAATGATAATAGCGGGCCTAATGGCCTCTGGGACTACAACAATAGAGGGAATAGAGTATATAGAACGTGGTTATGAAAATATTATAAACAAGCTTACTGCACTTGGAGCAGATATAAAAAGGATTCGTGTGCAAGAGGAAGAAATGGCTAAAGCTTTATAGAGATAATATGTTTTTGATTTTTTATTTTTGTTAGAACAATTACATTTGAGATGCGATATTTTGGCGAAATCATGACTAATTTCTAGTAACAGTAGCGTAAATAAGGTATTTATTATGTGTTGATTCAGCGTGCGCTTAAATACTGTTAGATGCTAAAAATGCAGTTAAGCAACTGGAAATGGCACTAAATACCGATGAAATAGATATTTTTACCATAAATGCTATATTTATAACTTATGAACATGCATATCATATAAAAGGTTTATAGGTATTTGTTTCCAAATATGTGATAAAGGTGTATGCGTCTGAAAGAACTTATGCGTGCATTGATAGGATTAGGAAAATTAACCAATAAGTTTAAGTATGATGTAATGTTGAAAGAAGGTATAGAAATTGATTGTACATATGCTATTTCGTTATATAATTCGCAAGATGATAAAGAAACTGGTGGAAATTTATCATTTGTAGAAGATGTAGAAAAGCTAACAGGAGCTTATATGAAAGCGATAGATCTTCATGATAGTGTTGTGAAGATAATATAAGGTCTAATGGTATTTGGAGCTACAGCAACAGAGAAAATTTATGAAAATATTATAATGAGCTTGCTGCACTTGGAGTAGATATAAAGAGAATCCGTTTGTAAGAGGAAGAAGAGGCTAAAGCTTTATAGAAATAATATGTTTTTAATTTTTTGTTCTTGTTAAAATAATTGTATTTGGGATGTGATATTTTGGCGAAAGTATGTCCGCTTTTTAGTAGTAGTAGCGGAAATAGTATATATGTTGGTTCAGGAGGCTCAGGAATACTGATAGATGTTGGAAGCACAGCTAAGCAGATGGAAATGACCCTGAATAACAATGAAATAGATATTTCTACTATAAATGCTATATTTATAACTCATGAACACACAGATCATATCAAAGGTTTACGGATATTTGCATCCAGATATGGGATAAGGGTGTATGCATCTGAAGGAACTATGCGTGCATTGATAGAATCAGGAGAATTAACCAATAAATTTAAATGTGATGTTATATCGAAAAAAGGTATAGAAATTGGTGGTGCATATGTTGTACCATTTCATAATTCACATGATGCTGAAGAAACTGTTGGATATGTTATAAGAACTTCAGATGATAAGAAAATAGCAATAGCAACAGACACAGGATATATTTCAGATACAATTCATAATTCACTTATTGGATGCGATGTTGTAGTTTTAGAATCAAATCATGATATAAATATGCTGAAAAATGGCATGTACCCGTATTATCTTAAGAAAAGAATTTTATCTGATGTTGGTCATCTATCTAATGAAGCTTGTGCAAATGAGTTGCCAAAACTTGTTCAGTCAGGTACTACTAGGTTTATTTTGGCACATTTAAGTTCAAGAAATAATATTCCGGAGTTGGCTTATCAAACCTCCATTTCAATGCTTGAAGATTTTGGAATGAAGAAAGATATTGACTTCCAACTTTGTGTTGCGCCAAAAAAAAATGAAAAAAGAGAATTAGTTTTAGTTTAATCTATTTCTTATTTTAGTTTAGAGGATTTTATGGTTAGTATAAATTTAATATGTGTTGGAAAGCTAAAAGAGAAATATCTTATATCTGCTTGTTCAGAATATCTTAAAAGATTGCAACCCTACTGCAAGGTAAAAGTTATTGAAGTTTCTGAACACAAATTGCCAGACAATCCTTCAGCTTCCCAAATCTGTGATGCAATTAATAAAGAAGGAAAGAAAATAATTATTAAAATTCCAAGTAACTCATTTGTGGTTTCCCTTTGTATAGAAGGTAAGCAATTATCATCAGAGGAAATGTCGCATTATATTCAGCAAATAGCAGTTAATGGTAAGAGTGAATTTACATTTATAATAGGCGGCTCATGGGGACTATCAAGAGAAGTGAAAGATTTTTCAGATATAAAGCTTTCCATGTCTAAGATGACTTTTCCGCATCAGTTAGCGAGAGTGATATTATTAGAACAAATATATAGATCATTTCAAATATTAATGTCAACTAAATATCATAAGTAAAGCACATTTATATTCTTATATTAAAAAGGTAGCAAATTATTTGCTACCTTTTTATGTAAATTAAAGACTACAATAATTGATTAATTAAAAAAGAAGGTATATAACATGCATAATGTCTTTCTGCACATGAGTCATACACTCTGTATGCGTCTATACAAACTGCTTCCTTAAAGCAACTCGAATTATTTGTAGATTCATTGAATGTTGAAAAAGCGTTTTCTCCCATAAATATCCTCCTATCATTGTTAAACATTTAAAACAATATATCCTATGATAGAGTAAATATTAATGTTACTATTCAACTATTTTTGCTCAGTTTAGCATAATTAGACATTAATTTTTTGCTGCCTATATTATCAAAATTGATTTCAAGAAGGTTATCATTACCCATAGGTTTTACAGATATGATTATTCCTTGTCCAAATGTTTTATGAGTTACAATATCACCTATGTTATAGGTTTGGTGATCGATTTCTTGATGAATAACACCCTGGCCAAAATTTCTTGCAGATTGTGCAGATTGAATTCTAGTTTCATATAGAGATTTTGATACAACAGTTCCAGGCTCTAATTTTTTCCAATCTCTTGCTCTAGTTTTATTTATCAATTCGCTAGGTATTTCTTGAGTAAACCTAGAAATTTTATTTCTAGATGTGGAGCCATACAACATACGGCTATCGGTATTTAATATATATAATTTTTCTTTTGCACGAGTAATACCAACATATGCTAATCTACGCTCTTCGTCTACTTCAGATTGATTATATGTAGCTTGTATTCCTGGAAATATTCCTTCTTCAAATCCTGGCAAGAAAATTACAGGAAATTCTAATCCCTTAGCAGAATGTATAGTCATCATTACAACAGAATCAGATTTTGAATCATAATTATCTATATCTGTCATTAAAGAAACTTCCTCTAAAAACCCAGGTAAATTTGCAGATTCTCCGTTTTCTTGTTCATATTTTATTATATTAGAAGCAAGTTCTCTAATGTTTTCTACTCTATCTTCATTGTTCTCCTTATCTTCTTTTAAAGCTTTTATGTAGTTTGTTTTTTCTAAAAGAAGGTTATAAAGTTCGCTTAAAGAAAGTTTTTTAGAAGCTTCTATTAAGTTTTCTATTAATATAGAAAATTCCATAAGTTTAGAGGAGCTTCGTTTTAAGTCTTCAAATTCATTGGCACGTTTGATAATTTCTAATATAGAAGTTTGATGTTGGTGTGCAAGTTCCATTGCAGTATTTATAGTTTTTTCGCCAATTGATCTTTTAGGGTAATTTATTATTCTTCTAAGCCTTATTTCATCGGAAGGATTGTTTATAACATTTAGATAGGCTATCATATCTTTTATTTCTTTACGTTCATAAAACCTAAAGCCGCCAATAATTCTATAAGGAATACCGGATTTTACAAAAGTTTTTTCTAAAATATTTGATTGGGTATTCATTCTATATAAGACAGCAAAATCTGAATATTTGCGTCCGCGAGATACTTCATCTAATATAACATTGGTAATATAATTAGCTTCATCATGTTCATTGTATGCTGTGTGAACATTGATTTTATCTCCTGCATCATTATTGGTCCATAAATTTTTGCCCTTACGGTTAACATTGTTTGCAATTACAGCATTTGCAGCATTTAGTATGTTTTTAGTAGAACGATAATTTTGTTCTAGCCTTATTACCATTGCCTCAGGATAGTTTTTTTCAAAGTTCATTATATTTTCAATAGTGGCTCCCCTAAATTTATAAATACTTTGGTCGTCATCACCGACAACACATAAATTTTTATATTTTTTAGCAAGAAGATTTATAAACATATACTGGATGTGGTTTGTGTCTTGATATTCATCTACTAATATGTATTTAAATTTATTTTGATAATATTCTAGTACTTCTGGGAATAATTTAAATAATTTAACAGTATTTAACACTAGGTCATCGAAATCCATAGCATCTGCTTCTTGTAACTTGTTTTGATACAGAGAATATACTTCCGAGATTTTTTGAAGTCTAAAATCATTTCCCACATTATTTTTGAATTCCTGTGAACTTAAATAATTATCTTTAGCATGTGAAATTTCAGATATAATAGATCGATATGAAAGAATCCTGTCATCTATATTTAGGCTTTTTTGACAATCCTTTACTAATCTTTTAGAATCCTCGGTATCATATATTGTAAAATGATTAGAATATCCTAATTTTTCTGCATGTGCTCGTAAAATTCTAGAGCAAGTTGAATGAAAAGTAGAAGCCCAGATATCATTTGCACAATTACCTAACTTACTATACAATCTTTCCTTTAGTTCATTAGCAGCTTTATTAGTAAATGTTATAGCTAAGATTTGACATGGATTTACCTTATTAATAGCAAGTAAGTTTTTTGTATCGGTATCTATGTTACAATTTTGTTCTATATAGTTTTTTATTTTAATAATATCGGAATCAGCTAATTCTCCTATAAAGTCGCTGCTATAAGCATCTCCATAAGTTAACATATTAGCTATTCTATTAACAATGACTGTTGTTTTTCCACTGCCGGCGCCAGCTAGAATTAATAAAGGACCGTTTACATGGAATATTGCAGATTGTTGCATGTTATTCATTTGAGAAAACTCTTTTTCTAAAAAATTCTTTCTTAATTTAATCAAATCGTAAAGATTATAATTATTCAATTAAATACACCGCCGAAGTTAGATTTAAAAGCATTAATTTGATATAAATATTGGAAATGCCTTTAAACACTATTATACAATAAATTACATATAATATCAATTGTAATATCGACAAGATATTATAAAAAACAAATTAATTGTATAAATTTCTATATAAAAACAATACAATAAAAACAAAAAATATTTGCTTTTTCAATGAAATTAGTATCAAATCTTGAATATTATGTATTGTTAAATAAAAATATTGACTAAAATTATCATTTATATTATAATATTAACAAAAATTTAGACTGCTTTAATGGTGCAAATATGTTGGTTGTTTTCGGATCTGTGGATTTAGATTTACGAAATTGTAATATTGATAAAAATGTAATTGTAAATGCTACATCAATATTTGGAGGTTGCAATTTATTTGTACCAGATGGTGTAAATATTAAAACAAGTGGACTTAATATTTTTGGAGATATATCAAATAAAGTTGGCCAAATTGATGATAATACATTTACAATTATTTATGTAAATGGTGTGTCATTATTTGGAGATATAAAAACAAAGTCATAGATACTATTTTATTAAAAATAGTTAGCCAAGCCAGTTTAATTTTAAACATACACTTGCTTGGCTATTTTAATTTATTTTATTATTTCACCATATACTGTAGAACTTATTCCTGCAGCATTTGCTTCGTCTGTATCTATATGCATAGCAGCACTAAAATTTTTGTTTACCCTAACAACGACATCATCGAATACTAATTTCCTTTCTAAGGAATTTATTTTAACAGACACTATTTGTTGATCTTTTAACATAAATTCATTTGCCTCTTTATTATTTAAATGAATATGCCTTTTTGCAATAATTACACCTTTTTTAGTTTCCAAGCTTGCATTTGGCCCAGCTATAATACATCCAGGAGTATTAATTAAATCTCCGGACTCTCTTATAGGGGCATTAATTCCAAGTTTGATAGAATCAGTAATAGAAATTTCTACTTGTGTTTCTGCCCTTAAAGGACCTAAAACAACTACATTTTTTATGTGATTTCTTGGACCTATTATTTTGAGTCTTTCGTAACTCACAAATTGACCTGGCTGAGATAAAAATTTTTTTGCAGTAAGTTTGTGATTCTTTCCAAATAAAATTTTAAAGTCTGCTTCAGAAAGGTGTATATGCCTTGCAGAGGTTTCAACAAGTATTTTCAATTTTTAACTTCCTCCTTTTGTAAAATATTTAAAATCTTAATAGTTATAGTAAACTTAACTTATTTTTAAGTGGTTTATTGAATTTTGTGTATTGGTTTACTAAAAAAATTATAATTTTATAATATATTAATTATAAACTTTACTAAGATATTATATCAATAGTCTTTACATATTTTGTTATAAAATATTTTTAATTTATAGTATATCTATATGTGTTATAATAATTTATATTATAATTAGTATTTAAAAAATGGAGGAATTAATTTATGCTCCAAATTATATTAGGAAGAAGCGGAAGCGGAAAAACGTATAAAATAAGAAATATATTAAAGGGATTGCTGGAAGCAAATAGTAAAGTTATGCTTATTGTTCCTGAGCAGGATTCGTTTAGAAATGAAAGAGATATTTTAAGAGAGCTAGGACCTCAAATCTTTTCTAAATTAGAAGTTTTTAGTTTCAAGAGACTTAGCGAACATATATTCAACAAAATTGGTGGCCTTATAGGAGATAGAATAAGTGATAGCGGAAGAAATGTGTTAATGAGTTTAGCCATTGACCAAGTTAAGGATCACTTAAACATATATAAAAAACATTTTAATAAAGTTGAAATGATTGAAATTATGGTTTCAGCATTAAAGGAATTTAAAACTTGTTCTATTGGGATTGAAGATTTAAATAACATAGCAAAAGAAGTTGATAATAAAATTTTGAAATGTAAAATGGAAGAAACTTCTTTGATTTTAGGCGCTTATAATGCTCTGATCTCTGATAGGTATATTGATCCATTAGATAATTTAAGTAAGTTAGATGATAAATTGAATGAAAATAAGTTTTTTAGAAATTATACTGTAGTCATAGATGGATTTAGTGGTTTCACGCCACAAGAAATAAAAATTTTAGATCACATTTTTGAGCAAGCTAATGATTGTTACATAACGTTTTGTTCAGACCAACTTTTTAACAAAGATAATGAAATAATGCTATTTTCATCTGTATATAAATCTATAAAAAGGGTGTTAAGAACTGCTAAAAAGAGGGGTTTATCTATAAAAAAACCGTTATTTCTAGAAGAAGCACCTAGATTTCATAATAAAAGCTTAAAAATTATAGAAGAAGAAATATTTAGAATGAGTCCGAAATCATATGATATTATACCAAAAGATATAACAATATATAATGCAACTAATTTATATGACGAGTCTGAATTTGTATGTAATAATATAAAAAAATTGGTTGCTGAAGAAAATTATAAGTATAAGGATTTTGTTGTTGTATCTAGAGTAACAGATACATATAAGGGTATTATAGAAACAGTTTTTAAAAAGAATGAAATACCATATTTTATGGACAATTTAGAGAATATTGGTGAAAAAACTCTTATGAATTTAGTTATTTCAGCCTTTGAGATAATAAATAATAATTATGATTCAGATGCTATATTTAGATATTTAAAGACTGGTCTAGTGGGGATGAAGGCCGATGAAATATTTATGTTGGAAAATTATATTCTGTTGTGGAATATAAGTGGAAGGGATTGGCATAAAGAATTTTTATTTAATCCTAATGGTTTTTCAGAGACTTTTAAAGATGAAGATAAAGATAAATTGGCACTATTAAATAGACTTAGAAATAAATTAATGAAGCCTTTAATTAATTTTGAAAATAATATTAAAAATGTTGTCAATGGCGAAGATTTTGCAAAATATACATATTTGTTGCTAGAAGAAATTGAAATACAAAATAATATAAAAAATATGTATAAGAACTTAGTAGACTCTGGGGAAGAACTATTGGCAGATGAGCAGATAAGATTATGGGATTTATTGATGGGAATTTTAGAACAGATGTCGTTGGTTTTAAAGGGATATAAATTAACTGCCTATAAATTTGCAGAATTATTAGAACTAGTGATAAATTCTAGTGAAATAGCATTTATACCACAAGGAATAGATGAAGTAACAATAGCAGATGCAGATAGAAGTAGAATGGATTCGCCAAAAGTAGTATTTGTGATTGGTGCTGTTGAAGGAGAATTTCCGCGTACTCCTGTTACAACTGGAGCTTTTACAGATGTAGAAAGAAAAGTATTATTGGGCAAGGGACTGCAAATGTATGAATGTCTCGAGAAGCTAATTATAGAAGAAAAATTTATAGCATATACTGCGCTTACAGCAGCTTCGGAAAAGCTATATGTAACATGGCCATCTAAAGGGTTATCAGGTTCATCGAAGTATCCATCAACAATAGTGAAAAGTATAAAGAAAATATTTCCGAACATTGTTATTAAAGACGAATTTTGTATAGATGATGAAGATAAAATATGGTCAGAAAAATCAGCATTTGAGATGTGTGCAAAGTATTGGAACGATAACTCTGTTTTTTCTGTAACCTTGAAAAAATATTTTTATGACAATGATAATTACAAAAACGTTATGAATATATTAGATAGTCCATTGACGAATAAAAATTTAAGTATTAAAAATAGTGAAAATATAAAAAAATTATTTGGAGAAAATATGCGTTTGTCTGCTTCTCAAATAGAAAAATATTATTTGTGTCGTTTTCAGTATTTTTGTACATATGGGTTGAAGGCAAAAGAACGTAGGCCAGCAGTTTTTGGTTCACTTGAGTATGGAAGCTTGATGCATTTTATTATGGAAAATGTTTTATCTGAGCATTCTATGGAAGAAATTAGCAGGTTAGATGATAGATATTTATCGGAAAAAGTAAAAGAAATATTAGAAAACTATATTGAGATTAAAATGGGTGGTTGGGAAGGAAAAACCTATAGATTTAGATATCTTTTTTATAGACTTATAGATACAGCATGTATATTAATTAAACACATGTCTAAGGAATTCTTGCAAAGTGATTTTATTCCAAATGATTATGAATTAGATATTTCTGCTTATGGAGAGATACAACCACTTTCTATAAAATTACCAAATGGAAATGTTGTAGAAGTACAAGGAAAAGTAGATAGAGTAGATGTAATGAAAAAAGATAATGTAAGTTATATAAGAGTTATCGATTATAAAACAGGTTCTAAGGAATTTAGGTTATCTGATGTTATATATGGATTAAATATTCAAATGTTGATATATTTGGCAGCTATTTGTAAAAATGGAGGCCGTAAATATGGAAATATAATTCCGGCGGGCATTTTATATATGCCAGTTACAAAGCCAATTGTGAATGGTGAAAGAGGTATAGAAGATGATGATTTAGACAAAAAGAAGGAAAGAAAATTGAGGATGAATGGGCTTATATTAGATGATGACAATGTTATATATGGTATGGAAAAGGAAGCAAGGGGAGTCTTTATTCCGGTTACGGTAAAAAATGGTCAAATATCTAAAAGAGATTCTATTGCAAGCTTAGCCCAAATGGGAAAAATATTTAAATATATTGAAGACTTGATTATTTCTATGGCAGATGACTTATATAATGGAGAAATAAGTGCTAAGCCTGCTTCAGGAGAATATGATGCTTGTGCATGGTGCCCATATAAATCAGTTTGCGGACATGAAGATGGGGATGAAAATTTAGTGATTGAAAAGTATGACAGAGATGAAGCTTTAAAGATACTTTGTGAGGAGGAAGTTAACGACAATGTCTGATGTAAAATGGACTAGAAATCAAATGGACGCAATATCTTCTCGCAATGGAACTGTATTGGTGTCTGCAGCAGCAGGTTCGGGAAAAACCGCTGTATTGGTTGAAAGAGTTATAGAAAGATTAATAGACTGCCAGAAACCATGTGATGCAGACAAATTGCTTATAGTGACATTTACAAATGCAGCTGCTTCAGAGATGAGAGAAAGAATTTCCTGCCGAATATCTCAAATGATAGAAAAAGATCCATATAATTTACATCTTCAGAGGCAGCAAATATTGTTAACTAGAGCACATATAAGTACTATACATGGATTTTGCAATGAGCTTATAAGAGAAAACTTTTATAAATTAGATATTTATCCAGAATTTAGGATATCGGATTCTAATGAGATGGCATTGCTTAAGGATGAAGCAGTTAGCTTTGTACTCGAAGAACTTTACAAGGAAAATGATATGTCTTTTTTAAATTTGGTTGAGTCATTTAGCGGAAGTAAAGATGATGAGGCTTTAGTTAGAGTAATAAATACATTGTATGATTTTGTTAGGTCGCATCCATTTCCAGATAGATGGATGAATGAGAAACTTGACATGTATAAGTCTGTAAGTAACATAGGAGATAGCATTTGGGGAAATACAATTATATGTTATTTTAAAAGTGCTGTTGAATATTGTATTAGCATTACTAAAAATTCAATAGATGCTTTAGAGGAAGATGAAAAAATATATAACGCTTATAATGATGTATTGCAAGAAGATTTAAGAAATCTTATCGATTTGAGACATACTTGTGAGGAAAAAAATTGGAATCTATTAAAGTCAAGAGTAGATACATTTTTGTTTGAAAGGTTAAAAAGTTTAAGAGGATATAAGGATGATCCATTAAAGCTGAAAATTACAGGGAACAGAGATAATGTAAAACATATATTAAACAAAGCTTCTAAGTTGTTTACTTGCAGTGAAGAAGAATGCATTATAGATATAAAATATTTAACACCTATAATTGAAAAACTTTTTAATGCAGTTAAGATGTTTGACTATAAATTAACTGAATTAAAATCAAAAAAACGGTTAGCAGACTTTGGAGATCTGGAACATTTAGCATTGAAGCTGCTTGTTGAACAAACTGATGATGGATTTAGAAAAACAGAAGATGCCATATTAATATCTAATAAGTTTGATGAGATTATTGTAGATGAATACCAAGACTCTAATGAGGTTCAAGATATAATTTTTAGGGTTATATCTAGGAATGAAGAAAATTTATTTGTTGTAGGGGATGTAAAGCAAAGCATATATAGATTTAGACAAGCTATGCCTGAAATATTTTTAAGAAGAAAAGAATTATATAATAAATATGACAGCAATTTAGATAATTATCCCGCCAAAATAATATTAGATAAAAATTTTAGAAGTAGAAAAGGTGTAACAGATGCAGTAAATTTTGTATTTAGCCAGCTTATGTCAAAAGAAATTGGTGAAATGGATTATACAGAAGAAGAAAAATTGGAATTTGGAGCATCTTACGATGACAGAAAATCTGCGGATGTGCAACTTGATATTATTGATATAACAAATAGCGAAACCGCTGATATGGATATAATCGAAGCTAGGCACATTGCCGAAATAATACATAAGATGGTAGGAAGCGGCTATTTAGTAAAATGTGGAGATTCGAAAAGGCAAATTACATATAGAGACTTTTGCATACTTATAAGAAATGCAAATAAACATGCATATGCTTATGCAAAAGAACTTCAATTATGTGGCATACCTGCATGGTCAGATACATCGGGAACATTTTTTGGTAAGTTAGAAGTTTCTGTAATTTTATCTTTTTTAAGAGTAATAGATAATCCTATTCAAGATATACCTCTTCTTTCAGTATTAATGAGCCCTATATATAACTTTACTCCTGATAAGCTTAGCATTATTAGAAGTATAGATAAAGAAAAACCATTATATTTTGCACTTAAAAAACTGGCAGATGATGGTGATGAGCAATGTATAAGTTTTATAAAGCAAATAGAAAAGTATAGGTATATGGCATCTACAGTTTCATCTGATAAACTTATACAAAAGATATATGAGGATTCAGGATATATGTCTATTGTTCAAGCTATGCCAGATGGAGAACTAAGGCTTGCAAATCTTAGGTTGTTGTTGGAATATGCTAGAGGATATGAGTTTTCAGGGTATAAATGTTTATCGGGGTTTATTAGGTTTATAGATAAATTAGAGCAAAATAGATCTGATTTATCTCCTGCCAATACAATTTCTGAGTCTGCAAATGTTGTTAAAATAATGAGCATACATAGATCTAAGGGTTTAGAGTTTCCGGTGTGCATATTGGCTGGTTGTTCGCGAAAATTTAATAAAGATAAAGGCGATGTACTTTTACATCCTTTTCTTGGGCTAGGGGTAAAAATTAGAGACTCCGAAAGATTATTGCAATATTCGACGATGCCTCGTAAAGCGGTAGAAATTGAAATTGAAAGGGGTTTAATATCTGAGGAATTAAGAGTGTTGTATGTTGCAATGACTAGAGCGAAAGAAAAATTGATAATGTTAACATCTTTAAAAGATATTGTTAAAAAGTTATCAAGTATAGCTTCTCAGTTAACAGAGGCGCCAGAGATTTCACCTTATGTAGTAAGAAATGCTTGTTGTTTCTCAGATTGGATATTATTATGTGCGATTAGACATCCGTCTGGCAAAGAACTTCGAAGAATATCCCAAGCAGCTCCAGGTATTATGATAACAAGGGGTGAAGACTGGGAAATAAATGTAATTATTCCTAAAGATAATGGTAACAATGAAGTTGAATGCAAGGATGATAATATTGCTTTATTTGATAATGATTTATTAACCCGACTAAAGAAAAGGCTTTCTTTTAGGTATCTCAACTTTGATATATCTAAAATTCCTAGTAAGGTTTCGGTTTCTAAGTTATTGGTAAATAATGCAGTGGATGAAAAAATAGAATTAAGAAGGCCATCATTTATAATGGCTCATGGGTTAACAGCGGCAGAGAAGGGAACAGTTTTGCATGCTTTCTTGCAATATGTTGATTATTATAAATATAAGGAAAATTCACACAATGAAATGAGTCGTCTTATTGAAAATAAATTTTTGTCAAGAGATCAAGTGGATATATTAGAAAAGGATAAGATAAATAAATTTTTTAGTTCTAATATCATGAATAGAATTATGCATTCTGAAAATGTGATGAGAGAATATAAATTTACTATAGATATTAATGCTGGAGAAATTGATAATACTTTACCAGAACATTTAAAAAACGTACCTGTTATTTTGCAAGGTGCTGTAGATTGCATATTTATTGAAGGTAGCTCAGCGATTATTGTAGATTACAAAACAGATAAAGTATTAGAACTAGATGAATTAAGAAATCACTATAAAAAACAGCTCTCTCTATATAAAAAAGCTGTTGAATTATGTCTGGGAATAGAGGTAAAGGAATGTCTAATATATTCCTTTTATTTAAATGATGTCATAAAAATTATATAGCAATATTATTATGATGTTAGACAATGTTAGATATTATTTGCTGTATAAATTATGTTAATATAATTTAAGTTGAATTTTAGTTCGCATATTTCTATTTGTATAATGGGATAATAAGGGAGAATTTTATTATGAGTCTTAACAAAAATATTGATACAGATTGTGATGTATTGAAAGAATTTCATGATGGAAATGGCTTTGAATGTTATAAATATATGGGAGCTCATAAGGAAATTAAGGACGGTATAACAGGTTTTACTTTTAGAGTATGGGCTCCAAATGCTAAGTCTGTTTCAGTTATAGGTGAATTTAATAATTGGGATCGTAGCGTTAATAGAATGAAAAAAGTAACAAATAAAGGAATTTGGGAATGCTTTATTAATAAAAATTTAAATGAGTATTCTATGTATAAATTTAGTGTAGAATCTTGTCGTGGGGATATACTGGCCAAATCTGATCCATATGCTACTCATTTTGAGTATGGTGGAGGACATTCATCTAAGCTTTTCGATATAAATGGGTATCAATGGAAAGATGATGGGTGGATAAGAAAAAAAGAAAATAATATTCATTATAATAGGCCTATTAATATATATGAAGTTCATTTAGGCTCATGGAGAAAATATAAGGATGGAAATGTATTTTCATATTCTAAATTTGCAGATGAAATAATTAAATATGTGAAAGAAATGGGATATACTCACATTGAGTTTATGCCTGTTACAGAATACCCATTTGAGGGCTCGTGGGGGTATCAGGTGATAGGATATTTTGCACCTACATCCAGGTATGGAAACCCGTTTGATTTTATGGAGCTTATAGATAAATGTCATCAGAATAATATAGGTGTAATAATAGATTGGGTTCCTGCACATTTCCCAAAAGATATGCAGGGTCTTGCTAAATTTGATGGCACTTCTTGCTATGAATATGAAGACGAAAGAAAAGGTGAACACAAGGAGTGGGGTACACTTGTTTTTGATTATAAAAAGAAGGAAGTAATTAGCTTTTTAGTTTCTAGTGCTATGTTTTGGTTAGACATTTATCATATAGATGGAATAAGAGTAGATGCTGTAGCATCTATGTTATATTTAGATTATAATAGGGGTCATACAGAATGGGTTCCTAATATATATGGGGGAAAAGAAAATTTAGAGGCAGTAGAATTTTTTAAAATTCTTAATCAAGCAGTATTTAAAAAACATCCCCAAGTAATGATGATAGCAGAAGAATCTACGTCTTGGCCAATGGTATCAAGGCCTACATATTCTGGGGGACTGGGATTTAATTATAAATGGAATATGGGTTGGATGAACGATATGCTTAAATATATTTCAACAGATCCATTGTATAGACCGTATAATCATGATAATTTAACATTTTCATTTTTTTATGCATTTTCTGAAAACTATATTTTACCTATTTCCCATGATGAGGTAGTTCATGGGAAGGGCGCTCTTATAAATAAAATGCCAGGAGTATATGAAGACAAATTTGCTGGGGTGAGAGCCTTTATAACTTATATGATGGCACATCCTGGGAAAAAATTAATTTTTATGGGTACTGAATTTGGCCAATTTAAAGAATGGAATTATAAAGATGAACTTGACTGGTTATTGCTAGAATATCCTGCACATAAGAAAATGCAAGAATTTTTTAAAAGTATAAATCATTTTTATTTAGATAATAGTGAGCTTTGGGAAATAGATTTTTCGTGGGAAGGATTTTCTTGGATTTCTCATGATGATTATAAACAAAGTGTTATAAGTTTTAGAAGAAAAGATATAAAAGAGAGAGAGCTTATAGTTGTTTGCAATTTTCAACCTATCGAAAGAAAAAATTATAGAATTGGTGTACCATTTGAGGGAACATATGCAGAAGTTTTTAATTCTGACTCAAAGAAATTTGGAGGAAATGGGATTTGTACTAAAGAAAATATTTTTTCTGAAAATATAAAAATGCATGGCTATTCACAATCTATTTCAATAACAATTCCTCCACTTTCGGGTATATATATAAGATGTGTTAATAAAAAAGTTAAAAAATCAATAATTAAAAGAAAAACGCTTATAGATTGAGTTGAGGGGGGTTATTATGTTTCCAAAACAAGAAGTAGTTGCTATGTTATTAGCAGGCGGTCAAGGCAGTAGACTTGGTGTATTAACTAATAAATTGGCAAAGCCTGCAGTTCCATATGGTGGAAAGTATAGAATAATAGATTTTGCATTATCTAATTGTGTTAATTCAGGAATTGAAGCAGTAGGTGTATTAACTCAATATCAGCCACTGATTTTAAATGAATATATAAGTAATGGCCAACCTTGGGATTTAGATAGTATGAATAGTGGTGTTCAAATATTATCACCATATCAGAGAATTAGGGGAGCCGATTGGTATAAAGGTACAGCAAATGCTATTTATCAAAATATAAATTACATTGAAAGATATAATCCGGAATATGTAATTGTCCTTTCTGGAGACCATATATATAAAATGGATTATTCCAAGATGATAGCTTTTCATAAAGAAAAAGAAGCGGATTGTACAATAGCTGTGATAAATGTTGCAAGAGAAGAAGCATCGAGATTTGGTATACTTAATATTAATCCTGATTTATCAATATATGAATTTGATGAGAAACCGGAAAATCCTAAGAGCACAAAAGCCTCTATGGGTGTATATGTATTTAATTGGAACAAGTTGAAGGAATATTTAATATTAGATTATAAAAATAAGGAATCGGATAATGATTTTGGAAAAGATATTTTGCCGGCAATGCTTAATGCGGGGGAAAAGCTGTTTGCGTATGAGTTTAACGGTTACTGGAAAGATGTGGGCACTATAAATAGCCTTTGGGAAGCTAATATGGATTTATTGGGTAGTAATAATACGTTTGATTTAAGCGATGAGTCTTGGAAAATCTATTCTAAAAATCCAGTTAAGCCACCTCAGTACATAGCGGAAAGCGCTGAAGTAAAAAATTCTTTAATAGGAGATGGATGTAACATATATGGAAAGGTAGACTTTTCTGTTTTATTTGATAGCATATATGTTGGGAAAAATGCAGTAATTAGAGATTCAATTATAATGCCTGGTGCAATAATAGAAGAAGGCGCAGTGATAAAATATTCTATAGTTTCAGAGAATACTGTTGTGAAGAAAAATGCAATTGTAGGTTCTTGCCCAAATGAAGTCTTAAATAAAGATGATTGGGGTATTACTGTAGTTGGAGATAATATAACAATAGGAGAGAATGCGATAGTTGCAGCAAAATCAATGATTGATAAGAATGTTTCGGGGGTGAAGAATAATGAGAGGAAATAATGTGGTCGGTATTATATTTTCTAATATGAACGAAGAACTTGTTAGGGAATTAACAGAAGGAAGAACTATGGGTTCAGTTCCATTTGGATGTAGATATAGGCTTATAGATTTTCCATTATCTAATATGGTGAATTCAGGAATAAATAAAGTTGGAGTTGTTACAAAAAGAAATTATCAATCTTTAATGGATCATTTAGGGTCTGGTAAGTCGTGGGATTTATCGAAGCGTCGTGATGGATTATTTATTTTGCCTCCATTTGGAAATAGCAGTTCGGAATTTAATAATAGGGTAGAGACGCTATATGCAATAAAGGGTTTTATATTGAATTCAAGAGAAGAATATGTTCTTCTTTGTGATTGCGATGTAGTATGCAATATTAATTATCAAGAAGTTATAAAACAACACTTAAAAAAGCAAGCTGATATAACTATAATTTATAAAAGAGGTATTGTACCATCTAAAATGAATACACCATTGATATTATCGTTAAATACTGATGGTAGAGTAAAAGAGACATATATAAACCCTAAGATAGAGTCTGAGTGCAGTTATGGTATAAACATGATTTTAATGAAAAAAAATTTATTAATAAAATTAGTGGCAGAGTGCATGAGTAAGAATGAAGTTAATTTTAAAAGAGATTTAATACAAAAAAATATATCAAAGTATCGGGTGTTTGGATATGAATTTGAAGGATTTATGAAAGTGATAATGTCTATTAATAGTTATTTTGAAGCAAATATGGCACTTATGTCTAAGGAAGTAAGAGACCAGTTGTTTTATAATTATCGTCCAATATATACTAAAGTTAGAGATGATATGTCGGCAAAATATGAACAAAATGCAATAGTGAAAAATTCGTTAGTAGCAAATGGCTGTAAAATAGATGGTGAAGTAGAAAATAGTATATTATTTAGAGGAGTTAAAATTGGAAAAGGTTCAAAAATATCAAATTGTGTAATAATGCAAGATACAATAATAGGAAATGGATGTAATTTAAGTTATGTTATATCTGATAAAGATGTAACAATAAAGCAAGAGAGAACCTTAATGGGATTTAAATCCTATCCTGTATATATAAGTAAGGCTAGCCTAGTGTAAATTATAAGTGTATAATGTATTTAAATGAAATGATCATAAAATATAATTATTTATAAGATAGAAATGGAAATTAGATCTACTGAAATAATTTTAAAAGTTATAAATTAAAGAGTGGATTTTAAAATAAAAATAAATTAGTTTAAAATATTTGCTAATACAGTTAAATTAGGAGGTATTATAATGAGATGTTTATATTGCACAAGTGAAGCATTACCATTTATTGCATCTGGGGGACTAGGAGATGTTTCAGGATCTTTGCCCAAAGCATTGCGTCAAAGGCTTATAGGCTGCAGAGTAGTAATGCCTCTATATAAAGATATTTCTTATGAATTAAAAAGTTCAATGAGATTTGTTACAAGCTTTAATGTACCGGTTGCATGGAGGAATCAATACTGTGGAGTATTTGAAGCTAAGGCTGGAGGTATAATTTATTACTTCATCGATAATGAATATTACTTTAAGAGAAATGGTTTATATGGCTATTATGATGATGCAGAAAGATTTGCTTTTTTCTCTAGAGCTATATTGGAAATGCTAGTACATATAGACTTTAAGCCGGATATATTGCATGCTAATGATTGGCAAACGGCTCTTGTGCCTGTGTATTATAGTTTGATATATGCAAATAATTATTGGTATCGAGGAATTAAAACTGTATTTACAATACACAATATACAATACCAAGGGAAATATGGTAAAGAGATTCTAGAGGATGTTGTGGGAATTGATAAAAATAGTGAATCTATTTTAGAATTTGATGACTGCATAAATTTTATGAAAGGAGCAATAGAAGCTTCTAATATAGTTACAACAGTTAGTCCAACGTATGCTAATGAAATACTAGACCCCTGGTATTCACATGGATTAGATCCAATATTAAAGGCACGTCATTGGAAGTTAGAGGGAATATTGAATGGTATAGACTATAATAACTATAACCCTGAAGAGGATACTAATATATATTGCAGGTATTCTTCTGAAAATCTTGACGAAAAAGTAAATAATAAATTATTATTACAAGAAAGGCTATTTTTAGAGAAGAATCCAGACATACCTTTAATATCGGTTATTACAAGATTAGTTCCGCATAAAGGCATTTCTCTTATTGTTGAGCAATTAGAGAGAATTATAAATGAGTTAGGTGTGCAATTTGTTATTTTAGGTTCAGGAGAGCAGGCATATGAGGATTATTTTAGATATATGCAAGAAAAGTATAAGGGGAAAGTATCATCATGTTTTGGATTTGTGCCGGAATTATCGCATAAGATTTATGCTGCATCGGATATTTTTTTAATGCCTTCTAAAAGTGAGCCATGTGGACTATCTCAAATGATAGCGTTGAGATATGGAGCAATACCGGTTGTTAGGGAGACAGGAGGATTAAGAGACTCAGTTGTGGATAGCCAAGATGGTTATGGAAATGGATTTACTTTTAAAAATTATGACTCTATGGATATGTTTAATTGCGTAAGAAGAGCCGTAGAAGGATATAAAAATAAAGACGGGTGGAATATTTTAGTAAAGAGAGCTATGAATGGTGATAATAGTTGGTCTAATTCTGCAAACGAATATATAAGACTATATAAAAAATTATTGAAATAATTAACGATATGTTTATTTCAATTTTAATAAAAATTAGTTAATATCATAAAATTTTATAACTTAGTATAAAAGTAGTTGATTTTTTGTATTTTATATTGTATAATTAATAATTATTAAGCGGGTGTGGCGGAATTGGCAGACGCGCTAGATTTAGGTTCTAGTGGCAAAACCGTGCAGGTTCAAGTCCTGTCACCCGCACCAGCTGAGAGCCTCGGCGCGCACGTCGCGTTCGGGGCTTTTATTTTCACTATAGTTTTATTTCTCGCGTCTTTAGTATTCATGTCCCTTATAACTACCCACACCAAGGAACCCTTAGAGGCAAGTTGCGCACATGGTTGTGCGCGATTTTTTATTTAAGACTATTTTTATATGTTTACAAAATTATTTTGGATATTTACCTAATTCTTTTTTACATAAATAGTTATGCGATTAGACAAGGTAACGTTAGTAAAGTATTCTTATAAAACTTTTTTTGTAAAAACGTTGTAAACTGTCTTCCAAAATATAGTCTTAGGCCTTTTATATAGATATAGCAGTTGTTGTAGTATAATATATAAACATATCTACTTATAGATTTATTTATACTGTGAAAAAAGTAAAACTACTCAAATAGTTGGACTTATTTTTAAATGTTTTTTGATTTTAATATAAGAAATTAAAGAAAAATAATTACACAACGTAATTAAAAATATAAAATATTTATTTACTTGGTAATTTTAAAACTTGTCCTGGATATATAGTATCTTCCGTTAATCCATTAATCTCTTTAATTTCATGATATCTGTTTCCATTACCTAGTTGATTTTTAGCAATTTTCCAAAGGCTGTCACCTTTTTTTACATTGTATTCTGTGTATGAGGTAATTGGTGTATTTTGTCCAATGCTTTGAGAATTCGGTATCTTAAGTTGCATACCCGGATATATTTTATCGCTTGTTAAATTATTAAGAGATTGAATTTGCGGATATAGAGTTCCAGAACCAAGATATTGTTTTGCTATTTTCCAAAGAGAGTCACCAGATTGTACTACATGAATAATATATTCTTGAGAAGGGTTAGAAGGTACAGAAACTTCCGGAGTATTGGTTTCAGATTCTTCTCCTTTTATGGATACATAATTAGAAGATACATATCCAATTTGACCATCTGAAAGTTTTACTTGATATACTCCGTCCCCTAGATTTTTTATGATAGTTATAGTATCCCCACCTGAAAGTGTAGCAATTACATTTCCGGTAAGGTTTTTATTTTTATATATTTTTACATCTGATTCATTTGGATTTATAATTGCTTCTTGGCTTGAATTTTCCGAAGAGGGTGGAAGCTGAGATTCGTTATTTTCTGGAGGAGTAGGATTTTGTGTATTATCATTATCTGGTGGTGTGGTATTGTCGGGCGTTGAGGGGGTATTATCTGAGGTAGAGCCACTTATCCAACTGTCATAATTATTCCAAATGGAGGGATCTTCTTGTCCAAGAGACCAAGAACCAGCTCCTTTTATATCGTATTTTGAAACCAAATTCAGCTTGCTGCTATAAGACTGATCATTTTCGTACCAGACAACATATTTACCTGGATTTAAAACGAAATCTCCTCCTACAGTATATTTGGCACTACTTTCTGTTATTTCAAACTCAGCTTTAACAGATTGACTACTTTCATCATATGTCACTGTAGATGAACAATTTTTTAGTATGTCATTAATTGTGTCTATACTTATACCTTTTCCTACAATTCTATTGCTATCTAAGCTCCAAACTCGACCATAAAGGGGAATGCCTAGAACTATTTTGTCGGCTGTTGTTTTAGATAGAGCATATTTTATTGAATTTTCTACAAAATCAATGCTTGCAACTGGTCCAGCGTCGCCACCCTCATAATGTTCATCATAAGTCATAATAAAAAGGTGATCTGCATATTTAGAAAGTTCAGTATAATCATACGAACCATGCCATCCAGTTTGCCAGTCGTTTGGATTTGCTGCAACTGCTACAGACACTTCTTTATATGATGGTATTTTTTCTCTTAAAAGTCTAACAAATTCCGTGTACTGGTCCCTTTGCTCATGAGTTACATTTTCGATATCAACATTCACACCATCAAGATTATATTCTTCAACATAGTCTGCGATTTGAGTAGATAATAATTCAACATCTTTTAAAGCATTAATACCAGCAGTACGATTCCAGTGGTTACTTAGAAAAGGTACCACTTTTACTCCTTGTGAATGCATAGTATTTATTAAATTTTGACTTAGATAATTAAGCTTTAAAGATCCATCATCTTGTATATCAAAGTAGCTGGGCGATACGGTATCTAGAGCACCATTTGTCCTATTTACATATTCTATGTGTTGTTGATCGGTTCCGCTATATAAATATCCCATGCTATACTTATTTGTAGCGGCAAAAATTGATGTAAATGCTGAAAATGCAATAGTAGCAACAAGTGCTCCAGAAAGCATTATTCTAACACTTGCAATCCTTAGATTTTTAGCATTTGATTTTATAAATTTAATTATCTTTTGAGAATTTGTTTTTATATCATTTATTGAATTAAATTCTAAAGCAAATTCAGCATTATTTTTTTCATATTCAATTACAATATCGTATGTTCCATCATAATTATAAGCTAATTTTATATCCTTTAGCATATCAACACCTCTTTGAGTTATGTATACTTATAATCTCCAAAAGTAATCCTAAATATTCTATTTAATAAGACTTTTACATTGTATAGGATTTCTATTAAAGTTGTATACATTGTTAAAATTTGTCAAGTTTTTGTCCATAAAAATATAAATTTATAATGTTTTAAATAATATATCTAAGATACAACAAAATTATACAGTCTTTTTATTTTTTAAAGCTATTATAGTTATATATGTTTTATATTACCTTTACTAAGCATATATAATTATTTGGCACGTTATATTTATAGCTATAGCTTTGAAAGTTTATACTAATTAAGTAGCCTCTAAGATACTTATGATAAAATTAAGGTAGCTTTTTAATAAATTATTTAAGATTAATTTTAATCAATAATTTTTTATTTTATAAAAGTTAGATTTATTCTTGCTTGACATTTTAATTAAAATATGTTTAAATATAATTGTTTGTTGAGGGAGACAAGATAAGGTTGTAGGTAGGCATTGTATGTTATACTCGGACATAATTTTAAGGACTTTAGTCATATAACTACAATTTATGTTAGACTTTATTAAATGTCTACTATGCCTATGTATTTTTATTAACAGTTATGATAACTCTAATTAATGTTATTTACACTAGATAAATTAGATATTTCTATAAATTTGTAAAAAAATAGAAGAAATTAATTTTTGGACATAAATTTGATAGAATCATATTAAAAAGTGTTTTTAATAATATTGAAATTCTATTAATTTTACAATTACTGTAAGTGTTTTTGATTCACTATAATTTTATGAATATTTTTTATATTAAAGTTGCAAAGAATTTCTATTATAATGCTAGTTGATATGTCCTGCTATAAATTGATTTAAGTTAAAACTAAAATTCAATGTATTAAATTTTTACCCTTTAGATGTAAAAACTCCTTTAGGTTAAAACTATTTGTAACATATTATAATAAATTTCAATTAAGATTAATTTAAGCAAAATGTTAAAAGTATGTTTATAATTTTTAAGTTTATGATATCAAATTATCATATTATTTACATGGCCCGGTAGTTCAGTTGGTTAGAACGCTAGCCTGTCACGCTAGAGGTCGACGGTTCGAGCCCGTTTCGGGTCGCCAGTTTAGCTGATATAGCTCAGTAGGCAGAGCACATCCTTGGTAAGGATGAGGTCACCGGTTCGAATCCGGTTATCAGCTCCATTTGCGAAGTTGCACAAATGCTATTTTTTAAGCGTCTGTGCAATTTTTATTTTTATAGAACACTATTAAACAATATTATTTTGTTATCTAATTTATATTAAGTTATAAATATATAATGCAGCCTTATATTGGTTTAAAAGTAGTTGATTATCAAATCAAAATTGAATTTAAACCATGTAGTGATAATATTACCAAAGGAAATAAAAAAATAAAATTAATACTAAACAACAGCAAATAAACTTGGTGCATTGTTACTTTTATACAATGTATAACTACTATAAACTACAAATACAAGTAATAAACTTTACGTAAAAAAACCTTGAACGCAATTTGCGAATCAAGGTTTTAAATTGGCAGGGGCAGAAGGATTTGAACCCTCGGCACGCGGTTTTGGAGACCGCTGCTCTACCAACTGAGCTATACCCCTAAATTAAATTCTATAGGTAATATGTTATCATTTTTAGTGTATTAAGTCAATAGGGTTATATGTAAAATTATGATTAATATTTTAGGTAAAAATTATTATAGTTTTTTACCATAAATTATTAAAATGGATATTTATGTATATATTTACAAATTTGTCAAACAATATTATAATATCTTGTATTATTTTTTAGATATATTTCTTGCGAATGATAAAGTTATTGAAATTGTTGAATTGTTTATATATAATATTATATGTCTAATGTATAATTATGGAGTGATTTTTTTGGATTCAATAGTAGGTTCTATAGTTTTAGGATTAAAGTCAATGCTTGATCCCAAAATGATAGTATTTTTAATTTCAATGTTACCCATATTGGAGCTTAGAGGAGGTATACTTGCAGCAAGTTTACTTGGCCTAAATTGGAAATTAGCCTTGCCTATATGTATATTGGGTAATTTATTTCCAATACCTTTTATTTTATTGTTTATTGAAAAGATTTTAGATAAAATGAAAAATACTAGATTTGTAAAGCTAGTTGATAAGCTGGAGCAGAAAGCCCTTAAAAGTTCTGAGTCTATTTTGAAATATAAAACTTTAGGCTTGTTTTTATTTGTGGCAATTCCTCTTCCGGGAACAGGTGCATGGACTGGCGCATTAGCGGCTGCGTTTTTAAAGATCCCTTTTAAAAATGCTATTATTTCTATTGCTTTGGGTGTTTGTGCTGCTGGAATTATAATGTCTATTTTATCCTATGGTATACTAGGTTTCTTTATGTAGTTATATCTATTTTAATAGCATTATAAACCTTTTGGCTATTTAAATTATATTTAAGGAGATTAAAATTGAATGTTGTTAACTCAGATATTGCAATAATAGGAGCTGGAGCTTCAGGAATAATTGCATCTATTATTGCAGCACGAGAATTAAAGAAGTATAATAAAAATTATAATATAATTTTACTTGAAAAAAATAAACGTGTTGGAAAAAAAATACTTATTACTGGGAATGGCAAATGTAATATATCTAATACAAATATATCGCCTAAATTTTATTATAGCACTGAGCTGGAGAGAGCTGAGTATGCTTTAAGTAAATTTAATTAGCCCTTTGAAATTTCACCACCTTCCGAGAGGCGTTATCGGGTGTTATTAAACCCCCGAAAACCCTTGAAAATACGCCAATTTATCCATGCAAAGGTGTTATGGGCTGTTATCGAACATTACC
>CALWVF010000003.1 GCA_944384925.1 uncultured Clostridia bacterium
AAAGAATGTATTTAATGAAAATAGTAAAGTTCGTAGAGATAGCAACGATGAAAAGAAAACTGAAGCAAAACCAGGAGTTACATATGTGTACTTGCAAGAGGTATAGTTAAATGTAATTGAAATCAAGTCTGATGCATATAATGGTATTATTATATGAGTTGGGAGTGATATTTTGGCTATAAAAATATTTGTTGATCAAGGTCATAATCCGAGCGGATTTAATGCTGGAGCGGAGGGTTTTGGTCTTCGTGAACAAGACATAACTTATAATGTAGGTACTTATTTAGCAGACATTTTGCGCAATGATCCAAGATTTGAGGTTAGGTTATCGAGAAATACTCCGGAAGAGACATTGGGTTTTAACAATTCCTCTAGCTTGTCAGAGAGAGTACGCCTGGCCAATGAGTGGCCTGCTGACTACTTTATAAGCATACATGTTAATGCAAACACTAATCCAGCAATAAATGGGTCAGAGGTCTATGTATATAGAGAAGGCTCTGCAGCGTACCAGTTGGCGCAAAGAGTTCTAGATGCTATTGTGTCTAGAGTAGGAACAAAAGATAATGGCGTAAGAATTAACCCTTCTTTATATGTGTTAAGAAGAACAACAATGCCGGCTATATTAGTTGAACTGGCGTATATAACAAATGAGGCTGATGTACAGAAGTTAATAAATAATCAGTATGATTTTGCTTATGCAATATACACAGGCTTATTAAATTATTTAGGGTTACAGCCGGTATAATATTCAAAAGGATTTATGCATATATTAATTGCTATTTTTAAGTCAATAATATAAAAACTGAAGGTATGGATTAGAACTCCATACCTTTAGTTTGTTTTTGTGAAATGTTATATATTTATGTATAATCATTATGATGTAAGTTTTTATATTTATCTCTTGTAGCCATTCCTCCTCTTATATGGCGTTGTGCTTTATTTATTTCAAGTATTTCTTTTACTTTTTTGTAAAGCTGAGGATCTACATGCTTTAGTCTTTCAGAAACATCTTTGTGTACTGTAGATTTAGAAACTCCGAATTTTTTAGCTGTCTTTCTCACAGTGGCATGGTTTTTAATAATATATTCTCCAAGCTCTACTGCCCTTTCCTCTACAATGCCTTTCACATATAAGCCTCCTTATTATGTGTTATAAAGAATTATATGTGATTGCATTTAAGAATATGAAACAAGAATAAACAAACACTATTCATTTTAATTAATAAAATAACTTAAGCTATGTTATCTAGCTAAACATGGGAAGAAGTGATAATTTAGGAACATTGCTAGCTGAAGTTTTTTGTTGAGGATGTTGTAAACTGTTTATTGGCATAGAAGAGTTTACCTCCTTTTTGTTAGATTTATAATGTAACCATGGAATTATATATTTTAGATAATTTATCGTCATTATAATATTTATCTAAAAATTCAGCAAATGAATTTTGTGCGGAGATTCCATAGCTTCTATTAGTCTGCCGTTTAATTGCACAAACAGATAATGTAATGTTGGCTATTAAAAATATAAATATAATCCATGTAATAGTCTTACCAAAGCGATTTGGAATTTTTTGAAGTATTCTACATATAAAAGGATAAATGTGCCTTATAAATATAAGGCCTAAGGTTCCCCAAAGAATAGCATAGAATAAGTTTGTTCTACCTTGAATATTAAATGGGGAATCACTATAATCCCAAAACGACTTACCTAAAAAGTATTCTTGGAATACGGAGCATAAAAACTCAAACAGTGCACCGAGAAATGAGCAAATTAAAAATATAAAAATACCGTTAAAGCTTATTATTTTTTCTCCTAAAACAGCAAATAAAATGGCACCAAAGGCATATACAGGCTTAATAGGCATATATATAAGGCCTTGATTATTTACAAATTCGCCGGTTAAAGCAAGAATCCAAGTAGTTTCTATTATATATCCTAGAAGGCCGCCAATAACAAACAGCCAAGTTAGTTTATAAAAATTCAAACCATATGCAAACGAATTTTTATTATAAGGCATTCTTGAAGATAGTCTGACAGCTTTTTGTAAGTTTATTGTTTTAGTCATATAAAAACTCCAATTAATCTTTTTTAATAAGTCTAACAGATAACCACAACATAAATATAACTGACAATAAGAAATATAGAACACTTAAAACTGATATATTGTCTATTAAGCTTGGGCCGACATTAAAGATAAAACATATTACAGTTAAAGCGAGTAGGGCAATATTTATAAAACATAAAACAAGTTTGTCTATACCGTTAGAAAATGCTACCCCCGAAGATAATCTTAAGCTGACAGTAGAATTTTCTGAATTTTCAGTATTTGTATGGTCATTGTTATCGCTTGAGTAATGACAGTAGCGTTTTGCATAATACTTTGGACTATCCTTGATACTTACATTCCTATCTTTGCCTTGTTCTTCACGAAGGTGTGTATAATTAGGATCATATATATATCTTTCAAGGCTTTTAGAATAAGCATTATCTTTTGTATTGTTATTATTGACTTGTTCTTGAGAATGCTGATAACTACTTAGCTGTTCATTTAGATCTTCATTATACATATTAGGAGTTTTAGGAGAGGATTGTGAATTAAGATTAGATTGGTTAGGCACTTTAAAATTGTTTAGGTTTTCCTTGCTTATATTAGATTTACCAGAATAGTTATTATAAGAATTAGAGTTATTGTTATAAATATTATTAAATTCATTTGTATTAGTGTTTTCTAAATTATTTTTAGGATTATTGTTCCTATTTAAAAAGTTTTTAAGGTTATTTTCTAATTCCTTAGAATTATTGTCTCGCTCATTGATACGTTCAACATTATTTGTTGAAGAATTTGGATAATCAATGTTATCGATTGATGTTCTGGTACTTGTATTTACTGAGGGTGTGCTAACAGCATTAATAGTACTTTCTGGGGTATGACTAATAGGGACTGAATGTTTAGTTTCAGTTATTGGCTCATTTAAATTTATTCTAATATTAGAATTAGTGTTTTGATTGGAAGGGATATTGCTTTGAGGAACAGAGGGGATAGTGTTTGCAGTATCATTACTTTGACTATTTGAGTAGGTGTTAATAGGATTAGAATTGGGATTAGTGTTTTGATTGAAAGTGGCATTGCTCTGAGGGGCAGAAGGCATAGCTGTTGAGGCATTATTACCTTGTGTATTTAATGGAGTGGTATTAGGGCTAACATTTTTAATATATTGTTCCTTAATGATTTGCATAAAACTTACTGAATTATTGAATTTGTTTATAATATCTTCAATAGTAACCATACATATGCAAAGTTTAGAAAGATTTTCTGTTAGTGACATGTTGAATTGCCTGAATAGGGGTATGAAATCTTTTATAATAGATCGTATTGATTTATAATATGATTGATTCAAGTTAGCAACAATTTTATCAACAGCGCTCATAAACTGAGGGTTATTTAATTTGTTTATATCATTTTCAATGATTAAAAATATACTTTTTATCTTTTGAGGATTTTTTTCAACAAAAGCTTTAATAATGCCTTCTACGAACATTTTTTCTTTTTTTGACAATCTATTTACAACATTAAAATTAATCCAAGAGATTGTCTGATTATTAGTTAAAATATTTTTTCCAATTGGATTAGAATGAAAAAATCCATCTACAAGGGATTGATGTAAAAAATTTGTAGCGATATTTTGCGCTATTTTGTTAGTATTGTATTCCAAGGCTTCTAATTTTTCCACTTCGGAAACGCAAATGCCTTGTATATAGTCAGTAGTAATGATATTTTTATTTGAGTAGTTTTCATATACCTTTGGAACTTTCAAATATTTTATATCGGAATTTAAATTGTAAAATTCAATTGTATTTTTTATTTCTTGTTCGAAATTTAATTCTTGCTGGGCAATAATCCATAGCTCATCTATTACAGATACAAAGTCGACAGAATTTTCAGTTGATTTGACTGTATTAAGTTTAAGAACGTCAACAGCTTTTTTTATTAATGAAATATCCCGAGCAATATTTTCAAACACATAAGGGCGTTGTATTTTTAATATTACTATAGAAGAGTCCTTTAATATAGCACGATGCGATTGAAAAAGTGCAGATACATTAGTAGGGTTTGCATCCAAGTCTAGAAATATGTCATTTAGGCTTGTATGGAAATTTTCGATAATTATTTTTTGTAAGTCAGAGTAATTAATAGGAGTAACATTAGCTCTAAGATTAGAAAGTTCCTTTTTATATATTTCCGGCAAAATGTTTGGCCTACGAGAGAGAACTCTTCCTAGTTCAATAAAAGTCACGCCTAAGTCGGTAATTATATTGTATAAAGTATTAGGAGAAAGTGACTTGTTAATATTATATCTTGTTAAAATCTCTAGGATTTCTTTTAAACGAGTTTTATTGTCAACTTTATATTGTTCCATAATCAATACCCCTTTACAGAATAAAACGAATTTGAATCAAACAATTTAAATAAAAAACATATATTTTCATTAAGAAAAATAGTATTTACATAATTACCTTAAATTATTATACAACAAAAAAACAAAAAAGTAAATAAAAAATATAAAAATTAGCAAAAAACGTTTTGGCACTTTTGTTGTAAAGAAAAACTGAAAAAAAGCAGTTGACAAAGCAGAAAAAACATGATAGAATAAATGAGCCGAAGGGAAAAAGCACAAAAAGCGAAGGGGAATGTGCACCTCCGATACCGAAAGGGATGAAAAAAATCAATAAAAAGGTATTGACAACGGCAAAATAAAGTGATAAAATAGATATCACGCTGCGAACGAGAAGTAAAGGGAAGTCGTGAGCAGAGAATAGGATCTTGAAAATTAAACAACGACAAGA
>CALWVF010000004.1 GCA_944384925.1 uncultured Clostridia bacterium
TATATTATGGGAAATCCGCCGTTTGTGGGAGCAAGATTGATGAGTAAACATCAAAAACATGACTTATTTGAAGCTTGGAAGGGTCATAAAAAGATAGGAAATCTTGATTATGTAACTGGCTGGTACAAAAAAGCTTGCGACTATATGCTTAACACAAAAATAGAGTCTGCATTCGTGTCAACAAGCTCTATCTCTCAAGGTGAACAACCGGCCATTTTATGGAAACCCCTAATGGAAGAGAAGCACACAATAATTAATTTTGCACATCAAACGTTTAAGTGGTCAAATGAATCCAAAAGGAAAAAGGCTGAGGTATATTGTGTGATAATTGGGTTTAGTGATTATAAGAATAATAAGGAAAAGAAAATCTATGATTCGAAAGGTAATTTAAATATAGTAAAAAATGTAAATCCATATTTAGTTAATGCAGATAATATTATGATTGAATCAAGAAGTCATAGCTTATGTAAAGCGCCTCCTGCTGGAATTGGTAATAAGCCTATCGATGGGGGATACTATCTTTTCACAGAAAAAGAAAAGAAAGAATTTATAAAAAAAGAACCTTTATCTGAAAAATTATTTAGACCTTGGGTTGGTGGAAAAGAACTATTAAACGGATATTGTAGATATTGTCTATATCTAGCAGATTGTACGCCAAGTGAATTAAGAAAAATGCCTGAAGTGGTTAAAAGAATAAATTTGGTTAGAAAATATAGATTAGAAAGTTCTAGTATTCAAACACAAAAGTTTTCTAACTGTCCAACGAGGTTTCATGTAACTAATATACCCAAATCAGAATTTATAGTGATTCCAGAAACAACTTCGGAGAACAACAATTATATACCCATATGTTTTATATCGAAAGATATAGTGTGTAGTAATCTTGTAAAAATTATTCAATTTACTAATTTATATCATTTTGGAGTTTTACAATCTAGTATACATATGGCGTGGATAAGAGCGGTGAGTGGACGTTTAGGAAATGGATACCGCTATTCGAAAAATATAGTATACAATAATTTTATATGGCCAAACCCAACGCCAAGGCAAAAAGAAGACATAGAAAAGGCTGCACAATCTGTACTGGATGCAAGAAGCCTTTACCCGGAAAGTACCCTCGCAGACCTATATGACCCGAACACAATGCCGCCAGAACTTACAAAGGCACATGAGAAATTAGATAAAGCTGTAAAAGCAGCATATGGAACTAAAGGATTTGAAACAGAAGAAGAGATTGTTGCAAGCCTTATGAAACTTTATAAAGAAGCTATTGATAAAGAGAATACAACGAAAAGAAAAATATCATAATTTATTAAACCGAGGAGCGAAAATAGTTGAATAATAAAGATTAAAAGCTTATCCGCGAAGAGGAGCAGATAAGCTTTCTTAAAAAAATTATTGCAAATATGAGTTTTATAGTGTATAATGAGTCCTTGTAGTAGGAGTTATAGCCTACGGAAGACGGCTTGCCCACTCCCTTAATGGAAGGGGGCGAAGTTAATGGAACTAGTATATCTTTTATTGATATTAATCGTATTAGAAAAAATACTTTACCATAACAATGAAAAATAGCCGTCTTTCTCCGCTAAAAGTAAAGACAGCTATTAATTTAACATCTTTCTTTTTTAAGGGGCGAGCCGTTTTTCAAACGGTATTGCTCCTACTACTCACATTATATATCACATTGACATAAAAGTCAATATACTTATATATTATTCTTCTCAATGAAAAATATTCATGAGAAGATTTTTTATTTAAAAAATTGTAATTATATGTTGAATTTTAACATGTATATATGATATATTAGATAAAGTAGTGTGAAGTTGCTCGTGGAGAGTAGTGTCTCGTTCACTCCCGATAGAAAGGGGGTGAGTCTAATGGAATACTTAATAATGTTTGCGATATTATTGCTTATTTTACATAAGTTTCTATATAGATAAAAAAAGAGATAACACTCTCTCCGACCAAGTTTGAGTGTTATCTTTTTACACCAAAAAATTTGGAACGAGACCGCTTTTCAAACGGTGCTTCATACTACTTAAATTTTAACACATAGTTGATTTAAAGTCAACATATAAATATGTGTATCCATGCAATTCATACTTAATCTTTGGGAGTGCTTGCCGCACTCTCTTTTTTTATGTTAAAATGTATGGTACATTTTGACAAAGGGGTACCATTTAATGTATATAAAGAAACAAACTCTTATCAATTTTTTAACTTATCTAAAAGAAAATGAACACAGTACAAACACAATTTTAAAATATGAAAGGGATGTCAAAAAATTCATAAAATTTTTGAGTAATAGGCAAATTGTAAAATATGAGGTTCTAGCATTTAAAGAAGAATTAATGCAATCCTATAAAGTTACAAGTGTAAACTCAATGCTTGCAGCAGTAAATGTTTTTCTTAAATTCATTGGAAAACACGATTGCACAGTAAAACGTATTAAAACACAACCTAAAGCATTTTGTAATGAAAAACGCAAGTTGACAGTTGAAGATTATAAAAAACTGTTAAAAGCAGCAAAACGAAGTGGAGATTATCAACTCTTAATGATTTTGCAAACTATTTGTGCAACTGGAATTCGTGTGAGCGAATTATCTTACTTTAATGTCGAAGACCTTAAGCAAAATGTGCTAGAAGTGCGTAATAAGGGAAAGTCACGTATAATTTTAATACCACGAAAATTAATACGTGAGTTAAAAAGGTATTGTAAGAAATTTAAAATACATACAGGATTTATTTTTCAGAATAAAAATAAAAAACCTATAGACCGAAAAACAATTTGGTTAAGAATGAAAAACTTATGTAAAATTACCAAAATTGATTCAGCAAAGGTTTTCCCTCATAATTTACGGCATTTATTTGCCAAAACTTTTTATAAGATGAAAAATAATTTAGTAGAACTTGCTTGTATTTTTGGGCACAGCAGCATTGAAACTACTCGACGTTATTTAATGCCTAATGTGAATAGTTGTTTAAATACATTAGATTTAATGTCGTTAGTAATTGAACCTCTGACATAACTTTAATTATGTGGTTTTATAAACTTGGAGTAATGAAAAATATAATCTGTGTTAACATCATAATACAAGAAAAAAACCTGGATGTCAATACAAAAATTAAATTATTTTATTATTAAAGATGTTTTTTGTGCACAAAAATCTTCATATTATAACCTTTTTTGCCGGTTTACGACATAATTAAAGTTATGTGGTAAATCGTCAAAATTCTCATTATTTATTCCCTAATAATCTGTGTACGTGTTAATCCGTAAAAAAGATTAATACGTATATGGATTATTAAACTTGCGAAAAAAATATAAATACATTGTAATTCAGCTTTAGGCTGCTTAATATAGTTCAGAAACCATGCAAAATACATAACAATTTTTGTTTTTAAGCTTTACAAAATTTTATAAAGTATTAGAAAATGTGAACCTGGAAATTGATGCACCACAGCTGAATACCAACATATCAAATGCAAAATAGAGAGCTGTGTTTTGCAATAAAATAACAGGGGATTCACACATTTTCAGTGTGATTCCCTGTTTTTTATTTTTCCAAGTTCGGAAAGGGCATAGTATGGGACGTTATTTTTTACCTTTTGCTAGATATCCTTAAATAAGAACAAACATTCGTAAACTTTGTATCTTGAAAATTAAATACTAATACCTCAGTAACATTTAAAGATACTCCTGCCTAGCCATAGTCCGAGCGTTGAAGCAAAACAAAGGTTTTGTGAGCCGTCGCAGGCCTTGGGGGCAGCCCATGTTTGGGACGTTCAAGTCGTGTGCTACAAAAATATTTGTGGGCTGAGATATGTAAAATTTTCAACTAAAGTGGTTTGATTTTTATATATTTTAATATTTAATTAAATCACTAGATTTTAAGGTATCTATTATTTTATCAATTATTTCTATTTTGATATCATTAGAAAAAGGCAATTCGTTAAGATAATCCTCTATTAAATTAACATGAAACTTATTGATAATTTCAGGTATAAAATTATTGTCAGAGGCATTATGCATTCTAATATTTATTTTTTTACGTGTTCTTGCTCAATCGCCCGCTTCTTAAAACATTTTAACTTTTTAATATTATTTTCTATTATAGTGATATAGATTTTTGCAGTTTTAAAATAGAGAACAATAGAGTATGAATGCTTGAAAATACCTACAAAAAATATTTAAAGATAATACTAATAATTTCTATTATTGCTTGTATGTGATATAGAAATCTTCAAGATAATATAATAATCCTATTTTTTATTTAAAAGTTCATTCCAATTTGTAGGAAGATTTTCTAAATATTTTTCAACCGCAGCTTTTGCGAATAATTCACTTAAAAATTCGGCAGTTCCCTCATCGCTATTTGGATTATAGAATTCAATTTGCAACTTATTATTTCTTTTCAAATGCACTCACTTCCACTTAAAATCCTTGATTTTTCTTTACTATTTAGATGATATTTTAATTGCATTCATAAACTTGTTATCTCTAATCTATAGTATATATAATTTGAAAATATTTTTAGTCCAATATAGCAAGCAAAGAAAATTTTTATAATTTCCCCTGCTTGTATTATTTAGTTGTAAAAGTATTTGTGTTGAATATTAATTAATTTGCATGCCCATATTATAGCATATAAAATTTTTATTGGGGGTTTAATATGAGTATTATTGTTAATCGATATCTTCCAAATGGTGAAAAAATAGAACGTGATTATTTTGACAACTTGATTATAAAAAACAAACGTTTTTGGGAAATAACCAATCAAGCATGGAATAGAGCACAAGATTTTAGTGACAAAAACGAAAATATTTCTACAAACTAAAAAAGACTATGTTGTAGGTTGAAAAAATGTTTTTCCCTTTGTATAATAAACTTATCGTTTGTATGCAAGGGGGAACATTATGAATAATAAAGCTGGATTGTACATAAGGGTATCAACGGATGCTCAATTTGAAGAAGGGTATTCTGTAGATGCTCAGAAGGAGATGCTAGAAGCGTATTGCAAAACAAAGCGTATTAAGCAATATGACTTCTATATAGATGGAGGATATACTGGTAGTAATATCGACAGACCGGAATTAAATCGACTAATTCAAGATGTAAAGGAAAACAAAATCTCAAATGTTATAGTTTATAAACTTGATAGACTTTCTAGAAGCCAAAAAGATACATTATATCTTATTGAGGATGTATTTAATCCTCATAATACAGATTTTGTATCTTTGAACGAGAATTTTGACACATCTACTCCAATTGGAAGAGCAATGCTTGGCATTATGTCAGCATTTGCGCAACTTGAACGTGAAACAATAAGAGAAAGAACACGTATGGGCATGAAAGAAAGAGTAAAAACAGGTTTATGGATGGGCGGTGGGAGAATACCTTTTGGCTATGATTATGACAAAAACAAAGGGGTGCTTGTCCCTAATGAGGATGCAGATAAAGTAAAAAAAACATATGAATTGTATTTAAAAGGTTACTCCACTGATAGAATAGCTAATATATTAGGTTTAAAGTATGAAAGACTAGCACATCAAATTCTCAAGAGAAAGTCAAATGCTGGATATATATGCTATAATGGTGAAGAATACTTAGGAAAACATGAACCTATTATTAGTTTGGAAATTTATGAAAAAGCTATGCAAATGATGAAAGAAAGGTCTGTTAAAAAGATTGTCAACACTGATCATTTATTAACTGGATTAGTATATTGTGGAAAATGCGGGGCTAAAATGCGATACCAAAAATGGGGGAAAACTGGTTGTAAACTGGTCTGTTATTCACAACAAAAATCCAAAAAATATTTAATAAAAGATCCTAACTGTGATAATATTAGATTCTGGGCAGATGAGGTTGAAGACGCAGTAATAAAAGATTTGTTTAGGGTTTCATTATCATATAATAATGAAAATAGTATGGAGAATAAGAAACAACCAGAAGTGACTGCATTAGAATTGTTGCATGAACAGTATGATTGTATAGCTAATAAGATAAAAAGGCTGTATAATTTATATGCTGAAAGTGCAAATGATTTATTATTGGAGACTATTAAAGAAAATCAAAAAGAATTAAAAAATATACAATCGCAAATTGAAATAGAGCAAAAGAGAAATACCTTAACTAATAAATTTGCTGAAAAGAAAGAAAAGTTAAAGGATATAGAACAAGTGTGGAACTTGTATACTATAAAAGAGAAGCAAGAAGTTTTGCGATTGTTTATAGACAAGATAATCATAAATGAAGAACATGTTGACATACATTATAATATGATGTAAAAATATATTTGCGACACCATACACTCATCCCGATGATTATAGGAGAGATAAGAAGGTATTTAAGAGATAATAACTCTATTAGGATTAGTCGCTCAATGAAAGATATAGCATATAAAGCTATGCAATTAAAAGAGAGGATGACAAGCGAGAAGGGAAGAGAACCAACGGTTGAAGAGATTGCACAGGAATTAAATATACCAAAGGAAAGTGTTGTTTTGTCTTTAGAGGCAATAGTAGAACCAGTATCGTTATATGAACCTGTATTTTCAGATGGAAGCGATACAATTTACGTTATGGATCAAGTAGGTGATAAAAATGATGATAACAATTGGTTAGATGAAATATTTTTAAAGGAGTCGATTAATAATCTTGGAGATAGAGAAAAGAAGATTTTGTCGTTAAGATTTATAAAAGGCCAAACACAAATGGAAGTCGCAAATGAAATAGGAATAAGTCAAGCTCAGGTTTCTAGGCTCGAAAAGGGTGCATTAGATAAAATAAAAGAGCAAGCATAATAAAATTTTAATTGTAAGTTGGTTTTTAAAACATAATGTAAATTTAAATAGCTGCTATAATTATGTTAATAAAAATAGCAGCTATTATTTTGATCCTTATAATAAATTTTTAATCAATAGTGTAAATGTAAATTATTTAATGCATTTTTATATTTTTTTAATAATATGCAGAAAAATTTTTTCACTAAATACTTGCAAATTTTAAATAAATATGGTAACATAAAAAAGCGTTTGAATACCGCTTATATTTAAGTGGGGTTCAATGACTGCTTTTTAATTAGCAAGACATTGAAGCGGGTATTCCTCTATCACATAAACTTGTGTTAAGAATATCTGAAATTAGGAGGATAATTATGGATGCATTAAAAATCATTGCAGAAAGCTCTATTAAAAAAGAATTGCCTGAATTTAATATTGGCGATACAGTAAGGGTACATGTAAATATTAGAGAAGGCGAAAGAGAAAGAATACAAATGTTTGAAGGAACTGTGATTGCTCGCAGAGGAAGCGGAATTTCAGAAACATTTACTGTAAGACGTGTATCTTATGGTGTAGGGGTGGAAAGAGTATTTCCAATTCATTCCCCGAATGTAAAAGGCTTGGATGTTGTTAGAAAAGGTCGCGTAAGAAGAAGTAAATTATATTATTTACGAAATAGAGTTGGTAAAGCAGCAAAAGTAAAAGAACAGATTAATTAAAATTAAAGGGACATTAGTCCCTTTTTTGTTTATATTCTATTATTAGGGTGGTTGGTGTATTTGAAGTATTTTATTGGCAATAAATTAGAAGAAAATGCAGCAAACTCAGTGGGAAGATTTGTTAGTTCATGTTTTGAATGGGTAGATTCTATAATTACAGCTATAGTTGTTTGTATACTTTTTTTAGCATTTATATTTAGAATAATAAATGTTTCAGGTGTATCTATGATGGATACTTTGCTTGATGGAGACAAAGTTATTATAACTGACTTATTATATAAACCATCTGTTGGGGATATAGTTGTAATTAATCGTTCAGAAGAACTTAGTGAGCCTATTATAAAAAGAATTATAGCTAAAGAGGGTCAATCTTTATCTATAGATTTTGACTCGGGAGATGTAACTGTTGATGGAGTTGTTATAAACGAGCCATATATAAAATCAGCTACAACTAAAAAAGGAAGTGGAGATATACCAGAGGTAATACCAAAGGGATATGTTTTTGTTATGGGCGATAATAGAGATAGATCTAAAGATAGCCGAAGTAAAGAAGTAGGATTAATAAATGTAGAAAATATTTTAGGCAAAGCTAAATTTATTATATACCCGATGAATAGGGTTGGAGTTGTAAGATAAAACTTGGCTTTTAGATGTTTGGTGTAGGTGCATTTATAGAAAAATTATAATTATACAAAAATATTCTAAATTTTTAAAAATAAGGATTTATTAACAAAAAACTTTTACATAGTTAAATAAAAATTAATTTCGGCTGAAAGGTGTTAAAATGATGAATTTAGTAAAAGGAGAATTCATGAATATAAAAGTAAAAAATAGAATTTTATTTATGCTATATTCCGTTATCATTGGAGCAGTTACAGGACTGATTATTTGGGGTTTTTTAAAAATAATGAATATCGGTATTGAATTTTTGTGGCATACACTTCCAAATATGGTAGAAATTCCATTCTATACTATAATAGTTTGTACACTCGGAGGAGTAATAATTGGAATATGGAAGAGAATAAATGGTGATTATCCTGAAGATTTGAATGAAATAATAAAAAAGGTAAAAAAAGATGGAAGATATTCTTATAATAATATTGGTAAATTATCTGTATCAGCAATATTACCTTTAATTTTCGGTGGAAGTGTTGGACCAGAAGCTGGACTTACTGGCATTATTTCAGGGTTATGTACGTGGGTAGGAGACAAATTTAAATATATATTTAAAGAAATGAAAGAATTAACTCAAGTAGGAATAAGTGCAACACTAAGCACTATCTTTAATTCTCCAATGTTTGGATTTGTAGCACCCATAGAATCAGAAGAAGAGACAAACATTCCAAGAACATCCAAAATAATATTATATTTTTTGGCAATGTTCGGGGCATTTGGAACTTTTGTATTATTAAATCATATATTTGGCGGTTCAATGGGTATGGCCTCATTCAAGGACTTAAGATTAAGTGCCAAGGAGTGGCTGTGGCTAATACCGCTAAACCTAGTAGGAATAATAGCAGGAATTTTCTATTTTCTATCAGAAAAGTTAGTGATAAAATTATCGAATCCAATAAAAAACGATATATTAATAAAATGCATTATTTCAGGGTTGCTATTAGGAACAGCAGGAACAATACTACCATACACAATGTTTTCAGGAGAACACCAAATGACGGAAGTTATGGAAAAGTGGCAGTCTATGGGAATAATAGTATTAATAGTAACAGCCTTTGTAAAAATATTTATAACAAATGTTTGTATAAATATGGGATTTAAAGGAGGGCATTTCTTTCCATGTATTTTCTCAGGTATTTCTCTAGGATATGCTTTAGCAATCTTAACAGAATTAAACCCAGTATTTTGTGTAGTGGTAATAACGACATCATTAATGTCATTTATAATGAATAAACCACTTGCAACTGTTCTATTACTAATGATAATATTTCCAACATCGGCAATACCGGTTATGCTTATAGCGGCAACAATAGGAAGTGTTGCTAGAACATTTGACTAAAAATTATAACATACATAAGAAATATTAAGCAAAAATTATTTTAATAAAAATGGTAAATAAAAGGGAGTGAAAACAGTGGCAAATGAGACAAGTACCGATATAAATTGGTTTCCTGGCCATATGACAAAGGCAAAAAGGAGGATAGAGCAGAGTTTAAAATTAGTTGATATAATTATAGAGATTATAGACGCAAGGATACCAATTAGTAGCCGAAATCCTGATTTATTTGATTTAATAAAGTCGAAGCCTATAATAGTTTTATTAAATAAGTGCGATATGGCAGATAAAAATAGAACAGCTCAATGGATTGACTATTTTAAATTAAAAGGTATTGAATCACTTGCTGTTGATTGTAAAACCGGAAAAGGTCTAAAATTATTTGAAAGTAAAATTAGAGGTATATTAAGCGACAAAATAGAGGCTTGGAAATTAAAGGGTATGATTAATCGAAATATACGCGCTATGGTTGTAGGAATACCAAATGTAGGAAAATCTTCTTTTATAAATAAAATGTCGGGTAATAATAAGGCAAGGACAGAAGATAGGCCTGGCGTTACAAGAGGTAATCAATGGTTTACTATTAGCGATAGATTAGAAATATTAGATACGCCGGGTATTCTTTGGCCGAAATTTGATGATCCAAAGGTTGGTCTAAATTTAGCATTTACAGGAGCGGTTAAAGATCAAATTTTAGACATAGAGATGTTAGCCGAAAATCTTTTGAATTTTTTAAAAGACAAATATTTTGATGAATTGTTATCTAGATATAAACTTGAGGGCATTGATTGTGCTAATATGACAGGTCATGAATTGTTAAAAGAAATTGGGAAAAAAAGAGGAATGCTTTTATCTGGTGGAGTAATAGATACCGAGAGGGCTGCTGTCATGCTCCTTGATGAATTTAGGAGTGCAAAATTAGGAAAAATTACGTTAGAAGAGGTTACTTTATAATATGGATTGGTTATTATATGAAAAAGAGTCAATTAAAAACGGGTTTAACATAGTTTGTGGTGTTGATGAGGCAGGAAGAGGTCCATTAGCAGGTCCGGTTTATGTAGCAGCAGTGGTTTTGCCAGTAGGAAAGATTATTGAAGGAGTAAATGATTCTAAAAAGTTAAGCGAAAAAAGAAGAGAAGAATTATATGATAAGATAGTCCAAGAATCATTGAGTTATTCTATAGCTTCAGCTAATGAAACTGAAATAGATGAAATAAACATATTAAATGCAACTTACTTGGCCATGAAAAGAGCTGTTGATTCTTTAAATATAAAACCAGATATAGTGTTGATTGATGGTAATAGAGCTCCTGATTTGGGTATAGATACAAAAACTATTATTAAGGGTGATTCTTTATCCATGTCTATAGCGTCAGCATCTATTTTAGCAAAAGTTAGCAGAGATAGATATATGAAAAGATTGTCGTACAAATATCCTCAGTATCAATTTGAAAAACATAAAGGATACGGGACTCTTGCACATAGAGAGGCAATAAAAAAGTATGGTCCTTGTGAGATACATAGATTAAGCTTTTTGAAAAATATAATAGGAGATGTAGATGTCAAAGAAAAATAGTTTAGGTCTGATAGGAGAAAGAGCAGCATGCGATTTTATTGTAAAAAAGAATTTTAAAGTGAAAAAAACAAATTATTATAGTCGTTTTGGAGAAATAGACATAATTGCACAAACTGATAAATATATTGTTTTTATTGAAGTTAAATCACGAAGTGGTAATTACATGGTTAGTCCAGTAGAGTCGATAACATTGAGTAAGAAGAAAAAAATTATAAGAACTGCTTTAGTATATATGCTAGAGAATAATATTATGCTACAACCAAGATTTGATGTTATAGAAGTAATAAAATCATGTGATTGTGATATTTTAAGCATAAATCATATAGAAAATGCTTTTTATCAGGAGGACAATTATGAGATTTTTTGACTTACATTGTGATACTATAAGTAGATGTCAAGAAGATGATAAGGATTTATTAAATAATGATTTTCATATATCACTTAGCAGAGGCTCTAAATATCAGCCTTGGATACAATGTTTTGCAATTTTTATACCAGATCAAGTAAGAGGTAATCATGCTTGTCAATTGTTTGAGGATTGCTTTCATAAATTTAAAGAAGAAATGAAAAAGAACAGTGATGTTGTTTTACCTTGTGAAAATTTAACAGACTTAGAAAAGTGTGAATTAAGCAAAAAGTGTGGGGCTATTTTGACTATAGAGGGAGGAGCAGTTTTAAATGGCGATATAGATAGGTTAAGCTATTTAAAAGAATGTGGAGTTAAGGTTATAACATTAACATGGAATGGAAAATGTGATATTGGTGATGGTATAGGTGTTAATAATGCTAGTGGAATAACTGAATTTGGAAAAAAGGTTATTGAAAAAATGAACGATCTTGATATAATTGTAGATGTATCACATGCAAGTGATAAATTGTTCTATGATGTAGCAAATCTTTCAAAAAAGCCTTTTATTGCAACACATTCTAATTCAAGAACTATTTGCGGAAATAAAAGAAATTTGAATGATGAACAGTTTAAAATAATAAAATCAATAGGGGGTATTGTTGGAATAAATTTATGTAAGAGTTTTTTAAGCAATAATGAAAAAGTAGAGATAGATGATATATATAAACATATAGAATACTTTTTATCATTAGGGGGAGAAAATGTTATAAGCATAGGTGCAGATTTTGATGGAGCAGATATTGTTGAATGTGTACATGATATAGAAGGAATAGAAAAAATATATGAATACTTATTAATGCATAATTATTCGGAGAAATTATTAGATAAGATATTTTTTAACAACGCCTTTACCTTTTTCAAAAGAAATGTATTTTAATAGAAGTTAAATAAATGTATGATTAGAAAGGAATAATGAATGTCAATTTTTGCAATTTCGGATTTACATCTTTCTTTTGGAGTAGATAAACCAATGGATATTTTTAAAGGATGGTCTAATTATATTGAAAAACTTAAAAGAAACTGGACATCAGTAGTAGAGCTAGATGATACAGTAGTTATAGCAGGAGATATATCTTGGGCATTAAAGCTGGAAAATTCTAAAGAAGACTTTAGATTCATTGATTCATTACCAGGGAAAAAAATTCTTATAAAAGGAAATCATGATTATTGGTGGGGAACAAAAGCAAAAATGGATAAATTTTTTAAAAGCAATTTTTTTAATACACTATCTATATTGCTTAATAATGCATATGAAGTAGAAGGTCTTGCTATTTGTGGAACTAGAGGATGGATTTGTGATAACTGTGAAGATAAAGATAAAAAGATTTTAGAAAGAGAAGTATGTAGACTACAAGCATCTATTGATTGCGCTAATAAACAAGGTCTTGAACCAATAGTTTTTCTGCATTATCCTCCTGTTTATGATTCATGCGAATGCAAAGAAATAATGAACGTTTTGATTTCAAACAGGGTGAAAAAATGTTATTATGGTCATTTACATGGGAAAGCAGTTCATAATAAGGCAATTATAGGAAATTATAAAGGGGTGGACTTAAATCTTATATCATGTGACTATTTAAACTTTATGCCGATGTGTATTGCATAATTATAAGTAAAATAATTTGAATCAAATATTGTATATTGTAAAAATTTTAATTTAATATAGAAAATGTTATAGACTTATGTTATAATATTAAAGATATTTTGTAAATTTACTGGAGGATAAAATAAAATGGGACTTAAATCGTCAAAGAAGATCGATACCAATCGCTGTGAGCTGGAAATTGAGGTAAGCTCTGATAAATTTAATGAGGCTATAGATAAGGCTTATAAAAAACAAGTACATAAAATTTCAATTCCAGGGTTTAGAAAGGGAAAGGCTCCAAAAGCTTTTATTGAAAAGTTTTATGGAAAAAATGTGTTTTATGAGGATGCAATAAATGATGTATATCCATATGCTTTAGATGAAGCTATTGAACAAGCTGGTATTGAAGTTATAGATGATAAAATGAATTTTGACATAGTTGAAGTTGGAGATAATGGGTTAGTATTTAAAGTTGAATTAACAACTAAGCCAGATGTATCTATTAAAGATTATAAGGGGATAGAGGTTTCTGCAAAAAGTACTGAAGTTACAGAAGAAGATATAGATCACGAATTAAACCTCGTTAGAGAACGTAATGCAAGGCTGATTTCTGTAGATGATAGGCCAGCAGAAATGGGAGATACAGTAATAATAGATTTTGAGGGATTTTGTGATGGAGTTGCTTTTGATGGAGGAAAAGCAGAAAAATACAGTTTGAACCTAGGTATGGGCGGATTTATTCCAGGTTTTGAAGAGCAAATTGTTGGTCATGAGATTGGTGAGGAATTTGACATTAATGTTAGATTTCCTGATGAATATCAAGAAGAAAAGCTAGCAGGCAAAGATTCTGTATTTAAAATCAAACTTCATGAAATAAAGAAAAAAGAGTTACCAGAGATTGATGATGAATTTATTAAAGACATTAGTGAATTCAATACTTTAAATGAATATAAAGATGATTTAAAAATTAAAATAGCTCAGAGAAATGAAGAAAATGCTAAAAGAGATATTGAAAATCAAATTTTTGACAAATTAGCAGAGTTAGTAGAAGCAGATATTCCAGAAGCTATGTATACAAATAAAATTAAAGAAATGATGTCTGACTTTAACTATAAACTTCAATCACAAGGTCTAGATATAAAAACATATATGAGGTATACAGGTTTAAATGAAGATAAATTCAAGGAAAACTTCCTTCCTCAGGCGCAAAAACAAGTAAAAACTAGGCTTGCACTTGAAAAAATTGCAAAACTTGAAAATGTGCAGCCTTCTGAAGAAGATTTAGAAAAAGAATATGATGATATTGCTAAACAATATCATATGGACCTAGATAAAGTTAAAAGCTTGATTCGTAGAGAAGAGTTAATGAAAGATTTGTCAATTAAAATTGCTTCTGATATAGTAAAAGATGCGGCTATTATTTTATAAAAGCATGCTGCATTGAATAAAAAATGTAATTTGTGTCAATTATTTTTTTGATAATATGAATTGTGGAGGGTTACTTATGAGTTTAGTACCTTATGTTGTAGAGCAAACTAATCGTGGAGAACGTTCTTACGATATTTTTTCGAGGCTTTTAAATGATAGAATTATTATGCTTACAGAAGAGGTAAATAACACAACAGCGAGTTTGGTTGTGGCTCAATTATTATATCTGGAGGGTCAGGATTCATCAAAAGATATAAGTCTTTATATTAATAGCCCTGGTGGTTCTGTAACAGATGGTATGTCTATATATGACACTATGCAATATATAAAGTGTGATGTATCGACTATTTGTATGGGATTAGCAGCAAGCATGGGCGCATTTTTGCTGGCTGCGGGAACAAAAGGAAAAAGATTTGTATTGCCAAATAGTGATATAATGATTCACCAACCTAGTGGAGGTGCCCAAGGTCAAGCAACAGATATTATGATTCATGCTGATCATATAATAAACACTAAGAAAAAATTAAATGCTATATTAGCAGAAAATACAGGGCAACCTATAGAAGTAATTGCAAGAGATACGGAAAGAGATAATTTTATGACAGCAGAGCAAGCGGTTGAATATGGATTAGTAGATAAGGTAATATATAAAAGATAAGAATAGTGGGGTAATGTCTATGAAAGATGATAGTAGAAATAGAGATTTATGTTGTTCATTTTGTGGAAAATCACAGGAACAGGTATCTAGATTAATTGCAGGTCCAGGAGTATGTATATGTGATGAATGTGTGGGACTGTGTATATCGATTTTAGACGGTGAGGAAAATGCCGCAAGCAAAACTGATGAACCAGATAAGTGCATTACTTCAACTTCAATGACATTGCCGAAACCACGAAATATAAAATTAATGCTTGATGATTACGTGATAGGTCAAGAGGAAGCAAAAATTTCTTTAGCAGTATCTGTTTATAATCATTATAAAAGAATACATTTTGGCAGTGGTGATGTTGAATTAGCCAAAAGCAATGTTTTATTAATGGGTCCAACAGGTGTAGGAAAAACTTTATTAGCACAAACACTTGCAAAAATATTGGATGTACCTTTTGCAATAGCTGATGCAACGACGTTAACAGAAGCAGGGTATGTAGGTGAAGATGTCGAAAATATATTGCTTAGATTAATACAAGCAGCAGATTTTGATATAGAAAAAGCAGAGCGTGGGATTATATATATTGATGAAATAGATAAAATTGCAAGGAAATCAGAAAATCCTTCTATAACTAGAGATGTTAGTGGAGAGGGAGTACAACAGGCACTCTTAAAGATTTTAGAGGGTACAATTTCTAATGTTCCACCTCAAGGTGGAAGAAAACACCCTCAGCAAGAATTTATTCATATTAATACATCAAATATTTTGTTTATATGTGGCGGTGCTTTCGATGGGCTTGAAAAAATAGTTGAAAAAAGGAAAGGCTCTTCAACACTTGGATTTGGTGCAGACATTAAAACTAAAAAGGAATTGGATACAACATCTTGGATGAAAGATGTTATACCTCAAGATTTGGTAAAATATGGACTTATACCGGAATTAGTTGGTAGATTGCCTGTGATTACTGCATTAGATGGTTTAGATAAAAAATCATTAGTAAAAGTTTTAACAGAACCTAAGAATTCTATTATAAAGCAATATAAGAGATTGTTTGAGCTTGACAATGTAAGCCTTGAGTTTGATGATGAAGCATTAGAAGCAGTGGCGCAAAAAGCATTAGATAGAAATACAGGGGCAAGAGGATTAAGGGCAATAATGGAAGAGATGTTATCAGATTTAATGTATAACATACCTTCTGATCACACTGTTGAAAGAGTTATAATAAAAGAGAAAACGGTTACTGATGGTGAAGAAGCTGAGGTAATATTTGATCCAAATAGAGAACCGTTTGATATAATTATAAATAAAAAATTGACAGATAACTCTTGTAAAAACACAGCGTCTTAATTGAATAAGAATATAAAGCTGTAACAACTGGGGAATAGATTGTGGAAGTGTTACTATTAATATTATTAATCTATTAATGTGTAAGGCAGTTTCTATTTTCCAAATGTATGTTACAGCTTTATTAGTCTATAAATTTTTATTTGGAGGATTATTATTGGTATGGACATTGGAGACACAACATCATTACCTCTTATACCATTAAGAGGAATAGTTCTTTTTCCTGGGATGAAACTGCATTTGGATATAGGCAGAAAGAAATCTAAATTAGCAATAGAAGCTTCGATTAAAAATGAACAGAAAATTTTATTTGTTACTCAAAAAGATATAGAAGATTATGAGCCAGAGATAGGTAAAATGTATTCAATAGGAACTGTTGCAAAAGTATTACAGGTCATTAGCCAACCTGATGATACTTTAAGGGTGCTAGTAGAAGGAATGCAAAGAATTAGACTGGAAGGAATGTATGTCCAGGATGAGTACATAATTGGTGAAGCTGTAATATTAGATGATATACAAAATGAAAACGAAAATGAACAATATGCGGTTCAAAAATTAGTAAAAGGTTTATTTAAACAATATGCACGTTTATTTAAAAATTTGCCAGAGGACCTATTGATAAATATTGAGGAGCTAAAGCAATCTAGCCAACTATCGGACTATATATCTTCAAATATATATTTAGATTGGGATGAAAAGCAGGAATTGCTTGATGAAATAAATATATATAATAGATTTGAGAAATTAGCGTCGATATTATTAAGGGAAATAGATTTATTAAAAATAAGTAATGATATTAGTAAAAAACTAAAAAGTCGAATAGAAAAGAATCAACGGGAATATTATTTAAGAGAACAAGTTAAGTTACTGTATGAAGAGCTGGGAGAAAGCGATGATCCCCATCTTGAGTCGGAAGAGTTTAAAAATCAGATTTTGAATCTTCATTTAGAAGATGAAAATGAAATAAAGCTTTTGAAAGAGGCAAATAAACTTTCGAAAATGCCTGCAGGTTCACATGAGGCAAATGTTATAAGAGGATATTTAGAGACATGTTTATCTCTTCCTTGGAATGTAACGACAAAGGATAACATAGATTTATGCAAAGCAAAAAAAGTTTTGGATAAAGAACATTATGGAATGGAAAGAGTAAAAGAGCGAATATTGGAGTTATTTGCTATAAGGAACTTATCACCTGATATTAAAGGCCAGATAATATGTTTGGTAGGCCCTCCGGGAGTAGGAAAAACATCAATAGCAAAGTCGATAGCAAAAGCATTAAACAGAAAATATGTACGTATTTCTCTTGGAGGAATAAAGGATGAATCTGATGTTAGGGGTCATAGGAGAACTTATGTAGGAGCAATGCCAGGTCGAATTATTTCTGCAATTAAGCAGGCTGGCTCTAAAAATCCACTTGTTTTGCTAGATGAGATAGACAAGCTAGGAAAAGACTTCAATGGAGATCCAGCATCGGCACTATTAGAAGTCTTGGATGCAGAACAAAATAATTCTTTTTATGATCATTACATAGATTTACCTTTTGATTTAAGTAATGTTTTATTTATAACAACAGCAAATGAATATAATTCAATTCCTGAACCCTTATTAGATAGAATGGATGTTATAAATTTGTCAAGCTATACTCATAATGAAAAATTTAATATAGCGAAAAAACATTTAATACCAAAACAGCTTAAAAATAACGGAATGAATTCCAGTATGCTGAAAATTTCGGATAATGCGCTAAATGATATCATATCTGACTATACAAGGGAATCAGGTGTTAGAACTTTAGAGAGGAAGTTAACATCTATTATAAGAAAATCAGCTAAGGAACTAGTTTCTAATGAAATTAATAGTGTTAGGGTTAATGAAAAAAATTTAAAAAAGTTTTTAGGAGCTCCTAAATTTAAAAGAGAAAAAATAAATAAAAGTGATCAAATAGGAGTTGCAAGGGGTTTAGCATGGACATCTGTTGGTGGTGAAACCATGCCTATCGAAGTAGCGTTGATGAAGGGAAAAGGAAAATTAGAATTGACGGGATCGTTAGGCGAAGTAATGAAAGAGTCAGTTAAGATAGCCATTAGTTGCATAAGGAGTTATGCCAAAGAATTAGGTATAGAACCTGAGTTTTATAGTAAGTGGGACATGCATATACATGTTCCAGAAGGCGCAATTCCTAAGGATGGACCTTCAGCAGGTATAACAATTTTAACAGCTATATTTTCAGCGCTTAAAATGGTGCCAGTTCGTCGTGATGTTGCTATGACTGGAGAGATTACTTTAAAAGGCAATGTGCTGCCGATAGGAGGTTTAAAAGAAAAGGTTATGGCAGCATATAGAGCTGGAATGAAATTAGTTATAATTCCTATTGATAATGAGCCGGATATTGAAGAAATTGATCGAGAGGTTATGGATAATATTGAAATAAAAACTGTAAGTAATTTTAAAGAGGTTTTGGATATTGCTCTTGCTGAGGTATTAAAGGTATAGAGCTTAGCTGTATGCAATCATTATATTTTATTTTTTGATATAGGAGTTGAAAAATATTTAATGATAAGGTTTGAAAATGTGATGTTTGAATGTGCATGTGGAAATGTAAAGCAATTACCTGAATCATGCATACCGGAGATTGTCTTTTCAGGACGCTCTAATGTTGGTAAGTCTTCACTAATTAATAAACTAATAAATAGGAAATCATTTGCAAGAGTGAGCGCTACGCCAGGGAAAACTGCAACAATTAATTTTTACAATATTAAAAAAGCAAGATTAGTTGATTTACCTGGTTATGGATATGCAAAAGTATCATTGTCTGAGAAAAAAAGATGGGGAATGCTAGTTGAAGGGTATTTGAATTCAAACAGAAATATAGCTCTTATAGTACAAATAATAGATATTAGAAATGGTCCAAGTAAGGATGATATTGATATGTTGGATTATTTAAACAAATCAGGAATTCCCTTTATAGTTGTATATACAAAAGCAGATAAATTAAAAAAGATGCAGCGAGAAGAAAGGCTAAAGGAATTAGGTAATCAACTTATGCAGCTTAAGAGCATAGAAAGAATTCCGTTTTCTACTGTTACTGGAGAGGGGTTAGATAAAATAAAAGAAATAATCTGTAGGCACATTGAAAAATAATTTGTGAATTTTTAAAACAAGGGTGATAGCATGTTTGTTTCCGATTGCTTGGGTATAAATTCTGAGGGTCATTTGACTATAGGCAATTATGATACAATAAGTTTAGTAGAAAAATATGGAACACCAATGTATGTTATGGATGAACATACTATAAGGAAGAATTGTAAAGCTTATAAAGAAGCTTTTGAAAAATATTATAATAATAACGGTATGGCTTTATATGCTAGCAAGGCTTTAAGTTGTTTAGAGATTTGTAGAATAATAAATAGTGAATCTTTGGGTTTAGATGTTGTATCAGAAGGAGAATTGTATACGGCATTATGTGTAGGGTTTCCAGCAAAAAATATTCATTTTCATGGGAACAATAAAACATATCGTGAACTTAAGATAGCGGTTGAAAATAATATAGGAAGAATTGTTATAGATAATATATGTGAGTTAGATTTACTAAACGATATTTGCAGTAAAATGAATAAAACTTGTGATGTAGCTATTAGAGTAAAACCGGGAGTAAATGCACATACACATGAATATATCAGAACTGGGCAAATTGATTCAAAATTTGGATTTGCGTTAGAGACAGGAGAGGCTTTTAATGCAGTAGAAAAGGTCATATCATTAGACAATATACATTTAAAAGAGTTACATTGTCATATAGGTTCTCAAATTTTTGATATAAAACCATATATTGTAACTATAGATATAATGATGGAATTTATAAGAGCTATAAAATGTAAAACAGGTTTTTTAGTAAAAGAATTGAACTTAGGTGGAGGATTTGGCATTAAGTATATTAATGATGACATACCTATAAGTATAGATGAATTTATGAAGAAAATACTACTTTATGTGGATAAAAAGTCAAAACAGTATAATATTGAGGCTCCATATTTGTATGTTGAACCTGGTCGTTCTATAGTGGGTGAAGCGGGAATAACTCTTTATAGGGTAGGATGTGTTAAAAATATACCTAATATAAGGAGATATGTTTCTGTAGATGGAGGGATGTGTGACAATCCACGATATTCGCTTTATAAATCTAAATATTCAGTAGTGGTTGCCAATAATGCATGTAGTAAAGCTGAACAAATAGTAACAATAGCAGGCAAATGTTGTGAAAGTGGAGATTTGATACAGGAAGATGTGCTTATTCAAGAAGTTAAGCAAGGAGATATAATAGCAGTTTTATCAACTGGAGCATATAATTACTCTATGTCATCAAATTATAATAAGATACCTAGGGCACCTATTATCATGATAAATGATATGAAATCAAAAGTTATAGTAAAAAGAGAAGAAATAAAAGACTTAATAAAAAATGAAATATAAAAATAAAGCATAATCACAAATCTATAAATTAATAGAGAATGTGATTATGCTTTTTATTAGTTTGAATGTATTTAATAAGATAAAGTGATATCTGTTTATAGGAAGTTTATAAATTAGCAGACCCTACGTTTTCAAAGAATCCTTGATCTGTTAAGTATAAATATAGTATTTCTGGATGATCACTTGCAAATTGTGCTGTTTTAGTTTCAGTTAAATTAAATATATTGAAAATATCATTTATATTATATTGATTAATGTTATTTGTATATATCATATTAATATAGTTTAAGTCCTCTAAAGACATAGTATTTGTCCCATTAGTCCAATTTTTTAAAGAAGTGAAGGTTTTTGTCCAATATTCATAATCTTCATCGTTATCAATATCGTTGATGCAAGTATCTGCAAATTCTTGTATTTTCTCTAAATCAATATCATTTAAGTTAATGCCGAAAGATTTACAATAATCAGGTAATGTGAGTTTGACTGTAAGAATAGTATTAAAAAATTCTCCTTTTTGTTCATCTGTAACTAAATTTAGAATATTGTTAGCAGCAAGGGATAAGTTTTCACGGTTTAAATTATTTGTAAATGCCTTTAGAATGTCATTAATAGTAATTTCTTCTTCAGCATATTCAGCATAATATTGCAAATAATTACTGTCAGTGAAGTTTAAGCTAAATATTTCTTTATAAAGGTTTTTAAAAGTATTTATTACCATAACGTTTTCATTTTCAAACTTATGAGATATTTCTATGGCGGTGTTTTCAAAAGCTATTTTTTTAAATTCAGTTACTATTAAATTTTCAATATTAGAAGAAGCTTTGTTTTCAGTCTTGTCTTCAGTACTATCTTCAATATTATCTTCAATATTAAGGTTATAGTCTTCGTTAATTATATGTAATATTTCATTTTCGTATCTAGAAAGAAAGCATGGTATAGCACTACAAAGCCTCGTCGTAATTTTTTGTAATCCTTGGTGTGCTATATTATCATATACCTTTTTATCAATTAATTCAAGAATAGATTTTATTTGGTTATCATGCTCAGTTATATATTGTGCTTTAAGTCTTTTCGTTATTAATACAATTTGTTTTAATGTTGTTTTACGAGGTTCACTTAAATTGTCATAAATCGCTTTATCATTTGTTGAATTATTTGGGTTGTAGTGACTGTTAAATAGCATATCAGCTGCTGATGCATTAAATTGGTTTATAATATTAGGCCATAAAAGCTGTATATCGTTTTTAAGTTCATCATCAGAATAATTTGAAACGTCTAAATTGTGCCAAGTACTCAATGGCTCTGTTATTGATAATTTGAAACTATGTATATCATTTTTTAGATCATCAGAATGAACTGATTCTTCACTTTCTAATTCTTCACTTTTTAATTCTTCAATTTTTAATAATTGTTCAGTTTGGTCTAAAATTTTAGACATATCATTTATTATAGCCATTAATCGAGCTTCACAATGTCCTTCATGCCCATTAATTGTCAAATCTAAAAAGGTCAAATTTTGACTTACTTGCTCATTAGGATTTGTTTTAATTTGTTCTTTAGTGTTTTTTACAGTTAATACGATTCGTTTTAAGGTATTTTTAGATTCATCCTTTAAATTATCATACTTACCCCCATGTGCATTATAAGGAGAAAATAAATAATCATAAACGGTCATTTCACCGTAATTATCAGTGGGTGCGGGATTGGGCCAAAGCTTTTTTACATCGTTTTTAAAGTCTTGATCAGTGTAATTTGAAACATCTAGGGTTCTCCATTTATATGGTAGGTTAACATTAATGTTATAAAATTGTTCTGTTGGAATAATGTGTTTATTTTTTTCTATGTACCAATTGAATAATTGTCTTATTGGTTGTATATTTTGTGGTTTTAAGTAATATGTACGGTTTGTTTCTAAAAATAAATTATTGTTAACATATGGAAGGTTAAGCAGTTGATTTGAATTATTAAGGTGAAAAACTTGGAGTAATTTTTCAGGAAAAATTGAAGATATGTTGTTTATGATGTTTTTATTTATATTGAGGTTATCATTAGGTAAGTGTAGTTGAGGCATATCTAAATCAGTATCATCAACGCTATCACCATGCTGCAATCCAATTGGATAGTCTGGTAGATTATCCAGGTCATTAATAGAATCATTATCATTAGTTAAGTATGGTTGAGACATATCTAAATCAGTACCATCAACATTATCACCATGCTGCAATCCAATTGGATAGTCTTGTAGATTATCCAGGTCATTATTAGAATCATCATCATTAGTTAAGTATGGTTGAGACATATCTAAATCAGTATCATCAACACTATCACCATTCTGCAATCCAAGTAAATAGTATGGTAGATTATCCAGTTCATTAATAGAATCATTATCATTAGGTAAGTATAGTTGATACATATCTAAATCAGTATCATCAACACTATCACCATTCTGCAATCCAAGTAAATAGTATGGTAGATTATCCAGTTCATTAATAGAATCATTATCATTAATTAAGTATGGTTGATACATATCTAAATCAGTATCATCAATACTATCACCATGCTGTGAGAGTTGTAGAATGGACTCATTATGCTCTACATTACCATTTTCATTATTCTTAAAATGGGAGGTAAGAAATATTGCAGTTCCTACAGCTAAAAAAGACGAGTATAGAATAGCTGTAATTTTTTTAAGTGCTTTGCTAGAATACATAAACATAATTTATACAATCTCCTTTAAATTTAATACATATATTATATCATATATTAGAAAAAGATTCAATTATCAAAATAGCCAAATAATCTAAAACTAACTCAATTAAATTGTAATTAATAACTAAAAACAAAAACACAATCACAAATCTATAAATTAATAGAGAATGTGATTATGCTTTTTATTAGTTTGAATGTCTTTAATCAAATAAGGTATTATCTATATAATAGAAAATTTATAAACTGGCAGACTCCAAATTTTTAAAGAATCCTTGATCTGTTAAGTATAAATATAGTATTTCTGGATGATCACTTGCAAATTGTGCTTTTTGAACTTCAGTTAAATTAAATATATTGAAAATATCATTTATATTACATTGATCAATGTTACTTGTATATATCATATTAATGTAGTTTAAGTCCTCTAAAGACATAGTATCGTTTCTATTAGTCCAATTTTTTAAAGAAATGAAGGTTTTTGTCCAATATTTATAATCTTCATCGTTAATATCAATATCGTTGATGCAAGTATCTGCAAATTCTCGTATTTTATCTAAATCAATATCGTTTAAGTTAATGCCGAAAAATTTACAATAATCAGGTAGTGTGAGCTTGACTGTAAAAATAGATTCGCAAAAGTTTTGTTTATCTTCGTCTGTCGCTAAACTTATAATACTTT
>CALWVF010000005.1 GCA_944384925.1 uncultured Clostridia bacterium
AAAAATAGCATGATAAATAAAATCTTTTAATTCCATTTCAAATATGCCACTACCTGTAATATCCTTTCCTGTAGCTAAATCATGAACTGTCCTAGGTGTGCTAAAATTACCTCGAGTCTTTTTTGCAGCTCTTATGGAACTGAAATCTTTTAGTTTACTCCTTGCTTCCTCATCTGCAAAAATGTCTTTAATAATTTTGCCACCAATATTAGCTTTGTATTGCCTTCCTGTTCTTCCATGAGGATTCCTAATAATTATTGTCTTAATTGTTTTACTTCCCCCTTCAATACTTGGAAAAACCTTTTCTCCTACTCCTAATATTGAGTATGCATGTCCGTCAAATAATCCCTTGTATAAGTCCCCTTTTCTATGAGTGTTTCCTTTATATCTTTGTTTCCTGAAGCCGATTATGAATAATTCACCTTTTGATAAACGGTTTTTTATCTCATCATAAATCTTCAACATTCCATCATCATAGTCTGCCTCTTCAGACAAAGGAAATCTTCTTTTATATTTAACGTTATCTACTTTTTCCTTTCCCTGTAAAGCTGTTTCATATTTATCAATTACCTGTCTAGTTTTACCACGTAAATTAATTATTGGTGATTCGGAAAAAACTTTATGTCGTAAGTTTTGCTGACCATCTAGAATTGTATAACCGTATTTTCCAAAACTTTTCTGAGAGACTAATTTCATAATTTCATTAACATAATTTTCTCCTAAAACTTCTTTAATAGGTTTAATTATATCTGAAAGCAATTTGCTTGCATTTGTTAAGTTTTTATAGAGTAATGTAGCTTTTTTTATATCATCAGTCACTCTGTCATCAGGATCATCTTTTGAAATTCCTGATTCAGAGATAATTTTACGTACATTTGTTATTTTTAGCTGTTCTTCAACTGAGTCTTTTTCCTTTTTTTCTTCTTCTGTTAATTCCCTTGATTTATCAAAATTATAAAATTTACGTGCACTCTTTATAATATCATATATTTTATTATACTTTTTATAATCAATCGTAGGCTCCCTACCTGAACTTAAGCATGCATAGAATTCCGACATTATTCTATTTACTAATGTTTCAAGAACTAATCTAAACGCTCTGTTTTTGTTATTATCACTTAATACACTTTCTTTATGAGTCTTATCGGTATCGAATGCATGTTCTACAGAACTTATAAGATTTTTAGCGTTGTATATTTCTGTTAAGTCTGTGCTTTTATTCCAACCTTCATCTTCTTTAGTAAACCTTAATTTTTTCTTATTTCGATGTCTTGTTCTGAAACACATATATGCCTTTCTTAATACTTCTAACCATAATACTGACTCCTTATTTTTAGTAAATGGATAAATTTCAACTTTATCTTCGTCAATTTTGAATTTATCAAATGAGTCATATTCATCTTCGTTCCAAAACTTATAATCCTCATATGCGTCATCATAAATTGCAGAAGAAATGTCAACAGTATAGTAGTGGTTCTCCCCCTCGTCAAATAATCTAACCGTTGCGGTACCATCCTTATTGTCTCGAATCATCCTTTTTATTTCCGATGGATCCTTATTTATTATTGATGTTATGACTGCTAAAAACGCACATTCGCCAAGATTGCGTTGTTTAATATCATCTAAACATGGTTCATGAGGAAATAATTCTGTTAAATAAGGATCAGATACTTTTGTTCCATTCGGATATAATTTCTTATTTCTAATGCTCTCAAATCTAATTGAAAATTTTTCCTTCGAGTCTGGTCCATCTGAATAATCTTTACATATATCCTCATCTCTTAAGTAAAAAGTTTTTGACTTATCGGGAAAACTAGCATATGGATCAGGTGCAGGTGATCCAGTTTTTTCATTTTCAGTGCTTGATGCGTCTGATTTAGATTTGTTGCCTAACATGTAATCCTCTTTTTTTATTGGATTCAATACATCTGCCTTAGGAATTACTTTTTCATCTAAAGGTAGATTTGTTCCTTGAGTAGGTAGCGGTGGCAATTTACTGTCCGTCGTTGGTTTTTTAATTTCTTCAAACTCTGGCATCTAGCTCCCTCCTCTTATATACCCCTATTAAATAACTTTATTATATAATAAATCATAAAATTAGTCAATAGTGTATAAAAATAAGAAAAATTTAAGCATTTTTATATATTTATCATTAATTCTAAAGACATATGTTTTTTCAAACTAATAAGCGCATTTTATAATTATTAAGTTTTTATTCAACTCTTCTTACCATTGTTATAAAAGTTATAGTAGTATTGCAAAATTAAAAACACAAAGAAAGGTTAAATTACAAGTTGTGATATTTAACCCTATTTTATTAAAACTATAATTTTATTTTAACATTAAGCTCTCTGCACATTTAACACCATCCTCTGCAGCTGAAACAATCCCTCTTGCATATCCAGCTCCTTCATTTTTAATGTAAAGTGCAAAGGAGTGAAAACAATGCTCGACAAATTAGCTTTAATTCTTCTTATCATCGGTGGTATTAACTGGGGTTCAATTGGCATATTCCAGTTTGATATTGTTGCTTGGTTAT
>CALWVF010000006.1 GCA_944384925.1 uncultured Clostridia bacterium
AGGCAAAAGAAATAAGGCAGCCTATGGATATAGACTGCCTAAGAAATGGCTCCCCGTGTTGGGCTCGAACCAACGACCCTGCGGTTAACAGCCGCATGCTCTACCGACTGAGCTAACGAGGAATATTTAAAATGAAAATCTTAATTATTTACATATAACTATTATGTATCATTTACAGTAATAATATACCATATACAAAATCAAAAATCAACACTTTTTTAATAATTTTAAAAAATAATAGTTAAAAATTTAAAATGCGCTTACATAGCCAAACAATTTTACTGTTAAAATTATAGTTTGTCATTTTTTAAATTTATTATAAAACTTTATATTAATTTCCCTAGCATAAAAGCAAATTGTTAGTTCCATATATAACATATAAACAATAAATCTTTTTATTTATAATATTTAAATCACTTTTAATTTTAAGGCTTAGTTGTTATAGTCAAACGTATCATATCTATAAAATATAGAAAACAATATATCATGTAAATATATATTTTTTCTGACAATAAATCTATTTTAAATCCATTTACGCTTTTAAAATTTTTATAGTTGTCGTCAAAATTGTGGTTAACCATATTACTTAAAATAAAATAATAAATTTTCAGCACTGAACTTTACCTATGATAATAAATCTTCTTTAGTATACATCAAATAAATCCCTATATAGTTGTTAGAGATTTATGTTATTATGTTCACTTGTAAAAAATTTAACCTTAAAATACTCAATTCCTATCTATAAATTTAATATATTATTCATTTTTAAGGTTATCCCTGCCCTATTCTCTTTGTCCCAATTTACAGTAATTTGGATCCATATCTATTCCTATATAATTACTATCCAAACTTTTTGCCACCATCCTACTGTGCCACTTCCTACAAATGTGTCTAAAGCTATAACCTTTTTAGGATAACCAGCTAAAATAAATGGTTTTATTAAATTTGGTAGAAATATAGCAAAATGTAATCCTCTATATCCATTGCTATAAACAAACCATTTGTCCCTTTTATTTTTATAGCATATTACATTTATTGTCTTACTACTTTTGCTTGCTACTTCTTTAATGGACTCAGAATCAAAATAATATTTCTTAGCCTTAGATAATAAAAAATATATTCATGACTTTTCGTACATATATAAATATTGGCTTCCTTTAGAAATAATTTAAAAAATCATCTATTTATAGGCTATAAAAGAATTGATGCATATTTTTATAACTAAACTACTTATTTTTTATATTAAATATATTATAAAGTATCAAATAAAAGGTTGTTTTTAAAGTCATTTTATATATAAGAAATAATAAAACTTTCATATATTTTGACCTTTGAATAGAAAAAACAAGGCTTCTTATTGTATAATTTTAAAAGTTTTTGTCATTAAAACTATAAAATACATAGATTTTGAAAAAATCAATTGTAATATCTTCACTTGGCTGGTATAATGCAACTAATGTTATCGATAACAAAATTTATTTTTTGGAGGTATTTAATAATGATGTATGTAGTAAAAAAACTTGGATGTTCAGAATTAATCGGTAAAACTATAGTTGGATACTTACTTGGTCAATTAGGAGGACCTGCCGCATGGGCTATGTGGGGAGTAGACATTGCAATAACGGTTGGCGGCGCACTATCTGGCGGGGCTGCTGTATTTATAAAGAAGGCTATGGAAATGGGACTAAAAGCTGCAGTTAAAAAGTTAGTAGCTAAAGAAGGTATGAAAGCCGCTATCTCATTCTAACTTATAAATAAGAAAAGAGGGATCTACTTGCTACAACATATAAGGTTGCTTTCTTTATTCTCTTTTTTTGTAAACAAAAATTTATTTTTAGAAAGATTTAGCTTTTTAAAAAGTTTAAAAATATCTACTCAAAATAAAATATATTTGGCGTATTTTATATTTAATAGGTATGCTATTTGGGGACTTATATTTGCAATTTGGTGGTTTCTTAAATGGCCCACTGTTGCATTATCGATTCTTATGGTGCTGTATTTATCATTAAAATTGATTTTACTCGATATAGATGATTGGCAATTATATTTTAATGATGATATACGTTTAACTATCCCAAAACAGTCTGAGAGATATTTAACAATATTATTAAACATTCTTGTTTATAAATTTTTTCTGATGGATAATATTCTTATTTACATCATTGCATTAAAATTTATAACTCCTATAAGCAGTACATCCTTATTGTGTATTACTATCTCTTATCTTGCTATTTCAGCTTTTATATTGTCTTTATATTTAGTATTAAAGGTTGGAAGCCTAAAATTAAAAGCATTTTACTCTGTATTTAGTTATCTATCAGCGATGATTGCTATGTTCATATTTGGATACATTGTGATTAAGGGAATTACATATATTGCAAATTCAATATATTCTTTAATATTAGGCACTTATGTATTTGACTTTTATGAGCTTATTAATAAAGTAACTTTAAAATTCAACGGATTTCTTTCAAATAATAATCTATTTATTTTAATTTCTTTGATTGTTGTTTTAATCTCAGTAACAAGCATTTTATTTATTTATCACAGTGCAAATTTAGAAATGAGTGACGAACAGCCACTTCTTCATTTACCTAAATTTATTGAACGATTAATGTCCTTTCATAAACAAGATGATTTGCAGCAATGCCTTTCTTTGAAAGAGCTCAAGCTGATTGTTGATATATACAAGTACAATTTTAAACAATATTATTTTACTTTTTTCATGGATAGGTCATATACTCTATTGATTGCTCTAATTTTGAGTTTTTCTGCTCTAAATCTCAATTGCAAAAATTTGCTGTTTTTTGGATTAAGTACCGTCTTATTTATGACAGAAATTGAATCTATAATGGGAAATAAACTAATTGCAAATCTGTCATTTATTACAGAGTACAACACACTAAGGCAATTTAATTGTAATGGAATTAACATTCAAAAGTTATCAAATGCAAAATTAAATTTATTTTATAATATAAGATTTATTCCAACTCTAATATTTACAGCAACTGCTATTGTTGGACATATAATTTTGGGTTCATCTCTCTTTTTAATTATTGTAAATATTATTTCATTATTTTTAATCTTTAAATTTTATCCAAAAGACTACTTTACTAGAAATTTAATATACACAAGGATGGACTATAAGGACTATGAAAACTATCTAACAGAAAAAAACATATTAGAAGGTGGTGTAGATGGTTTTTCACCGCTTAATTGGTTATATAACATACTGTTTTTCTCAGTAGTCATTTTATCTATCCTAGCATTTATCTTCCCAAATGTCGCTTTTATTTCTAGCATTGTGTGCGTTTTTATATTTATTGTGGCTCCTATAATATGCCATGCATTTATGAAAAAAATATACAACAACGTAATTAGCTTTATAGAAAGGGGAGATTATTCTGCAGACTTTTCAAAAATATTTAAGCGAGCTTAAAATTAAAAAGCATGTTATTTACTCCGTTATTTTAGCGATAATTTCTCTGTTTGTTGTGTTGCTGATTACACTTTGTGGGCACTCTGATTTAGATGTTTCCCAAATAAAAGTAGAAAATATTGATATATTAGAAGTTTTTTATCATAATTTTATTACGATGTTTTCATCAACAATCTTTGGTATTTTTACAGCAGGTATCTATAGTCTATGTATATTGATTGTCAATGTAGCTAACGTTGGAATATTATCTAATGCCTTGTATATTAATAATATGGGTCATTTGATACCTATACTTATTCCACATGGAATTATTGAGTTGGTTTCATTATGCCTTTGTGTTATTTATTCATTTTTCTCGTTTATTTACTTAATAAAAAGCATAAAGCAGGTCTTTTTGAGAAACTGTGATATTAAACTATTAATAAAAAAGATATTTATCTCTTTAACTGAATTTATTGTTGTAAATACAGTTTTGCTTATTATAGCGGCTGTTATAGAGTATATTGTTTAATGGGTGGAGGGGAAAATGAGTATTTTATCTGTAAAAGAGTTAACTTATGGATATAATGATTGCCCTGTTTTTAAAAATTTTGGGGTTTCATTCGACAAAGGAAAGATATATTGTATAGTGGGAGAAAATGGAGCTGGAAAAACTACTTTACTTAAATGTATATCTTCTTTGATTAATAATTCAAAAGGTATTTACTATGACGAGCAACCGATAGACGAAAATAAAGATTTGCTCCAAAAGATTTCTTATATTATGAGTGAAGATACATTATATCCATATATGACCGTAAATGAGAATATAAAATTTTATGCTACTTTATTTTATAAAACTTTTAATTTTAAAAATAAGGTAAGCGACATCTTAACTCAACTAGGTTGCGATATATATCGTGATTATCTAGTTAAAAATTTATCTCAAGGAACCAGAAATAAGATTTATCTATCAATCATGCTATCCAAAGATGCAGAAATATTTTTACTTGACGAACCATTTACAGCACTTGATAAACAATCACAAGAGTTTTTCTTTAATTTCATTGAGAAAAAAAACAGAAAAGAAAAAGCTACTTTTATTATAGTAACTCATATAGAAGAGTTCAAAAAGATTTCATCAACCATTATAGAGATACAAAAACTTAGAGAAGAAATTTAAAATAATTTGGTGATGTCAAATAGGAAGCTTTCCCCTTTGTGTGCAGCTTATGATGGTTTTACAAATATTTTTAGATTGTATAAAATAAAGGGTACAAAAAGTAATTTTGATATTACTTAGCATTTTGTAATGAAGGAGACTTTTTATGAATGAAAATTTTTTGCAATTTTGTAAGTGTAGGCTAAAAATGGCAATAAAATCGGCACAAACTTGGTTCAAAGTCATTGCAATATTTGTTGCATATACTGTTTTTTTTAAACAATCTGGCGAGACCTCGGTATTTGCTTATGTATGTAATATTGGTATAGTTATTTCTGTATTCGCTCTTGTAGATGTAATTTTTGCTTATATTTCTTGGGTTGTTAAAAATAACAAGACTAAAAAAAGCAGTAAATAGGTCTTATAATAAAGCTTATAGTCCCTATTTTCAATAATAAAAATGAGGGACTATATTTTTGAATATTGCGCATTGTTACATACTATTTAATACACAATATCAGTTTATTAATATTTTAATTTTGTAGATAAATCAGACTCACAATAATGAGCATATAAAGTTTTTTGTTTCAGATAATCGTAACTGGAATATATTTATGAATACTTTTTTAATTTTTATAGTTTTACTTTTATATCCTTTAATTATTTTCTATACCTTCATACTTATATACATACCCTTTAGAAAATATCAATTCCCCTTTTTAATAAGTATCTATATACTAATATAAATGAGACTTATTAATAATAACCTCCTATGCATCTATCCAATTATCACCTATGTCAATAGCTGCATCACGTTCAACCCAACTACCATCCTCACCAACATATAAATCCGCTTTTGCGTATTGATTATTCAAGCTAAAACGCACACCTGTATTATCATCTCTCCAAGTATAATCACTATTTGGTTCACCTAAATTGCCGTCTGTACAAATCCTAAACTTTACATACGCTTAATTTGCTAAAAAAGATAATATTGGAATAAAACTATATATTAACTCCGTTGTAGGTGCTAGTTGCATTCAGTCACTCTAAGTATCTACGTTAATTAAAGTACAGTATTCTATTTTATAGTGCGAAATATTAAAATTTATATTAATAGTCCCTGACTAAGAAAGATTTATATTTCCTCTATTACATAAGAAGCTATTAACACAGAAAAGTTAATAGAAAGATTCATCAAAATATTCCTCCTTATAACTTGATTTTCTTTATAGAATGAATAATAGTTTGTATTCGATGAAGCTAAAACTTTGATTCAAAACTTTATGTAGTTGCCTCTATTTATCATAGCTCCACAAAGGTATTATTTCCATTTGTAGCTATAGAAGATATATTTTCAAGCTGGCTCCAATTACTCCAAGATGAATTGTCTAAACTTGTCGAATATTGCAAATTATAACCTATAATTGAATTGTTTCCCCCCGAAAATGCACCATTCCAAGCAATATCTATTGTACTTTCAAATGGGTTAGGATTAACATTAAAAACTGTTGGAACAATACAATTTATATACGATATTCTCATTACGGAATTGATTTCTCTAAAATCTAAATAATAAGAGCCTCCTGCTGTGACTTATGTCATTACTATGTATTTTATGTAGTATCCTCTGGATATTAATAGGGTAAATTGCTTTGAGGCAAAAATGAATTTGTGCTAAACTATTTATGTTGAGTTGCATTACTTGGATTCTTCTTTATTTTTTTCGTTGTGGTTAACAAAGCTGCTTCTTTTTAAGATAAAGGAGGATATTTTTCTACTCATAGCTTAAGCTTTTTGATAGCACCGCGGTCAGGCTGGTAGTATTCGTTATAAAATAAAAATGATAGAAAACATCCCATAAATGACTTTTCTATCATATTCTCTGGCTCCCCAAGTTGGACTCGAACCAACGACCCTGCGGTTAACAGCCGCATGCTCTACCGACTGAGCTATTGAGGAATATTTATAAATATTTTAATACTTATACTCAGATTACAACTTAGGTTTTAATTATACATTATAACACTATATATTTTATTAATTTAATCCTATCTTATTATATGTTAGTTAAATGTCAATTATTACAACTCTTTAAAAAAAATGCACCCAAAAAACTGAATAAAGAATAGAAAAGAAAAAACAAAACACCAAATTCATGGTCAAGCCCTCGACCAATTAGTACTGCCAAGCTCAATATGTTACCATACTTACACATGCAGCC
>CALWVF010000007.1 GCA_944384925.1 uncultured Clostridia bacterium
ACTGATACTAAAATTATATTTACATTATTTACCTTAGTGGAACACTATGTTATACTATAATAATAAAGTTTCAATAGGAGGTGAACTTATTGGCAATTTCTAAATGCAATTCAAGAATAGCTATAACGATCAGTAAAAATTTAAAGAAAAAGTTAGAAAAAGTATGTGAAGAAGAGCAACGTTCTATTTCAAATCTTTGTTCTAAGGTATTATCAGATTATATAAATTCAAGAAAGGTAAATAGAAATGAGAATAGCAATATACAGTAGAAAATCAAAATATACAGGGAAAGGCGAATCTATTGAAAACCAAGTTGAAATGTGCAAGGACTATATATTTTCTCATATACCAAATGTTAATGAGAACGATATATTTGTATATGAAGATGAAGGATTCTCAGCCAAAAACTTGGATAGACCAAAATTCCAAGAAATGCTTATAGATTCAAAAAATCAAAAATTCGACTATATTATATGTTACAGATTAGACAGAATCAGTAGAAATGTAAGTGATTTTTCTTCATTAATAGAAAATTTAAATGAACAAAATATATCATTTATATGTATAAAAGAACGGTTTGATACATCAACCCCCATGGGTCGGGCTATGATGTATATCGCCTCTGTTTTTGCTCAGCTTGAAAGGGAAACAATAGCTGAGCGTGTGCGTGACAATATGCTTATGCTTGCAAGGACTGGACGATGGCTTGGTGGAACAACTCCTACTGGTTTTGATTCTGAGAAAGTCGAAAATTTAATTATAGATGGAAAGACTAAATCATCCTGCAAATTAAAATTTAATATTAACGAAATTGATATAGTTAAAAAAATATACCAAAAATATTTACATACAGGCTCTGTTTCTGCTGTAAGTAAATATTTAATAAAAAGAGAAATAAAATCTCGAAATGGTAAATACTTTTCTAATCTTGGCATAAGAGAAATATTATCTAATCCTGTCTACTGCATAGCAGATAAAGATGTATATAATTATTTCATAGAAAAAGAGGCAGACGTTTGTTTTTCTGAAAAAGATTGTACTAACAAATATGGTTTAATATCTTATAATAAAAGAGACTATACTAAAAAACATGCGCCACGTAATCATGAATCAAAATGGATAATCGCAATAGGAAAACACCGCGGCATAATAAGTGGAAAAGATTGGGTTTATGTTCAGGACAAGCTTTCAAAGAATAAGCTTAATTCTCCCACTCAATATTCAAATTCACATAATGATTATTCTTTGCTTTCAGGTATGATTTTTTGCAAAAAATGTGGAGCAAGAATGTTTGCAAAAATGAGGCATAATGGAAACAAAAACTTATCATATGATTATATATGTAGTAATAAGCTTAAAGGAAATGTAGCCTTATGTTCTAACAAAAATTTAAATGGTAATCAAACAGACGACTTAGTTTGTGATTATTTAATGGACTATGTTAACGAGAATTCTAAAATATATAGCATGTTGGAAAAATTAAAAGGAAGGGTTAGTAAACGACCCAACAATAATAAATTAATTATAATAGAAAATAAAATTAATAATTACAATATTGAAATCGATAATCTAGTTTCTTCCTTAACTCAGCCTAACGTAAGCTCCTCCTTAATTCAGTTAATAGATAGTAAGGTATTAAAGATTAACAAATCAATAGACGAATTAAAAAAAGAAAAAGAAAGAATTTTATCTGAATCCTCAATTTTGCATAATAACGAATTGCAATTAGATATAATAGTAAGAACTCTATCTTATTTTAAAGAGCATTTTAGCGAATTCAATACTCATGATAAAAGAAGATTAATAAAACTCCTAGTAGAAAAAATAGAATGGAATGGTGAAAATTTAGATATTTTTATATACGGCGAATAGTGAATTATCAGCACTCTATTCGTCGCAATTAAAAAGGGGAATACAAAAACATAATAATTTTTGCCCTAAGTTGCCTTTTGGATGGTGGCGGAAATCTTCCATTACACGGTACAAAGTTGTTAGTTATAATTGCTATTAATCGTTCACGCGGTGAATCTATAATCCTACATCCAATTACACCACAAGCATTACATCCAAATCCCATGCACATGGTATAAATAATTTTGCTTCTTAACTACTCTTAGTACTTATATATTAATTTATAATAAAAACAGGCTAAAATATATTATTTCGCTTTATAGCAATAACAATATACTTTAGCTTTTAAAATGCTCATAGTTACTCCAAATTTATAGATTTTTGGGCTGGATTATTTATAATTTTTCCTTCATTGTCAAATCTGGAACCATGGCAAGGACAATCCCATGAATCCTCACGTTCATTATATTTTAATGCACAGCCCATGTGCGAACATCTTTTTAATGTTGGTGTAAAAAAGTTTTTAGTCGTTTCTAAAATATTGACATAAACCTGTCTCTTATCCGAAAATGATCTTTTAGTAGAAAATGTTTCTTCAAACTCATTTTTTCTACCTAAAATCATATCACTTAGAATTTCTGCACTAACCATAGAACTTGTCATGCCCCATTTATTAAAACCCGTTGCTACAAATAAGTTTGATTTTTTTGAAGAATACATACCAATGTATGGAATTTTATCTGGAGTTATACAATCTTGCGTTGCCCAACAATATTTTTCAGTAGCGTTTGGATATAATTCATCTTTTATTTTTCTCAGTTTATCATATCCGCCACATTCTTTTCCTGTTCTAGCTCCTGCACCACCAAGAATTAATAAATCTTTGTATCCTCTAAATGAGAAACCTTCGCTCGATTCGTCTATATACATTCCTTTTAATTTTTGAGCTTTTTCTAAAGCTATAACATATGATCTCTCTTGATATAATTTTAAAAAATAAAATCCATTTTTATTAATAAATGGATAATGAGTGCAAACAATTATGTTATCTGCTGTTATGCTGCCTTCTTTTGTTTTTATAACATTTTTATCTACAGAGATAACCTTTGTATTTTCATATATAGTTAAGTTTCTAGATATACTAGTTAAAAACTTAATAGGATTGAATTGTGCCTGCTTATTAAATTTTATAGCACCAACAATCTTTATTGGTATTTCAATATCTTTCTCATATTCAGCATCAAAACCCAAATTTGTTAATGCTAACATTTCTCGTTCAAGTTTATCTTTATTTGAAGTAGAATATATATAATTAGGAATATCAAAAAAATCACATTCTATATTCTTTGATAGTTCTCTATAATTTTCAATTGCTTGTTCATTAGCACTTAAATATTTACGTGCATTTTCCAGACCAAAATTATTTATCAAATCATGATATATAAGGCCATGTTGAGATGTAATTTTAGCCGTAGTGTTAGATGTAACACCATTTAGTATTTTACTTGCTTCTAATATTACACATTCTATACCGTTTTTTTCTAAAAAGTACGCTGCTAATAACCCTGTAATTCCTCCTCCTATTACTGCTACAGATGTTTTAATATCTTTTTTTAATGTTGGATAACTTTTACACTTATAGTTTTCCATCCATATACTTTTACACATATATCATCTATCCTTGCTTGTTAATATTAATTAAATAAAAATTAATAATATAACTATAATATTGGTCAATTTTAACTGTATATTCATTTATAAAAATTAAATTGAAAAATAAATTTAGATTAATGTCATCAAAATATTTATTACTTTCCATTTAACAATAAGGCCTTTTCAATCCACTTATTTATTATATTAAATACTGTTTCTGAATTTTGACTAATCATAAATCTATCACTCTCTTTTTTCATATCTTTTATTACTGTTCCATCTATAAAACAATTTATAATTTTATAATCACTCTCATTACAAAAGTTATTATTCATATAAACACCTCAAAAATATATATTAATATAAAACTTCGTCCTATTAATAATTGCAACAAAATAATTTTAACTAAATAAAAATTTAAATATAAATTAATTAGAGCTCAATATAAATATAAAAATTTCATATTGAGCTCTTTACATATTTTATCTTTTTTTACGATAATATTTATCTGGCAATAACTTTTTATGATTGCTTCTATACCTATTCTTATAAAATATTTTTTCTCCTTTGTTCTTTCCGCTAAACAAAACTATTAAAACTATTATTAATCCTAAAGCAATACATCCCCACGCTAATATACTTCCAAATAAATTGCCACTATCGTTTTTATTAACTTCCTCTACCGACACATCTACTCTTGGGGAAGAAACATCTTCTATATCAACTTCTGGTAAATCTAATTTATTTGATTCTACGGCAGACTCATTTTTTTCTTTTATTTCCGATACTTCACTAATTAAACTACTAGATTGAGAATTGGAGGAAACAGAATCTTGTTTTGACGATGTCGATGCTTTAGCCTGACTTTTTGAACTTACAGTCTTACTACTTTTACTAGAAATAGCTGAGCTACTGACATTACTTTTTAATGATGATGAACTACTATTTTTAATACTAGAAGAGGATGAAGAACTATTGCTTTTACTATTATTAGAAGAGCTAGAGACATTTTTAGTATGATCAATAGTATTAGTAATAGAAGAATTTACCTTGCTACTAACCTTAGGCTTAATTTGCGATGACTCTGAGTAATCTCCTATAGCATAAATGTTATTATTAAAACAAATCATAAAAGTCATCATTATACATAGTGCTAATGCTGGCATATTTTTATTCATTATTAAATATCCTCCAAAGTACAAATCAAATACAATCACAATAATAAATTATTCTTACAATATTCTACTATATATTACATCTTTTATCTAAACAAATCAAGCTTTTAAAAAGTTTATTATTAATAGTATTTAAACTTCTAATAACCTATAAAGCTTATTTTTATATTCATTCATTATTTTAGTGTTATTTATATTATTATGTACATCCATTTGATAAATTAATTTAAAAAATGGATTACCAAAAATATAAATCTTATCTGAAAATTTTATTGCTTCTTCAGCGTTATGAGTAACTAATATACTCAAACGAGAAGATGAATATTCATATATTATGTCAAATATCCTATTTTTACTTTCATAATCTAAACCGTTAAATGGTTCATCTAATAATAAAACATCGCCTTCATGAGCTAGCGCTCTTGCAATTGCAATTTTTCTTCTCATACCTCCACTTAATTCATCTGGAAATTTATCAGCATAATTTTGCATACCTATATTTTTCAATAAATCTTGACATAGACACTTTTTTCTCTTGCACATTACGCTTCTTATATTCTCTAATGCTGTTAACCAAGGTAATAATCGGTCTTCTTGAAAAACAACTGAAATTTTTTTATTTTCTAATCCAGTTATACAACCATTATCTGGTGTACAAAGCCCTGATAATATATCCATAAATAAAGATTTTCCAATACCCGTTTTGCCAAAAAAGCATATTTTCCCTTTATCCGGTAATTCAATAGACAAGTCTTTAATTATAACCTTTTGATTGAAACTTTTACTAATGTTTTTAACTAATATAGGCATATTTTATCCTCTTTTTTATTATTAAGGCTAATTTCTATATTCGAATTTTATAATTCATATACTTATTAAAACATTTATTAATAACACTTAAAACAATGTTTTCCATAGTAATACTTATAAAAATTATAGATATGGTCCAAGCGAATAAATCAACTGTATCCATGTATATCTTAGACTCATATAATTTTTCTCCAATGGAATATCTAGTATTTGCAATAACCTCTGCTGTTACCTCTGCCTTCCATGCCATTCCAATTGCAGTCGAACAAGCTGAAATAAAAAATGGTAATACTGAAGGAATATATACTTTTTTCAATATGTTTATTTTGCTCGAATAAAATACTTTAGACATATTTAGTAACTTTAAATCTACTTGTAATATTCCCTGATATAAACAGCTATACATAATAGGAAATGACACTAAAAATGATATAAAAATAGGGACACCATTCGACTTCATTAAAATAAGAGCTATAACTATAAAAGAAATAACTGGTGTAGATTTTATCACATGTATTAGTGGATTTATAACAATACTTAAATTATAACTTAAAGAAGTCAATATTGCGAATGTTAAAGAGGCAAAAACGGCTATTAAAAAGCCTATCAACATTCTTATTATAGTGTAATTCAATATTAGCCAAAATTCAAGAGTAGCAACTAAATGTACTAATCTTTTTAACACTTGGAAAGGCGATGGTACTAAAATTTCTTGGCTTAATATTAAATATATTAAATACCATATAAATATCCAAAAAAAGTATATTAATAATTTATTTAATATATCTTTAACATATTTTTTATGGTTTATAATAAAAATTTTCATTGGGTAAATATCCCCCTATGATTTTAGGATCTTGTTTAAGAAGTATTTTTAAAAAATTGCTTGTAATGTTTATCATTTCATCTCCATCTATGTATACAATATCACATTTCGGTATTGCTTTTATCGCTGTTTTTTCGTCAATAATATTATATTTTTCAGCAAGATATGCTGATTCATTAACGTTGTTAATAACATAATTTATAGATTCACAGTACTTGCTAAGAAATTCCTTAATAATCTTACCATTACCATCTATAAATTCCTTCCTAGAAACTATACACCCCATTGGAATAACACTTTTATCTCCAAACGTTTTTTTCCACTCATCAGCAACGTTTAAAACAATTTTCATCCTACTATTTTTACTAAGTACCTTTGTAGCAAATGGCTCGGGCAAAATGCCTGTATGAACACTCCCTATAGACAATTCTGTAGACAATTCAACATTACTAGGTTTATAAAATACATTTATATCCTTTTTAGAAACAATATTATTAAACATTAATAAATAATTCAGCATAAACTCCGGGGTTGCACCTTTGCCTGAAATGTATATATCCTTACTCTTCAAATCTGCTACCTCTTCTATATACTCATCTGAAATTACATATAAATTACTTAAACTATTAATTGCTAACATCTGTATATGCAATCCATCCATTTTATTATACAACATTGACGCAACATTTACTGGCAAAGTAGCTATATCTGTTTCATTATTATAAAGTAATGCAATAATTTGAGATGGCTCAGAATATAGCGATATATCATACTTGCTTAAATTATTTTTATCAGTTTCATCATCTACAAGCTTTAACATTCCCAAACCGGTTGGACCCTTTAATGCAGCTATTAAGACACTATTTTCTTCTTTAAAATCACTATAATAAACTTTAATATTAACATATATAAGAAAAGCAAAACTAAATAATGCAACTATCAAAAATATAAAATTTAATAATTTATATCTTTTCATATATTATCCCCACATAAAAATAGCCTACTTATAAATTCAATGCTAGTTATTTTTAAAGTATGGAATATTAAAACCATTTATGCAAAAAGCATAAACGGTTTTAAATAATAACTACTAAATATTTATTAATCTTTACATCCACAATCGCAGTCATCATCACAATTGTCTTCACAATTACAAATACCCTCTAAATCAAATTCCAAAGATTCTCCACAATTTGGGCAATCTATTCCACCTTTTAATAGTATATCTTCTGAAAGACAAGTTGTTTCTTTGCACGATGGACAAGTTACCTCATAAAATATATCTTCATCTTCATCACAGCAACAACTGTCTTCATTATAACATTCTTTTTCTAATAAATATAAATCCTCATCAACTGCATCTAGCTGATCACAAACGTCATTATATCCTTCCTCAATATCTGAAACAGTGAGCGCCATATCATCAAGAACATCAATAATTTCCATAATAATTTTTGTTTCTTTTTTATCTTTTTCCAATTTTAGTCCTTCCACTAAACCTCTAACATATGCTACTTTTTCTGTAATAGTCATAAAGTTAACCTCCTTAAATAATATTATTCTATCATTATCTGCAATTTAAAACTAAGCTCGTTCCATATATTCCCCTGTTCTAGTGTCTATTCTAATTACTTCCCCTTCTTCTATAAATAAAGGTACTTTAATTTCTGCACCTGTTTCAAGAACTGCTGGTTTTGTCGCATTAGTTGCTGTATCCCCCTTAAATCCAGGATCTGTTTGAGTTATTTTTAGTTCGACAAACAATGGTGGCTCTACACCAAATACATTACCTTTATAAGACAACACTTTGCAAACCATATTCTCTTTCACAAACTTAAAGTTGTCCCCTAAAACATCTGAGTTAATAGGAGTTTGCTCATATGTTTCATTATCCATAAAATAATATAATTCACCATCATTATATAAGTATTCCATTTCACGTCTTTCTATAAATGCTGTCGGATACTTATCATTTGGATTAAAAGTTTTTTCAGTAACACTGCCTGAAATAACATTTCTCAATTTAGTCCTAACAAACGCTGCACCTTTTCCTGGCTTTACATGTTGAAATTCAATAATAGAATATACATTTCCATCCATTTCAAATGTTATACCGTTTCTAAAATCCCCAGCTGATATCATTGTTTTATCCTCCAATATAAATTATACACGATATATTCTATATTAATTTAAAAATTTTTGCAATACATCTCATTATAATTTTTAAATAATTATTAGTTCCTTTGGCGACTTTGTTATATTTTCATATCCATTTTTATTAACAACTACCATATCTTCTATTCTAACTCCAAATTTATCTTCAATGTATATACCTGGCTCTATTGTCATAACCATATTTTCACTTAAAATAGTATTATCATTAATTGAAAATGAAGGTCTTTCATGTATTTCTAACCCTAAACTATGACCAGTTGAATGTCCAAAGCATCCTTTAAATCCTTTATTATATATAATATCTCTAGCTGCTTTATCGACATTTTTACACTTTATTCCTGGTTTTACAGCCTCTATAGCTGCATGTTGGGCACTTAGTACAACATTATAAATATTTTCTTTTTCTTCATCAACACTTTTAACTGCAACTGTCCTTGTCATGTCGCTATGATACCCATCTACTACAGAACCTATATCCATAGTTAAAAAATCTCCACATTGTATTTTGTTATCGCCTGGAACGCCATGCGGCATAGATGTTTTTTTCCCAGACAAAACTATAAAATCAAACGCTACTTTTTGCGCACCATTTTTTCTAATAAAATATTCTATATCAAGTGCTATGTCTTTTTCAGACATACCTACTCTTATTTTTTTTATAATATAATCAAAAGCTTCATCTGTAAGTCTCTGAGATTCTTTTATCTTTTTTATTTCTTCAGGAGTTTTTATCATTCTCATTTCGTTTATAAATTCATCCAAAGTCCCATCCATAATAGATTCTATATTTAAATCATTAAATAATTCTTTAAAATACATAGCTTTAGAAAAACTTATATTATTTCCTTCTAAAAAAATTTTATTTATGCCTGTTCCTTCAACCAATTCTTTTAAATTTTCTCTCAAATTATTAAAAAGCACCACTTCTAAGTCTTTCACTTCAATTTTAGCAGACTCAAAATATCTAAAATCAACTAAAAGATATGCTCCTTTTTTAGATATAAAAATAACTCCTTCTGATGAGCTAAAACCAGAAAAGTATAATCTATTAATACCACTATATACCAAAGCTGCTCCATTAGGCTCATTCTTTAAAATTTTATTTAACAGCAATTCAATATTAGGTTTCATATTTTAAGCCTTCCTTCATACAACAATTATAATAAAAAATTATAATTTTATCAATTCTTTCATTGCATTTAATGATAAAAAGTAACTATTTTTTCCAAAACCTGAAATTTGCCCTACGCACACATCAGCTATAACAGATTTATGCCTAAATTCCTCTCTTGAATATATGTTAGACATATGAACCTCTATAAAGGGTAACCTCACAGAGGCTATTGCGTCTCTTAATGCATAGCTATAGTGTGTTAAAGCACCTGCATTTATTATAATGCCTTCGAAATCATCTACAGATTCATGTATTTTATCTATTAATGCACCTTCCCAATTAGATTGAAAAATTGTTACATCCAATCCTATATTATATGCATAAGATATTATTTGCTCTTTTATATTATCCGCCGATTCAGTCCCATATATAATTTTTTCTCTAACTCCAACCATATTCAAGTTTGGTCCTAACAGCAATAAAATTTTTTTATTTTTCATAATTAAGTCCCCTAAAAACTTATTTTAATTATTTAATTTTATTTTGTTTCTTATAGGTTTTTCTAACATTCTTTTAAATCTTATGTTTAACTGCTTTTCAATTACTATAGGCTCCAACAATATCGATTTCATACCTGCAAGGTTAGCACCTAATATATCTGTAAATATTTGATCACCAATTACTAAAATATTTTCTGCTTTTTTATTAAACAACCTTTTAGCTTTGTTAAAACCTATAGGTAGAGGTTTTAATGCTAAACTAACAAATGGTAAATCAAATTTTTTTGCGAATGGCTTTATCCTACTTTTAAAATTATTAGATACAATAATAATAGGAATTCCTTTGCTTTTTATCATATCAGTCCATTCAATAGCACCTTCAAAGGGTATTTGTGAACCATGTTCAGACAATGTATTGTCAACATCTAGAAGTATAAGATCTATCCCTAATTTTTCCAAAAGTTCAAAACTAACATCTGTTACAAACGTAAAAGCATATGATGGATATAGCAACGACATATTTTCACCTCACAATATAAATATATAAAATATGTATATGATTAATTATTATTAAAGATAATTATAATCAAACTAAAAAAGCGGGCATATTGCCCGCTTAAATTACAGAACATAAACATTATTTAAACTTACGTTTACGAGCTGCTTCCGACTTTTTTTTACGCTTAACTGAAGGTTTTTCATAAGCTTCCCTTTTGCGAACTTCTGCTATAACTCCAGCTCGTGCACACTGTTTCTTAAATCTCCTTAAAGCGCTATCTAAAGTCTCATTATCTTTAATTCTAATTTCAGCCACATATTTCCCTCCCATCCGCCAAAAGGCAGGGGTTATACATATATACCATACAAAAATTATTATACTATAAACTATATAATACTGTCAATAGTAATATTATTTATTATTCTTCTGAATTTATAAATAAAAGATGGTAAAAATAAACTGGTAAAGATTCATCTTTAATAAATAATTATAAAGATTACTAAATAAAATATAATCAATTATATTCTATGTTAATATTCATAACGATATCGCCTTAATATTTAAAAAATAATAAACTTGCAAACGCTGTATTTTTTACTTACAATTAAAATACATTTTGATATAAATTACAAACAATTTAAATTCTCTTGACATAATAAACCAAATATCGTATAATATCTCTATAATTTATATTAAATAACGACAAAAGAGTAGGAGGTACTATAATGTTAAACCAAAATATTAAAGATTTCTACGATGAAATAAAAAATAATAAAAGCCTGCAAGAAGAATTTGAAAATGCTGATATAAGCTTTAGAAATGAACTTGAAGACTTTTTAAATTTCCTTCCTAATGAAGCTGACGAAGATGAAAAAATTGAGTTCTTTAAAGAAAACTTCATTCCTATAGCAAACAAATATGGTATTAATATTAACATTGATGATATATTAGAGCATGAGAAAACCTTAATGGAGTTATTCTCAGAAGATTCTGACGAATTAAAGTCAGAATTTGTTGATTACCTAGGATATGATATGTGCCTCATATATGGAGTAGGTGAAGAAAATATTTCAAAATTATGTATTAGCTTTGGAATAAATATACTCTAATTCTAATATGTCTAATGCTCCTACTACTTTTATTTAAAAATGATTATACATTTTTAATAAGACCCTAAAAGTTTAGTTTTTACAAACTTTTAGAGGTCTTAAAGTCATTTATAGGCTATCATTTAAAATAGTAAAGCATTAATGTTAAAAAATAGTCTATTTATTCTCTTTTTTTATATGAAATACCTTCCTAAGAAAGAAACCTAATACCTTAGGGCTTTTAACTAAAACAACTTTCATATTGCTCCCTCCAATTATAATCTAGCATTTTATTAGCGATATTGCTAATACTACCATTATTATAGCTACCATAGTAATGATAAATCTCTCTGGGAAAAAAAATGAAAATATCAGCCCCAGGCCAAAAACAAGTGCTAACTGTCCTTGCCGACGATAACCACACATGTGACTCTTCACCGCCAATGCTTTATAAGTATAACCAAGAACTGAAACATTCCAAGTCTTACTTACATTATATACAATAAATAATAATATGTGATACTAATAATACATATATTAAAATCTAAATCTACTTTATATTCCATTCTTTTAAATCTTTAACTTCTTCATACATTTTTATATAACTGTTATATCTAGAAGGATGTATATTACCTTTCTTTACTTCTTCGATAACTTTACAACCTGTTTCCTTAGTGTGAGTACAAGATTTAAATTTACATTTATTAATAAGTGGCAAAAATTCATTAAAGCAAAATTGCAGTTCATTTTTTTTTATAGTTTCATATCTGCCTATATCAACTGTAGAAAATCCTGGAGTATCAGCTACATAGCCATTATTAACTTTGTAGAATTCTACATTTCTGGTTGTATGCTTTCCTCGTCCTAACTTATAACTAATTTTATCTGTCTCTATACTAAATTCAGGATTTATACAATTTAATAATGTGGACTTACCAACACCTGAATTACCAATTATTGCTGTTACATTATTCTCAAGCAATTTTTTTACTTTTTCTATCCCTTGACCTGTAACTGAAGAGAATTCTATTATGTCAATAGATGACCTTTTATAAACTCCTATAATATCATTTGCATCATTTAAGTCTACTTTAGAAATAATCAATATTGGCTTTATCCCTTTATAGCAAGACAATGATATCATTTTATCTATCACATAAAAATTAGGGTAAGGATCACACACCGACGATAAAATTACTAATTGGTCTACATTTGCAATTGGCGGCCTAATAAAATTATTTTTTCTTTCCATTATTTTATCTATAAATACAAAACCATCATCCAATATAGAAATAATTACCCTATCTCCTACCATAGGCTTTTGATTATTCTTTCTAAATATTCCTTTTGCCTTACACTCATATATTTTATCAGAGGCTTCTACATAGTAGAAGCCTCCTATACCCTTTATAATCAATCCTTCTATCAAAATCATATTGTTGATCCACCTGTTCCAGAGGACGTACTTTCTATAAATGGATACTCTGCTATCGTTTTAACCGTTAAGGAATCAAAATCTGCGCTATAAACTCTATATTGATTACCATTTAAGTCTACATTTATTTTTTTTGTTCCAGTTGTTCCTTTTACAGAAAGGCTATAAATATTATTATATTCCGGGACTACCTTTTTAGATGAATCATAAACCCCATCAACATATACTGTCAAAGTTACTTGTTCTTTTATATTAGAAGGCAAGTAAACATCTATAACTAAATTTTTTTCTGTTGCTTCTCCTGAACTTATAGTTACCTGTACAGCTGTTCCTTCGTTAACTTCTACCCCTGGTAATGGATCTGTAGCTATAACTGTGTCTTTGGGTTTATCACTTTTTTCCGTTATAATTTTATCAGATATTCTTAATCCCTGCGACACAAGTTCTTCCTTAGCTGCGGCTAAAGTTTTGTTAATTACATCTGGAACTCTCACTTTATTCTCTTGGGCACCTTTACTAACAAAAACTTTTATAACTGTACTTGCTACTGCTTTTGTTCCTCCTTGAGGATCTGTATTTTTTACAATCCCTTGTGCAGTTTCATTGTCATATATTCCTAAAACTTCACACTCAAATCCTGCTTCTTTAATTCTCGCTGTCGCCACTTCTTGTGTAAGACCTTTAACATTAGGAACTGAAATTAATGTTCCCGAGCTGTTAACCTTTAATGTAATAGTTGCTCCTTCCTTAACTTTTTTGGTTCCACTTTTGGGTGATTGATCTATTATAACTCCTTCAGGCTGATTAGAATCATATACGTTTTCTACATTCCAATTAAATTTATACTCAGGGTTATTTTGCACATCAGATAATTTCATCCCTATAAAGTCTGGAACATCTACATCTTTAGCAGATGTTACACTACAAGATTTAAATATTGCTCCCAATATAACCATTAATGCAAATATAACAACAGCAATTGCTATTCCTCCCATAATCAACATTGACTTCTTTTTCTTTTTTGTTTCAACTTCATCTTCATATTCATAATTATCATCATATTCTTTTTCTGGTTTCGGCCCTTTTATACTAGATATATCTATATATTTCGTCTGATTATTATCAACAAAATATTCATAATTAAAATGAATGCTAGGATTATCTAAAAACCTCCTAATATCATCTAACATTTGAGCGGCTGAGTTATACCTATTCATAGGTTCTTTTTGCATTGCTTTTAATGTTATTTCTTCTAATCCAAATGGTATGTCTTCATTGATTTCTCTAGGGAACTTTGGTTGATTCTGCAATTGCATTATTGCAACCGAAACAGCATTATCAGCTTCAAAAGGCAAGCTTCCTGTAAGCATTTCATATAAAATTACACCAACAGAATAAATATCTGCCTTTTCATCCGTTATTTCTCCTCTAACTTGTTCGGGAGCTATATAATGCACCGAACCTATAGCCATTGCAGACATCGTTCTTGTTTCATTTCTTGAAAAGCGTGCTATCCCAAAATCAGTGACTTTTATTGTTCCGTCTTTCAATAGAATAATATTTTGTGGTTTAATATCCCTATGGACAATTCCTTTTGCATGTGCATGTTCCAATGCTTTTAAAATCTGTGCTGTAAAATGTATTGCTTCTTGCCACTTTATGTTATGTTGGTGATTTATATACTCTTTCAGCGTAATACCATCTATATATTCCATTACAATATATTGTATTTTATCTCCAAAGCTTACATCATAAACTTTTACAATGTTAGGGTGTCTTAATATAGCAATAGCTTTAGACTCATTTTTAAATCTTCTTATAAAGTCCTTATTGTCAAGGTATTCTTCTTTTAGTATTTTAATAGCAACTATTCTGTCTTCTACAGTATCATAAGCACGATAGACGATTGCCATACCACCTATACCAATCAATTCATGAATTTCATAACGACCATCCAATCTTTTTCCGGCATATTTATCCATATTATTCAACTCCTAAAACATGTCATTCTTTATAACAATAACCGTAATATTATCTTGTCCTCCAGACTGCTTTGCCCTCGAAATTAGAACATCAGGTATACTTTTTTCATTTTTATTGTATTCAAAAAAAACATCATATATTTCTCGAGAAGTTAAGTGGTTTGTTAAGCCATCAGTACATATCATTAAAAACTCATCTTTATTTATAAACTCTTTTAAGTAATCTACTTCTACTTTTGCAGAAACCCCTAATGCTCTTGTTATTATATTTTTTTTAGGATGGTTAATCGCTTCTTCAGATGTTATCCTACCATCTTTTACCATTTCTTGTACTACTGAGTGATCTGTTGTAATTTGTGAAATCCTTTCACTATTTATTATATACGCTCTACTGTCTCCAACATAAGCAATGTAAATTATATTTCTCACAACAAGTGCTACAACTATAGTAGTCCCCATTCCACTATATTCTTCATTGATTAAAGACATGTCATATATATTAGTATTTACAAGTTTAATCGAACTAATTAGTAAAGATCTTATATCCGACTCTTTCATATCATTACAATAATTCAACTTTATATTCTCAACTACCTTATTTACAGCTACTTCGCTTGCAATATCTCCTGCATTAGCTCCTCCCATTCCATCACACACAACACCTAATACTACATCATCAAAAATAAGAGAACAATAAAAACTATCTTGATTAGATTTTCGAACAAGACCTATATCACTTTTACTAAACAATAACAAAACTATTAGCCTCCTTACTATAACATTAAACATTCCTCTTTAATTGGCCACAAGAAGCATTTATATCTGAACCTAAAGTTCTCCTTATAGTTGCATTAATTTTATTCTCTTCAAGAATCTTAACAAACTTATTTAAATTCCTAAAATTACTCTTTTTATATTTAACTCCACTTACATTATTGATAGGTATTAAATTTACATGACATAGCATACCTTTAAGTTTATAAGCAAGTTTATTTGCAAACTCTTCGCTATCGTTTATACCATTTATCATTGAATATTCAAACGATATCCTTCTATTAGTTTTATATATATAAAATCTACATGCTTCCAGTAAACAGTCCAAATCCCATTTTTTATTTATAGGCATTAATTTACTTCGTGTTTCATTAATAGATGAATGCAAGGATACCGATAATGTTAACTGCAATTTTTCTTCTGCTAGTTTATAAATCTTATCTACAACTCCACAAGTTGATAAAGATATATGTCTCATTCCTATATTAAGCCCTTCATTACAGCTAACCAGCTTTAAAAATTTTATTACATTATCATAATTGTCTAATGGTTCGCCCATACCCATTAATACAATATTAGAAATTCTAATATCATTGTCTTCTTGAACTGCTTGAATTTGTGATACCATTTCAGATGGTAAAAGATTTCGAGAAAATCCACTCTTACCAGTAGCACAAAAACTACATTTCATTTTGCAACCTACTTGTGTTGATATACATATAGAGTATCCATGTTTATATTTCATTAATACAGATTCTATGTATTCACCATCTCTTAATTTAAATAAATATTTTTTAGTTCCATCAATTTTCGAAACCAACTTTTTTTCTATGTCAACCCAAGAAATATAATACCTATTTGCAAGTTCCTTTCTCGTAGATATAGGCAAATCTAGCATTCCATTAAAGTCTTTTGTCCCTTTATATATCCATCTATATACTTGTTTAGCCCTATATTTAGGGTACCCTATATAGTTGAAATCTTCTGCTAATTCATCTAAATACATAGATTTTACATCTATCAAATTCAATATATCAACTCCGTTTTTTAAAAGCAGCTATAAAAAAGCCATCCGTACCATTTATATATGGCATAAGCGTTAATTGATTTCGAGGCTCATTTATTCCTCTTTCAATCCCACAAGGTAAGTTAATATTAAAAGGCTCATAATTTTTATACTCATTTAAAAATTTATCTGCTATCTTACCATTTTCATATTGATTTAATGTGCAGGTAGAATAAACAAGTATGCCTTCTTCTTTAACAAATTTTTCTGAATTACAAAGTATATTATATTGCAAATCTGGTAACTTTTCAAGTTCTGCCTTATCTTTATACTTAATCTCTGGTTTTCTTCTTATTATACCTAGTCCTGAACATGGTACATCACACAGGACTTTATCTGCTTTAAATAAGTTATTATCTTTTTTCGAAGCATCCCTAACACTAGAGTTAATAATTGATATTTCCAATCTCTTTGCTCCACTAGAAACAAGCTCTACTTTAGATTTATGCAAATCAAAAGACAAAATTTTTCCCTTATTGTTCATCATTTGCGCTATAGTAAAAGATTTTCCCCCTGGTGCAGCACAAACATCAACTACTGTTTCGCCTTCTACGGGATCTAAAATATTACAACAAATTTGAGATGATAAATCTTGAATATGAAAATATCCTTTTAAAAATGGTTCTAATTTACGTATACTGCCTATCCCATTTATTAAAAGTGCATTCTCTAATTTTAATTTTTCAGCAAATACATTATAATCTTTCAAATGTTCAATTAATTTATCTGCAGATATCTTTAATGTATTTACTCTTGCAATAACGGGAGGTGTATCTAACATTGATTGCAATAATTTTTCACAACAGTCTTCTCCATAAAAATTATCCCACATTTTAATTATCCAAGTTGGTGTTGAGTATTTAATACTTAAGTAGCCAAGCCTGTCCTTTATTTTATTGGGTAAATAACTTTCATCTGCATTTCTTTCAACATTCCTTAGTATGCCATTTACAAAACTCGATGCACTTCGCTTCTTAACTAGTGTTGTTAATTTCACCGATTCATTAACAGCTGCTGAATTTGGTATTTTATTCATATATAAAATTTGGTATATTCCCATTCTAAGAATATTTAAGATACTAGTGTCTATTTTTTTTAAGCTAATATTTGAATGCCTTGATATAATATTATCCAATTCTAACCTACGTTCTAAAACTCCATAAAAAATACAAGAAGCCAATGCTGCATCTTTTTTATTAAGTCCTGCACCTTCAATTTCATTATTTATAATAATATTTGAATAAGATTTATTTAAATCTATACACATTAAAGCTGATAATACAACCAATCTAGAATTTTTCATCTGTTATTACCACGCCTATTTCCTGCTATAACAATAAATCTAATTAATGATGCTAAAGATGCAAGCATAGAAGCTAAATATGTTAATGCAGCAGCTCTCAAAACCTTCTTAGCTCCTGTTAATTCCTGATCATACAGTATATAACTAGATTCAAGTGCATTTATTGCTCTATTGCTAGCATCAAATTCAACAGGCAGCGTTATAACTTCAAATAAAACAGCAACACCAAACAAAATTATTCCTAAATAAACCATAAAATCAAAATTAGTTGGTAATAATAATCCTATAAAGATTAAGGGAAATGCTAATTTTGAACTAAATTGCGTAATTGGAACCATAGCACTTCTAATTTTAATAGGCATATATCCAATAGCATTTTGTACTGCATGCCCCGCTTCATGACAAGCAACACCAACCGCTGCAACAGATGTACTGTTATAAACACTGTCTGACAATCTTATAACCTTATTTTTAGGGTCAAAATGATCAGTTAAGTTTCCTCTAACATGTTCAATTTTAATATCTGTTATTCCATTTTGACTTAATACTCTTTGAGCCGCTTCAGATGCAGTAATATTTCGTGAACTTCTTACTTGTGAATATTTTTTAAATGTAGACTGTACTTTAATCTGTGAATAAATTGATAATAGTAAAGCTGGTATTACAAGTATAAAATAAGTATAATCAAAATAATATATTGAGTACATAGTTTATTCTCCTAATTTTGTATTTATTGTTAATTTATGACCTCTTAAAAAATCACTTGATAACATCCTTTTTTTCCCTTCACATTGTAATTCTATTATTTCTAGCGATGTATTATAACCACATGATACTACCAAAGGCGAAATCGATATTATTTTTCCTGATTCTTCATTCTCTATTTTTTCCTCACATATTTTTGTTCTATGGATTTTAAAAATTTTTCCATTTATTTTTGTAATAGCTGATGGCCATGAATTCAATCCTCTTACCAAATTATGAATTTCTTTAGCTGATTTATTCCAATCTATCCAAGATAACGACTTGTCAATCATAGGTGCATAAGAAGCATCTTCATCATTTTGCTTTATACGATTTAATCCTCCACTATCTATTAGTTCCAATGTATCCAATAGTAAATTTGCACCCATCATAGAAAGTTTATTACTAAGTTCATGTGATGTTTCATTATCTTCTATTTCTACACTCTTTTTTAATATGATGTCTCCTGTATCTAGGCCTTCATTCATATACATTGTAGTAATACCCGTTATTTTCTCTCCATTAATGATACTCCATTGTATTGGTGCAGCTCCTCTATACTTTGGTAGTAAGGATGCATGTACATTAATACAACCATATTTAGGAAACTTTATAATTTCCTTTGGTAATATTTTTCCATATGCTACAACTACAATAACATCTGGGTTTAATTCTTTAATAACATTTATAACTTCTAAATCTTTTATCCTTGGTGGTTGATAAATTTTTATATCTTGCTTTAAAGCTTCTTCTTTCACTGCCGGAAAACTAAGCTTATATCCCCTACCTTTTGGTTTATCGGGTTGAGTAAAGACACCTACTATATTATGCTTAGAAAAAATTATCTTCTTCAAACTTGGCACTGCAAATTCAGGAGTTCCCATAAATAATATGTTCAAAATATCACCTTCTCTAATTCAATTCAGATTTATCTAGCATCCTAACAACTCTATCTTTAAATAATATACCATCTATATGATCTATCTCATGACAAAACGCCCTTGCCAATAACCCTTCTCCTTTCACTTGAAAGTAATTGCCATTTCTATCTTGTGCCTCAACAGTTACTTTCATGGGTCTTATAGTAATTCCATATTCGCCAGGAATCGAAAGGCACCCCTCTACTTCTCTTTGCTCCCCAGACTTTTCTATTATAACAGGATTTATAAGCTCTATTAGACCCTCTCCTACATCTATTACTACTATTCTTTTCAATAACCCTACTTGCGGCGCTGCTAAACCTACTCCGTTAGAATTATACATCGTTTCAGCCATATCTTCTAATAATTCCTTTAATTTATCATCAAATTTTTCTATTTTACGACATACCTTTCTTAGTATTTCATCGCCTTCTGTTACAATATTTCTTATTGCCATATAAACTACAAACCTCCTGATCACATTATTCTATCTGGATTAATATCTACAAAAACAGATACTCCCTTAAATTTTTTATCTCTATTAAAGGTTATGATTGTTTCCGACATTAGCTGCCTAAACATCTTACTGTTTCTAAATTTTATTATTATTTTATATCTATACTTATCATTTACCTTTACAATTGAAGCAGGCGATGGCCCTAAAATTCTTAATGGGAGATTTTTATAATATCTTATAGCATTCTCTTTAAACATATTAAAAAATCCTTTTGATGCACAAGCAACTTTTCTTTCTTCACCACAAACAAATCCAACTATACAAATATCTGCAAATGGAGGATACAGTAATGCCTTTCTCATTTTTAATTCATCTCTATAAAATTCATCATAATTTTGAGAAGCCGCTAAACTGATTATTGAGTTTTCTGGAGTAAATGTTTGTATAATAGCTTTACCTCCCAACTTTCCCCGTCCTGCTCTACCTACTACTTGAGTTAATAATGAAAATGTTTTTTCATAACTTCTATAATCTTGATTGTAAAGGGATTGATCTGCTAAAAGAACCCCAACCATTGTTACATTTGGAAAATCTAACCCTTTTGCAACCATCTGAGTACCTATCATTATATCATATTCTCCCCTAGAAAAACTTTTTAACTCTTTTTCATAAAAAAATTTCTCAGTTGTAGAATCTGCATCTAACCTCAGCACCTTGGTATTTGGCATTATTGTTTTTAATTCATCTTCTATTCTCTGAGTACCCAGACCCTTATAAGATAATTCTCTTTCATGGCAATTAGGACACTCTTCTATATAGTTTATCGAATAACCACAATAGTGACATATTAACTTATTATTAGTTCTATGATAAGTCATTGACACACTGCAATTTGGACATACTACAACATTACCACACATCCTGCACGAGACAAATGTGTTATATCCTCTCCTATTAAGAAGTAGTATAGATTGGTTTCCATTAATAACATTATTATGCAACTCTTGGATAAGTCTTCTGCTAAATAAACTATGATTACCTCCTTCTCTTTCGCTATTCATGTCTATTACTTCAACTTTTGGGAGTGTTGCCCCACCATATCTAGATGATAATTTGTAAAGTGAATATTTTCCGTTGTTAGCCTTGTAGTAATCTTCTACCAAAGGAGTTGCAGAGCATAACAATAACAAACCTTTATGATAATTTATTCTCACGCTAGCAATGTCTTTAGCATGAAATCTAGGAGAAAAATCAGATTTATAAGTATATTCATGTTCTTCGTCAAGTACTATTAATCCTATATTTTTCAATGGTGCAAATATTGCAGACCGGGTTCCAATAACAATAGTTGCTAATCCATTATTTACTCGTTTCCATTCGTCCAATCGTTCCCCCAAAGATAATGAGCTATGAAAAACAGCTACACTTCCTCCATATCTTGATTTAAAAATCTCTATTAGTTTTGGTGTTAATGATATTTCTGGAACCATAACTATTATGCCTTTTTTATCCTTATAAACATCATCTACTAGTTTCATAAATACTGATGTTTTTCCACTTCCGGTAACCCCATATAATAAAGATACTAGAGCACCACCTTTAATATAATCATTGTGCAATGAATTGTAAACCTTTATCTGTTCCTCATTTAAAATTATATTTTCCTCATTAAAATTATAAAGTTCATCTTTTATTGGACTTCTATATATTTCTTCTTCGAATTCCTCTACAATGCCCTTTTTAGAAAGTGCTTTTATAACTGATTCAGAAATATTTAAAACATAGCATAAATCTTTTACAGAGATTGCCCCTCCTGATTGAAGCAATTCACAAACTTCACCTTGCTTCTTGGAAAGTTTAACATTATCATTAAGTAAATTATTATTTTTCAAGCAAACCATTTTTAGCTTTGCATCATTAACTTTTCTAACACTTTCCTTGTGTTTTTCAATGTATCCTAAACTTACCATATTTGCAATCAATTTACTATCGTCATATAAATTTAAATCTTTTATTAACTTATCCTTTTTTACAGGTTTTTTATGTTTATTAAGATATTCAATTATACTATTTTCAATAGAATATCTTTCTAATGGTTCTATAAATTCTACATTTGCACTATATGATTCAATAAACTTGAAATTTATCCCTACTGGTAAAATAACTTTAAATGCTTCATAATAAGTACAGAAATACATATTTTTCATTATACTAGCCATATCCAATAACTCATCATTAATAAGCGGTGCTTCATCAAGCACCGCCACAATAGATTTTATACCATTAGTATCTTCATTAAAAGATTCTACAGATAACACAATACCTTGCCTAGTTGCATTTCCATTTCCAAATGGAACAATTATACGGCAACCTTTAATTACATTCTTTTCTAATTCTTTGGGAATCAGATATGTATACTCCTTGTCGAAGTGATATCCTACCTTTTCAATCGCAACTTTAGCAATTAATTTAAACTGCATTTTATTCTCCATAAAACAGTATTTTATATTTAATTGTTAATTTCCGGTTCCAAAATTTCATATTTATGCTTTTTAAAATCCTCGATAGCCATCAAAACTGGTTTTTCTTCTTCTATTATTCCTTCTCTTTCTATTTCATCTGCGATCTCCCTTGCTCTCTTAGCCACTGCAACTACAAGTGAATACCTACTTTCTTTTCCTGATAACATATTGTCTATAGATGGTTTATACATTTTCCAATACCTCTCTTATAATATTAAATTTTTCTTTTAGTTTATTTTTCTCTAAACTAATTATACTACAAATTTTTTCCACACATTCATCTAAAGAATCGTTAACAACAACATAGTCATAATTATATGCTTCTTGAATTTCTTTCAGTGCTATTTGTAATCTCTTCTCTATAATATCAATAGATTCTGTCTTTCTTGCAATAAGACGCTCTCTTAATACCTTAAGCGATGGTGGCAATATAAATATACTTATAGCGCTTGGAGACTTCTTTTTAATTTGTGTTCCACCATTCACTTCTATTTCTAAAACTACATCTTTACCTTTTTCTAGCCACTCATTAACTTGTTTTGTTGGAGTCCCATAATAATTTTCACAATACTCTGTGTGCTCTAAAACTTCATTTTTAGATATAAGTTGAATAAACTCTGCTTTAGAAATAAAATAATAATCTTCCCCGTGTTTTTCCCCAACTCTTGGAGATCTTGTAGTCGCCGATATAGACAATTTCATATCTATACTTTTTTCAAGCATTTTTTTTAATACTGTTCCCTTTCCTGAACCAGAAGGACCAGAAAGCACAATTAATATTCCCTTACTCGGCATCTGTAGTTTTTTCCTCCTCCTCATAGCCTTTTCCATTAATCCGATTACTTATAGTTTCTGTTTGAATAGCCGATAAAATGACATGTCCGCTATCTGTAACAATAACAGCTCTTGTTTTTCTCCCATATGTAGCATCTATAAGCATGCTTTTATCTTTTGCTTCTTGAATTATGCGTTTTATTGGTGCAGAATCGGGATTAACTATGACAACAATATGGTCATAAGAAACCATGCTTCCAAAACCAATATTAACCAATTTCATATATTTCTACATCTCCTAATAATTTTAATATTATATTCAGTATTATAATTTGAAAACAAATATAGGATAATAAGTCATTTATTATTTAATTAATATCCTTTACATAAACTTTAATAATGATAAAATCCAACTATATATTTTAAAAACATATTATATCTTTCTTTCAGTAGTATAACACCTAAAAATAATTTTTGTCAATACAGAAATTATAACTTAAAATAATTATAGAATTTAAACAAATAAAAGTACAATCATATAAAATTCATTTATATTGAGTTATATCATTATATCTAAATATTTAACACAAACTTTTGCTATACTATATATGCAATCTTTGCTTTCTTAAATCGTTTGGTTATTTCTTTCCTTAAAAACTCGCCTGCACTTTCCTTTATTGATAGCTTATATCCATATTTTCCTCTCCCTTTTCCTACCATTAAATTACTATTAAATAAGTCTATAGCTTTAGGAAATGCGTTTATGTTTATAACTCTATTAACATAACTATAAGTCATAAATATAACTTCTATAGACATAGAATTTTTTACTTTTTCTGATAACCAGCATTCCAAATAATCTAGTAATTCTATATACATACGTTCCCATTCATTTATCATTATAACAGGGGCTATTAATATTCCTACTATATAACCACTATCACAAAGTTTGTTAATAGCATTTACTCTGTCTTTTAAATTAGAAGTTCCAAATTCTACGCTTTTAATTATATCATAAGGATTCACACTCATTCTAATTATAGTTTTTCCTTTATGATTAAGTCCTAATAGAGAGTCAACCATGCTAAACTTTGTAGGAAATGTGATAAAGCCTTTTCCATTTAAAGCAAAGTTCTCTATAGTCCATTCAAGGTTACCTGTAAGAGTATTTTCTAATATCAAATCGCTATTGCTACCTATTTCAAACGTCAATAATTTGTCGCTCTTTAACGACGTATTAACTAATTTAGTTAGCATTTGTTCTCTATTTACAAAAATTCTGAGATATGAACATTTATTATAATTACACACTAAATAGCAATAAAGGCAAGAAGCCGCACATCCTGAAGATGTATAAGGAACCAAAAAATTTGATATCTTTTTATTTGAAACGTACTTATGAGTTTTTCTAATTGCTATTATTAGATTTTTTTTCATTTTTCCAAATTCACTATTGGACTTATTCCTAAACATAGGTATATTATTATGGTTATCAATCGGAATCCATTCTAAATCTTTATATTTGTCATATAATTCTTTTCCTAATTTATAAGATAAAGACTCTAATTCATAGTAAATTTTTTGAGGTTTAAAATTTTCTACTGACATATAATCTCCTTAAATAATTTCCCTTTTTAAATCCTTTTATATAATATATTTTTATATATTAAACAATAAATATACGTATAAAAAGGAAGCAACTTTTACTATTGCTTCCTTTTATAATTATAAATTTCATTTGCAATATTAGCAAAGTCTTTTAAATCAAGTTGTTCTGGCCTAGCTAATACTGATATATTTAAATTTACCAATATGCCGCTCACAACACATTTATCAATCTTAAATATGGATGATATAGAATTTAAAATCATTTTACGTCTCTGCATAAAAGCAGACTTTATAACTTTAAAAAATAAATTTTCATCTTCTACATCAACAGTTGGATTTTTTAACACATTGAGTCTTATAACCGCAGAATCTACTTTTGGTGGTGGCATAAAACTGCCTTTAGATACTTTGAAAAGTATTTCCGGTACACAATAGTACCTTACTGCAATACTTATTGCCCCTGATTCCCTAGTACCTGGCAAAGCACATATTCTATCTGCTGCTTCTTTTTGAACCATTACTGTTATAGAATGTATGGGTAGCTTAGATTCAAGAAGTTTCATTATTACTGGTGAAGTGATATAATAGGGTAAATTAGCACAAACAGATACTTCTTCACCCTTAAATTTCTCCTTTATTAAGTAATCTAAATCTAATTTTAATACATCATTATTTATAATACAGATATTATTAAATTCACTCAATGTTTCACTTAATATAGGCAACAATCTATTATCAATTTCAATTGAAACAACTTTTTTAGAAACCTTAGCTAATTCATAAGTTAAAATACCTATTCCTGGACCTATTTCTAATACATTATTTATGCCATCTCTTACGCAATCTAATGCCATTTTAGGGCAAATAGAAGGGTTTACAAGAAAATTTTGACCTAAAGATTTAGAAAAATTAAATCCATGTTTATTCAATATTTCTTTTATTGTATTTTTATTTGAAAGTTTATTCATATTGCCTCCAGCTCAACACATGTAATATAATAATTAATGATTATATCATACAATTTTAATTTTAAAAAGTTATTATATTCAAGTTATAAGATAATACAATAAGCAGCAGGTATTTTAATTTAAAAACATGGAAACCTTTAAAGTAGAGCACACCACATTAAACAGTGGCATTTATATATAGATAGAATAGATAAGAATATAACAACATAAAACATACAAATTGTAAAGCAAAGTACTTCTTTGTATTTAAACAATGTCGGTATACATATATTTCAATACTTATCTTATATTTATATAAGAATATATATTAAAAGTAATTTGTATGTATATGTTGTTAAGATGCTAACACTTTCGATATTTACTTAATTTTTCTATATTTAATTTTAGTTTATCTTGAGCATCGTGTAAGAAATTCAATGAAATATTGCTGGAATAAAACTTAAATTGTATTGCTTATCTTTGATGATTTTAACTCCCTTTTTACTTCTTACAAATAGTAGATCTTCTATATAATAATTTAAATTTTGTCATAAAAACTTTTGTTTCATTACTATCCTATGTTTTTCTAGCACTATTCAATAAATCCTATAAACATTAAGCATATATTGTTTTAATATCTTGTTCGTATAAATCTTCTTCTTTTTTTAAACAATTTGCATACAATTTTACACCTCCCTTTTTCAATTCTATCTCTACAGGCAGTATATCCAATATTTCTCCATCTAAATTCATATATGTATGCGGATCTAAAAAGCATTTCAATTTTTCACAATGATAAACCTCTACATACTTTTTTTCTTCGTGCAACTTCCCTTGCAGAAATTTAATCAACATTTTAGGAATTTCTATTCGTGGCATTTGCTTTATAATTATAATATCCATAACACCATCATTAGGAATAGAATTCAATGATATCGGCATCCCACCACCAATATACTTTCCATTTGCTACTGCAATCATAAAAATAGGAGTCTCAATAATATGTTTATCGTCAATAACTATTTTAGCATTATGAAACTTAAACGAAAATATAGTTTTTATTAACGCTAAATAATAACTTGTTTTCCCTTTTATAAATCGTCTTATCTTTCTTTCATTTAATAATAACTGTATGTCAAATCCTGTCCCTGCAACATTCAAGCATCGTCTGCCATTTACAGTTATATAATCTACTAAACTCTCACTTTTTTCAAATATGCTCTGCAATGCTGTATCAAAATCTATACCTATGCTTCTGGCAAAATCGTTACCTGTCCCTGTTGGAATCAAACAAAGAGGAATAGACAAATCCATCCCATTCAATACTTCACCAAATGTGCCATCTCCTCCAACAGCTGCAATTACCTCACAATTTTCTATTTCACTTAGTTCTTTGGCAAGTTGAGTCGCATGACCAGCATATTGAGTTTCAAATATCTTAAATTCCAAATTTTTGTCTATTAATACACTCTTGATTTTTTCTAACGCTTTTTTACCGTAACCACTACCGGAAACAGGATTTACAATAAAATAAAGCATATTACACACTCCGATTTTCAAGTTCGATAATTTTACAAAAGATTCGACAACTAGGATTATTTTACTACAAAATTTAAATAAGTCAATAATATATGAAGTTTTAAAACTATGTTTAACATATTTATATGTTTCAAATATAATTAAATGATACCAATCTAATCAGATTGGTATCATTTTTCTCAACTTAGTTCATTAAATTTTTAATTTCATCTTGCAATAAATCAATTTTATAGCTGTATCCACGTTTCTCTATCTCATCAATTATTTCAAAGCACATTTTGTACTCATCGTAAATAACGCTTATCAAGTCATCTCTCACTTTGTCGTTAACACATTTATTTACACTTTGTGAATACATAGCAATCATAAACTTTTCTGTTAATAACATATCATTTAATACATTTTTATCTTCCACTATATCACCTTACATTATTTTAAACAATCTAAAATGCTATCGTAATTGTTTCTATGCTTTCCACTAAAATTTTCACATTTTGATTTCACTTGCGGATCCTTACATATTTTTATAAAGAAATCATATTTAGCGATAATATTTTTTTCAACTTCAAGTAAATCATTTATAGTAATTAACTCTTCTAATGTTAGTCTCTCCAAATTTGAAACACTTCCTTTGATTCATTATATTTTCTTTATCTATGTAGCTTCTTGTATATCATCACTAGATAAACCAAAGCTAATAGATAACGCCTGATCTACTCTATTCATTGATTCGCCATCTAAACAACCCATTTTTTCTTTTAATCTTCGTTTGTCGATCGTTCTAATTTGCTCTAATAATACTACAGAATCCTTTGCTAGCCCACTACCCTCTGCATTCAAATAAATATGTGTTGGTAAATTTGCTTTAGAATGTTGGCTGGTAATAGCTGCAGCGATTACTGTTGGACTAAATCTATTTCCTATATTATTTTGAACAATTAAAACTGGGCGTATACCACCTTGTTCAGAGCCTATGACAGGGCTTAAATCTGCATAAAATATATCTCCTCGTTTTATATTCACGGCTTTCACGCTCCGAAACTTTATATTTGAGCCATTCTATGACAAAAATATTTTTGCCGAAACGCCAGTGTTTTAATCATTAAACTATAATTTTATTTTAATTTATATTGGCGTACTAATAATATAATATTATTTCAACTAATAATTTGACATAAAAAATCAAGGGTTAACAAATTCCCTTGATTTTTACCTAATACTCAATTTAAAAAATCTATTTTTAAATTCAACTCATCTATATTAATTTGCTTAATCGATTTGTTTGATTTTGTAATAGATATAGAAAATCTGCCTGAATCACATAAACCGGAAAATATCAACATATCTTCATCATAATTTATCAAAGTTAAATCTCCATTATTTCTTATACTGTTAAACACATTAGTTATTGCTTGTGCAAAAGCACTAGATGGACATATAGCTAAGGTATTTTCATATCCCAATTCATCACATGAAACCTTATATTTATCATTTGACCAAGAAAAGGTTACTCCTTTCAATTCTTTTGGCTGAATAATAGATATACAAGAAATGTTGTCGGATGTATATGTAATCGAGCAAACCATTTCGACATCACCAAAAATAACATTTGCATTTGAATTTATACTTTTCTGTATTTCTGTTCGATCTATCATCTCTGCTTTACACGATACTAAGAATATTAAAATAAAAAAGCAAAAAGGTATATGAATAACACTTCTCAATCAATCACCCTCATATCAATAACAATTTATATATACATCAATATGTATATTGAATATGGTTAATGACAATGTTATATATTCATCAATGAAAAAACCATAGAAATTTCATTTATAATGTCTCTAGGTGACATTGAAATTTCCGAATACTTCGAAGAGCACCTGTCACCAGCTACCCCATGTATCCACACACCACAATATGCTGCCTCTAATGGTTCCATTCCTTGAGCTAAAAATGATGATATCATTCCCGACAAAACATCCCCGCTCCCTGCTTTAGACATTCCAGGATTGCCTGTGCTATTAACAAATAACTTTCCATCTGGAGAAGCAATTAACGTTTTATATCCCTTCAACACTAGCGTTACTTCATATTTACAAGAAAAATACTTGGCAATTTCTACTCTATTTTCTTTAATATTTTTAATAGATGTATTTAATAATCTCGACATTTCCTTAGGATGAGGAGTTAAAATTATAGGGCAATTTGAATTCCTTAAAATATCTAAATTTTCTGATATAATATTTAAACCATCTGCATCTATAAGCAATGGTACCTTAGAATTCTTCACTATATCATATAATACAAATTTTGTATCATCATTAACTCCTAATCCACAGCCAATTAAACATGCTGTCGATAATTCTAAAGATTTATTTATTGAATTCAATGATTTTGCAGAAATTGTGCCTAAGGAATTTTCCTCTAATAAGGTATAAATAGATTCCCACACTTGACCTGCCTCAATATGGTATAAAGATTTAATAACTCCAATATCTAATATACCAACCCCACATTTAAGAGCTGACATAGATGATAAAATACTAGCACCCAACATTCCATAACTTCCACTTATATTAAGCAGCCTCCCAAACATACCTTTATGTGAATCTTTAGGCCTTTTTTTAAAATTTTTTAATACCATATTTTCATCTATTAGTATTGGTATATTGCCTTTTTTCATAGACATATTAATCTCTCCTTTGAGCTATTACAACAGCAGAAGCATATTCTCTTGTATGTGTTAAGCTGACATCAAAGTTAATATAATTATCACCTAACAAACTTTTTAATCTTTCAGATAATTTTAAATAAGGCCTACCCATATCATCTCGCAATACTTCAACATCGGAAAATGAAAAGTTTTTTATTCCTGTCCCTATTGCCTTTGAAAAAGCCTCTTTAGCACAAAAATTAGCCGCTATACTTTGTATTGGAAAATTTCTTTTTTTAAGTTGCTCAAATTCATTATCTCCTAATATTCTTTTATAAAATCTCGGATTCTCTGCTGTTTTTTTCACTCTTTTAATTTCTATTAAATCAATTCCTACAGACACCATATTGAACACCTCACATCCTATAATAATTTATAAACCATACATCTGGCACTATAAATTCCTTTTTATTCAAATAGTTAAGTATTCCTGCATCAGTAACAAAATTAAATTTGAGCTTATAAGAATATAATGCTTGATACTTAAAGCCTGCTACTTTATTAATTGTATTTTTCCCATATTTTCCATCTCCGAGAAGTGGGTGACCTATGTAAGCCATATGAGCTCTTATTTGATGCGTCCTTCCTGTAAGCAATTTTATTTCTACAAGGCTGCTATTACTTCCCTCTTTAAGCACTTTATATTTTGTCTTTATCAATTTTGAATTCCTTATAGGTTTCTCATATATATATACTTTATTCTTATCATCATCCTTTTCCAAATATGCTTCCAATATTCCTTCTTTAGCCTTCATAATTCCATATACTAAACATAAATAAAATTTATCTAATTCTCTGTCCTTCATTTTTTGATTCAATATTCTTAAGCTTTCTGCATTTTTTGCAGCAATTACTATACCTCCAGTATTCCTATCAATTCTGTTCACTAACGAGGGTACAAATGAGTTCTCAATGTCTGGATTATATTCTCCTTTTTTATATAAATAATGCTGTATTCTCAATATTAAAGTGTCTAAATTATATACCTCATCCTTGTGTACTAATAGACCAGGTTTTTTATCTATTAATATTATATTTTCATCCTCATAAATTATATCTAGTTTTAAAGGCGCTTTTAGGAATTCATCCCTTTCTTCATTATGTTTAAAAAATTCATCATTAATATATAAAGTCAATTTGTCTCCTTCCTTTAATTTAGTATTTATATCACACCTTTTTCCATTTATTTTAATTCTTTTTTTTCTAATATATTTATACATTAAGGGTTGAGGTAAATTTGGAATATATTTTGTCAAAAACTTATCTATTCTCTGATCTGCATCATTTTTGTTAATCATAATTTCTCTCATTTTTATCACCTAACTTTATTTTAAAAAGATTATATCACAAAAAATTACTTTTTAATACTTTTCAAATTAAGTTTATTATTATATAATAATAGATATATTATATTTTATAAAGTTATAAATAAAAACTAAAATGAGAAAGGTAGGAAAAATAATGCATGATGGGCATAGAGATAGACTTCGAAAGAAATTTATAACAAATGGTATAAGTGCACTTGAAGATCATGAGATTGTAGAATTATTTTTATATTATTCTATCCCAAGAAAAAATACTAATGAAATTGCTCACATGTTAATGAACTATTTTGGATCTATTTCTGCTATTATAGATGCTCCTACTGATTCTTTGCTGAAAATAAAAGGTGTTGGTGTAAATACAGCTGTAATGTTTAAACTTATTCCCCATATATTTAGAATCTATATGGATGACAAACATAATAATAAAAATAAGATTATTGATATAGATAATATAGGTGATATATTCCAACGCAAATTTATAGGAGTAACTAACGAACAAGTTATGATAATGATATTAGACAGCAAATTGCATCAACTATATTGTGGCGTACTGTGTGAAGGTAGTGTAAATGAAGTTAATATTTGTATTAAGAAAATTATTGAACTAAGTTTATTTTATAATGCAAGTATAGTTGCACTCGCTCATAATCATCCTAGTGGTATTGCACTTCCATCTAGGGAGGATTTATTATCTACAAAGAAGATTATCCATGCTCTAAAAACTATTAATGTAAACTTTATAGATCATATAATAGTAGCGGATAATGATTACGTTTCACTGGCCCAAAGTGGACTTTGGAAAACTCTTGAGGAACAAGAATAAATTAATAAAACATATTAAATTTAAAAATAATAATTATAATATATTAAAAACTTTCATTAGCATTCAGGAGGAAAAATGTTTAAATTACATTCGGAATACAAGCCTAGTGGAGATCAACCAAAGGCAATAGAAAAACTTGTAAATGGTATAAATAATAAATTTAAATATCAAACTTTATTAGGAGTTACCGGATCTGGAAAAACATTTACTATGGCTAATATAATAGAAAAATTAAACAGGCCAACTTTAGTTTTAGCTCATAACAAAACATTAGCAGCTCAATTATGTACTGAATTTAAAGAATTTTTTCCTGAAAATGCTGTTGAATACTTTGTCTCCTACTACGACTATTATCAACCGGAAGCTTATATAGCAAACACTGACACCTATATCGAAAAAGATTCCTCTATAAATGATGAAATAGATAAACTGCGCCACTCAGCAACTTCTGCATTATCAGAAAGACGCGATGTAATCATTGTTTCAAGTGTTTCTTGTATATATAGTCTTGGTAATCCAATTGACTATAAAACAATGGTAATATCATTAAGGCCAGGAATGCAGAAAAGTCGTGATGAATTATTAGAAAAACTTACTGATCTGCAATATGAAAGAAATGATATAAATTTTATAAGAAATAAATTTAGAGTTCGTGGAGACGTAGTTGAAATTTTTCCGGTTTCCTCAAATGGATCAGCTATAAGAGTTGAGTTTTTTGGAGACGAAATAGATCGGATTTGTGAGTTTAACCCAATTACTGGTGATATATACTCTTTATTGAAACATGTAGCAATTTATCCTTCATCACATTATATTGTTCCAAAAGAAAAAATGGAAATTGCTATAAAAGACATTGAAAAGGAGCTTAGTTTAAGATTAGATTACTTTAGAAAAAATGGTAAGTTTCTTGAAGCACAAAGAATAGAGCAAAGGACTAGATATGATATAGAAATGTTGCAAGAAATTGGTTTTTGTAAAGGAATTGAAAACTATTCTAGAATAATGTCTGGTAGACTACCTGGAAGCTCTCCGTTTACACTACTAGATTATTTTCCTAAAGACTATTTACTTTTTGTAGATGAATCTCATGTCACTCTTCCTCAAGTTAGAGGGATGTATGCTGGAGATAGAGCAAGAAAGGAAAACTTAATAGAATATGGTTTTCGACTCCCATCTGCCTTTGATAATAGACCATTAAACTATGATGAATTTTGCAATAAAATAAATCAAGCTATATTTGTTAGTGCAACTCCTGGAGAAATAGAAAAAGAAAAAAGTTCACAAATTATAGAACAAGTTATAAGACCAACAGGGTTAGTTGATCCTGAAATAATTGTTAAACCAACAAGTGGTCAAATAGATGACTTAATTTACCAAATTAATGAAAGAACTAAACTAAATGAACGAGTTCTTATTACAACTTTAACTAAAAAGATGGCAGAAGACTTAACCGAGTATTTTCAAAGTATCGATATAAAAGTAAGGTATATGCATTATGATATAGATACTGTTGAGCGTATGGAAATAGTTAGAGATTTAAGACTTGGCAATTTCGATGTTTTAGTTGGAATCAATCTTTTGAGGGAAGGACTAGATATCCCGGAAGTTTCTCTTGTTGCAATATTAGATGCTGACAAAGAAGGATTCTTGCGTTCCGATAGATCCTTAATCCAAACTATTGGCAGAGCTGCAAGAAATGCAAACGGTAAGGTTATTATGTATGCTGATGAAGTTACTCCTTCTATGGAAAAAGCGCTTAATGAAACAGAAAGAAGAAGAAAAATACAAATTGAATATAATAAAAAACATGGAATTATTCCAAAAACCATTGTAAAAGATGTATCTGATATATTAGAAATTTCTACACATGATAAGGACATTGATAAAAACTCTAAACGAAAGTTATCAAAAGCCGAACGAAAAGAACTAATAGAGCAATTAACTAAAGAAATGAAAGCTGCTGCTAAATTATTAGAATTTGAACATGCTGCTTTCTTACGAGATAAAATTGCAAAACTTAAAGAAGAAAAGTGATTGGAGGTATAAATTTGCCTAGTGATAAAATTGTTATCAAAGGTGCAAAAGAACACAACCTAAAAAATATAAATGTTGAAATTCCAAGAGATAAGCTTACTGTTTTAACTGGATTATCAGGATCTGGAAAATCTTCCTTAGCTTTTGATACAATATATGCTGAAGGTCAAAGAAGGTATGTTGAATCTTTATCTTCATATGCAAGACAATTTCTTGGACAAATGGAAAAACCAGATGTAGAGTATATTGAAGGACTCTCTCCTGCAATTTCAATAGATCAAAAAACAACTTCAAAAAATCCACGTTCCACAGTTGGCACTATAACAGAAATATATGATTATCTACGTTTATTATATGCAAGAATCGGAGTTCCACATTGCCCTATATGTGGAAAAGAAATAAAACAACAAACTGTAGACCAAATTGTAGATAAAATTATGGCCTTAGATACTAATACCAAAATTATGGTGCTATCGCCCATAATAAGAGGGAAAAAAGGCGAACATAAAAAAGAACTAGACAATGCTAGAAAAAATGGTTATGTACGTGCACGAATTGATGGGATAATATATGATTTATCTGAAGAAATTAAACTAGAAAAAAATAAAAAACATGAAATTGATATTATTATCGACAGACTTGTTGTTAATGACTCTATACAATCTAGGCTTGCTGATTCAATTGAAATAGCATCATCTTTATCAAATGGTCTTATTATTATAAACATAATAAATGGAGATGACATATTATTTTCTCAAAATTATGCTTGCCCTGAACATGGTGTAAGTATAGATGACTTAAATCCTCGAATGTTTTCATTTAATAGTCCATTTGGAGCATGCAAAAAATGTACTGGACTAGGAGTTTTTATGAAAGTAGATCCCAACCTAATATTGCCAAATAAAGAACTATCTATAAAACAAGGAGGCATAAAAGCTAGTGGATGGGCTATGGAAGGCAGCACAATAGCCACTATGTACTTTGAGGCTTTATCGAAAAAGTATGATTTTTCCCTTGAAACACCAATTAAAGATCTTCCAAAAGATATTTTAGATATTATATTATATGGAACAGATGGAGACAAACTAAAATTAATTAGAAAAAACGAGTATGGTAATGGAACATATTATAGCGACTTTGAGGGAATCATTAATAACTTAGAAAGAAGGTTCCGGGAAACACAAAGTAATTGGATAAAAGAAGAAATAGAAAATTATATGATATCAGTTCCATGTAGCGAGTGCAATGGAAACAGACTTTCAAATGAAGTATTATCTATAACTATAAACGGAATAAATATAAGCGAACTATGCAAAAAATCAATAACTGACACTATAACTTTTCTTGATGAACTTGTTTTATCAGACAAAGAACTCTTAATTGCAAAGCCAATATTAAGAGAAATTTCTGAACGATTAAACTTTTTAAAAAGTGTAGGACTTGAATATTTATCACTTTCTCGCGCTGCAAATACACTATCTGGTGGAGAAAATCAAAGGATAAGGCTTGCAACACAGATTGGTTCATCACTTATGGGAGTATTATACATACTTGACGAACCAAGCATAGGTTTACATCCTAGAGACAATGATAAATTAATAGATACACTTAAGCATTTAAGAGACATAGGTAATACTGTAATTGTTGTTGAGCATGATGAAGAGACTATGTATGCAGCTGATCATATTATAGATATAGGACCTGGAGCCGGTATACATGGAGGTCATGTTGTATGCGCTGGTACTATCGAACAAATAAAAAAATGCCCTCAATCTATAACAGGACAATACCTAAGCAAGACTTTAAAAATTGAAGCACCTAAAAAAAGAAGAAAAGGTAATGGTAAAAAAATTAAAATATTGGGTGCAAGTGAAAATAACCTTAAGAACATAAATGTTGACATACCTTTAGGAACACTTGTTTGTGTTACTGGCGTATCTGGTTCTGGAAAATCTTCCCTTATTAATGAAATATTATACAAACAATTATCTTCTAAAATAAATGGTTCAAAAGCAAAGCCAGGAAAACATAAAAGCATATCAGGTATAGAAAATATAGATAAAGTTATAGATATTAATCAATCACCTATAGGGAGAACTCCTCGTTCTAATCCTGCAACTTATATTGGTGTATTTACAGATATAAGAGAATTATTTGCCTCTACTAAAGAATCAAAAATTAGAGGCTATAAAAGTGGTAGGTTTTCATTTAATGTAAAAGGAGGACGATGTGAAGCATGCCAAGGTGATGGTATTTTAAAAATAGAAATGCATTTTCTTCCAGATATTTATATCCCTTGCGAAGTATGTAAAGGTCAACGCTATAATAGGGAAACTCTTGAAGTTAAATATAAAGATAAAAATATATATGATGTTTTAGAAATGACAGTTGACGAAGGTGTTGAATTTTTTTCTAATATTCCAAAAATATTTAGAAAACTTAAGACCTTATCTGAGGTTGGGCTTGGGTACATTAAAATTGGTCAACCAGCAACAACTCTCTCTGGTGGTGAAGCTCAAAGAGTTAAATTAGCAACTGAACTTTCGAAAATACACACAGGAAATACCTTTTATATACTAGACGAACCTACTACAGGCTTACACATAGCTGATGTTCATAGATTAATAGATGTTATTCAAAAACTTGTAGATTTAGGAAATAGTGTTATTGTAATTGAGCATAACCTGGAACTAATCAAAACTGCTGATTATATTATAGATTTAGGTCCTGAAGGTGGAAATAAAGGCGGGTTTATTGTTGCAAAAGGTACTCCTGAGAAAGTTGCAAAATCAGTAGATTCGTATACTGCAAAATACTTAAAAAATTTATTATAAATATTAGTTTTAATAATAATCATATAAAAAACCAATCAAATAAATTGATTGGCTTTTTATCATTGAATAAAATTTTGTTAAGGTCATAGACATCCTTAATTTTTATTTATAATAAAATAAATTAACTTTTCTTTTTGCTCCCTTTTATTACCTTTAATCTAGAAAACTCTTCTCGGTCTTTTTCTTCTAGTGCATCTACAATAGATTTAACAATATTTTCAAACCGCGGGATCATTATATTTTTTAACGCATTTGCACGCTTCTGTGTTTTCTTTATAGCATAAGCTAGCCTATACACACTATTCTCTATCTCTGCAAGTTCAGCAGTAAGTTGTTTCACTTCCATAAACTTAAAATACGCTTCATCTAGCATCGAATTGGAAGAATATAAACCAAATGGAACATCGGATACTATGTTATTTTTAATAGATAATATTGGAATTTCTACTCCCATAACACTTCTATAAGATAATTGTAAACTTCTTTCTTCAGGTACTGTATGAGAAAATTCCTCACATATTCCTAATGTAATGTTGGCTTTTTGCAAAGCTAGGTAAGCATTATTATATGTTATATCAATTTTATCTTGAATTTTAGCTGCATGATCAATAAGCATCATCATTTCTCTAACAAGTATATTTCTTTTTCGATCTAGAAGATCAAAACCTGTTTTTGCAAGTTCTAGCGATTTTTTGGTCGCAATCAAATTTCCTTTTGTTGGAACAACATTAAAAGAAGCCATATATTTCACCCATTTTCATAAATACCAATTTATTCTATATCTTCATTATTTTCATTTTCATTATCCTCATCAAATAATATTTTTTGTTCAAATGTTGGATTTTCAACATACTTTTTATTAAGTATTTCGTCGTCTACTCTATCAAGTTCTTCCTTTGGTAATGTAGATAGCAATTTCCACCCTAAATCTAAGCTTTGCTCGATACTACGATTTTCATTAAATCCTTGGTTTAAAAATTTAGATTCAAACAATTTACCAAATTGCATATACTTTTTATCTATTGAAGATAATTCCTCTTCACCTATAACAGAAGATAAGGAACGGACATCAATAACCTTGGCATATGATGCAAACAATTGATTTGCTAAAGCAGAGTGATCTTCTCTTGTGTATCCTTCTCCTATTCCATCTTTCATCAATCTCGATAATGAAGGCAATACAGATACAGGAGGATACAAGCCTTTCCCCTCTAACTCTCTGTCAAGAACTATTTGCCCTTCTGTTATATAACCTGTCAAATCAGGAACAGGATGAGTTATATCATCATTAGGCATAGTTAAAATAGGCAATTGAGTAACTGAACCTTTTTTACCTCTTATCATACCTGCTCTTTCATAAAGAGATGCTAAATCAGAATACAAATAACCTGGATATCCTTTTCTTCCTGGAATTTCTCCTTTTGAAGAACTAAATTCTCTAAGAGCTTCAGCATATGATGTCATATCTGTCATTATGACCAACACATGCATGTCTAATTCAAATGCTAGATATTCCGCAACTGTTAATGCGCATCTTGGTGTTAATGTTCTTTCGATAATAGAATCATTAGATAAATTCAAAAACATTACTACTCTTTGCAGTACTCCAGATTCATCAAAGCTTCTTCTAAAATATTCTGCAACATCATTTTTAACTCCCATGGCAGCAAAAACTATACAAAAGCTACTACCTTCTTCACCTGAAATTTTCGCTTGCCTTGCAATTTGAACTGCTAATTCATTGTGTTTCATACCAGAGCCTGAAAATATTGGTAATTTCTGGCCTCTTATAAGTGTCATAAGCGTATCTATACTTGAAATACCAGTATTAATATAGTTCTGAGGGTATATTCTCGAAACCGGATTTATTGGTGTTCCATTAACATCTACTCGTTTATCTGGAAATATTTCACCAAGTCCATCAATAGGTCTACCTGCACCATCAAAAACTCTCCCTAAAATTTCTGGGGAAAGGGGCATTTCCATTGGTCTTGCTGTAAGTCTAGTCCTAGTATTTTCTAAAGAAATACCGTTTGTTCCTTCAAAAACCTGAATGACTGCTTTTTTACCTTCTATTTGTACAACTCTACCCTTTCTTAAACCCCCATTAGATAGCCTTATGTCCACTATTTCCTCATATGAAACATTTTCAACATTATCTAGCACTATAAGGGATCCATTTATCTCCTTTACACCAATATAATCAATTATCATTTAATACACTCCCAATAAAACTATAAACTAGGCTTTCAAAATAGACTCAAATGCATCATCTATATCTGATATATAATCATCAAACATTTCCAATTTATTATTTGGTATATCATATTTTATTTTTACCAATTTATCGAATAAGCCAAATTCTGTAATCCTCGATATAGGAATTTCTGCAGAAATTAATTGTTTAGACTTCTTATATAAATATAATATTACCTTCATCATAAGCTTTTGCTTTTCTAAAGGTACAAATGTATCTTCGCTATGAAAAGCATTTTGTTGTAAAAATCCAACTCTTATCACACGAGCAATTTCTATTATTAATTTTTGATCGTCCGGTAAAACATCAGCACCTACCAACTTAACTATCTCCATTAGCTGGCTTTCCTCATGCAATATAGAACTTATTTGCTTCCTATATTTTATAAACAAATTGCCTAGATTTTCATTGTACCATCCATCTAAATCTATAAAATATTCACTATAACTTGAAATCCAATTTATTGCAGGATAGTGTCTTGAATATGCAAGTGACTTATCTAATGCCCAAAAGCACCTTGTAAACCTTTTAGTATTTTGAGTAACTGGTTCTGAAAAATCTGAACCCTGAGGAGAAACAGCTCCAATTATTGTAACTGACCCTTCTTTACCATTTAAAGATTCTACTCTTCCAGCTCTCTCATAAAATTCTGAAAGTCTCGACGGTAAATATGCTGGAAATCCCTCTTCAGCTGGCATCTCTTCCAATCTTCCCGATATTTCTCTTAATGCTTCTGCCCACCTAGATGTCGAATCCGCCATTATTGCTACATGATAACCCATATCTCTGTAATATTCGGCTAATGTAATACCTGTATATATAGAAGCCTCTCTTGCTGCAACAGGCATATTAGAAGTATTTGCAATTAAAACTGTTCTATCTGTCATTGGTCTACCAGACTTCGGATCTATCAACTGAGAGAATTCATCGAGAACTTGGCTCATCTCATTGCCTCGTTCTCCGCAACCTACATACACAATTATGTCCGCATCGCACCATTTTGCCAATTGATGCTGTGTCATTGTCTTACCTGTTCCAAATCCCCCTGGTATAGCTGCCGTTCCACCCTTAGATATGGGAAATAATGTATCTATAACTCTCTGACCTGTGATTAATGGAATAGTCGCAGGAAGTCTTTTCTTGACAGGACGGGGCATCCTGATGGGCCATTCATGACATAATGATAATTCATGAAAATTTCCTTTATCATCTTCAATAGTAACTATTTTATCATCTATACAATAAAAGCCATCTTTTTCAACTTTTACTACTTTACCTGAAAGATTAGGAGATAAAATACATTTATGCATTATAACCTCTGTTTCTGGGCATTCCGCATAAATCTCTCCTGCACTTAAAAAATCTCCTTCCTTTACAGTGATTTTAACTTTCCATTTTCGCACTTTGTTCAATGAATCTACATTTGCTCCCCTGGAAATGAATGAACCCGATGCTTTTTCAATATCTTTTAATGGACGCTCAATTCCGTCAAATATATTATTAAGTATCCCTGGCCCAAGTGTAATAGTCATTGAAGAACCTGTACCATAAACCGGTTCACCAGGCTTTAGTCCTGTAGTTTCTTCATACACTTGAATCGTAGTTACTAAATCATTAATCTCAATAACTTCACCTACCAGCTTTTCATTGCCTACATATACCATTTCCATCATCGAAAAAGATTTAGCATTTTTTACTGTTACAACAGGACCGTTTATACCATATATAGTATTTTGATTATTCATCAATCTCATCTCCACATTAACCAATAAATAACGTCATATTAATACTACGTTACTTTTAACCCGCAATTTTCAGCAAACCATTTACGTTGTTCTTCTAATTTAGCATCTAATGTTTCATCAACAACTACACCGCCAAGTTCACTATATCCATAAATTCCACCTAGTTTTATTTCATCGCTAGAATTTATTTTACACTCATTTTTAAATGCATCTTTAATTTGAGTTGCAAATATAAGATCTTCTTTTCTAACATATAGCACAACATCAGGAAAGGTTAATACATGAGATATCTTTTGAGAACACTTTTCGATAAACGTTAAATAATCTTGTGTTCGAGTAAATTTATCAAGTTTTTCTTGTACTTCAGCAAATACGTTATCCATTATTTCTTTTCTTTGCTTAAATAATTCTTTTTTTCCCTCTATTTCCTTATGAGATAAGTCTTTAGAAATTTTACTTCGTACTTCTGCCATTTCCTTTTGTATCATAATATATACATCATTTAAAATCTCATGCTCAGCCTTTTCCAGCTCTTGCCTTTTAAATTGTTCCAACTCTTTTTTTATATTATCTCTTTGTTCCTCTGCATATTTATTAATTGCTTGAAGAAAACTACTAATTTTTGAATTAGAATTAGGCATAACATACCTCCAACTAGATTTTAACACCTATTGCCTCTTTTATATATTTTGTTATAGAGTCTTTTGCTCTTCCATTTCCATGTCTATCTGGTATTTCAACAATCAGAGGCTTTTTTCTATTCAATTTTAAATCATATACAAAATCAGTGCATAGTTTAACAAGATTTTCTGTTATTAAAATAACAGCTACATCTTCCATGTTCATAGCGCTTGAAAGAGCTTCTATTACTTCTTCATATTTATGCACTACAATACCCTTTATACCTGCTAATCGCATACCAACAAGAGTATCTATATTGTCGCTTATTAAATAAAAGCGCATATAATGACACCTCTTTATATTTTTATATCTTTGTTAGCATCATAAAGCTTATAACTACACCATACAAGGCAATACCTTCTGCTAATGCAACTATAACTAAGAACTTACCAAATACATCAGGATTTTCTGAAGTAGCCGCTATTGCCGCCGGAGCTGAAGCTGCAACTGCTCTACCTGCCCCTATACAAGAAAAACTTGTAACTGCTGCAACTGCTAATAATCCTAAGCCAAATCCCCACGGGCTTTCTGAACCTTTTAAATTTGATTGCTCCGACACTGATGTCTCAGTTGTTGTATTTGCAGAATCTGTTGCTGCATACGTAGCAACAGATAAAGATAAACATAATGCGCAAGCTAAAGCAAAAGTCAATATTTGTGCTAACAAAACATTTCTAGGTTTTTTTCCTCTTTTAACAGCCTTTACAGAGATCATTACAGATGCGACTAATACTAAAATTGGTAATAAAATTAATAAATATTTCATAAACATGTCCTCCAAAATATAATTATTTAATATTTAACAGTTAAATTTATACCTTAAATCTAACTGGAATATATGGTCTTCCTTGCCCGCTAAAAAATCTACTAAATATTTCATAAAAGTTTAATCTTAAAACTTGAATTCCTGCAAGAAGAGTTTCTAGAAAAATTATAAATATATTGCCTAGAATTACAACAAATATATATCCTACAATCCCTAAGCTATTTCCAGTAAAATCTGCTATTGTAAAAACAACTGACATCATCCCTGCATGGACTAATACAAATATTCCAATTCTAATAAATGATATTGTGTTTGTTACATAACTAAGTATTACTTCAAATAATTCAAAAAAGTTTTGAGTCAAATACTCTCCTATATTTTTAGGTTTCCAATTTTCTTTTCCTGAGCATAACTCTCCTAGCGGTTCAGAAAACAAGATTAATGCTAACGGTATTAATATTAATATAACAATATAAAATACATTTACAAAATCAAATTTAAAAATTACTGCATTGACTATTGCAAATACAACTGATGAATAAAATATTAAGCCTGCAATGCCATTAGATCCAAAAATTGCTTTAGAATAATTTAGTACTTTAAAAGATGAGTATATATTTGCAAACATAGAAATTAAAATAATAATTACCCCTATTAATATTGAGAACACAATAACCATGTTAATGGTACTAGGTTCCATAATATCTATAGGCTTTTCTTCTAACCCAAATATATCCTTATAAAAATTGTCTAGTAAATGTTCATCTCCAAAAACAGAGCCAAACAAAAATCCAAAAATAGAAGCAAATATTCCACACGGCATCATTATTTGCCCTAATTTAGAGCCTTTAAATTTCCATAAAACTAATCCTACTAACGATAATACTATTCCCTGGCCAAAGTCTGCAAACATTATGCCAAACAAAAAGCTGTATAATATAGACATTAGCGCAGTTGGATCCATCTCATTATAAGATGGTAATCCATACATACTAACAAACAATTCAAATGGCTTAAATATTTTCTTATTTTTTAAAAGTACTGGTGGTGAAAATTTTAATCCCTCACTCTCATGCTCAATTGTGTATTCTATTCCATATATTCCTTCTAAATTATTAGAAAAACTTTCTATTTCTTCTTCTGGAATCCATCCAACTAATATAAAACTATCTTTATACTTGTATACATATTTTTTTATTTCAAAATAAGTATTCAATTCTTCTAACTTGGAATAAAACCTCATGCATTGTGAATATTGTATTTTCCAAAAACCATCAATTTTTTCTTGAATATCCAGCAATTCTTTATTAGTTTTTTCTAATTGTTTCTCTAAAATCTCAATATGTTTTTCAGGCGTACTATCATTAATAGATATTTTCACTCTTTCAAAGAACAAATTTTTAAATATTCTATCAATCTCTGTTGCCTCTTGTATAGGAGTAACATATAATCCCCAATATTTTGAATCTTCCTTTGTAAAAGGAGAAAAATAAACATATGGATTATCTGTATAAGAAATTAACTTTTCATAACTTTCTTCAGGAATGCTTCCAAATCTAACTTTTATATACTTACACGAAAATAAATCTTCTATATTAATAGATAAACCTACAAAATGGCTTAACTCCTTAATCTTTTTATTATATTCATCTATCTTGTTCAAACATTTTGATTTTTGATTTAATAACACATCTAACTTACTAGACAAATAATCTATATAGTCATTTATTTCTTTAGAATTTATATTAAAATTTGAAACATCCACAAATTGTAAAGATTGATTAGATGATTGTATTTTTTCCTTTAATTCGTGTAAAGCTGAAGAATATAAGTTAGTCTCCGACATCCTTTGAAATTGTTTGGCGTTATTATAAAAGTGCATAGCATTATCAGGATGAAAAATATGAGATTTCCCACATGTATTTATTACCTTATCTAATTTTGATAGCACTCCTATAATACTCACAATTCTTACTGGAGCAACAGACACAATATACACCTCCTTTCAATTTCTATTATATATTAACATTCTATCTATCTCTTCTGAATTAAGTTTATATCTAACACCCTCCACGATATTTATTATATTAGAAATTTCTATTTCTAACAAAAATATATACGACAACATAACAACTAATGGATTCACTGAGTAACGTACATTATGATTACAAACCATAAATTTTATTTTATTTGCTACTTCATCTAAATAATCATATTTTATTTCTGTTATCATTTTTCCTATTTTTGTGTTTCTTATTATTAGTAATGCATCGTCTAAATTGTTAGCCCTTATTAAATCATTTATCATTTTCTTTTCTAATGTACCAAATGGTAAAAGTATAGATTCAATATAATCATAGCTAGGATGATAATACTTTTTTAATCTCATAATTCTAACAAAATTATTAGCATCTATATATACATTTAGCATTTCATACATTTCAGCCCTTGCACTATCGTTGAGCGTATCATTGATTATATTAAATAATGTACTGTATAAGTTAGTGTACAAGCTTGATTCTATCAAAGTTAAATTTATCTTTTCATCTGAACTCGGTTCATATTGTTTTAGCAAATCATAATACTTAGAATCTTTTATCGCAGAAAGAAAATCTTTAAATGTCTTCATTTTAGATAATTGTGGTAAATCTATACGTGTATGGTTATTAAAAAATATAGGCATAGAATATATATATTCTTTAGCTCTTCCAACTGATAAAAGCATTAAACTATGCATTATTTGCTCAATTTCAATTCTAGATATAATGTATTCAAAAAAACTTTCACCTAGTGAAAATTCATATCTACCTATTTTGGCAAAATCAAAAAATAATTTTTTTCTAAGCAAATCCTCTAAATGACCCCTGTGGACATTTCCTTCACCCAAATCACTTAATGCACTAGCATATTCAGTATTTTGCTTTAAATAGGACGACACTTCATCAACACTTGAGCAGGAAAGTAATTCCATATAATCATTACTTTTCAATCTTTTACCATACATTGCCCTAGATTTTGCTAAAATAGCATTTGATGCAAACATGGTACCCATTTAACTACACCTCTAAAATGTTATTAATAATTTGATCAACCCATTCAGATTTCTTTATTTTATATATTTCATTTAGTTTTTTTCTAACTTCACTTTGATTCTTACTTATTTCTTTCCAAGCTTTGTCTGCTTCTTTTTGTTCTGTTGTTTCGTTAATTCTTATGCGAGTTCTCGCTCTAATTAAATAATCCTCTTTAATCTTTTTTTTAAGTTCAGAAATTTCCTGTTCTACAGTCATTTTTGATTGTTTCACATTTTCCGTTAATTCACGAGCTTTCTTCTCTGCATCAACAATTTTGCCAATCATATCTTTCATACATTTTCCCCCCTTAAATATAAAGGTTAAATTGGCCCAAGGAGTATTATATTACTATAATATAAAATTTACAATCCGCTTACAGTTAGATTAATAAATTACTTTTAATATATTTTTTATATACATGTAACAATTCAAATAAAAATATTACCATTTTATTATATTATACGCTTAATAAATTTATAATTTATACACAAAATTCAATTGTCTAGTATATTATACCAAAATAAATGACAAAAATCAACATTTTTTTATAATATATGTCGGTATTTAAAAATTATAATTACCTTTTATTGATCTTTAATTCCTTATATGAGAAAATTATGCTTATTAAACTCTTTGAAAGAAGGTATTTTATTGTATTTTAAAATATATGCACCAGCAAAAATAAATCTTTATTTAAATATAAAAGGCAAAGTAAATAACACTGATTATCACTATGTTGAAATGATAATGCAATCTATAAATTTATATGATATTATAACTATAAAAAGTAATGATCATAAAAATATAAACATAGAAACAAAATTTAGTTTCTGCAAAAATAACGAAAATAACACTATATACAAAGCAGCGAAATCTTTTTTTGAATATTCAGGTACTTACAATAATGGAATTGATATAAGTGTTAAAAAAAATATACCAATCTCAGCTGGATTAGCTGGAGGAAGTGCTGATGCTGCCGCTACTATTATTGGATTAAATAAAATGTTTAAAACTGATTTTAATAAAAATCAATTAATTGAAATTGCATTAAAGGTAGGTGCAGATGTTCCATTTTGTATATTTGGAGGAACAATGATTGCTGAAGGTATTGGCGAAATTTTAACTCCAATTAAACCTATTCCAAAATGTTATATTGTTTTATGTAAACCTAATATAGATATATCTACTAAGGTGGCATATAAATTATTCGACACTACTCCAAATAAAAAATTTAATAATATAAATAATATTGTAAAATCTATAAATAAAGAAAATTTAAATTTAATATCTAAAAATATTTATAACAGATTTGAGGAAGTTTTAATGTTAGACGAAGTTAATGATATAAAAAATATCCTCAATAATAATGGGGCTATTGTCTCTTGTATGTCTGGAAGTGGCCCATCAACATACGGTATATTCTTTGAAAAATTAACTGCTAAGAATTGTTTTAAAAAATTAAAAACCATCTATAACGATACTTTTTTATGTAAACCAATACCTTGCGGATGCAAAATTATAGATAACTAAAATAATAAAAGCCCTAGCATGCCAGCTAAGGTTTTTGTTAATCAGCAAAATAAGCAATGGCAAGATTAAGTTCTTGCACATTGCTTATTTTAATTAAAATATTTAAATTTAATATCTACCTGCACCATTATTATATGTCCAGCCTCTTCCAACACTAAATACTGCTCCTTTTAAAGCATAGGCACCTTTTCCTGTATGACCATCAAAACTAGCAACGCCTGCGTTACCACCCTTTAGATAAACATAATCTAAATAAACATTACCATAACTAACTACTAAAGCAGAAGCCCCATTGCCTGGAATAATGAAACCATTTCCTCCATTTCCTCCAAATAAGGATACATTTGCTATTGTAACATTCCCACCAGAAACAGTTACCGCATTTCCTCCACAATCATCTAAGCTGCAGTTTATTCCATTACTTCCATAAATAAAACCATTTTGTAATACTATTGTGTTTAAACAGCTCGCATCAATATATAAACCGTATTCTGAATCCTCAAACGATAATGCGTAGAATCCTAAATCTAATGTTACAGATTTTTTAATCTTTAAATCGCCATGTACTGTAATACTATTACTAACATTAATGACATCACCATTTCTTGCATGAGAAACTGCAAACCTTAAAGAAGCTTCGTCATATGCATTATAATAAGCACTAGACGCACTAGCAGAAAAAGTACTTACTGAAAGTACTACAACCATTAAAAATGATAAAACAATTGCCTTGTAAGATTTTAAACCTTTTAAATATTTTTTCATTTAAATCTCTCCCTTTATTATTTTATGTATTTATTATAGCAGTTTTTTATAATATTTTCAATAGTATTTTGTAATAAATATAAATCGTTTTTTAGATTATTTTTTGTTATTTTTACTATTTTATATCTATTATTTTATTATCTTAATATTTATCTAAATCCTTTGTTTAAATACGTACTTAATATATATAAAATGCAGGTGATTAAGTAGTAATCACCTGCATTTATTTATTCTTTAAACATACCTTTTATCTTATCGAAAAATCCTTTTCTTTTCTGATAGTTCTTGTCGTCAAGAGACTCTTCAAATTGCTTCAACAGTTCTTTTTGTTTTGAGGATATATTTCTAGGAACTTCAATAGAAACCTTCACAAATTGGTCACCCATTCCTTTAGAATGAAGGTGCGCTATTCCTTTACCTTTTAATTTAAACACATCACCTGGTTGCGTCCCTTCGTGAATACTATAACTAACCTTTCCATATAAGGTTGGCACTACTACTTCTGCCCCAAGCGCTGCTTGTGTAAATGTCACTGGTAATTCACACCAAACATCATCGCCTTTACGTTCAAATATAGGATGTGGTCTAACATTTACATATAAATGTAAATCCCCCGAAGGTCCACCATTGCTTCCAGCATTACCTTTTCCTCTCACATTTAATATCTGACCATCATCAATTCCTGCAGGAATAGTAACCTCAATCGTAGTCTTTTTTCTAATTCTACCATTTCCAGAGCATTTTTTACATGGTTTTTCAATAACTTTGCCTTTCCCATGGCATCTTTCACAAGTTCGAACTGTTTGCATTACCCCAAATGGAGTTCTTTGGTTTATCCTTACTTGGCCTGTTCCATTACATGCTGTACATGTTTTTGGAGAAGTTCCTTTTTCTGCACCAGTCCCAGAGCATTCATTACATTCATCTATGTTGTTATATGAAACTTCTTTTTTACAACCTTTAGCAGATTCTTCAAACGATATGCTTATAGTAGCCTCTGCATCACTCCCACGTCTTCTAGCGTTAGGATTAGCTTGACGCCTAGCTCCACCAAAACCTCCAAAGAAACTGCTAAAAATATCTCCTAGATCTATATCATCTCCAAACGGACTGCCACCTGAAGCTCCTGCTCCATAGCTTGGATCAACTCCTGCATGGCCAAATTGATCATACCTAGCACGTTTGTCTTTATCTGAAAGAACTTCATAGGCCTCATTTATCTCTTTAAATTTTGCCTCTGCTTCTTTATCATTTGGGTTAAGGTCTGGATGATATTTTTTTGCAAGTTTTCTATATGCTTTTTTTATCTCATCATCAGAGGCCCCTCTATTTAACCCTATAACTTCATAGTAATCTCGTTTATCAGACAAAACTTCTCCTCCCAATAAATATAATTTTTATATTATGTAGTTAAAATTTATAATTATAACATCCTTATCACTAAAATCCCTCTACCTTTAATGGTGGAGGGATTCTTATAGTTTAATTAGACTTATTTTTTATCATCAACATCTTTGTAATCTGCGTCATACACATTGCCGTCATTTTGCTGATCGCTACCACTAGCATTTGCTGCCTCCCCCTGAGGCGCTGATTGTTGATATAATTTTGCAGAAACTTCATACATAGCTTTTTGAAGACTTTCAATACCTGATTTCATTGATTCAACATTGTTGGAATTAATAATCTCTTTTAATGATGAAACTTCAGCCGTTAATTTATCTTTATCTTCAGAAGAAATTTTATCAGAGTTTTCAGATAATAATTTTTCTACTGCATAACATAAGTTTTCTGCTTCATTTTTAGTGTCAACTTCCTCACGGCGTTTTTTATCTTCTGCTGCAAATTGCTCTGCTTCTTTCACTGCTTTGTCTATATCATCTTTAGACATATTAGTACTTGAAGTAATAGTAATTTTTTGTTCTTTACCCGTTCCTAAATCTTTAGCATAAACATTTACTATTCCATTTGCATCTATGTCAAAGGTTACTTCTATCTGAGGGATACCACGCGGAGCTGGAGCAATTCCATCTAGCTTAAATAAACCAAGTTGCTTATTATCTCTAGCAAACTCACGTTCTCCTTGAAGAACATTAATTTCAACTTGAGTTTGACCATCTGCTGCTGTAGAAAACACTTGACTTTTCTTAGTTGGTATAGTAGTATTGCGTTCAATAATTTTGGTCATTATGCCCCCCATTGTCTCAACTCCTAATGATAGTGGAGTAACATCAAGTAATAATAATCCTTCTACTTCTCCACCAAGAACACCAGCTTGAATAGCGGCACCAATTGCAACACATTCATCAGGATTAATTCCTTTAAATGGCTCCTTACCTATAAGTTTCTTAACAGCCTCTTGAACTGCCGGTATTCTTGAGGAGCCACCAACCATTAGTACTTTATCTATATCATTGATCGAAAGGCCTGAATCAGATAATGCTTGACGTACTGGACCCATTGTACTCTCAACTAAATCTGATGTCAACTCATTAAATTTAGCTCTTGTTAAATTTAAATCTAAATGCTTCGGACCTGTTGCATCGGCTGTAATAAATGGAAGATTAATGGCTGTAGATGTTACACCAGAAAGCTCTATTTTAGCTTTTTCTGCTGCTTCCTTAAGCCTTTGCATTGCCATTTTATCATTTTTTAAATCTACGCCTGTTTCTGCTTTAAACGAACTTGCCATCCAGTCAATGATTCTTTGGTCAAAATCATCTCCACCTAGCCTATTATTTCCAGCTGTTGCAAGAACTTCCTGTACACCATCACCCATTTCTATAATAGATACATCAAAAGTCCCTCCACCTAAATCATATACCATAACTTTTTGATCATTTTCCTTGTCTATTCCATATGATAATGCTGCTGCTGTTGGCTCATTTATTATACGCTTTACTTCTAAACCTGCAATTTTTCCTGCATCCTTTGTTGCTTGACGTTGTGCATCTGTGAAGTAAGCAGGTACTGTTATAACTGCCTCAGAAACAGTTGTTCCTAAATATGCCTCTGCGTCTGACTTTAATTTTTGTAATATCATTGCAGATACTTCTTGAGGCGAATACTTTTTATCATCAATACTTACTTTATAATTAGTTCCCATTTCTCTTTTAATTGATGTCACAGTACGATCCGGATTTGTAATTGCCTGACGTTTAGCTACTTGGCCTACCATTCTTTCTCCAGTTTTAGAAAATGCTACAACAGAAGGCGTTGTTCTTGCACCCTCAGCATTTGATATTACAACCGGTTCACCACCTTCTATAACAGCTACACAAGAGTTAGTTGTTCCTAAATCTATTCCTATTGTTTTTGACATAAAAATTCCTCCTAAATATCATTATAATTATTTCAATATTTAAATTTGCAGTTAATGCAAATACTATTAATTATATAAATCAATTGGCTACTTTAACCATAGCATATCTAATTATTTTCTCATTACATTTATATCCTTTTTGAAACACTTCCACTATTACATTATCATCCAATTCAGTGTCCTCTACATGTGAAATTGCATTATGAATATCAGGATTAAAGGTTTCTCCTTCTTTTCCAAACGATTCTACATTTAACTTTTTAAAAGAAGATTTTAACTGTTCATTTATCATTTCAATGCCCTTTTTATATTCATCACTTGCATTACCCAAATTTAGTATAGCTCTTTCTATACTATCTGCTATTGGTAACAGTTCCAATATTGTTGATGCTTTTACATCATTATATATAGATATCTTTTCCCTCTCTGTCCTCTTTCTAAAATTTTCATATTCTGCAGCAGTCCTAAGAAAAAATTCTTTTTGCTTTTCTACTTCTTTTTTCAGCTTTTCAACTTCAGAATTTTCCGTTTCTATAGAGGCATTGCCATCGTTCTCCTGATAAGAACTTTCTTCTATATTTTCTTGTATATCATCGCTAATTAATTTTTCTGTTTTCAAACTTATGCTCCTTCCACAAATATAATCATATTGTTAAAATAAAATCATATTAAGTTTTTATTTTTTAATATTTATTATTTTTTCAGCCAACTCTCCTGTCGACGTAGTTACATAATCCACTGTAGAAATCATTTTAGAATAGTCTACTCTAACAGGAGATAGAATTCCAATTGTTCCGAAACTAGAATAAGAATTTTTTAAATGATATTGAGACATAATTACTGTTGTATTTTTCAATGCCGATTCTTTATTTTCATTCCCTATGGTCACTACTGTCTTATTAATTTTTTTACACAACAAGCTTTTCATAGAATTTCGATCATTTAAAAACTTTAATATTTCTCTTATATTATTTAATTCAAATTCAGTTAGCAACAACAAATTTTCTTGACCAAAAACATTTACCTTCACATCTAATGTTTCCTCTGCTGCTTCTTTGACTGAAATTAAAACAGAAGACATTAACATTGACATCTCACCCATAGAGACTGCTATTGTTTGTATAAATGCCGGAGTCATTTCAGAGATCAAAATTCCCGTTAACTTTTGATTTAAAATATTTTTAAATATTTTTAAAATATCATTTGTTAAAGTATAGTCACAAACAAAGGTTTTGCTCTTAATAATTCCTGAAGAAGTAAGTAATATTACCATACCAATATGGTTATTCACTTTAATAATCTCAATTTTATCTATATAAGATTTTTCACAAAATAGTGAAGTTGAAAATGAAATAGAATTTAAAAGTTTTGAAAGAATGTATGAAGATGCTCTAAATAAATTTTCTATATCGTTACAAGATCTTAGAAGAAATTTATCTATTACTTCCTTTTCATCATCTGATATGTCAGACTTTTTCATTAAATAATCAACATAAATTCTATAGCCAAGATGAGAAGGTATACGCCCCGCGGAAGTATGTGGTTGTTCTAGTAAACCTAAATTTACAAGCTCTGCCATTTCATTACGTATGGTTGCTGATGAAACTGAAAAATCAAAGATTTCACACAGTGACTTTGACGCTATAGGTTCACCAGTTCTAACATAAGATTCTATTATAGCATTAAGAATTTTAAGTTTTCTTTCACCTAATTCCATACAAATTAGCAAATAGATACCATTTAAAATAATAATCTATTGCTTGCCACCTTCCATTAATTTTATTAAGCTATAATTTTTAATTAGCACTCGCATATTATGAGTGCTAATATATATAATTTACCACTTAAATAATTTTATGTCAATAACATAATTGTAAATTAATTATTAACAACTTCTAAACATAAAATTCTTTCTATAATAAAGTATTTACATAAATATGAAATTAAATTACTTAAATTCACTAAATAGAAATATTTTTGTTTGTATAAAATTTATTTTTTATTTCCTGAAACTTACTCAAGTAAAGTTCTAACTCATATTTAAATAAGAATAATCGATCCTCAATTGTAAGGGTTCCTACTTTTAAATCTTCTTTTAAAACTTCCACGTCATGATTTAAATTATTAATTTCATTTTCTATGTCATTAATACAATTTATAGCATCCATAACCTCGGATTGTATATCTTCAATAGCCTTTGTCCTATATAATTCTAAATCTATTATTCTTGAGCGTATTGTCTTTATATTTTTTATATTATTTCTTAGTCTATACGTTTTTTTATAGTTTTGCCTATAGTTTGATAAATCACTTCGTTTCTCAAAAGCTTTAACTACACTTAATTTATTAATGATTATCTCATTATAGATATAATCTTTATTATTGCATATTATTTTTTCTACCAAATTGCACCTCTAAAAACCATTTTATACTCTATATAAAATTATACACAAATAAATTATATGTTTTTACTATACTAAAACAATTTCTTAAACACGTTAATTTTTAATACAATCAGTTTAACAAAATCATTAAATTCAATATATAGAAACCTTTTTACAAACAAATCGAATTTCCTATTATTAACGTTCAAACATATAAGTTATCTAAATTTAATATATCTCATTAATCATCTAATTTTAGCACAGACATAAAAGCATCTTGCGGAACTTCAACGCTTCCCAATTGCCTCATACGTTTTTTTCCTTCTTTTTGCTTTTCAAGCAGTTTTCTTTTTCTTGTAATATCGCCACCATAACATTTTGCTAATACATCTTTTCTCATAGCCTTAACTGTTTCTCTTGCAATAATCTTTCCTCCTATGCAAGCTTGAATTGGTACCTCAAAAAGTTGTCGTGGTATTTTTTCTTTAAGCTTTTCAGCCATTTTGCGCCCTCTAGCATAAGCCTTGTCCTTATGTATAATAAAAGATAAAGCATCTACAATTTCATTATTTAGCATAATATCCAATTTTACTAAATCAGCATCACGATATCCTATAACTTCATAATCAAAAGAGGCGTATCCTCTTGTGCGAGATTTCAAGGTATCAAAAAAATCATATATTATTTCATTTAAAGGCAATTCATAATGTATATCAACTCTATCAGAATCAATATATTTCATATCTTTAAAAATACCTCTTCTTTCTTGGCATAGCTCCATTATATTCCCAACGTAATTAGAAGGTGCATATATATGAGCGTTAGTAAAAGGTTCTTCTGATTTTAAAATAGTAGAAGTGTTTGGGTAATTGGTTGGATTATCTATATAAACTACTTTTCCGTCCGTTTTAGTAATTTTATATATAACACTTGGTGCAGTTGTTATCAAATCAAGATTATATTCTCTTTCTAATCGTTCTTGTATGACCTCCATATGAAGTAATCCCAAAAATCCACACCTGAATCCAAAGCCAAGAGCTATAGATGTCTCTGGTTCAAAAGATAGAGATGCATCATTTAATTGCAACTTTTCAAGAGCATCTCGTAAATCTGAGTATTTTGCACCATCAACAGGATATACCCCACAAAACACCATAGGGTTTACCGCTCTGTATCCAGGCAATGCCTCTTTTGCTGGATTTGAAACAGTTGTTACTGTGTCTCCTACCCTGGCATCACTAACTGTTTTTATCGAAGCCGCTATATATCCTACTTCACCAGCGCTCAACTGACTAGCAGATTCTAAACTTGTTGCACGTAAATAGCCACACTCTACAACAACAAATTCAGAGCCAACTGCCATCATCTTTATTATATCACTCGGTTTTACTGTCCCTTCCATTATACGAACATATATAATTACTCCCTTATAAGGATCATAAAATGAGTCAAAAATAAGTGCTTTTAAAGGTGCATTTATATTTCCTTTTGGATGAGGAATAAATTTAACGATATTTTCTAAAACAGCTCTGATGTTAACCCCTGTCTTTGCTGAAATTCTTGGCGCATCTTCAGCTGGTATGCCTATAACATCTTCTATTTCTTTGCATACCCTATCTGGGTCTGCACTAGGTAAATCTATTTTATTTATAACAGGTATTATTTCTAAACCTGCATCAACAGCAAGATAAGTATTTGCCAAAGTTTGCGCCTCTATACCCTGAGAAGCATCTACAACTAATACTGCCCCTTCACACGCTGCCAAAGAACGCGACACCTCATAATTAAAGTCTACATGCCCAGGTGTATCTATCAAATTAAAAGTATAATCCTTGCCATCATCAGCCCTATATATAAGAGTAACAGCATGTGCTTTTATTGTAATTCCTCTTTCTTTTTCCAAATCCATGTTATCTAGAAGTTGATCAGACATATCTCTTTGAGAAACTGATTTTGTATGCTCTAATATTCTATCTGCCAAAGTAGATTTACCATGATCTATATGTGCTATAATACTAAAATTTCTAATTCGTTCTTGTTGAACTGACACTACACTCACCTACCAACATATTCCATATAAATTATTTTAACACATATAATTTTACATGTCATCCTATTTATCAAATTTTGTATAAACATTGACGGTTTGTTAATTATATGTTAAAATTAAAGTAATTTTATTTTTGGAGTATAATATGAAAAATTTAAATACAAAAACTATATCAAAAAATAAAAAAGCTTTTCATGACTACTTTATAATAGAAAGTTTTGAAGCTGGTATCGAACTTTGTGGAACAGAGGTAAAGTCTATAAGGCAAGGTCGTGTTAATCTTAAAGATTCTTGGTGTTCCATTGTAAATGGTGAAATGCTTTTAAATGGTATGCATATCAGTTCATATAAAGAAGGAAACATTTTTAATAGAGATCCCCTTAGAGTAAGGCGTCTTCTTATGCATAAGCGCGAAATTATGAAATTGTTTGGCTCTGTTAATAAAGATGGTTATTCCCTCATACCATTATCCTTGTATTTTAAAGGCTCTAAAATTAAGGTTCAAGTTGGATTATGTAAAGGTAAAAAGCTTTATGATAAAAGAGCTTGCATGGCAGAGCGCTCTGCAAAGAGAGATATGCAACGTGCTTTAAAAGAACAGAATAAATAGACAAATAAAATCACAACTACGAATTATAAGAGTTGTGATTTTCATTTTTATTTTATTAATACTTAAAATAAATTAAGGAGAGAAAAAAATTGATAATAATCGCTATAGATTTAGGAAAAGTCAGAACAGGATTAGCCATATGTGATCAAAACGAATTACTAGCTTCTCCTATAGGTACAATAGAAGAAAAAAATCGCGATAAATTAGCAAAAGCAATATCTAAAATTGCTAAAGAAAAAAAGGTAGAAGAAATTGTATTAGGGTTACCCAAAAATATGAATGGCAGTGAAGGTGAAAGTGCTCTTAGCACCAGAGAGTTTAAAAACTTACTTTCACAATATACAGATATTCCTATAATAATGCGAGATGAACGCGTAACTACCATATCTGCACATAATTATCTTAATACTGTAAATATAAAACCTAAAAAAAGAAAATCCGTTGTTGATAGTGTATCAGCAGTTATAATCTTACAAAACTATTTAGACTTTAGAAAAAATCAGTATATTAAAAATTAGTACATTATAAGATTATATAGATAACAACATTTTAAAACTCTTGCTTTATACTCCTTAAAAATAAATTGGAAAGCGTTTTTCTAGCATCTTGTCCTTCATTTATAACTTGATATACTGCATTACATATCGGTAGCTCTACATTATATTTTTTCCCTAATTTAATAATAGCATTAGTCGTAGACACTCCTTCAGCAAGTTTTGTATATTGTTTACCTAAGATTAGCATTTCACCAAATTTCCTATTATGACTATGTTCTGAAAAAAGAGTTGCCTGATAGTCTCCAAGGTGCGATAAACTATAAGCAGAAATCGCATTGCCTCCCATAGCCTCTATTAACCTTGAAATTTCCCTTGTTGCCCTTGACATTAAAGCTCCTTTCAAAGAAGTATATCCTATTCCATCTAACATTCCTGCTGCTATACCAATTACATTTTTAGCTGCAGCTCCTATTTCATTACCTATTAAATCATTGCCAACATAAAACCTTATTAAATCACTTGAAAATTCACCTATAAGTTTATGAATCACAGATTTATCTTTGCAATCAATTACCATACAATTTGGTATGCCCCTAGTATAATCTTGTACGTGTCCAGGCCCTACCCATATAGCAATTTTAGTATTTTCTGAAACAAATTCCTCTACTACTTCAGACAAACGTTTACAAGTAGTCTCTTCTATTCCCTTCATGCATAAAACAATTATTTTTTGTGATAAATCATATGAAGACAAACTCTTCATAAAATCCCTTAAATTTTGTGAACTTATAGATATTACTATTATTTGAGAGCTGCTTACAGCATAACCCAAATCATCAGTTATTTTAATTTTATCATCAAACTCTAGTAAATCATTTTTTCTCTCATCCCTTAAACATATAAAGTCTGGTGAATCAGATCTTCCCCAAGAAATTACATTGTGACCTATTTTATTCAAATACCAAGCTATAAATGATCCCCATCTTCCGGTACCCATAACAGTTATATTCATAACAAATACCACCTCTAGACTTATAATATATATTTCAGGTAGTATTATATCATAAATTTTAAAAAAGTTAAGCATTATCTTGATTATATTTTCCAAATAATTGTATTAAGCCCATTATAAACAATAAAACTCCAAATATCTTTCCTAATATATTGTTGTTCATAAAACCTGCAATATATGTTCCAATAAAAGAACCTATAACCCCTAAAATGGCCATTGGCCATGCAATAGACCAAGATATTAGCTTTTTTTTAAAATATATAATAATTGATAAAATCGCCATCGGTATAAAAAATATTAAATTTATACCTTGAGCTAACTGCTGTTCTAACCCTGCAAACAAGGTAAGATATATTATTAAAACTCCTCCACCACCTAATCCCATGGAACCAAGCATTCCCGATAAAACACCTGCTATACACGGTATAATCCAACTCATTTGCATACCATCCTATATGATGCCCATATCATTAAAACACCAAATACCTTTTTTAATAATTTTTGATTAATTTTAGGTAATATCCAAGTACCAATTAATGAACCTGGTATTCCCCAAAACATGTAAGGAAGTGCATCTTGAATTGTTGTACGTCCATCCATAATATAATTTAATGCACTAAAAATACAAATTGGCAGTATAATACATACAGAAGTTGCATGTGCCTTTCTTTGAGATAGCCCTGAACTTGTAAGTATCGGAACAATTATCATACCACCACCAGCTCCAAGCATACCATTCAAAGCACCAGCAAATAAGCCTCCAATGTATGAATAAATCTTTTTCAATTATTCACCTTCTATACTAGCTATTAACATAAAAGGAATAGACATGAATAAATCTATTCCTTATTTTTTAATTTTATTAATAACAACATATAGTTAAATTACTTTGCATTTTCTAAAACTTCCATAGGATCTACCCATTGATTGTCTCTTCTTATAGATAAATGTAGGTGTGGTTCATCGCAAATTTCACAAGGTACATCATTTATTGATGCTATTTCTTGACCCACTGATACACTGTCATCTTTATTAACCAATGTAGTATCACCCAAACCAGAATAAAACGCTGTAAATCCTGGGTTGTGATCTATAACCATTGTCATACCCCAAGATGGATCATCATATATGTCTACAACTTTTCCATCTGTAATAGCTTTTACCTTACTTCCCTGATCAGATAAAAAGTCGATCCCATTGTGTACTCTCCAATCTTTAAAGGTTTTAGAATATAATGGGTTAGATTCGCTATATACCTTCAAAACTTCCTTGCTACTTGGATATACAAAAAGTGTCTCTTTTGTTTCCTTCTTTACAGTAGATTTAATTTCCTCTTTTATTTCTGGGGCAGATTCTGAAGTATTTTCTACAATACCTGACAGTGTATTCCCTGCAGGTTTTTCTTGTGTTATATTCTCTTGTATCTCAGACATCTTATTACTGTCTTCACCTTTAACAAAATCCATAACACTATTATAGGTTGTCCACGTTGCTGCTCCTATAGCAATTAAACAAATAGATAATACAATATAGAAACTTCTTCCTTTATTAGACGTTCCTGATTTAAATCTTGCTTTATCCATATAAGTTACACCTCCAACTATATTGTTGACTAAACAAAAACAAAATATGCTGAGTTGTGTGTAATTATATAAATTATTTTTTACTTTTAGTAGGTTTATTTGTCACTATATTTTATCAAAAATGTAAGTTTTTTAAAAAACAGTATTGATTTTTTTATTTTTTTGTATTATATTTATTATATAAAGTTGTTTTATAACATATTTTAATTATTTTTTTGTGTTATTTAACAAATTGGATGATGTTAGCATATTTAGGAAGAAGGTGCAGTTTATTGAAAAAATTAAATCCTAGTCAGGAAAAAATTTTAGCTTACCTTTTAGAACGAGCACAAAATAGCATACCTCCATCTGTTAGAGAAATTTGTAAAGCAACAGGGTTAAAATCCACCTCTACTGTTCATACTCATCTCAAAGCCTTAGAAAAACTTGGATATATATCAAGAGAATCTGGATTAAATAGAGCTATACATATATCTAGTAGTAAGTCTTTGCAAATACCTATTATAAATAATTTTTTACCAAATGGTGGTCTTGCATCTCCTAATAATATAGAAGGATATATTCCTTTTAATGTTTCCTCAGATAATAAAAAAGAATTTTTCGCTTTTCACGTTTTAGATAATAGTATGAAAAATTCTTTTATACTTCCACAAGATATTATTATTGTCGAAAAAAGTTCCAAGACTTCCGACTCAGAACTTGCTGCTATAATTTATGAAAATAAATTGATTGTAAGAAAAATGGTCAAGCTCTCATCTGGTTCATATTTGTTTCCTGAAAATCCAGATTATGATAAAATTGAATTAAAAGATTGTAAAATTGTTGGTAAAGCAATTTCTTTAGTAAGAAATTTCTAGTATATAATGTCTGATATTAATTTATTTGACAACAAAAAACCCTGAGGGGTTAAAGATATTGAATTATCTGTAATATTAATTATATTATATTTTTGATATTTTTGAGCTTTATCATAATATTTACTTGGAAATTCGTACCCAAATCTATTTTTAAATTCAACATAATTTATTCCATTTGAAAGCCTTAAGTTCAGCATTATATATTCTTCTTCACTTCCTCCTTCTGCATCATGTAAAATTTTTTTGCTCTTAATATATTCATTCAAATTAGAACTGTAATAAAATCTCTTACCATTAATAAACGAGTGTGCAGATGGCCCTAAACCTAAATATTCCTCACACTTCCAATACTTTAAATTATGTTTACTTTCTTTCCCTTGACGGGCGAAATTAGAAATCTCATACTGAATAAATCCATGCCTTCTTAATTCATCGCATGTATACAAATATAAGGAACTTACTTCATCCTCGTCGGGTAATGTTAGTTCTTTTTTATTTTTATAATACAATGTCCCTTTTTCTATTTTTAAAATATAAGCTGATATATGATCAACTTGATTAGAAACACAAAAGTTTATTGTTTCTTTCAAACTATTTTTAGTTTGTTCACTTATTCCTAGCATAATATCCAAAGAGATATTTTTAATACCTGAACCTCTAGCAATTCTAATAGTTTTAGTTATATCTTCAACACTATGCCTTCTTTCCAATTTTTCTAATTCTATTTTATTTATAGATTGCATCCCTATTGAAATCCTATTAACACCTATATTTATTAAGTTTTCAATTTTAAAACTATTGTAGCTTTCTGGATTAACTTCAATAGTTATTTCACTATTATCATCTATACAAAATTTTTCTTTTAAAATACTTATAATTTTATATAGTCTTTCTGATCCTAGCAAGTTTGGCGTACCTCCACCTAAGTATAATGTGTCTGCCTTTCTTCTCAATTTATTAGACCAAAAAGCAGCATCTTTGCATATTGACTCAGTATATTTATCCATTATATCTTCATTGTTGCACAATGAGTAAAAATCACAGTATGGACACTTTTTATAACAAAATGGTATATGTACATATAATCCAATAGGTTTCATTATTCTATACTTCCTTTATTTAAATAAATTTTTATATTAATTATAATATCAATAAAATAGCAACTCAATTTTATTTTGAGTTGCTTTATTTATAAAAGATCTGTCTTTTTTAACCACCATGCTGTTATAAGAGTTAATACTCCCATTAAAATAAATGGAACCCAAGTTTGCTCCATTCCTGGTATTCCGGGATTATTCATCCCATAAATACCTGAAATCAATGTTGGTATTGCTATTAATATAGTTATAGAAGTCAATGTCTTCATAACATTATTAAGATTATTAGATATAATAGAAGAAAATGAGTCCATTGTTCTAGACAAAATATTTAAATATACATTAGACATCTCAATAGCCTGCTTAAATTCTATTAAAACATCTTCAAGCAGTTCCTGATCTTCTTCATATAATTTTATATATCTTCCTCTCATAATTTTTTCCAGCGTTGCATTGGTAGATTTTAATGATGCCGAAAAATAAACAAGTGATTTTTCTATCTCAGAAAGTTGTATTAATTCTTTATTCCTCATAGATTTTCTTAATTCTTTTTCTACTTGATTACTAATTCTATCAATCTGATTAAGATATTGTAAATATTTAGTAGCTGTTTTTAACATTATAAACAAGACAAACTGTGTTTTTAAATTAGTATGAACACCTCTAACAACACCTTCTGCAAATTCATTTATAATAGGATTTTCTCTTAGTGAAACTGTTATAACGTTATCCTGAGTGATCATTACACCTAATGGAACTGTAAGATATGTAATATTTTTACCATCTTTTTCCACAATAGGCGTATCTATAGTAATAAGCGTTGTTCCCTCTTCCATATCTATATGTGAGGTTTCTTCTTCATCTAAAGATGCCCTAAAAAGTTCTGGTTCTATATTAAAGTCCTTTATCAGTGAAGTTACTTCTTCATCTTTTGGAGAAACACAATTAATCCAGCATCCTAATTCATATTTTTTAATTTCAGTTATATGACCATCAATAGTCTTGTAGTATGAAATCATAAGCCTGCGACCACCTTTAACTCAATTTAATATAAATGATATTGTATTTAAAAAAATAATTCAAACAATAGTTATTTTTGGGTTCAGGAAACACAATACCACCTCCACTAAATGAGATTTTATACATATAAAGGTAAACAACAATAGAAATCGTCAATTAATTTTATTTTATCACAAAAATTCACCTAATTCAAGCAAATAAAACATTTGTTATATTTATTATAAAATTTTTAAAATTTAATTAGCTTTTTTCATTTGTTTATATAAATTAAAAATTAGTTATTTTATAATTATGCTCTAATAAAAAATCTAAAGTAAATATTTACTTTAGACTTTAATTTTTCAAACATATAAATTTGTTAAAATTAAAATAAAAGGCTCTTTTTTAAATTTTTTAATATCACCTTCTCTCTTCTAGATACTTGAACTTGAGTCATTCCTAAGCTTTTTGCTACTTGTGATTGTGTATTATTTTTAAAAAACCTTGATACTACTATTTTTCGATCATTATAATCTAACTGTTGTAACGCCTGATATAATGCCAATCTCTCTGAAACTTGTTTATCGTGTGATTCTACAACTATATCTATTTCTTGTGTACCATCATCTTGAATTGTAAGGGAAAGAGGTAATTGTGAAGATTCTATTGCCTGTGCTATTTGTTCTGTCTCTATATGAAGAATTTCAGATAGTTCATTTATAGTAGGTTCTCTTCCATTTTTTGCTTGAAAATTGGATTTTTCTTTATTTATTTTTAAAGATAATTCTTTTAACTTTCTACCTACTTTTACTGCCCCACCATCACGAAAAAGCCTTCGTATCTCTCCTAGAATAACAGGAACAGCATAAGTTGATAATTTTAACCCCCTTTTTTCATCAAAACTATCTATAGCCTTGATAAGTCCTATGCAACCAGCTTGAAAAAGATCATCATATTCTATTCCTCTCCCTTTAAATCTTTTCGCACATAAATGCACAAGACCCATATTTTCTTCTACTACTATTTCTCTTTTATTCATTTCTTATAGGCCTACGAATAATATTTTTTTCCATTGTTATAGTAGTACCTTTTCCCTTTTTAGATATAACCTTGAGCTTGTCCATAAAACTTTGCATAACAGCAAACCCAAGACCTGCTCTCTCTCCACCTGCTGTTGTAAATAAAGGTTCCATAGCTTGAGCAATATCTTCTATTCCACATCCTTTGTCTCTAATTTTTATACTCACTTTTCCATTGTCAAAAATTTTAGATGTTATGTATATTGTACCTATACCATTATTATATGCATGAACTATACAATTAGTAACTGCCTCTGATATCGCTGTTTTTATATCTGCTAATTCATCTATAGTTGGATCAAGCTGTGCTATAAAAGATGATATAGCTCCTCTAGCAAAACTTTCATTTGATGAACGACTTAAAAAGCTCATACTCATTTCATTTATGACCTTCATAATTTTCACTTCCTTCATCTAAAACTCCAAGAGCTCCTAATCCTGATAATCTAATTATCTTGTTCATATAAGCCGATGCATTTGTAACTTTTAATTTCCCAGATAATGTTTTCATTATTTTATATCGACCCATAATAAGCCCTATTCCAGAGCTATCCATAAATTGTATTTTTGCAAAATCAAGTATTAACAATTTAGGATGCCTCATATTAACTTCAAAATCTATATTCTCCCTTATATCTTTAGCTGTATGATGATCAATTTCCCCATCTAATGAAGCAATCATTACATTATCTTGCGATATAATTTTTACTCCCATTACTTTACACCTCCAAAACTTTTAAAACTTTACTAATTAAAGCATAGGCATATAATTAATAATAAATGATAAATAATGCTAATTTAGTTGAAATATGTTTACAACCTTACAAATCTTATGTCGAAACTATAAATTATTCTTAAGTATGCTTCTAATATCTGACAATAAATATAAAGAGCCACATACAATTACAACATAATCACTATCTATAAGCATATTTATAATATTTATAATTTTGCTCAAATCACTACCTAAACTCTCAACATCTTTGCAATACTTTTTTGAAATCTTAGCAAGCATATCAGCTGGTAATGCCCTTGCATTTTGAGGTGTCACTGTAACAATCTTTGATAACATCGGTGCAATAGTTTTAATTGAATTATTTATATCTTTGTCCTTCAACATTCCAACAATTCCGATAATTTTTTTATTAGGAAAATATTTTTTTAAGGATATTGACAATGATTTCATTCCATCTACATTATGAGCTCCATCTAAAATTATAATAGGATTATTTGATATAACTTCAAATCTTGCCGGATGTACAGTATGTTTTAAACCATAAAAGACATTATTCTTTTTAATGCTAAATCCTTTAATGTTAAGAATATTTATAATACTCAATACTGTAATCGCATTTTTAATTTGATGTTCCCCTAAAAGTGAAAGCTCAAATACTTCCCCATCATATACAAATGAAGTCTCTGATAAACTCATTTTATTAACAACTAATTTAGATAAACTTGGTACAATTAATTGATTATGTCTTTTTTCTGCAATTTGCTCAATAATATGTTTAACCGAATTAACCTGCTCTGGATATGATATTGTTATACATCCTTCCTTTATAATTCCACACTTTTCATAAGCAATATCCTCCAAATTATTTCCCAAAATATCAGAGTGATCCATAGATATAGATGTAATAACTGATACAACAGGCTTTTCAACTACATTAGTAGCATCTAGTCGACCTCCAAGCCCTACTTCTAAAACTACTAAATCACAATTGTTATCTGCAAACCATTTTAATGCAATCGCCGTTATTAATTCGAATTCTGTGATTATTTCTTCATTACACGCCATTTCTTGAACAAAGGGAAATATATCATTTAAAATCAACGACATATCTCTTTTTGATATCATACAACCATTTATTTGCATCCTTTCTCTAAAGTTTGTTATATATGGTGATATAAATAAACCTGTCTTATACCCTGAATGCGTTAAAATTGATGAAGTCATGCTACAAATTGATCCTTTCCCATTAGTTCCAGCAACATGAATAATATTTAGATTTTTCTCCGGATTTCCTATTAGATTCAAAAGTTTTTTCATTCTATTCAACCCAGGCTTTACACCAAATTTCATTAAACTATTTATTTTTTTTACTGCCTTGCTATATTCCAAACTATAGTCCCTCCAAACAAAAATATATAAATGATTAGTTTAAGTATACACCTTTAATTATAAATTTTTAAACCTTGACTTTTTATAATAAGTATATTAAAATATTAATTTGTAACGCGGATATGGCGGAATTGGCAGACGCGTATGGTTCAGGTCCATATGAAAGTAATTTCATGCAGGTTCAAGTCCTGTTATCCGCACCAGCCGAGAGCCTCGGCGCACACGTCGCGTTCGAGGCTTTTATTTTCACTAATTTAAATATTGATGTTTTGTCTTCAATTCTGAATTTGTCAAGTGATGATGTTTTTAAAATAAAAAATTATTCAAAGATGTTTCTAAAGAATTTGAAGATTGTGAAGAACTTCAAGAAGAGTTTAAAAAATCATATAAATTAATCTAAAGTTTGAGTTGTAAGTTTATGGAAATTTTAAAAATAAACCCTTACGAGTATAAATGGACATCTTATTATTACACATCCTTAGGGAACGACATTATCGAAATTAAATTAAAAAAGATAGTTTCTTAACGCCCAAAAAGATTGTAAGTACTGTTAATATCGGAAATCTACATAAATATTAATTTATTTCATTTCTCTTATGCCACACCAGATCATCCAATACCTGGATACAATTCGCATTCAATGCTAAAAATTAATTAGTTTTCTTTTTGAGCGCGTCTTTGGCTTCTAGGCATCTATTTGTACTCCCTATTCCAGTAAAAAGCTTCAGCGCGCAAGTCGCACTCAAGGTTTTGTTTTCTATAAAGCCAACCAAATGTGTTCTGCCTTATGTCTCTAGCAGCACATCGTTCCAATTGAATTTAGGTATAAGCAGATTACTTAGTTGTACGGCTTTTTCTTTTGTGTATACAGTTGAACCAAATCCCTATTGTTAACTCTACTTATTGTTTTTAAGATAATTTTAGTTCGCTATTTATATACAATTAATGTTCGATACAAATACAGGTATCGAACATTAATTATTTACTAATATTTTTCTGTGCAAGAATTTGTTACTCTTGCATATATTATCGGCATATTATTTGGTTTTTCCTTTGAAATATTTATTGAGTCTAACAACATATCTTTGCCTCTAGATATTTTATCAGTTGTAGAAGCATATAAAGTTGCTATTTTATCTCCTACTTTTACATAATCCCCAACTTTTCTATTTAAAACTATACCAGCATTATAATCTATAGTACTCTCCTTTGTTTCCCTTCCAGCTCCCAGCATCATTGATGCTATTCCACATTTTTCCGTATCCATTGAATAAATATATCCTTCTTTATTTGACAATACTTCTTCTCTTAAATTTGACTTAATGAAGTTGTTTTGATTTTCAATTACAGATATATCTCCACCTTGTGCAATTATCATTTCTTTAAATTTACTAAACGCTCTTCCAGATTCAAGTGATTCTTTAGCCAATTTATAACAAACACTTAAATCTCCTTTATTAGCAAGGTAAAGCATATTAGCAGCTAAGTCTATGCATATTCCCGTTAAATCCTCCGGACCATTATTTTTAAGGACATTGCAGACTTCAACAATCTCTAGTGAATTACCAATTGCGTTCCCTAAAGGTTTATCCATATTAGTTACCAACGCAATAGTTTTCCTTCCAACATTTTCTCCTATTGAAACCATACACTCTGCTAGTTCTAAAGCATCATCTATATTCTTCATAAATGCGCCACTACCAGCTTTCACATCTAATAATATGCAATCTGCACCAGATGCAATTTTTTTACTCATAATGCTTGATGCTATTAATGGTATACTTTCAACTGTTGCAGTAACATCCCTTAAAGCATATAATTTTTTATCTGCTGGAACTATATTCCCAGATTGGCCTATAATACTAATCCCTATTTCTTTCACTATATCAAAAAATTTATCTCTGTCTATAGTTGTAGATATGCCAGGAATTGATTCAATTTTATCAATAGTCCCACCTGTATGGCCTAAGCTCCTTCCAGACATTTTTGCCACAGGTACACCGCAGGAAGCTACCATAGATGAAATAATTAATGTTGTTTTATCCCCTACACCACCAGTACTATGCTTATCTACCTTTATTCCAGGAATAGACGATAAATCAATTATTTCCCCTGATTTGGCCATAGACATTGTTAAATTAGAAGTTTCTAAGGGATTCATTCCTTTAAAATATATCGCCATCAACAATGAAGAAACTTGATAATCAGGTATATTCCCCTTAACATATCCATCAACAAAATATTCTATTTCTTCCTTAGATAATTCTTTACCATCTCTTTTTTTCGCTATTATATCATACATTCTCATAACAATCACCTAATAATTATTTCGAACTATCATTAATTGCAACTAAGTTAATAATCCTACTTGTACCTAGCCGTTCTGCACCTAAAGAAATAAATTGTTCTGCGTCTTTTAATGTTTTAATTCCTCCTGCAGCCTTTATTTTTAAATGATTTCCAACATGTTTAGAAAAAAGTTTTATATCATCAAAGGTAGCTCCTGATTTTGAAAAACCTGTAGAAGTTTTTATAAAATCTGCGCCAGAGTTAGTTACTACTTTACACATCATTATTTTTTCTTCTTCTGTCAACAAACATGTTTCTATAATTACCTTTAACACTTTTTTATCGCATACATTTTTTATTTTCTTTATTTCATTTTCCACTTCATAAAATTTTTTACTTTTTATTAAACCAATATTAACAACCATATCAAGTTCATCTGCACCATTACTTATTGCATCCCCACATTCAAATATTTTAGATTCTGTTGTTGAATAACCATTAGGAAATCCTATAACAGTGCAAATTGCTAGTTTATTATTTACATATTCTTTGGCGTCTTTTACATAACATGGAGGAATACAAGCAGAAGCAACTCCATACTTCATACCTTCATCGCATATTCGCTTTATATCTTCCCAAGTAGCTGTTTGAGATAATAATGTATGGTCAACAGCCTTTAGCATTCTATTTAAGTCCATAAACGTAATCTCCTATATTATAGCAGTATTATCTACTACCTTTTTCATAAGGAACTCCATCTGCCTTAGGTGCAACTGAACGTCCAACAAATAATATTAAAACAATTATAGTTAAAATATAAGGTAGCATTGCTAATATTTCAGATGGTATAGCAAAGTTGCTACCACCTAATACTATTACTAATGCTTGAGCAAATCCAAATAGTAAACATGCACCATACGCCCCAAATGGTGTCCATTTACCAAATATAACTGCAGCTAGTGCTATAAATCCTTGACCACTTATTACAACTGGCGTAAATTGTGAAACTACAGCCAGTGTCATGGCAGCTCCACCGAATCCTGCAAAAATTCCTGAAATAATAACACAAATGTATCTTATAAGATAAACATTAACACCTAATGTATCTGCTGCTGCTGGATGTTCACCAACTGATAAAATTCTAAGGCCCCATTTTGTTTTATAAAATATAAACCATAATAAGCTTGCTAAAATAAAAGCTAGTACCACTGTTACATCTACATTTAAGCTAGAAAATATTGTGTCAGATAATCCATTACTTCCAAAAATTTTAGGTAATTTATATGGTACCGGGCTTGTCATAGTGGCTCCATTAAATGTAAGCCTAGATAAAAACAAAGCTAACCCTGGACCAATTAGATTTATTGATATTCCAACTATTGTTTGATCTGCTTTAAATGATATAGATGCTATAGCCAATAGTAATGCTAAACAACCTCCTGACAATCCAGCTGCAAAAAAGCCTAGCCATGGATCTCCTACATAGTATCCAACCAATGCACCAGCAAATGCTCCTATCGTCATCATTCCTTCAATTCCAAGATTGACAACACCAGACCTCTCAGATATTACACCACCCATAGCTCCAAAAACCAATGGAGTAGAATACATAAGCGTAATACCTATTATAATTATAATTTTAGTTAGCATTCTTTTTCCCCACTTTCTTTTCAAATACATTTGCTAATTGTGGTATAAGTCTAGTTAATGCAACAAAAAATACTATTGTACCTATCATTATATTTATAATTTCAGACGGTACTCCAACTTCAGATTGCACTGATTGGCCACCATAAATTAACCCGCTAAATAACAATCCTGCAAATATACATCCTATTGGTGAGCTGTTTGCTATAAGAGCTACTGATAATCCATTTAATCCGTTACCCTCAAAAACTGATATTGTCGATATATTATGCGGCGACATACCCGTAATTGTTAATGCTCCTGCCAAGCCTGAAAGTGCACCTGCAATAAGCATCGAATGTAGTATATTCTTTTTAACATCTATACCTGCAAACTCTGATGCATGATTATTAAGACCTACTGCTCTAAGCTCAAAGCCTTTAGTAGTTTTTAATAAGAAAAATGATATAAAGATAGCTAAAACTATAGCAATGATTATTCCATAATTCAAATCTGTTCTTAACAATATATCTGATAAAAATGAGTTGTTTTTTAAATATGCAATACCAGCTCTAGATGTTTTCCATTTATATAAAACCTGGGTAAATGACGATTCATTTATAACATATGTACCTGTTGTGTTTGGCTTATGAAATACACTTGTATTTGCAATAAAATTAGACATATATAAAGCAATCCAATTAAGCATAATACTTGTAATAACTTCATGTATTCCAAATTTAGATTTTAAAAGCCCCACAATTCCTCCATATAAGGCTCCTGCAATCATTCCTGAAAAAATTACAAGTGGAACTTGAATATATGGAACAAAATCAAATTGTATACCCATTATTACTGCAAAAATTGTTCCCATTATGTATTGGCCTTCTGCTCCTATATTAAATAGCCCTGTTTTAAATGCAAATGCAACACTCAGTCCTGTTAATATTATTGGTGTAGACTTTATAATAACATTAGCTATAGACTTTGGCCGAGAAAAAACCCCATTAAACATAACATTTATTGTTTGAATTGAATTGTACCCTGCTAAAGACAATATTATAGAAGCCACAAAAAATCCACATAATATTGCTATTATAGTAGATGTAATAGGCTTTCTTAATATTTTAATTATTAACTGCATCCTGTTTTCCTCCTGCCATTAAAAAACCTATATGGTTTTCATCGACCGTACCTTGTTTAAAAGTTCCTACAATCTGACCAGAATAAATTACTGATATTGTATCAGACAAGTTCATAATTTCATCAAGTTCTAGTGATATTAATAGTATAGCTTTTCCTTTATCTCTTAATTCTACTAGCGTTTTATGAATGTATTCAATTGCTCCAACGTCCAAACCTCTTGTTGGTTGTACTGCTATAAGTAAATCCGGATGATTTGCAACTTCTCTTGCTATAATAACCTTTTGCTGATTTCCGCCTGAAAGCTCCCTAACTAAAATATTTTCACAATGTTCTGGCCTTATTTTATAATCTTGTATTTTTTGTTTTATAAATTCATCTATTTTTTTATTATTTATAATTCCTTTATTAGAATATGGCTGTTTTCTGTATTTTTCCAGAACAGAATTTTCAGCTACTGTAAAGTCTAAAACTAACCCACATTTTTGTCTATCCTCATGAATAGTGGAAATACCATTATCTATTACATTCCTTGGATTAGTATTTTGTATCTCATTACCATTAATTTTAATTGTTCCCGAGGAAACCTTCCTTAGACATGTAATTGCTTCTACTAACTCCTTTTGTCCATTACCATCTATCCCAGCAATACCAAGAATTTCTCCCCTTCTTATTTTAAGAGATAAATCTTTTATTACACTCAATTTTCTGTCATCTTCAACAGTTATATTATCTATATCAAAAACAATTTCTCCTGGCTCTGCTGGAGATTTTTCAACTATCAAGTTTACTTTATGACCAACCATCATATTAGCTAAATCTGATTGTTCAACATCTGTAACTTTAACTGTATCTATATATTTGCCTTTTCTAATAATAGTGCACTCTTCAGCTGATTCTTTTATTTCTTTTAATTTATGAGTAATAATTATAATTGTTTTTCCATCTTTTATTAAGTTTCCCATAATACAAATTAATTCTTTTATTTCTAATGGGGTTAACACAGCAGTTGGTTCATCAAGTATTAATAAATCTACTCCTCTATATAATGCTTTTAATATCTCTACTCTTTGTTGCATTCCAACAGAAATATCCTCTATCTTTGCATCTGGGTCAACATCTAGTCCATATTTTTTAACAATAGATTTTATTTCATTTTTGGCTTTAGACATATTTAATACACCAAATTTATTGCTAACTTCTTTACCTAATATAATATTTTGCGTAACTGTAAAATTATCGACAAGCATAAAATGTTGATGCACCATGCCTACTCCATGGCTAATTGCTATATTAGGATTTTTTATGTTAACCTTCTCACCATTCAAATAAATTTCCCCACAATCTGGTTGATATAAACCATACAAAATATTCATTAAAGTACTTTTACCTGCTCCATTTTCCCCTAAGATAGCATGTATAGTACCTTTTTTTACATCTAATTGAACATCATCTAAAGCTTGATATGCTCCAAACACTTTTTTAATTCCTCGCATTTGTACTGCATATTCTTTGCTAATACCCATCTAAGTTCCTCCTATAAATTGCAGAAAAAGCAGAGAGGATAAGATACTTACCTCTCTATTTAAATTTACTATAAACTTGATTTAAATTTTTCAAAGCTTTGCTTATTATATGGTGGTATAATTTCATCATTTATAATTTTTTTCTCTAATTCCATAGCATCATTATACACACCAGGATCCATATTTGGATTATTTTCAGGAATTCCAACACAATTTTCCTTTAACCCATAAGTTAAAGTTTGGCCACCTATTTCTTTTCCATTTATAAAATCTGTTGAAATAATGTCAACTGCATTACAAACTAATTTAAGTGCTGACGTTAAAACATTATTAGGAGCTAACCTAGATTGGTCATTATCTACACCTATTGCAAACTTATTTGCATCTTTAGCTGCCTCTATGACACCTATCCCTGCTCCACCTGCTGCATGAAATATAATGTCACAACCATCTGATAACATTTTTGAGGCTGTTGCTTTTGCTTTTGGTGTATCTCCAAAACTTTCTATATATTGCACTGCAACATTGATGTCTTTACCTAATTCTTTCGATGCATATGCTACACCTGCTCTATAACCATATTCAAATTGACCTATAACATTACCCTCTATTCCACCAATAAATCCTACACTATTGGTTTTTGTTGTTTTTCCTGCTATATATCCTACTATAAATGCTGATTCTTGAGCTCTAAACATTACACCAGTTACATTAGATGGAGTTTCATCATATGAATAATCAACTATTGCATAATTTAAATCTGGATTAGTTGAGGATGCTGTAATAACACTATCTGCCATTACAAAGCCTAATGCCCATATTAAGTCACATCCTTGGTCAGCTAATTTATCCAAATTTGTTAGATAATCTGTTGCTTGATTTGATTCTAGATATGTAACTTTCGTTCCTGTTTCACTAGACAAGGCCTGCAATCCTTGCCATGCAGAAGAATTATATGATTCATCGTTTACCCCACCTAAATTTGTAACCATTGCAACTGTGACTTGGTTATTTTCATTTTTATTTGAAGCATTTGTGCATCCAATAATAGTACTAAATATTGTAATTGTCAATAAAACAGCTATTACCTTTTTCATATTTTCCTCCAAAAATAAACTTATAATTATACTTATAAAGTTAATTTATATTCATCATATTCTTGCCTATTAGAAGGTGGCTGAATAAAACCATCTACAATCTTTTGCTTTAGTTTCATAGCATCTTCATAAATTTTTGGATCCATATTAGGGTTACTATCTGGTATCCCTACACAGTCTTCTTTTAATCCAAATGTTAAAGTTTTTCCTCCTATATTTTCTCCATTGATAAAGTCCTTTGATATTATATCAACTGCATTTCCTACAAGTTTAAGCGAGGATGTTAAAACATTTTCAGGTGCTAAAGAAATTTGGTCCTTATCTACACCTATAACATATTTGTTAGCATCTTTAGCTGCTTCTATAACACCTACTCCTGCTCCTCCAGCTGCATGGAATATAATATCGCACCCATCTAACAACATCTTTGAAGCTGTAGCCTTAGCCTTTGCTGTATCTCCAAAACTTTCTATATATTGCGATGAGACTAATATTTCTTTGCCCAACTCTTTAGATGCATAATCGACACCTGCTTTGTAACCATATTCAAATTGTACATTAACATCATTTTCTATGCCTCCTACAAAACCTACTTGATTTGATTTTGTTGTCTTTCCAGCTATATATCCTACTAAAAACGACGACTCCTGAGCTCTAAACATTACTCCCGTTACATTTGATGGTGTTTCTTCATAGGAATAATCCACTATAGCATAATTTATATCTGGATTATTTGAAGAAGCTGTTATAATGCTATCTGCCATTCCAAACCCTATGGCCCATATTAAATTACAATTTTGATCTGCTAACTTATCTAGATTTGTTAAGTAATCTGTAGCTTGATTTGACTCTAAATAAGTGACTTTAACTCCTGTCTCATCTGATAATCTTTGTAACCCTTCCCATGCAGAGGAGTTAAACGATTCATCATTTACACCCCCAGAGTTAGTAACCATAGCTACAATAAATTCATCATTTCCATTATCCTTAGTATTTGTTGAACAACCAGCAAATGCTAATAGTGATAATATCAATAATAATGCTATTAATATTTTTTTCATCTTTACCTCCATACATCCTTTTTTATTTTACGTCTAAATTCATTATTATAAAATTGATTTATAAGTATTGTAAGCTTCTTTAGTATCTGGTGGAATTATATCCCCATCCATAATCTTTTGTTGTATCTCTAATACGTTTTCATAAACTTCTAAAGACAAATTAGGATTATTTTCAGGAATTCCTATACATCCATCTTTAAGTCCATATACCATTGTTTTCCCTGAAATATCTTCGCCCAACATCATTGATTGAGAAACTAATTTAACTGCTTCTCCAACATTTTTTATTGCGGATGTTAAAACATTGTTAGGTGCTAAATATGCCTGATCTCTATCAACACCAATAGCAAATTTATTTGCCTCTTTAGCTGCTTCTATAACACCTACTCCTGCTCCTCCTGCCGCATGAAATACAATATCACACCCGTCAAACATCATTTTTGAAGTAGTGGCCTTCGCTTTAGTTGCATCACTAAATGTTTCTATATATTGAATATCTGTTTTTATATTTTTGCCTAGCTCTTTAGCCGCATAATCTACACCAGCTCTGTATCCATACTCAAATTGCCTAATAATATTTCCTTCTATACCTCCAACAAAACCTACTTTATCTGTTTTTGTTGTTTTTCCAGCTATATATCCTACTAAAAATGCTGTTTCTTCCGACCTAAACATCACTCCAGTTACATTATCTGGAGTGTTTTCTCCATATGAATTATCCACTATTGCATATTTTATATCTGGATTAGATTTAGATGCATTAAGTATTGAATCTGACATAGAAAAACCTATTGCCCACACTAAATCACAATTTTGATCTGCAAATGAATCTAAATTTGTTGTATAATCAGTTGTTTGCTTTGATTCTATATAGCTTATTTTTGCTCCTGTATCTTCAGATAAACTCTGCAGTCCTTCCCAAGCAGATGTATTAAATGATTGATCATTTATGCCACCAGTGTCTGTGACCATTCCTATTGAAAATTGATAGTTTGAGGATTTACTATCTGAGACACATCCTGCAAATAAACTCGTTAAGATAAAAACAAGTATAATTAGTGATGCTACTTTTTTCATTCTATTTCCTCCAATGTATACCTGATTAAACAAATTTACGATAATTCAAGAGCAATTTTCATCATATCTGTAAATCCTACTTGCCGTTCCTCAGATGATAACGATAAATTTTGCAGCGGACAATCAGATATAGTTAATAAGCATAATGCTTTTTTGCCAAGTTTTGCTGCATTCATATATAAAACAGCTGCTTCCATTTCAACTGCTAAAACTCCCATATCCTTCCATCTTTGGAGAACTGTTTCATCCTCATTATAAAATATATCTGTCGATAAAATATTTCCTACCACCGTTTTTATATTTAACTTTTTTGACACCTCTACTGCTTTTTCCATTAACTCATAACTTGCAATTGGAGCAAATATTCCTGGCAATTGATATTGCGACGAATAATTAGAATCTGTACAGGCACCCATTCCAATTACTACATCTCGTAGTTTTATATTTTCTCCAATTCCACCTGCCGTACCTACTCGAATTATATTTTCCACATTATAAAACTTATACAATTCATATGTATAAATTCCAACAGACGGTATACCCATTCCTCCGCCCATTACTGATATTTCTTTTTCTTTATATTTACCAGTGAAACCCAGCATATTTCTTACTTTATTAAAACATTTTACATCTTCCAGATAATTATCAGCAATAAATTTTGCTCTTAGTGGATCTCCTGGCATTATAACCGTTTTTGCTATTTCTCCTTGTAGTGCGCTATTATGCGGGGTAGGCAAATTAGACATTTAAAAACCTCCTTAAAACATTCATTTACATTAACTTTAAAATTTATTTTTAAATTACATGTAAATAACATATAATTTATATACACGTTATATTTTTAGTTTCGTCTTTATTAGAATGTTATTTATAATATCGGAAATTTTCTGTATTGACGGACCTCCTAACAGTGCAGCCAATATTGTAACAATTCCTACTTTTCCTCCTAATATAAAGCCTATTAATAAAGACAATAAATCTATCATAATTTTTACCAGCTTAAATTGTTTTTTTGTTTTTTTACATATAAACATAATTAACGCTGTCCATGGATCAAATCCTATATTTATTGATATAAATATTGCAAGGCCTAAAAATAACATAGTACATCCAACAACCGACGTAATTATATGTATAACTAAAATATCTTCCGGTAAACCTAAATAATCATAAAACTTAAAACCAAGAGTTACAAATGAGCCTAATGGAATAGTATAAATAAACGTTCCTATATTTATATATTGCCTTGCTATAATAAATATGACTACTAATAAAGCATAGTTAACTATATTTGTAGATACTCCTAAATTATCATATCCTGTTAGATAAAATACTAAATTCCTAATTCCATCAAAAAACACTGATAACGGATCATTTCCTAAAGATGCAATTTTATTCAAAGATATTGCAAAGCCTATAAAAGATACTCCAACAATACATATAAAAATTCTTAAAATGCATTTTAAAATTTTACTGTCAATCATTATTTAATACCTTATTCAAAAAAGACTCTCCTTTTGTCTTTTTTTCAATTCCAAAATAATCAAGTATAGTTGCAGCTATATCAGAAAAACTCTTTCTTGTCCCAAGGTTTACTCCTTGTTTTATATTTTCTCCTGCTATAACCATTGGAACATATTCTCTTGAATGATCAGTCGAACTAGTTGTTGGATCACATCCATGATCAGCTGTAATTATAATAATATCATCCTTTTTCATTTCTTTAAGTAAATTTTCTAGCTGACTATCAAACTTAGTTAGTGCTCTTGCATATCCTTGTGGATCATTTCTGTGACCATATAGCATATCAAAATCAACTAAATTTACAAAGCATAGTCCTTCAAAATCTTCTTTAATAATTTCAAATGTTTTATTCATCCCATCGTCATTTCCTTTAGTACGATAGAATCTTGTTATTCCCTTACCTGAAAAAATATCATAAATTTTTCCAACTGAAATAACTTCTAACCCTGATTCACAAATTTGATCTAACATGGTTATCTCTGGAGGCTTTATAGAAAAGTCATGCCTATTAGATGTCCTTACAAAATTAGGATATTCGCCAACAAATGGCCTAGCAATAACTCTACCTACTCCTACATCGCCAGTCAATATTTCTCTTGCAATTTCACAAATTTTATATAAATCTTCAACCTTAACAATATCCTCATGTGCTGCAATTTGAAAAACACTATCAGCCGACGTATAAACTATTAAATCTCCTGTTTCCATATGTTTTCTTCCATAATCCATGAGTACCTTAGTTCCAGAATATGGTTTATTGCACAAAACCTTCTTTCCTGATAACTGTTCAAATTTTTTTATAGTTTCACTTGGGAAACCTTCAGGAAAAGTTGGCAAAGGATTCATTGATTGAATACCTGCTATTTCCCAATGACCTATAGTAGTATCTTTACCTTTTGATGCTTCCGATAATCTTGCAAATGAACCTATTGGTTCATTCTCTGTACTACAGCAATTTATCCCATCAATATTAAAAAGACCTAATTTTTTCATTGTATTTAGTCTAAAATCTTTTTCTTTTGACACTGCAGCAATTGTATTGCTTCCTTTGTCACCATAAAATTCAGCATCAGGCATTTCTCCTATTCCAAAACTATCTAGAACAATAAGAAAAACCCTTTTCACAAGAAATCACCCTTTTACTCAAAATATTTTACAAAAGTAGAAAATAATACTTTTTAATTTGTCAGCGTTTATATATTAACATAATATTATTTTTAAATAAATGACAAATGGCAGTTATTTTGTTTTTTTAAAATATATTTTTTCTTTCCATTTTTTCCTCTAAAATTTCAAATTGTTTCTGATTTATCTCTATCTTTCCGCAATTTATTGAAATAATATTGTTATTTTTTAAATTGTCTATATATCTATATAGACTTCTTAAACTAACATTTAATTCCGATGCCATTGTTTTTCTATCTACAACTATTCTATGCGGCAATTGTTTTTTAATGCAGTTTCTATATAAATAACAAATTAGATTTTGCTCATTTGTGTTTAACATTTCCATACAATTTCTTTCATACGCTTGATTTAACATATTTGATAAATATTTTACTAAAATATTAGATATAAAGGGATCTTCATTCATTTTCTTTTTCATATAATATGTAGGTATCTCTATAAAACATGCATCCTCTACTACATTTATAGTTGCTATATAACACTCTATATTATTTAACATTTCATTAAGTCCATAAATTTGAATAGGGGATGATGAATCCACAACTACACTTTTACCATCAACTGTATATTTTATAACATGACACTTACCTGTTAACATTATACACACTTTTTTAACTTCTGTGCCACTGTTGATATAATCCATTCCTTTTTTAGCTCTTTTAAATTTAACTAAGTTACTTAGATAAGGTATAAATTCTTGCTCTACTCTTGACTCAGTATGTACCTTATCAAATGCTAACTTTAGCATTTGGTAAAATTCACTATAATTATTATACATATTTTCTCCCGCTAATAAATCATATAATAGTATTTTTATAATTATAAATCAGTCCTTAGATATTTAAATCTTCATCTGTCCTTCAACATTTTTATTACATTTTGGCAATGCCCCTGCAGCCGGTATGCTTTTAGCTCTGTATCTATTTATATCTTCAATATTTAAATCTGAAAGTTTTTCTACATCAGATACTTTGCAACCCTTTCTTAACGACATAACATATACACCTTGAGTTACTCTTGTGGTTTTTATAGATATCAAATCATCATTAAATATCAGCATTCTACCATTTGATGCCGTGATAACATAATCACTACTATCTTTCGCATATATCAATTTTACTACTTTAGACTTATCTGTATATGCATTTAAAAGTTTTTTCCTATTTGTTTTAGTGTAGTAAGATTTCATGTCAACCTTAGCTACTTTTCCATTTTCAAAGAAAATTAATACAAATCCTGTATACTCCTTTAACGAAACCATGCAAATTACTTTTTCATTATCTTCAAATTCTAGTTTTGCTGGAATATAATCTCCCAGCAGACTAGCCTTAGAATCTGAAAAATCTGATACTTTAGATTTGTAAACCCTGCAATTATCTGTAAAAAATATTAAATCATTGTTATTAGTTGCTTCAATTGATTGGCAAATATAATCATTTTCCTTTAATTTTTGTTCAGAGTTCATTCGCAAAGATTGAGGTGTGATTTTCTTAAAATATCCTTCTTTGGTTATAAATAAATTTACATTATAATCAGGTACCTCTTCCTGATAATTACTACTATTTATGTCTTCCTTATATATCAGCATACTTCTTCTTGGTTGAGAATATTTTTTAGAAACTTCCAAAAGCTCTGATATCATAATAGCTTTTATTTTTAACTCGTCTTTTAATATTTCCTCCAATTCATTTATCTCACTTTGCAAATTTTCAACTTCATTTATTCTTTTCAATATATATTCACGATTCAAATTTCTAAGTTTTATTTCTGCAACATACTCAGCCTGAACCTCATCTATTTTAAAGCCCGACATCAAATTTGGGATAACATTACTATCTTCTTCTGTCTTTCTTATAATTTCTATTGCTTTGTCTATATCTAAAAGTATCTTTTTCAAGCCATTAAGTAAATGAAGCTTATCTTTTTTCCTTTCTAAATCATATCTAGTTCTTCTTTTTATACACCTAGCTCTAAATAATATCCACTCATTTAGCAATTCTTTTACCCCAAGAACCCTAGGAACACCATCTATTAAAACATTAAAATTACAGGAAAAGGTATCTTCAAGCGTTGTCAATCTATATAACTTTTGCATCAATTTATCAGGATCTACATTTCTTTTTAAATCTATTGTTATTTTCAAACCTTGTATACCTGTTTCATCTCTTATATCTGATATTTCCTTAACCTTCCCCAATTTTATTAATTCTATAACCTTCTCAACTATAGCCTCTATAGTTGTGGTTGGAGGAATATTAATTATGTCTATACAATTCTGGGATTTATCATAAGAATATCGTGCTCTTACTTTTATGCCACCTCTTCCAGTATTATATATAGATTCTATAGATTTCTGATCATAAATTATTTGACCTCCACCAGAAAAATCCGGTGCAATTAAAGTAGATTGTATTTCATGTTCAGGGTTTCTTATTAATTTGATAACTGTATCACAAACTTCCTTCAAATTAAAGGGACAAATAGAGCTTGCCATTCCCACAGCAATTCCAGTGTTTGCATTAACTAAAACAGATGGATACGAGGCGGGCAACAAAACTGGCTCCTTCAAAGTATTATCATAATTATCAACAAAGTCTACAGTATCCTTATCAATATCCTTAAAAAGCTCATTGCATATATTATCTAACCTTGCTTCTGTATACCTAGATGCAGCCCATGCCATATCTCTAGAATAAAATTTTCCAAAGTTTCCCTTTGAATCTATATATGGATGTAATAATGCTTCATATCCTCTACTTAATCTAACCATAGTGTCATATATAGCACTATCTCCATGGGGATTTAGTTTCATAGTTTGGCCAACAATATTTGCAGATTTTGTTCTCACTGAATTTAATAGTCCCATCTTATACATAGTGTACAACAATTTTCTATGAGACGGCTTAAATCCATCTATTTCTGGTATTGCCCTTGACATTATCACGCTCATAGCATAAGGCATATAATTATCTTCAATTGTTTTTACTATCTTTTGCTCAACAACTTCACCCGCACCCTTTATAAAACCACTCTTTTTATCTGATACTCTTTTAGTCTCTTTTTTTCTTGGAGACATCTTCATCAACTCCAACACATAATTTTAACACTTAATATGCTAATTTACTAGCCAATTACATCAAGGAAAAAACAATACATTAGCTTATATCTAATGAATCAATATACAAATGACCATTTTTTATTATAAATTCTTTTCTTCCCGCAAGGTTGTCCCCTAATAAAATATCAAAAATTTCGCTAGTACGTTTAGCATCAGTTGGTAATACCTTTATTAATCTCCTTGTTTCAGGATTCATTGTAGTTAAATTCATCATTTCCGGTTCATTTTCACCCAATCCTTTTGAACGTTGTATTGTATACTTTTCACTACCTATTTTTTTAATAAACTCTTCTTTTTCTGATTCAGTATATGCAAAATACGTATTTGATTTTGAATTAATTTCATATAATGGAGATTCCGCAATAAACACCTTCTCGTTTTCTATTAATGAGGGGGTTAAACGGTATAGCATTGTAAGTAATAATGTTCTTATTTGAAATCCATCTACATCCGCATCTGTACATAAAATAATTTTATTCCATTTCAACATATTAATATCAAAAGATAGTAAATCTTTATTTGATTTTGATTTAATTTCTACTCCACAACCTAAAACTTTTATCAAATCTGTTATTATATCATTTTTAAATATTTTACCATAATCCGCCTTCAAACAATTCAAAATTTTTCCCCTAATTGGTATAATAGCTTGAAAGTCTGGATCTCTTGCTTGCTTACATGCTCCTAAAGCTGAGTCTCCTTCAACTATAAACAATTCTCTCTTACTAACTTCTTTACTCCTACAATCTACAAATTTTGCAACTCTACTAGTCACATCCATATTACTTATAAGTTTTTTCTTTATGTTCATCCTTGTTTTTTCTGCATCTTCCCTGCTTCTCTTATTAACCAAGACTTGAGAAGCAATTTTATCTGCATCTATTGGATTTTCTATAAAGTATACTTCTAAATGATGCCTAAGCATTTCTACCATTGCTTCTTGAATCCCTTTATTAGTAATAGACTTTTTAGTTTGATTTTCGTAAGAAGTCACATTTGAAAACGAAGATATTACTATTGCTAAACAATCCTCAATATCTGTAAATGTAATTTTACTTTCATTTTTATTATACTTATTTGATTGTTTTATATAGGAATCTATTTGGTATACAAATGCATTTTTTACTGCTCTTTCAGGGGCACCACCATGTTCTAACCAACTAGAATTATGGTAATATTCAGAAAAGTGATTTTTATTAGAAAATGTAAAAGCTACATTAATTTTTGTTTTATATTCAGGTTTATCTTCTCTATCTCTAACTTTCTTTTCAGTGTTCCAAAATTGTATAGGAATAATAGTATCCTCACCCATAACCTCTTTTAAATAATCTACTATACCATTTTGATATACAAATTCTGTCTCCTCAAATTTTTCTCCTACTTGATTCCTAAATAAAAACTTTATCCCATTATTTACAACAGCTTGTCTTCTCAAAATATCTAAAAAATATTCCTTGCTTACATCAATATCTGTAAAAACTTGAATATCTGGTTTCCAATGAATTTTTGTTCCAGTATCTTTTCCTCTATATGAAGTTTTACTTATACCTCCAATATTTTCTCCATGCTCAAAATGCAGTTTATATCTGTTCCCATCTCTCCTGATATCCACATCCATATATTCAGACGCATATTGAGTTGAACAAAGGCCTAAACCATTTAGTCCCAAAGAGTATTCATAATTTTGCGATTCACTATTATTATATTTTCCCCCTGCATATAGTTCACAAAATATTAACTCCCAGTTATACTTTTGTTCATTAACATTAAAATCAACTGGAATACCACGGCCATTATCTTCTACTTCTATAGATCCATCTTCATAATGAGTAAGTATTATTTTTTTTCCATAGCCTTCTCTTGCCTCATCTATAGAGTTAGATAGTATTTCAAATATTGAATGTTGGCACCCCTCTATTCCATCTGATCCAAATATAACTGCCGGACGCTTCCTTACCCTATCTGCACCTTTTAATGAAGAAATACTTTCATTATCATATTTTACATTACGCCTGTTCATCATAATACCTCATTTTAAAAATCATAATACGTAAACCTTAAAAAGGGAAGCACCTCTAGCACTTCCCGATTACTTCATATAATTAACTTTTCTCATTTTCATCTGTGTTATTTTCTGTTGAATTATTATCAACATTTTTAAACTTGCCATCCATTATATTATTAAAATCTTCACCACTAATCTTCTCATTAATAAATAAATACTCAGCTACTTCATTTAATTTATCTATATTATTGCTAAGAATTTCTTTTGTTTTATTATATCCTTTATTAATTATTGAACGAATTTCATCATCAATTTCTGCAGACGTTTTATCTGAATAATTTTTCACATGACCCATATCTCTTCCAATAAATACTTCATCATTTTCTGAGCCATATGCCACTGGACCAAGATTATCGCTCATACCATACTTTGTAACCATTGATCTAGCTGTTTTGGTTGCACGCTCTATATCATTTGATGCACCTGTTGAAATATCTCCAAGAATAATATCTTCCGCTACTCTTCCACCCAAAAGAACTATTATACTTTCGTTCATTTCCTTCTTTGAACGATAAGATTTATCTTCAGACGGTAACGACATAGTATATCCTCCAGCCATGCCACGTGGAATAATGGATATTTGGTGAACTGGATCTTGAGTTTTGCAAAAATAGGTAACAACTGCATGGCCTGCTTCATGATAAGCTGTTATACGCTTTTCTCTTTCACTCATAACTCTAGACTTCTTTTCTGCTCCAACAACAACTTTTATTGTAGCTTCCTCTACCTCTTTCATTGTGATAGCTTTTAAACCACGTCTAGCTGCAAGCAATGCTGCTTCATTTATTAAATTTTCTAAATCTGCACCAGTGAATCCAGCTGTAGATTTAGCAATTGTTTTTAACTCAACATCTGGTGCAAGGGGTTTTCCTCTTGAATGAACCTTTAATATATCCTCTCTACCCTTTATATCTGGGTATCCAACCATAACTTGCCTATCAAAACGTCCTGGCCTCATCAAGGCTCTATCTAAAATGTCTGGTCTATTCGTTGCAGCTATCATTATAACACCTTCATTGGCCCCAAATCCATCCATTTCTACTAACAATTGATTAAGAGTTTGCTCTCTTTCATCGTGTCCTCCTCCTAGACCTGCACCACGTTGGCGACCAACTGCATCTATTTCATCTATAAATACTATACAAGGTGCATTTTTCTTTGCTTGATCAAAAAGATCCCTTACTCTTGATGCACCAACACCTACAAACATTTCTACAAAGTCAGAACCAGAAATAGAGAAAAATGGTACTCCTGCTTCACCAGCAACAGCTCTTGCAAGCAATGTTTTACCTGTTCCTGGAGGGCCTACTAATAATACTCCTTTTGGTATTCTTGCTCCCAATTCATTATATTTTCTAGGATTCTTTAAAAATTCTACTATTTCTGATAATTCTTCCTTCTCTTCATCGGCTCCAGCCACATCATCAAAGGTTGTTTTCCTTTTTTCATCTGCAATGTTTTTTATCTTTGCTTTGCCAAAATTCATCTGCTTGGTTCCATCACCAAGGCCTGAAAACATTTTTCTAAAGAAAAACCACCATACTAATCCCATCGCTACAATCAATATCAGATATGGCACTGTATTCGCAATCCACGATGTCTGTGCTGCCTTAATTAGATTATATTTCATTGGGGCATCTGGATGTTCATTATCATATTGAATTATATAATCCTTAATATCTGAATACATTAGTAATGCACTTGGCGATGTATAATTAATTTTGGTTCCATCCTCCAAAATTATATTCATATCCCCGGTTCCAAAATTTATTGTATACTCAGTGACTTGTTGGTTTTTAAAATAACTAATGATATCTGAATATCCATACACCTTTTTGGGACTTAAACTATAAATACTTGCAATAATCAATATAATAACAATTGGTATTCCTATATAAAATATAATACTAGTTATAAGCTTCTTCTTATCTTTCAATATAATCATTACTCCCCTAACCTTTTATAATCTAAACTATAACTACTCTCTATAAACACTTTCTTTTAGCACTCCAACAAAAGGTAGATTTCTATATCTTTCATCATAATCTAGTCCATATCCTATAACAAATTCATCTGGAATTACAGCACCAACATAATCAGCCTGCAATCCATTTTTTCGTCTTTCCGGTTTATCCAATAGTGTACAAATTTTAATACTTGCTGGATTTCTAGCTGCTAATAATTCTAATATGTAGCTTAAAGTAATCCCACTATCTAGAATATCTTCAACTACCAAAATATCATACCCCTCTATAGGCATATCTAAGTCTTTTATTATCTTTGCTACTCCACTGCTTTTAAGGCCTCCGGCATAGGTTGATACTGCCATAAAGTCTATTCTGCAATGTATATCTATAGCTCTCATTAAATCTGTCATAAATAATATAGAACCTTTTAATACACTTATCATCAACAAATTTTTTCCTATATAATCTTCACTTATTTTTTTTCCAAGGTTCTTAACTATTTGCTTTATCTCTTCCTCACTTATTAATACTTTTTCGACATCATTCAGCATATTGTTTCCTCCGAAATAATAATTAGTACATTTTTAGTATTTTCATCTATAACAGCTATATCAGATACACCTAGACTTTCTACCCACAATATCTCATTTCTGCTGTTTGATATAATTGCTATATTATTACGCATTGCAATAGGAATTTTCCGTTCACTAAAAAGTTTTTTTAGCGATTTAGAAAAATTTTTCCTTGAACACATAAAATAATCGCCAATTCTTTTATTCCTAATAACAGGATTATTTCCTAATTTATCATAATCTAAACAATTATTTTTAATATTATTATATTTATTACTTAACTTTTGATATTCATCAATGCCTATAATTTTAATTATGAACTTTTTTCCATGTTCTGTCAAGATTTTTGGTAAATTAAGTTTATATTCCCACTTCTCCTTAAGACTACTTGCCTCCACTACATATAGAACCTCACGTTCTAAAATTACAAAAAAGTTACCTGGAATATTTATTGTTCCCGAGCCTACCTTAAGAATATTAATTATCATTTCAACATGCTTTTTTTCTAGAATATAAGAAGTTTCATTAAAAATTATTTTAATTATTACTCTAGACATTATAGAAACCGGCAATTTTTTCATCTTAGCAGCATCATATCCAAATTTTAAACAAACATTCTTGTATTGTATAGATGAAATATACTCTAAGTATTCATTATCTTGCCTTAATTGATTTATAGTTTTACCAAAAGATTCTTCAAAATTACCAGATATATTCTTAAATAAAGGTATAATATCTAGTCTTATTTTGTTTCTATCATAATCTCTTTTTAAGTTTGAACTATCCACAATATAATCGACATTATTGTCTCTACAATATTTTTCTATTTCATCTCTTGTAACAAAAGACAACGGCCTTATTACATTATTTCTAACAGGCGGTATGCCACACAATCCTTTTATTCCAGTTCCTCTAATTAAATTAATAAAAACTGTTTCTATATTATCAGACAACGTGTGTGCAGTTGCAATTTTTGTATCATTAGAAGTTGCAAGAGATGAAAAAATTTCATACCTATATTTCCTTCCACATTCCTCTAATCCTATTTTCAGCCTTCTTGATTCCTCTGCAATATCAATTCTATAAGTTTTTAAATTTATGTCATTCCTTGTGCAATATTCTTTAACAAAATTTTCATCTCGGTCAGATTCTTCTCCTCTTAAACAATGATTAATATGCACAGCTAAAACATTAATATTACTTTTTTTTCTAAAATCAGAAAAAAACTTCAACAACGACATTGAATCTGCTCCACCTGATACACCTATAACTATATTTTTACAATTTTCAAGCATATTAAATTTTGATATAGCATCATAAACTTTATCAATCATACTTTCTATTCTCCTGCGCTGTAAATCTCATATATTCTCCTTGCCAATGTAAATTCACAGTTCCAGCCGCTCCATGACGGTTTTTAGCAACTATACATTCACCAGAATTTCTATTTTCATCATCTAAATTATTTGCATAGTAGTCAGGCCTATATAAAAACATTACTATATCAGCATCTTGCTCAATAGATCCAGAGTCTCTTAAATCTGATAAAACAGGCCTATGTTCTGCTCTTTGTTCGCTAGCACGAGACAATTGAGATAATGTAATAACCGGTACGTTTATTTCCTTTGCCATTATTTTTAAATTTCTTGTAATTTCAGATATCTCTTGAACCCTATTGTCAATCCTTTTAGCACTAGACATAAGTTGTAAATAGTCTATAATAACAAGATCTACATCTCTCAATCTCCTTAGCTTTGCTTTCATTATAGGAACATTAATTCCTGGAGTATCATCAAAATATATTTGCGTCTTTGAGAGAATATCACCTGCTTCTATTAATCTAATCCATTCATCGTCTGATAATTTTCCTGTTCTAAGTTTAACTCCTCCAACACGTGCTTCTGTCGATAACATTCTAGAAACTAATTGTTCTTTTGTCATTTCAAGTGAAAAAAATGCTACCCTTCTTTTTTCTTTCACTGCTACATGCCTAGCTATATTTAATGCAAAGCTTGTTTTACCCATGCCAGGCCTAGCTGCAAGCAAAATCAAATCAGAACGATTTAGTCCCGTTATAGTCTCATCTAAATCTGTTATCCCAGTAGATATGCCCTTATATAATTGACTCTCATCTGAATTTATATCATCTAATCTATCAAATGTTTGTAACACTATCTCATCTATCTTCTGAAGACCTAAAACATTTTTTCCCCTTCTAATATCATATATTTTTTGCTCAGCTGAATCAAGCAATTCCTCCGCATCCACACCTGCATCAATGGCATCTTCTATAATATCTCTAGCAGTAATTATTAAAGTCCTAACATCATATTTATTTTTTACTATACGTGCATATGACTCTACATTAGATATAGAAGGAACTATTTGTGCAAGCTGTAAAAGATATGTTTTCCCTGTAGCTTCATCAAATGATTCCTCATTTTTCAATCTTTCTAGGACTGTAATATAATCTACAGGCTGACCCAAAGTAAACTTTTCTAGCATGATTTCATATATCAATTTATGATTAACTAAATGAAAATAATCTGATCTTGGCAAAATCTCGGCAACCGTGTCCATGCATTTTGAATCAAGTAAAATAGCACCTAACACTGATTGTTCTGCTTCAGGGCTATATGGAAGTTGTAAGCCATCATAACCCGATGTAATTTTAATATCTGCCACTTAAAACCACTCCAATTAAATACGTTAACAAAATAAACACTTTTTACATTATACTAAATTAATAACAAAATTAAAAGACATTTTTCATCAATTATAAAAAGTTAATATGCCTTTATAAAATAAATACTTCATCAGATAAAAAATGATAGAGTTAAAAGCTCTATCATTTAAATTCAAAAGATATTATTCTGAAACAGAAATATATATTTTTGCTGTTATCCATTTATATAATTTTACTTCACATTCATAGGTTCCAAAAGTTTTTATTTCATCTTTAATAATTATTTTTCTTTTATCAATATCTATATTAAAATATTTTTTTATTTCTAGTGAAATTTCCTTTGATGTAACTGATCCAAAAAGCCTTCCATTTTGTCCTGCATTCATGTATATTTTTAAAGTTTTTTCATTTATTTGATTTGCTATTTCTTGTGCCTCTTTAATCTGAACTTCTATTCTGTGTTGTTCTGCCTGTTTCAAATTTTTTAATTCATTCATAGCTTGTGGTGTAGCTTCTTGTGCAAGCTTTTTTGGAAATAAAAAGTTTTTTGCATAACCATCTGAAACATTAACTACATCACCTTTTTTGCCACTACCTTTAACATCATTTAGCAAAATAACCTTCACTTTACCCACTCTCCTACAACTAGACATTATTTATCTTCAATGAACTTATTATTTCGACAAGTTTTTCTCTTGCATGTTCCATAGTACTATCCCTTAATTGTACTCCTGCCATGGTTTGGTGTCCTCCTCCACCCATAGCTTCCATTATTAATTGAACATTAACTTCTCCTAAAGATCTTGCTGAAATATTTATTATTCCATTATAAGAATACACAACAAAAGATGCTTCTACACCTTGTATTCCAAGCAATTCATCAGCTGCCTGAACAGCTGCTAATTTTATATCGCCTGATTCATCATCTGCACTTGCAATCGCACAATTATTAAAAATTTCAGCGCCAGATACTAACTGATATTTAGCTTTATATGTATCAATAGTATTAGAAAACATTCTTTTAACTTCGACTGTATCTGCACCTTTTTTTCTAAGATATGCAGCTGCTTCAAATGTTCTTACCCCTGTTTTTAAAACAAAGTTTTTTGTATCTAACATTATTCCTGCCAATAATGCCTCTGCTTCTATTCTACTTAAGTGCTTATCTCCAATATATTGCATTAATTCAGAAACCATTTCTGAAGCAGAGGAAGCGTATGATTCATGATAAAAAATAACTGCATCTTCTATGTGGTTTACCATCATCCTATGATGATCTATTACAACTATTCTATGACATTTATCATAAACATCCTTGCTTTCTAAAAAACTAGACGAGTGCGTGTCTACTATTATCAATAGTGTATCATCATTTATCAATTCCAAAGCTTTTTTGGGTGAAATAAATATGTTTCTTTTTTCGGATGATTCTATATTTTCCACTAATGATGGTGCTAATGTTTGTTCATGATTTATTATAATATTAGCCTGCTTTCCCTGTGACTTAGAAATTGTACTCCACATTCCAATCGCTGCCCCTATACAGTCTAAATCAGAATATTTATGACCCATCACTAATACATTATCTGATAGTTGTATCTGATCTATTAAATTAGACGCTACTATTCTAGTTCTTACTTTACTTCTTCTTTCAATTCCCTTCGATATTCCTCCAAAAAAGCTATATGACTCATTTTGTTTAACAACAGCCTGATCTCCTCCTCTTCCTAAAGCCATATCTAATGCTTTTCTTGCCCAATATTCGCATTCCTTTAAAGTACTACCATTTCTTCCTATTCCTATCGAAATAGTTGCATTTCTTCTCTCATCAATTTTTATATTTCTTACTTTCTCTAATATGTCAAATTTTTCATCTATAAATTTCTTTATGTGTCTATCTTCCAAAAAAAACATATAACGTTGGCCATCAATTTTCTTAAAAAATCCAGAAGTAGATAGGACCCAATTTTTTATTTCATTCTCAACCAATGCTGTTACTTGAGAATTTTCTCCTTCTGCGCTCTCCCGCTCTATTTCATCTTTATTATCAAACATAATAATTCCAACACTTGGACGACTTTCCATATACTTCAAACTAGTTTCTTTATAATAAGTATTATCTAAAAAGCAAATTATGACTACATCATTTATAGGAATAGCAAATACTGAATACCAACAATCATTGCATTTTAACTCTATAACTTCCCCTATTAATACTTTTTCTAAAGATTCATTACTTATATACTCTGTAATATATCTCCCAATACAGTCTTCCTTAGAAATCTTACTGACAAAAAATTTATTAGCATACACCACATCAAAATTTTTACCAATAAGGGCAGACGGAATAGGAAATCTATTTATAGAGTTTAAATCATCAGTATTAGAACTAATTATATTACTTTCAACTGATTTAATAGATGACTTAACATAAATATTAAATCTTAGTATATATATTACAACAACTATCAAAGAAACACAGGAAACTGCTAACTCAGTATAAAAAACATATTGATTCCAAAATAGACTTACAAATGTCATTAAAAACATTAAAAAAATAACTAAAAATACAATCGGCGGTACCCTACTAAAGTTCCTTTTCAATAGTCACACCCCTCATTCAACAAATGTCAATTGAAATCATATATCGTAATTATATCTCCATTATTATTGGCAAAATCATTGGACTCCTTCGTGTTTTTTCATAAAAGAATTTAGATAATTCTTCCTTTACCTTAGATTTTATTGTTCCCCATTCATGTATTTTTTCGTCTGCGCACATTTCTAACACATTTAAAACAATACTTTTTGCGCTAGCCATTAATGGTTCTGATTCCCTCACATATACAAATCCCCTTGATACTATATCCGGTCCAGAAATTACATGACCATCCGATGAATCTATAGTTGAAACTACTACTATCAGCCCATCTTGACCAAGATGTTTTCGGTCTCTAAGAACTATACTCCCAACATCTCCAACACCTAAACCATCAACAAGGACTCTTCCAGCTGGAATTGAAGCATTCTTTTTAATTCGATCCTTATTAATCTCTATATAATCCCCTATATTAGGAATTAATATATTAGACTCTTTCATCCCCATAGCTTTAGCTAAATCTGCATGCTTTTTCAAATGTTTTGGTTCTCCATGCACAGGTATAAAATATTGTGGTTTAGTAATACCTTGCATTATTTTTAATTCTTCCTGGCAAGCATGCCCTGATACATGTACTTCATACATAGATTCATAAACCACTTGGCATCCAAGCTTTAGTAATTCATTTATTACTGAACTAACCATTCTTTCATTTCCCGGAATCGGATTAGCAGATATAATAATAAAGTCTTCAGGTCCAACCTCTATTTTTCTGTGATCAGAATATGCCATTCTAGATAATGCAGACATAGGCTCCCCCTGGCTTCCTGTTGTCACTAAAACTATATTATCTTTAGGGTATTTATTAATCAAATCAAGATCTATTACTATTCCTTCAGGCACATCAATATAACCCAATTCTCCTGCTATATTCATGTAATTAAGCATACTTCTCCCTGAAAATGCTACTTTTCTTCCATATTTAGATGCACAATTAATAATTTGCTGTATTCTTCCTATATTAGATGCAAATGTAGCTATTATAATTCGGCTTTTTCCTGCTTTTTGAAATAATGATTCAAATGAATCACTTATTTTTTGCTCAGTCATTGTATATCCTGAGCGTTCTGCATTAGTCGAATCTGACATTAATGCTAGAACACCTTCTTTTCCTAATTCTGCAAAACGGGCTAGGTCTATCATTTCACCTTGTGTTGGAGTACAATCTATTTTAAAGTCACCAGTGTGAATAATTGTTCCTGCTGGTGAATGGATTGCAACTGCTACTGCATCTGGTATAGAATGGTTAACATGTATAAATTCTATCTCCATACATCCCAACTTTATAGATTGACCAGGCTTTACAACATTTAACTTCGTTTTACTTAACAAATTATGCTCTTTCAATTTACTTGTTACAAGACCAATTGTAAGACCTGTTCCATACACTGGAAAATTCATGTTCCTAAGAAAATATGGTAATGCTCCTATGTGATCTTCATGCCCATGCGTTAAAACTATACCTTTTATTTTTTCTTTGTTTTTTTCAATATATGAAAAATCTGGTATAACAAGATCTACTCCAAGCATGTCTCCATCTGGGAATGCCATACCGCAATCTAAAATAAACATATCTCCTTCACATTCAATAACAGACATATTTTTTCCTATTTGGTCCAGTCCCCCTAGAAATGCAATTTTAATAGATGGTGTACTTTTTTTGGCTCTAGAATGATTTGACTTTGCAGTACTTGTTCTTCTAGGTCTACTATCTTCTAATGATGCCTTAGATTCTAGTGAATTAGATTTAGATATTTTTTCTAACAATTCTTTATCATTTGTATTTTTAGTAGCTTTTTTATCATTACTCAGCTTATTAGATTCATTTTTAGCCGCAGATACTTTTTTGCTAAAAGATGTTTTAGTTAATTTTAACTTTTCTGAACCGTTATTAGCAACTTTAACGCTTTCATTTTTCTTAATATTATTATAGGAACTCCTATTTTTAGCAAAAGATTTTTTTGATGCACTCAGTAAGTCTATTGATTTAGCATCAACATTATTTTTATTTTCTTCCAACACAAAAAACCTCCATATAATTTTTAAACATAAATTTTGATATTATAAAAAGTACTATTTTAAAAATAGTAATAATTTCTAAACAAATATATAAGTTAAAGCCGAACATTTCTAAATAATAAATTAAAAAATTAATTACTTAAAACAAACATTATATTACATATAATTATAATCCGAACACAATCATTGTCTTTATATTTTAAACCCTATTTCAGATATTGTCAATACCAATATACAACTATAATTGGTTAAACAATGACATAATATTCCTAAAATAATGAACTTTTTATAATAATTAATAGCTGCAAGGCAAATATTTACCTTGCAGCTATTATTAAGTATTTAATCTTGTGGGTGTTGCCTTCCTTCATGATCAAGCGTATAATTTCCAGTATGTATTATTTCTGATATAGGTACTATTTTATATCCCTCAGATAATATTGCTTCTATTGTCATTGGTAATGCCTTTGGCGTATTTTTTGCTCCATTATGAAACAAAACAATAGAACCAGGCTTTATTTTATTAACAACACGTTTTTTCATATCTTCTGGAGATGGATCTTTCCAATCCAAGCTGTCAACATCCCATTGTATACAATACATATCTGAGTTTTTTACTGCGTCTATAACTGCATTATTATAATCTCCATATGGGGGTCTAAAAAGTATTGGCCTTTTTCCTGTAATCTTTTCTATTTTGTCGTTACATGATTGTATTTCTGACACCATTTTCTCTGAAGATAATTGGGGCATATGTGGATGCGTATTTGAGTGATTAGAAACATCATGACCTGCATCATATATTTCTTTTACTGATTCTGGATATTTATCTACCCAATCTCCTACCAAGAAAAATGTCGTTTTTATATCATACTTTTTTAGTATATTCAATAAGTCAGTCGTCTGTTCATTCCCCCAAGCAGCGTCAAACGATATACTTATTACCTTTTCTTCTTTCTCAACACAATAAATAGGCAATTTTTTTGATTGATTAGAAGTATTTGCAATTATAGCTATACTTCTAATCGATGATATCATTGTTATAATCCCTATTGCAATTCCTATACATATTATTGACAACTTCTTTTTTGTAAGAATATAGCATCTCATATAATCCCTCCTATGTTATATGTGTATGCTTTTAAAGAAATTTTATAATACAAATTTTAAATTAATTATAAATTAACATCATATTCTTACAATTTATTTTAAAAGACATAATAAATAATTCAAGGGATACACAATAATAAAATTCTGCAGTTAGTTAAAAGATATTAACCAACTGCAATACAAATTACTCCTCCAAGTTTTCCTCCTAATAATAAGCAAGTTCCTGAAGACAATGCAAGAACACCAATTCCAAGAAAGAAGCATACTCCTACACCCAGTCCTGCATCTATAGATTTCAATTCCTCTTGACTTAATTCTCTTATTGTTTCATCTTCAAATGTTATTATTTCATCAATTGTAAAGTCATAGCCCTTGCTCTTTGCAAAAGGAATAATATACTTTTCAATGCAATTTATTCTTTCCTCTGAATTTAAAGACATATCCTTCCCTATAAAATTTTTATTTTCAATTTCTTCAATTTCTTTTCTCAGTTCTAAATCTGACAAAATATCCTCATAGAAATCCTTTATTGATTTTTTAGACACTTCAAACACTCCTTTAAAAGTCTATTACAACTTTATTTTAACACTTTTTCTCTAAAAAATCAAGGAAACTTCTGAAGAATATTGTGCAAATTTACATTTTTCTAAACTTTATCTGCAAAAAATACATTTTTATAATTCAATATAGTTTAATCTTCTTTTATTTCTCCCACAAGAGGTATTGGATCTATGCCTTGTCTTTTATAGTAATCTGATATTGCTGATTTTATCGCTTGTTCAGCAAGAACAGAACAATGAATTTTAACTGGTGGCAAACCATCCAATGCTTCTACTACAGCCTTGTTTGTCAAACTTAATGCCTCATTTATTGTTTTACCTTTAACTAATTCTGTAGCCATAGAACTAGTCGCAACAGCTGCACCGCATCCAAACGTTTTAAATTTAATATCTGCAATAATTCCATCTTCAATCCTTAAATACATCTTCATGATATCTCCGCATTTAGGGTTTCCAACCTCTCCTATACCATTTGCATTTCTTAATTCTCCAACATTTCTTGGATTTGCAAAATGATCCATAACCTTATCACTATATATCATAACTACTTACCTCCTATTTAGTATTCTCGCAAACAATTTTTTCCCATAATGGCGACATCTCTCTTAATTTATTTATTATTCCTGGTAATATCTCTAAAATGTAATCAATTTCTTCTTTTGTATTATAATCGCTTAACGATATTCTCAATGAGCCATGTGCTATTTCATGGGGCAATCCTATAGACAATAAAACATGACTAGGATCCAAAGAACCTGACGTACATGCTGAACCTGAGGACGCACAAACTCCTTGCATGTCAAGCAACAATAACAGTGATTCACCTTCTATACCCTCAAAGCAAAAGTTAGCATTCCCTGGCAATCGATGTGTTCTGCTTCCATTAAGCCTACTCTTTTCTATTTTTAAAACTTCATCTATTAAATAATCTCTAAGCCTAGAAATTTTAGAAACCTTTTCATTTATATTATGACACGCTTCTTTTATAGCTACACTAGCTCCAACTATGCCTGCAACATTTTCAGTGCTAGCTCTTCGTCCTCTTTCTTGTGCCCCTCCATGAATAAGATTTAAAATTTTTATTCCTCTGCGCACATATAGCACTCCTACTCCCTTAGGACCATGTACTTTGTGGGCTGATACTGATAATAAATCTATATTTTGTTTTTTTACGTCTATTTCTATATTCCCAACTGCCTGAACAGCATCTGTATGAAAAATAACATTATATTTCCTACAAATAGTTCCTATCTCATCTATTGGTTGTATAGTACCAATTTCATTATTGGCATACATAATAGTAACTAAAGCAGTGTCAGGTTTTATAGCATTTTCAAGCTCATCAGTATTAATAATTCCATCTTCGTTAACATTTAAATAAGTAACTTCAAATCCTTCGTTTTCTAAAAACTCAGTTGTATGCAGAACTGCATGATGCTCGATTTTTGAAGTAATGATATGTTTTTTCCCTTTTTTGGCTTGTTCATAAGCAATACCTTTTATTGCCCAATTATCTGATTCACTTCCACCAGATGTAAAAAATATTTCATTTACATCTGCATTAAAACAATTAGCAATTTCCTCCCTTGCAAATTCAATAGCCTTCTTTGCATCTCTTCCTATTGAATATAAACTAGATGGATTGCCATAATTTTCAGTGTAGTATGGAATCATGGCATTAATAACAGATTTAGACAAGTTTGTAGTCGCTGCGTTATCTACATAAACTAACTTCGGCATAATTACCCTCCAAAATATTTATTATTTCTTTAGTTTAAAAATATTATTATTCTTATGTAATCTAATATACACTAATTTGGTATACATTTCAAGTAAAAAAACCGATTTAAAAATACTATTTTATTTTTTGAATAGCACTTACTGCCAATTTATCGCAACGTTCATTCTCTGGGTGACCAGCATGACCTTTCACCCACACAACTTTCACATTATGCATTTCTAAAAGCTCTAATAACTTCTTCCACAAGTCAACATTCAATGCCGGTTCTTTCCTATTTCTCATCCATCCATTAGATTGCCACTTCTTTGCCCACCCCTTAGAAATTGCATTGCATACATACTGAGAATCACTGTATAAGGTTACATTACATTTTTCTTTTAAACATTCAAATGCAGATATAACTGCTAACAGTTCCATACGATTGTTAGTCGTATCTTTTTCTCCTCCTGAAAGTTCCTTTTCTTTACTATTATAACGTAAAATTGCACCCCAACCTCCAGGTCCTGGATTTCCCTGGCATGCACCGTCAGTAAATATATCTACATTTTTCAAAATAACATCTCCTATTATACTCAATTATATAAAGATTAAGTATAAAAATAAAGTAATTCTATTTCACATATTCAAATTCATCGCATTCATCTTTTAAATATCCATAATATATTGATTCGTAATACTTAAACAATTCCTTATACTCTTCTGTTATACCTTCATGTATCATCTGTAAGTGCTCATGAGTGTCAAAACTGTCTTGTCCACTTTCTTTTTTTATTATTTGCATTGCAATATTAGAACAATGATCTGCAATCCTTTCTAAATTAGTTATTATTTCTACAAATGATATGCCTGCACTAACATTACACATTCCTTTCTGTAATCTTTCTAAATGCCTATCTGTTAAAGACTCTTTAAGAGCATCTATAACTTCTTCAAGTGGTTCTACTCGAGATGCAACTATTACATCACTATTTAAATCTGCTTTCACTGTAATATCTATAATATTTCTAACAGCTGCAATCATACATTTTATTTCTTTTTGAGCCTGACCAGAAAAATAAACGTTATTAGATTCATTATATTCAACAACATCTGCTAAGTTTATACAGTAATCACCTATACGTTCATAGTCACTCAAATTATGCATTATTTCTGTTACTAATCTAATATCTTGCTCTGCTAAACTACAACTTGTAATTTTAACAAGATATTCACTTAGTTTTGTTTCTGCTTTATCTAAAAACTTTTCATTCTCGTCTATTTCAAACAAAGTTCTATCATCATATTTTCTAATTAAATTAGATATTAACTCATAGTTTTCCTTCACTGTTTCTGCCATATTACAAATAACCTTTTTGCTTTGCTCTAACGCTACTGTAGGTGTTTTTATAAAAATGTCGTCTAAAATATCTAACTCTTGATTTATTTTGTTATTTTGCTTATCTTTTATAATAAAACCAGAAAACTTAATTAACATAGAAATAAATGGATATAAAAGGCATGTTGTTAATATATTAAATAAGCTATGTATATCTGCTATGTTTCCCCTGTTCATTATGTTATTCCAAAATGATATTCCAATTGTAGCTTGATAAGCATATACGATAGGCATAAAAAACATTACACCTATAACATTAAAAAGTGTATGTATAATAGCTACTCTCTTAGCTTTTTTATTTGTTCCTATGCATCCTAATATTACAGTAACACATTTTCCTATATTTTGGCCTAATATAATTGGAAATGCCATAGAAAATGTAACCGTTCCTGTTGATGCTATAGCTTGTAGTATGCCTACAGATGCTGACGAACTTTGTATTAAAGCTGTTATTGCAAAACCAGACAATATTCCTATAAACGGGTTTTTAAACATTGTAAACATTTCTCTAACTTGTTCATTATCTTTTATGGGTGAGATTGTTTGTTCCATAATAGTCATACCCATAAACAATATTCCAAAACCTATTAAAATTTTTGAAATATTTTTTATTTTTTTCTTTTTACCAAAAAGCAACATTGCTGCACCAATTGCAACAATCATTGGAGCAAAGGATGACGGTTTTAATATAGTTAAAAATATATTATCTGCCGATATATCACCCAATCTTAATATTTGGCCTGTAACTGTTGAGCCTATGTTAGCACCCATTAATACAGGAACCCCTTGAATTAATTTCATAATCCCTGCATTTACAAATCCAACAACCATAATAATTGTTGCTGCAGAGCTTTGTATAATTCCAGTAGTAACAGTTCCTAAAGCTATGCCACTAAATTTATTTTTAGTTAACTTCTCTAATGTTCGTTCTAACCCTGCACCAGCTAATTGTTCTAAAGATGCTCCTAATAAGTTCATACCATAAAGGAACATACCTACTCCACCAAATAATGAAAAAATGCAAGTTATATCCAAAGTTTTCCACCCGCCATTTATATTATTATCATAATTATCTTACTAAATGATTTTACAAAATACAAGGTTTAATACAAGAAATAATAATTTTTTACTATTTTATTAATATTTAATACCATTGTTAAATATAATTGTTATTTTTAACAACTATTTTACTTGACAAAAATATATATTGTTACCCCAAAAACAATAATAGTTACTGAACACAATTATAAAGTCATATTATGGTAAAATGAATTGAATTTTGATAATTTTCTTCATTTTTTTAAATATATTGACATAATTAAGTTTCTGTTATAATATAGGCCTTGTATTAAATATATTTTAGGAGGTAAATCTATGAAAGATTATTACTTAAAACTTAACAAACTAGCTCTATTATTTTTTTCTCTTTCTACTATTATTCCTAATGTTCTTTATCCTGCAGGTGAAACTAAAGCTACTGAACCTCAACTTTATAATATCGAAGATGTTTGCTACACATTTTCTAGCTATCTAACAGCTAATCCTCAAGAAATACCCCTAGAATCAGAATCAGAGCAAAAAACAATAGATGAACAAATTAGTAAAACACAAAAAGATGAGATTGCAGCATTACTTAACATTTCTAAATACGAAATTGAAAATTATAAAGTAAATTCGAATACATTAATACTCATTGTCCAGGCTTTTAAAAAAACTTTAGAATTAATTCAAAGTGATATTTATTACACTTGGTGGCTAAATGCTACCATGAATCCTACACTTGTTACTATAGAACCTAAATGTGTTACTAATAAAGATAATTCTAATATCAATCAGCAAAAAGTTAGTGAATCAGATATTGCAATGTGGATCCTCTCAACAAGTTCTATTTTTTCCAAAAACGGAAAAGACTGGATATCACTGGTCAACAAATTTACAAGCCGGCCAAATGTCTCCTGTGGTATAATGCCAGATCCTATGATTTCTAACGACGATAGATTTATTTTATTAATACATAATTTTCTAGAATCTCTAATGGTTACAAGAACTAAAGATGGAAAATTGTCATTCAACTCTAATTATAAAATTCCTAAACCAATATTAAAGGAAATTTTTGCATATTCGCTTTTAAAAAGACCTCCGTACGATGTAAACAGTGTGAATATTATCCCCCAATTGAAGCTTTTTGTGAAACGACACACCTTTCTATAGATTATCTTGACAAAGAATCTCGTGATACTATAAGGATATTCCTAGTTATAAACGGACTCCAATGGGATCTTTTTAGTTTAGAAAAGGAATTCGTTAATAGCGGGTGTGGTAATGCAGATAAAGATTACCTTGGAGGACAAAACTTAATTTACAATCTTCCGCAACAAATTCACAAATTTGCCAAGTATCTTCTCTGGGACAATGCCAGATCTGGAAGTCTCTAGTCACTATAGATTTAGTCCATTAATAAATAATCTTGCAGAACATCTAACTCTTATAAAAACTAAAAATGGTAAGTTATCATTTAACTCTAATTATGAAATTTCCAAACCACTATTAAAAGAAATTTTTGCATATTCGCTTTTGAAAAGCTCTGATCACAAATGTTAAACTATGTAAATATTACCTCCCAATAGAAGTGTTTTGTGAAGAAATACTTTTTTCAAGAGATTAGCTTAATGAAGGATTTCGTGATGATATAAGAGCAACCCTATTAGTTTAGAAAATAAGTTTGTTAGTAACGAGTGCAATAATATAGATAAAGATTATTTTGTATATCAAAAATTAATGCGTGGTGGCATATACAGTACGAATGTTACTATTCTTAAAATAGCTAAACTTAAGTTACATATATAAAAACCGTGAATTACTTTAATTTGTAAGACACGGTTTTTGTATAATTAATTTTAGATTTTAAAGATTTGTGAATATATTCTTAAATTATCAATATTTTAAATATACTCAACTATAAAACTCATTAATATTCCAAAAACATTCTTTCTATTTCTTTAAAATCATTCGTTTTTGTTAAAGCTAAAATAAGAAGCATTCTTGCCTTCTGAGGAGGAAAATTATCTCCTACAATACAATTTGTCAAATCATCTAAAGTCGGATCATAAGAAACTACTCCATTCCCAATTCTAGAGCTTCTTACAACCGGTATTCCTTTATCTGTCATTTTCTTCACTGAATCTATCCACGACAAACTAAATCTTCCATTTCCTGCTCCTGCAATAATAACACCATCTACTTCATTTTTTATTAAATCCAAAATTTCAGGATCTGCTCCTAAAGAAAAATACACTATGGCGACGTTAGGCAATGAATCTATATCAGATACATCAAACTCTGTTTCTATTGTATGCTTTTTTAAAGATTCTGTATATATATGTACATTATCATCTTTTATATATCCAATACATCCAAAATCTCTGCCTCCAAATGCTTGTGTCCTAAATGCATTTTCCTTTTGAACCAACCTCGCACCATAAATGCCATCAGAAAATGCAATTAAAACTCCCCTTCCAATTGCTTGATCACTTTTTGCAAGAGCAACTGCTTGGTATAGATTCATTGGCCCATCTGCACTTGTTGCAGTCGATGGCCTCATAGAGCCTGTAATTACAACAGGCTTTTCTGATTTCAAAACCAAATTAAGAAAATATGCCGTTTCATCCATTGTATCTGTTCCATGAGTTATAACTATACCATCTATGTCATCTCTCTTTAAAATATTATTTATACGTTTCGCAAGATTCAATAAATCCTTTAACCCAATATCGCAACTATCGACATTCATAAACTGAATCCCATATATATTTGCCAAATCAGAAATACCTTCTACACTTTGTACAATAGAGTCTATGTCTATCTCTCCTGCAACATATTCAGAAGATTTTCCCTTTTCTCCTTTACCTGCTATTGTTCCACCTGTTGCTATTATAACTATATTTTTCAAATCATTATTTGATTTTTTCGGACTATTCCAAACTACAGTGTATGGAAACTCCTGCTCTATGTTTTTCTCTGCATACGTAACAACCCAAGGAATATTCAAAAAGCACATAATTAAAATCGCGACATAGATTAAATCTTTCCTTTTCACAGATACTCCTCCAATAATTTAATAATTATTAATACTTAGAAATTATAATCTAGCGTATAATTTCTTTAATTAAATTTTCTACAACAATAGCATCAGCTTTGCCCTTAGTTGATTTCATTACAAACCCAACCAAAGCCTTTATAGCTTTTTCCTTTCCGTTTAAATAATCTTTTACTGCATTTGAGTTAGCATCAACTGCCTCCTTGCAAAGAGTTTTAATTGTATTTTCATCTATGGAGCCCATATCCTCTTCAGATATAAATTCTTTACATGATTTTCCTGTATCCAGCATTTTTTCTAATGTAGATTTCGCTAAACCGCTTCTTATTTTTCCATCTTCTAAAAGAAGAGCTAATTCCCTCATATTTTCTGGAGATACTTTTATGTTAAACTTTTCTTTTTCAGATTCATTTTCTAAAATTCTAAATGCTTGGCCTATAATAAAATTAGAAATAGTTTTTGCGGAACTAACACCATCAATTGCCTTTTCAAAGTATTCAGATATTTTTTTATATTTAACAATAATTTGAGCATCTTTTTCTGGTATTCCTAATTCATTTACATATCTAGACAGTTTTTCATCTGGTCGTTCAGGAAGTTCCTCTCTTATTTTTTCTATTTCGCTATCTAATATATTGATTGTTATAAGGTCCGGCTCTCTAAAATATCTATAGTCATCTGCATCTTCTTTACCTCGCATCGACTCTGTGGTATTAGTTTTATCGTCATATCTACGAGTTTCTTGAACAACCTCCTCTCCTGATTCCAATAAATCCACTTGTCGTTCAAATTCATATTGCATAGCCTTTGCCATAAATGTAATGGAATTCATATTTTTTATTTCTGTCCTAACTCCAAATTTATCTTCGCCTTTTGGCCTTACAGATATGTTAATATCACACCTCATTGAGCCCTCTTGCATCTTACAATCAGATATTCCTATATATCTCATTATAAGTTGCAACTTTTCAACATACTCTTTTGCTTCTTCTGCACTTCTTATATCCGGTTCAGTAACTATCTCTATTAATGGTACACCTGCTCTATTATAATCTATGAGTGTGTCGCCTCTTCTATGCGTAAGTTTTCCAGCATCTTCTTCTATATGAATACGATTAATTCTAACCTTTTTTCCTGTTGATAATTCTATATAACCATTTTTACAAATTGGTAAATCAAATTGAGAAATTTGATACGCTTTAGATAAATCTGGATACACATAATTTTTTCTATCCATTTTTGAAACATTATTTATAGTACAATTTGTTATCAACCCAGCTTTAATAGCATAGTCTACAACTGATCTATTCAATTTTGGTAATGTTCCTGGTAATCCAATACAAATTGGGCAGCAATGCGTATTAGGTTGGCCGCCAAACTCTGTTGTACAGCTGCAAAATATTTTGCTCTTTGTGGATAATTCAACATGAGTCTCAAGACCTGCAACTAATTCATATTTCATAGTCTAACCCCCATATCAACAGATTTAAATGATGTATTTTTAGTTTCCTGTTCATATGCATATGCTATATTTAATACTTCACCATCACAAAACCTGTTTCCTATTATCTGAATTCCTATTGGTAGCCCATCTTTGTCTGATCCACAAGGCAGTGAAATAGCCGGAAGTCCTGCAATGTTTACAGGAACAGTGCAAACGTCATTAGCATATGCTTCCATAGGATCTTCTGAAATATAATTCTTTGTAAATGCAGTTTTAGGTGCAGTAGGTGCAATTAATGCATCACACAATTTAAAGGCTTCTTTAAAATCATCTATTATTATGCTTCTCATTTTTTGAGCTTTTTTATAGTATTCATCACAATACCCAGAACTTAATACATATGTTCCTAACAAAATCCTATGTTTCACTTCTTTGCCGAAACCTTCGTCTCTTGTTTTACATATCATCTCATCAATATTTCTATATTTAGGAGTTCTATATCCATATCTTATCCCATCATATCTACCTAAATTTGATGATGCTTCTGCACATGCTAGAATATAATAAACCGGAAGAGCATATTTTATCGAACTCATTTTTATATGAACAATTTCTGCTCCTATAGATTCATATACTTTTATGGCTTGCTCTACATGTCCTTTTATATTCTCATTTGTATACTCAAAAAAATCATCTACTATACCTATTTTTTTCCCTTTTATACTATTTTTTAATAACTTAAAGGTAATCTCTTGATTCCTTCCTCGAGAGGTAGAATCCTTTGGATCATACTCCGATATGACATCATATACTATTGATGCATCTTCAACAGATGTAGTTATTGGACCAATTTGGTCTAAACTAGATGCAAATGCAACTAAACCATATCTAGACACGGTTCCATATGTGGGTTTAAATCCAACTACACCACAAAAACTAGCCGGTTGGCGTATTGAACCACCTGTATCACTTCCCAAAGCATATACTGCAATATTTCCCGCAACAGCTGCAGCCCCTCCTCCTGAACTACCCCCCGGTACACAATCTAAATTATGTGGATTCGATGTTGCACCATAATAAGATGTTTCTGAAGTTGAACCCATAGCAAACTCATCCATATTTGTTTTTCCTAACAAAATGGATCCATTATCATTTAATAAGTCAAAAACTGTTGCATTATATATTGGGACATAATTGCTCAACATCTTAGAAGCACAGCTAGTTAAAATTCCTTTTGTGCTTATATTATCCTTCATTGTCATGGGTATACCTGCAATCATCGAGATATCCTCTCCCAAGGATATCTTCTTATCAATTCTTTTTGCAGATTCCAAAGCTGTATCTTTGGTAACAGTAATATATGCATTCAATTCTTTGTTGTGGTTATCTATTGCTTCTAAATATTTCTTTGTGATTTCCTCACAAGACATCTGTTTCTTTGTTAAAAGATCATGTATATAACTAATTTTACTCATTCGATCCACTTTAATGCCTCCTTTAAAAACTACTATATTAACTTCTTAACAGCAAAAAAGCCATCTTCTCCTCCATTCACTCCACTTAAAATCTCTTTCCTATCAAATGATTCTTCTACAATATCATCTCTAAACACATTTATTATATTATTAATATCTGTAAATTCAAACTCCCCATCACACGCATCATTTATCTCATGTGCAAAGGATATTATTTTTTGCATATCTTCTGTTAATTGGTTCAATTCCTCTTCATTCATAGAAATCTTAGAAAGTTTAGCAAGCTTTTTCACATCTTCAACTGTTACCACCATTTCAATTCCACCCCTATCTTAATTTTATGTGCACTTCCCTTAATTGCTGCTCTGAAACTTCTGAAGGAGAGCCAAGAAGAACATCTTGAGCATTGTTGTTCATAGGAAAGGCTATAACTTCTCTTATATTTTCTTGATCTGCAAGCAACATAATAATTCTATCTATACCAGGCGCCATTCCCGCATGAGGAGGTGCCCCATACTTAAGAGCATTGTAAAGAGATGAGAATTTATTTTCTATGTCCGTTTCATTGTATCCGGCTATCTCAAAAGCTTTTAACATTATTTCTGGGTCATGGTTTCTAACAGCTCCAGATGACAACTCAACTCCATTACACACTATATCATATTGATACGCAAGAATATCTAAAGGATTTTTATTTAAAAGATCACTCATTCCACCTTGAGGCATAGAGAACGGGTTATGCGTGAATACAATTTTGCCTGTTTCTTCATCTTCCTCATACATATTAAAATCAGTTATAAAACAAAATTCAAATGAATCCTCATTAATTAATTCTAACCTTTTTCCCAATTCATTCCGTATCTGGCCAGAAAATTCTTGAGCTTCTTTAGTCTCGCCTGCTATAAAATATAAAACACAATTTGGTTCTAGGCCTGCTCTAACCTTAAGTTCTTCCTTTTTATCATTTGGTATAAATTTATCAATTGGCCCTAAAAACTTCATTTCATCGGTAACCTTTATATAACCAAGTCCTTTCATTCCAATACTTGTAGCAAATTTTAGCATATTCTCAAAGAAACTTTTTGGCTTCGATGCACAATCTGATACTTTTATAGCTCTAACAGTTTTCCCCCTAAATGGTAAAAACTCTGTTTCCTCAAATATATCACTTATGTCTATAATTTCTAAGGGATTTCTTAAATCAGGTTTATCTGTGCCATACTTTAGCAACGATTCAGCGTAAGGTATTCTTTTAAAAGGAAGATTCGAAACTCTTTTATTTGAAAACTTCAAAAATGTCTCATAAATAACTGTCTCAGCAATTTTTAATACATCATCTTGTGTAGCAAAAGACATTTCGAAATCTAATTGGTAAAACTCACCTGGAGAGCGGTCTGCCCTGGCATCTTCATCTCTAAAACAAGGTGCAATTTGATAATACTTATCAAAACCCGACACCATTAAAAGCTGCTTAAAAATCTGAGGTGCCTGAGGTAATGCATAAAACTTACCTTTATGTTTGCGACTTGGTATTAGATAATCTCTTGCACCTTCAGGTGAAGATGTTGACAAAATAGGTGTCTGAATATCTAGAAATCCAAGTTCAGACATTTTATTTCTTAAAAAAGTTATAACTTGAGAACGCAAAATTATATTATTATGGACTATATCATTTCTCAAATCCAAAAAACGATATTTTAGCCTAACATCCTCTTTAGTACCTATAGATTCCTGTACTTCAAATGGTAAATTAGTCTTGCACTTTCCTAATATAGTCAAGCTTTTAATTTTAATTTCAACTGTTCCGGTTTTTAACTTAGTGTTTATTGTTTCCTTGTCTCTTTTTACTAAAATCCCTGAAACAGATATAACGCTCTCTCTTGAAACTCCTATAAGCATTTCCTCATTATTAATAACAATTTGAACAATCCCATAGTGATCTCTTAAGTCAATAAACTTAACTCCTCCATGGTCACGTATATTTTCAACCCACCCAGATGCCTTAACCTCTTTTCCAATGTCAGACTCTGAAAAATCCCCACATGCATGTGTACGATATTTGTTACTACAAACCATATTTATATTCCTCACTAACCTAAATAATAAATTTACATATGTTAAGATTAATAAATTATTAGAAAACAAAGACTTAATATAAAGTATTTGTAATAATTGCAACGATTTTAATTTTTGTTATAAGTATATAAAAAATACATTATAACAATCAATTTTAGGTAATATTTCAAATTTTACCAATATCAGAATACCACAATATAAACTAAAACGTCAATCCCTATAACTTAAATTATATCTTTAATATATAACTCACTAATTAATTTTAACACAAATTTTACTTAATAATCCTAATAGATAATTTTTTCCTTTTTATTCTCAAATCGAAAATAAAGCAGTATATACAATGTAAAAAAGTGAAAGTATATAAAGTACAATGTCAATTCCCATTAAAATATTTTTTGCAAATTGCTCTTGAATTAATTATAAAAATATTGTATTATTAATATTAATAGAGGTGATACTATATGCATGATAGAACTATGACCTTCTCTTTGGGAAATGATAAAGAAGGTAATACTAAACGTATACTAACAATTGTTTACGACGCGCTACAGGAAAAGGGATATAGTCCCATTAACCAAATTGTAGGTTATATTTTATCTGAAGATCCAACATATATAACAACATATAACAATGCTAGAACACTTATTCGGCGTCTCGATAGAGACGAATTACTTCAAATATTAGTTAAATCTTACTTAAATGATTAAACAAGCTAAACAAAACAAATATTTATAATTTCATAAATGCTAAAATAAGTAATAATAATCCGCTAAGCCAAGACAAGTTTAGCGGTATTTTTTCTGCAACCTTATTCCCTAACCAACAACCTGCCATAACAGCAACCATATCGGATATTAGTGAAAATAATACTACTTCTACAGAGTTCACATCTCCTAATCCTGCACCAAAGCCAACTGCTAAACCATCTAATGATAAAGCTATCGACAACGAAGCAGCCTCTAAAGGTGATAATATTTTCGAATTATCAATATCTGCTTTTTCCGGATCTGCATATACATTTAATATAAACTTAAAATCAAAAAGAGAAAATTTAATCTCTTTATTAATCCTTTTCTTTTTTCTTATAATTGATTTTATAAAACTATCAGAAAGCTTTATGATAGAAAGTATAAATAAAATACTAAAACAGATCCATTTAGACAAACCTTCTGGAAAAAACGGTCTGACAATAGAACCCAAAAATAACGACACAGCTAATATCGTACTGCATACAACATTTATAATAGTAACAGACTTAAATGGAATTTTGATTTTATTGCTTCCATATGCAAAACTTGCAACAAAAGCATCTGTAGATAAAGCAGTAACAATAAAAATAGCTTCTAATGTTGAATAAAGTGTTATATTCATTTCTTCACTTCCTTACTAAAAATAATGAAATTACATATAACATTTTATTCTAAAAAATAAAAATGGTTAAAATTTATATTAATATTATTTAATTATAAAATTACTACTAAAACTAATTTGTTAGTAATTATTAATAAAAATATTGTATATGTCAAAATAAATTTCTACTTAAACGTGCATAGACATGTAATAAATGATTGTGATACAATTTACTCAGATTGTCTTAGATAATCTAAATAAATTATAAAGGAGCAATTTAAATGCTAGTGCTAATTAATAAGCTCACAAAAAAAATAATTACTATTATTGTTGTTACAGCCTTAATTGTAACAGTGGTTATTTCACTAAAAAGTCATAAGCAATCCTCTTCATGTACAGTAATTGAGGAAAATTCTCAAGAACGACTTAATCCTCAAACACCAAATTCAGGTACATTATCTAGCGAAGAACCTCTTGGTAATGGCAGCCCTAATGACAAAATTTCTCAAGAACGACTTAATCCTCAAACACCAAATTCAGGTACATTATCTAGCGAAGAACCACATGGTATTGGCAGCCCTAATGACGAAATTTCTCAAGGACTACTTGATCCTCAAACACCAAGTTCAGGCGCATTATCTCGCAAAGAATCAGATTATAGTGACAACTCTATTAAAGATAACGCCCAATCTACAACAGTTCTTGCATATATTCCCGAAGTCTCAGAGCCACCAATTGCATCAGGAAAAACATCTGCTAAGGATTCTTTAGACTTAAATTCTGATAATTTAAGTCAAGAATATATAACAAATAATGTCCCACCTAAAGCAGAAGTTGAAATGGGCGATTTTGTGCTTCAAACTTGTGAAAATTCACATCTTGAGACAATAAGCGAATCCCTAAAAAATGATTCTGCTAATTCTTCAATTCAAGAAGAAGTCCCCGGTAGTAGCTCTGAGTTCAAAACAGTAGAATCAAGTAGTGGCAACGGTTTACCGCCTAAAGTAATTCCAATTTCTTCCACTGTTTCAGAAGAATCATTTGAGGAAAATACGCAGGAAACTTCATATTCAATATCTACTGAAGTTTCGACAGTAGAAGAGAATTTGAGTTGAAAAATGTAGAGCTCATTGGCCATTACATCCTTGAAAAAATATTAATCAAAATGCTTCTGAAAGATAAGTTTAGAACTAAAAAACAAACGTGTATGCGTTTGTTTTTTCTTTTAGATTACGCTTTATAATAAAAAGAGGTAGGTTCCTACAATGAGCCTACCACCACTGGAGCTGGAAAAGAGACTCGAACTCTCGACTTCCTCATTACGAGTGAGGTACTCTACCAACTGAGTTATTCCAGCTTAATTTTATAAATTCTTTTTGAATTATTATATATCATTTATTCATTACAGTCAATATAAATTTTAATTATTAATATAAGTTTAAATAATTATTTATATTTTAAAACCTTTAACTCTATATTATTTATATCTTGAATTTTAAATATATGTTATGATATAATATAATAGTTTTATTCATTATCCGCCTGTAGCGAAGCTGGATATCGCAACAGATTCCGATTCTGGAGGTCGGGGGTTCAAATCCCTCCAGGCGGGCCAATTTTTGTATAATATCAATTTATAAATTGAAAGGAATTAATTTATGAATGTTCTCGTTATAGGATGCGGAAACCTCGGCAGTAAATTAGCTGAAATGCTATATCATCATGGTCATCACGTTTCTGTTGTTGATATAAATGAAAATTCATTTTCAAAACTTTCCGATGACTTTGACGGTCTTACTGTAGTTGGAATGCCCATGGAAATCGACGTTTTAAAAAGTGCAGGAATTGAAGGATGCGATGCAGTTGCTGTTGTAACATCAGATGATAATCTAAACATAACTGTTTCTCAAATTGCTAAAAAATTTTTTGAAGTCGATAATATTGTCACTAGAATTACTGATACCGCACGAGAACAAGTCTTTAGCCATTTTGGACTTAAAACTATATGTCAAACTAATATATCTTGTGGAGCTATATTTTCTGCCTTAATAAGTAACTTTAATGAACGGCAAATTTCTTTTGGTATCTCTACTATATCTTTCAGCGCTAGAATAGTTGACTCTATCTTCGTTGGAAGAACTCTCGATGTTATACCTACTAAAAATGGAGAAATTATAGTAGGAGTTATAAATGAACAGGGTCATGTTTCATTAAATGATATTCATAAAAAAATTATTATTAATCCAAATGATAAAATTATCTATTCTAGAATAGATGACTAAAAATTTATAATTTATTAATCTTAAAAAGGAGGAATATAGTATAATATAGTACTAATTAAATAATATATTATACTAATATTTATGAGTAAAGTTATAATTGTCGGAGGCGGAAAGCTGGGGTACTTTTTAGCTCAAAATTTATTAGATAGAGATTATAAAGTTCGCTTAATAGAAAAAGATAAAATGAGATGCTCAAAAATAGCCAATGATTTAGATGCTGAAATAATCCATGGAGATGGGACAAAAATAGAAGTATTAGCTAGCGCAGGAGCTGGAAAAGCTGATTTTTTAGTTGCTGTTACTGGTAAAGATCAAGATAATTTAGTTGCCGCTCAATTAGCAAAAAAGAAATTCTTAGTTAAAAAAGTTATCGCTAGGGCTAACAATCCAAGAAATCTTTTAGCTTTAAGAGAGCTTGGAGCTGACAATTCAGTAAGCAGTACTGAAATTATTACAAAAATGATCGAACATGAAATAGAAAGTGCTGGAATGCAATTATTAACTACCTTAAATAAAGGCCAAGCATCTATATGTTCTGTAACAATTCCATATGGTGCCAAGGTTAGTGGTATGACATTAAAAGATGTAGTTATGCCAGAATCATCTTTGATTGTATCTATTTTAAGAAATGATGATTTAATCATTCCAAAGGGTGATACTACTATAGAAGATGGTGATGAAGTTATTGTAATAAGCGAAAATCAAAATCAAAAAGCCATACTTAAAATGTTTAATGCAATAAAAAGATAATTCTAATATCTAAAGATTCTTCATATCATTAGCATATCATAACAATTAATGATATAATGGAGAATCTTTTTAATTTATATATAAATTTACTGGAGGTTTATTAATGTTATTAAGCAATATTTTAAAAAACATAGAATATGTGTGTTCAACTAAAAATTTAAATATTGAGATTTCTGATATAGTATATGATTCTAGAAAGGGCAAAAAAAATAGCCTATTCGTCTGCTTGAGCGGTTGTAATTGTGATGGGCATAAATTTTACTCTGAAGCAATAAAAAATGGTGCTATTGCAATTATATCAGAACATGAATTAAATACATCCGATGTTCCTGTTATAATTACTCCAAATACTCGCAAAGCTCTTGCTATTATGTCTGCTAATTTCTTTAATAATCCTGCTTCTGAAATTACTACAATAGGTATTACCGGAACAAAAGGTAAGACAACAACCTCATATATGATAAAATCAATTTTGGAATATTCAGGAAATAAAGTAGGTATTATAGGAACTATAGGTATAGAAATAAATGGTGAAGTTATTAAAACTGATAATACAACTCCTGAATCTTATGAAATTCAAAAATATCTAAGAAAAATGGTAGACGCTGGATGTAAATACATGATAATGGAGGTTTCTTCTTTAGGTTTAAAATGGCATAGAACAGATGGATTTAATTTTAATTATGGGATATTTACAAACTTCTCTTCAGACCATATTGGGCACAATGAACACGAAAATTTACAAGATTACTTGGAATGTAAAAGTTTACTATTTAGAAACTGTGAGGTTGGATTAATAAACATTGATGACGCAAACTACAAACAAATAATAAATAATCATACTTGTAAAATTATTACATTCGGTTTTTGTAAAAACGCTAATTTTATTGCATCAAATAAATCATTAGTTTCTAAGCCTAATTATTTAGGTGTACAATTCAACATAAATGGCAATCTTAATATAGAAGTGAATGTAAATATTCCAGGCAATTTTAGCGTATATAATGCCCTAGCAGCAGCATCTTTATGTCATATTATAAATATCTCAAACAAATATATTTTACAGGGCTTAAATAATGTAAAAGTAAAAGGGCGTGTTGAACCAGTAAAAGTCCCAGGTAAATATACTTTACTTATAGATTATGCACACAATGCTATGAGTATGGAAAATATATTAAAAACTCTAAAAGAATACAAGCCTAACAGGCTAATTACATTGTTTGGAGCTGGTGGAAATAGAGATAAAAATAGGCGTTATGAAATGGGAGAAGTGTCTGGAAAACTCTCTGATATATCTGTTATTACCGCTGATAACTCAAGATTTGAAAATGTAGAAGACATAATATCAGACATAAAAGTTGGAATAGCAAAAACAAATGGTAAGTATGTTGTAATACCAGATAGAAAAGAGGCCATAAAATACTGCATAGAAAACGCTCAAGATGGAGATATAATTGTATTAGCTGGCAAGGGCCATGAAGACTATCAAGAAATAAATGGAATAAAGCATCATTTTGATGAACGAGAAATTATAAACGATATATTATTAAGTATGAAAAGAGGTTAATTTATGGAAGCTCTTTTTATTAAAGAAATATTAAGTGCTACAAATGGCATGTTGCTATCTGGAAATATAAATGAAAAAATAAATTACATAAGTACAAATAGTAACAATATGCAGCCAAACTCTTTGTTTATCCCTATAATCGGTGAAAAATTCGATGGGCATAATTTTATTTTATCTTCATTTACCAATGGTGCTATAGCAACATTAACACAACATAATAAGGTTGAAGACAATTCAAAAATATATATAAAAGTCAATAATACCTTAGAGTCTCTTCAAAATATATCTAAAAACTATAGAAAAAAATTTCAAATACCTATTATCGGAGTTACTGGAAGTGTTGGTAAAACAAGCACTAAAGAAATGATAGCTTCTGCTTTATCTTCAAAGCATAATGTCTTAAAAACATCCGGCAACATGAATAGCCAAATTGGATTACCTTTAACTATATTAAGAGTTGAAAATAAGCATAACATTGCAGTCGTTGAATTAGGAATTAGTAAATTTAATGAGATGTCTAAAATAGCAGATATAGCAAATGTAGATAAGGCTGTTATTACAAATATCGGTATATCTCATATAGAAAACCTAAAAACTAAAGAAAATATTAGAGATGAGAAACTTAAAATTATAAATGATTTAAATGACAAAGATAAAACGTTATATTTAAACGCAGATGATAAACTTTTATTTGAGTTAGAGAAAAATAGAACTGTTAAATCAAGAAAAGTTTTTTTCGGAGTCAATTCAAATTTATGTAATTATAAAGCTAGCAATATTAAAATTAACAATCAAAGCACCTGCTTTGATTTAAGTTTTAATGAGCATACTTATAAAATTTCAGTCCCATCAATAGGAATTCACAATGTCTATAATGCCCTTGCTGCTATATCTATAGGTACAGATCTTGGTATGACAATAGATGAAATTCAAGCAGGCATACTTTCTTATAAAACTGAGTCTATGAGACAACAAATACATTATTTAGAAAAAATAACAGTTATTGATGATTCCTATAATGCCAGCCCTGATTCTATAAAAAGCGGCATAAATGTGCTAAATGCTGTTAGAAATAAAAATGGAAAAACAATTGCTGTACTTGCAGATATGTTGGAACTTGGCGACTTTTCAAAGACTGAACATTTTGAACTAGGAAAATTTGTTGCTAATGCAAATGTTGACTCTATTATTGCTATAGGGCAATATGCTAAATATGTAATAAATGGTGCTCTATCAATTAATCCTAACATATATACGAATATATGTATGTCCAACATAATTGCATTTAATAAACTAAATTCTATTATAGAAGGTAATGATACAATACTTGTGAAAGGCTCAAGAGGTATGCACACTGATGAAATAGTAAATATGCTATTAAACAAGTATGGTAATATATAAATTTTATAACTATAAAAAGGAGATTATATGAAAAAGAAAGTTTTGCTAGGCATGAGTGGTGGCGTCGATAGTTCTGTCGCTGCAATTTTATTGCTTGAACAAGGATACGATGTCACAGGTGTAACACTGAAGCTCAGACCAGATAAATATATGGAAGAAAATGCTTCTGGCGGATGCTGTTCAATTGACGATATCAATGATGCCAGAAGAGTCGCTTACAAATTAGGAATACAACATCTAGTCCTCAACTTTACAGATATATTTTCAAAAAATGTTATTGATTATTTTGTTGGTGAATATAAACAAGGTCGGACACCAAACCCATGTATAGCATGCAATAAATATGTAAAATTCAATGCTATGCTTCAAAAAGCTTTGTTGCTAGGATTTGACTATATTGCAACAGGCCATTATTCTAATATAAGATATGACAACCATATACATAGATGGCTATTAGAAAAATCTGATTCATCTAAAGATCAAAGCTATGTCTTATATCATTTAACTCAAAAGCAGCTATCTCATACTCTGATGCCTTTAAGTAACATAGAAAAAAGCAGAACAAGAGAATTAGCATCACTATATAATCTTCCAGTAGCACAAAAACCAGATAGCCAAGAAATATGCTTTGTTAAAGATAATGACTATGCTGGTTTTATCGAGACATATACAGGCGAAAAGTTTGAGTGTGGAAATTTTATAGATTCAACAGGAAAAATTCTTGGCAAGCATAAAGGTATAACAAGATATACTATAGGACAAAGAAAAAATCTTGGCATTTCTACAGGATATCCTATATATGTAACTGATATAAACCCACAAAACAATACTATTACATTAGGAGCAGAAGGCAGTCAATATAAATCTGAGTTAATTGCAGATAACTTAAACTTCATTCCATTTAATTGCCTAGACAAGGAGCTTAACGTTGATGCAAAAATAAGATATAATTCTATACCTGCAAAAGCAAAATTAATTCCAATTTCTTCAAGTCAAATTAAAGTGTCTTTTTATGAGCCCCAACGTGCAATAACAAAAGGACAAGCTGTTGTGTTCTATGATAAAAATATCGTAATCGGTGGAGGAACTATCGTTTCATAAAATTTCTAATAACATCTATTATCAATCATTACTCTTTTTCTTAATATGATGTTTTAATTTTTCTAATGTTTCACTGTATTTTATCGATTTCATTCCCGGAAATGCTTTCAAAATTCTAATATGAGAGCTTTTATGAGAATGAACTAATTTATCGAGCTTACTTTTTATCTCTAAAACATATTCATGAGGTAACTCTAAATCTATTTTTGCTTTAAGTTCATCAGATAATATTTTAACTTGCTTAAGCTTTACATTAAGTTTCATAACACTTATTAGAGTTATAGTTAAGTCAATAATAAAATATAACAACAACGCTAAACCTGTAAATATAACTGCACTACTAGGCATATATTCTATTAAATTTTCGATATTCTCATGTATAAATAGCATAAAAATAACAGACATCAATCCAAATATTATGGAATTACCTAAACATATTCTTCCTTGTAAATTAAATTTTTTGTTTGAATAATCCCACCATCTTGCATTAAAAGCTTTTTCCATCACATATGATGTTATATATTCAAGAGCAGATGTTAAAATCATTCCAAATACAAATACAAGAATATAATTATTCTCAAATCCAGATAAAGTAATAATAAGTAATAAAGCTCCTACGCCATAAATAGGGCAAAATGGTCCATTTAAGAAACCTCTATTAGTAAATTTATTATTAACAGGGTAGCAATATATAGTTTCGCACAACCAACCTATAAAACTATATATAGTAAAATACAATATATATGTAAAAAATAAAGTCATAAAATGTTCCTTTCTTCAATTTATAATGATTATTTTATATCAAATCATATAGTAATGTCAATATTTTATGTAATATATATATATTAAATTTAAATTGTTAACTGTTAAATAAAAAGATTGAGTACAATATTATACTCAATCCTTTTATTTTAATAATAATTTATAAAATTAAATTTCATTTCTTCCTTCAAGTGCTCTTGTAAGAGTAACTTCATCTGCATATTCTAAGTCTCCTCCTACAGGTATACCATAAGCAAGACGCGTAACTCGTATCCCCAAAGGTTTCAAAAGCTTTGATATATACATAGACGTAGCTTCACCCTCTACTGTTGGGTTAGTCGCCATTATTACTTCCTTAACTTCAGAATTTTTAATTCTTTCTAAAAGTTGTTTTATATATATTTGGTCAGGTCCTATCCCATTTAGAGGCGAAATCACTCCATGAAGCACATGATATAATGCATTAAATTCATGTGTTCTTTCAAAAGCTACTACATCCCTAGGATCCTCAACAACACATATCATAGATTTATCTCTTGAAGAATCCTTACAAATAGAACAAATCTCTTGATCAGTTATGTTCCAACAATATTTACAATATCTTATACTCTTATGCGCTTCAACAATAGAATCTGCAAACATTTTTGCTTCTTCTTCGGGAATATTTAAAACATAATATGCTAATCTTTGCGCCGTTTTAGTACCTATTCCCGGTAATTTTTCAAATTGTTCTATTAAATTCGACAAAGGAACTACATTATATTTAAACGTCGACATATTTACATCCCTGGTATTTTTATATCATTAGAAATTCCATTTATTGTTTTTTCTTGATCTTCTGTGGCAGCGCGAAGCGCTTCATTCACTGCTGCAATTATTAAATCTGAAAGCATTTCAATATCATTTGGATCTACAACCTCTGGTTTGATATCCATAAAACTTACTTCCATATTTCCCTTAACTCTAACTGTTATGGCACCTCCACCAGATGTAGCTGTATATTCTTTTTTCTCAAGTTCTTTTCTTGCATTGTCTATTTCTTCTTGCATTTTTTGGGCTTGCTCTGCTAATTGTTTTAAATTTCCCATTCCTCCGCCCATTTTAGGTATTCTTGCTTTCATATTTTATTCCTCCTACTAAAAATAATCAAATTCTTTTTACACTTATTCCTGCTTTTTCTGCAGAATCAAGCAATTTATTTAAATTATCTATATTCTCCGTTCCCTTGGGAACATCTATAGGTTTATATGGTCCTAATTTATAAACAGTTCCTGTAATTTCTTTTATTGCTGTACGCATTTTTTCTCTTTGAGATGGCTTTTTTAAAAGTTCAAATGCCATAGAATTCGGGGCATCTATTAAAACATAACCACCACTTATATAAGCTGTTGAATTTTTAAAAGCAGTACCTACAACCTGTGAGTAAGACTTTAAAGTTCTTAACACTTTAGGCCAATCCTTCATTTTAACTATATTTTCACTCAAATTTTCTTCCTTATTCTCTAATATTTTAGTATCCGACACATTACTATTTTCAAAATTTTTATTATTTATTATTTCTTTTTTTGTAAATTCTTGATCATTTTCTTTCGATAAATTTGCTTCAATCTTACTTTTTAAACTAATCTCGTTAACTAAATTATTCGCCTTAATTTTACATAAATTCATTGATTTTTCAATATTGTTAATCCTTGCTTCAAGAGATTCTAATGATATACTTGGAATTTTAGTACATAACTTGATAATTGTTACTTCCATTTCAACTTGCTTGTTAACCCCTTTAAACATATTAGATAAGGCAGCTTGAAGTATATCCATAATATAAATTATATGATCTAATTCTAATAAATCCGCTTGTTCGTTTAACTTAGTAAGATTTTCACCAATAGACAGCACAATACTTTCGCAATCCTCGGCTGTTTTTACAATCATCATATTCCTAAAATAATCTATTAACTCTTCACAAAGACGAACCATATCTTTAGAAAGATTATATAAATTATTTAATACATTTAATGCTTCTGAAGTATTTTTTTTACAAATACAATCAGTTAAGTACAATAACTGCTCCGAATCTGCTAAACCAGACGCTTCTCTCACTATCTTTACACTTATATCATTGCTTTTTGACATACACTGATCAAAAAGTGAAATTGCATCTCTCATAGCACCATCAGAAAACTTTGCTATTAATAGTGCAGCTGCATCGTCAATCTTAATATTTTCTTCATTAGCAATAAACATAATTCTGTCTGCAATATCATAAGGATTAATCCTATGAAAATCAAAACGTTGACAACGGGATAAAATAGTTGATGGAAGTTTATGAATTTCAGTTGTAGCTAAAATAAAAATAACATGCTCAGGAGGTTCCTCTAAAGTTTTTAATAATGCATTAAATGCTCCAATTGAAAGCATATGCACTTCATCTATAATATAAACTCTATACTTACATGAAGTCGGAGTAAATGAAGCTTCTTCTCTAAGATTCCTAATATTTTCAACACCATTATTACTAGCAGCATCAATTTCAACTATATCTAGTATTGAATCATCTTCTATCCCTTTACAAACTTCGCATTCTCCACATGGATCTAAATCCTGCAAATTCAAACAATTAATTGCCTTGGCCAAAATTTTAGCGCATGTAGTTTTCCCTGTTCCTCTAGAACCTGTAAACAAATATGCATGAGAAATTCTTCCTGAAGCTAGTTCATTCTTTAACGTCGTTGTTATATGAGGTTGACCAATAACATCCGAAAACCTTTGCGGCCTCCATTTTCTATAAAGAACTTTATACAAGCTTTCAACTCCTTTATTTAGCCAAAATTCAAAGCAAAGATAACTTAAAAATTGTGCACTTTAACATGCTACCGACCAACCTAACTACATCGCACAAAGAAATTTGCTTAATGCTGCTCGGTTCCCCGCCTGACATAGTTCACAACACTCTGTCGCGTAGCGCCCAATCGATAGCATGATAAAATGCACAAATTAAGTACCATGCTCAAGCAAAATATATTTTATATTTATTATACAATAAACTTTAAAAAAAAGCAAGTGCTAAATAATACAATTTTTAAATGCTATAATTATTAAAACTCATATATTTTTTCACATTTCTACATCTGTATAATAACGTATACCTTATTGACAAACCATATGATACCATAATTGACAATTTCACAATTGTAGCTCATTTAATCATTTCATTCAATATTTTTAAAACATTTATATAAATGCTCTGTTTCATTTTTTAAATAACAATTTTTGCATATAATCAAACCATACATTTTTAGTATATTTCAATGAATTACATTGTATAATTATTTTTACATAAAATAAAAATATAAAATAATTTAAAGCAATGATTTGATTAATTAAATAATCTCTATACCTTCTAATTGATTTCTCAAATTATTTTTAACAGTTTCTATGTATTCTTTTCTTAGCTTAGTTTGTTCCTCTTTTTCTTCCTCTGATAAATATGAAGTCTTCGACTTATTAGCAAGTTCATTAATTCTTTTTATTTTATCATCTGTCATAATATAAACTCCTTATTAATTACCTAGTACATTTTATAATACAAATTATTTAATGTCAAGTAAATTGTTAATTTAATGGCAAAATATTAATAAAATATTATTATATAGTTTATTACTTTATATTATGTTAATAATTCGATTTATAAAATTTATGATAGCTATTGACTTATTCAATTATTGTTATATAATAATATTGTTTAATGCGGAATTGTGTAATGGTAGCACAGCAGATTCTGACTCTGCTTGTGAGGGTTCAAATCCTTCTTCCGCAGCCATTTTTAATATATTTATAAATAAGTTCGAGGTGTAGCTCAGTTTGGTGGAGCGCTACGTTCGGGACGTAGAGGCCGCAGGTTCGACTCCTGTCACCTCGACCAAATCGTTAACCCACATGAGTACTGAGTTTTTTCAGTTCTTGTGCTTTTTCATTTTAATGCCGACTTTAAGTTTTTCTACGAATTTTCAAAACCCATTTTAAAAGTCTAACAAAAGTGTATTCTCCATATCATCTGCAACAAGTGCTTCTCTATTTTGGCTAATGTGCATATAAATATTTCCTGTGGTTTCTATATCCGCATGTCCTAGCCACTTTTGAATATCCTTTAGGCCCCAACCTTTATCATACAATATACTTGCACAACTATGTCTTAAATCGTGGAAACGCATATCTTGGAACTCGCTTTCTTTTAATACCTTTTGGAATGCTTTGGTTAAATAATCCGGACGGTATGCTCTCCCGTCCTCCCATGTAAATATATAATCACTTTTTATGTATTTTTTACCAAAAAGTTTTTTATTTTTCTCCTGATGTTCCTTATGCTTTTTAAATAATTCTATTAGCTTTGGGCATAGTTTATAACTTCTGTTGCTAGTTTTGCTTTTTGTTCTATCTTTAGCAATTGTCGTCAAATTTTTAACAATTGTATGATTTATTGTCATTTTGTCTCGTGTTAAATCGATTGCAGACCATTTAAGCCCTAAAACTTCACTACGTCTTAAACCATAAAAAATTGTTATATAAACTAAAAGTTTCAACCTATGATTGTCAAATAATTTTAACATCTTATTAGCTTGCTCTGCATTAAGAAATACAAATTCTTTTTTCTTATAACTACTATCTTTTCTTTCTGGAATTGGTACTCCAATATCTGGATTTTTAATTATTATTTCGTCTATCATTACTGCACTATTTAAAGCCCCATTAAGCGCTGTTCCTAAATCTTTTATAGTTCTTTGAGAAAGCCCACCACTTTTCCCGTCAAGTCTGCCTCCATTAAATTTGTAATCATAAAAGTCCCTTATATGTTTAGGCTTTAAACTTGTTATGTCTAAATCCAGTGATTCAAAATAAGGTATTATATGTTTTACAGTTGAGTTATAATAACTTTCCCATGTTGATTGTTCAACCTTCCTTTTTTGCTTTCTAACCATTTCTCTAAATAATCGGTAAATTTTATTGATTCTTTTTTATTTTGTAAATCGAGCTCAGAATATTCATTTAAGATATTATTTAAAAATTCTGTTGCTTTACGTTTATTGCCCTTTACATTAAGTTTCGTTGTAATCAGCTTTTGCTTATACTTTCCGTCCTCCTTTAAATTCAATACAGCATAATACGTATTATTTTTTATTTTAAGACATCCTGTCATAATGTATCCTCCTCGGGACACAGACACATCTTGCTGACGTGTATATTATATCACAGTAGATTAAAATTGTTAAAGATAAATGTCAACATTATTAAATAAATATTCAATAATAAAGAGTTTAGGTATTTTGTAGTTTCTGCCAACTTTAATACTTTTGATAGTTCCATCTTTAAGAATTTTATACGCAGTATTCCTTCCAATTTCCAAAATATCCATTAAATCCTCGGGAAGTAACACATCTGGATAATCAGATAAAATATTATTATATTCGTTCATATTATAAACTCCTTAATAAAAAATAATAGGTTATAACAACTCAGCCCACAAATATTTTTGTAGCACACGAATAGCACGTCCCTAACACGGGCTGCCCCCCCAATGCCTGCGGCGGCTCACAAAACCTTTGTCTTGCTTCAACGCTCGGACTATGACTAGGCAGGAGTATCATTATAGACTATTGAAGTTATCGCGAATTCATAACTTTATGAATTTTATATCTAAATGTTTAT
>CALWVF010000008.1 GCA_944384925.1 uncultured Clostridia bacterium
TGATTATCAAACAGAATTTTTCCATAATAACGGAACAGTTGTAATTAATGTGGCAAATGCACCACGTGATGGATATACAGTATATGTAGATATTTATTATACAAAAAATAATGATACGTTTGTTCCAAAATATAAAGTTATCAAAGCTAAAAATATTGTTCCAACACCAGAAACATCAAATGTAATAGGTGCAAGTGATACTCCAAATGATACAGATGTTTATAGTAGTAATGCTACTAAACAATTAATAAATAATTCATTAAATAAAGTCTTATGGACTAACTCTAATCCAAGTGCTGGAATGGCAGCAGATACACTAATTAACCTAAATAGTTCGGATTATGATGAAATAAGATGGATATTTTGTTATTCTGTATCGGCTTCCAATATCAATTCATCTTTAAATTGTTTAAAAGGAAATGGTGTTAATTTGTTTTCTATTGGTTATGGTACAAATATTACAGTTAGAAGAATATTAGACTATGTAAGCGATACACAATATAAAGCTAGAGCTGGTTATAATGGTTCTGAAAACAGTAATTTACACTGTGTACCATTATATGCTATAGGAATTAAATATGGTGATTCTAATGGATAATACAATACTTAGAAAGGAATTAACAACATGTTAGAATTTATTATTAAATATTGGTTAGAAATAGGTTTTGCAATCATTTGTGGGGCATTTTCATATTTATTTAAACGTTTAATGACAAAACAAAAACAAGATGCTGAAAAACAAAAAGCTATAGAAAATGGTGTACAAGCATTACTAAGAAATGAACTTGTTCGTAGATATAGAGAATACGAAACTAAAGGTGAAATAACAATACTAGATAAAGAAAATATAGAACACATGTTTGAAGAGTACAAAAATTTAGGTGGCAATGGTACAGTAGCTAAAATGTATGAAGAGATGTTATCTTTACCTATAAAGATTGTGAGGTGAAAATAGATGAGCAATAAAGTTTATGATGTTTTAAAATACATAACAATGATAGTATTACCTGCATTAACTACATTGTATGGTGTAATTGGAACAACCTTAAATATTCCTATGACACAAGAAGTCATTACAATTGCAGTAGCTATTACAACTTGCTTAGGTACTTGTTTAGGAATATCAAATATCAATTATAAAAAAAAATAATTAGAAAGAAGTGATAAAGTGAAAGTAATGATTAGTCAACCAATGAATGGTAAAACAAATGAAGAAGTTCGTGAAGAAAGAAAAACATTAGTAAATGAATTAACTGAACAGGGATATGAAGTTGTTGATACTGTAATATCTGAAAACGCACCCAAAAATTGTGATGAAGCAATATATTACCTATCAAAATCTATTGAATTTATTAGCAAAGTAGATGCAATTATTTTTATGAATGGTTGGGAAAAAGCAAGAGGTTGTAAAATAGAATACGAAGTCGCAAAAAGTTATAATAAGTTTATTAAATTTATTTAGAAAGAAGTGATAAAAATGGTAAATATAAGAAAGAATTTATTACCAGAAAGTTTATATAGTTGGAAAAGTCCGTATACGATGAAACCTACTAGAATAGTAGTACATAATACTGCCAATGATGCTAGTGCAGATAATGAAATAAAATACATGCTTAGAGATAAATCTAATGGGGTACAAGTAAGTTATCATTATGCAGTAGATGATAAAGAGATAGTACAAGGATTGCCTGAAAACAGAAATGGTTGGCATGCAGGAGATGGTTCTAAAGGCAAAGGAAACCGTGAAGGTATAGCAATAGAAATATGCTATTCAAAATCAGGTGGAGATAGATTTATCAAAGCTGAACAAAACGCAGTAGATTTGATAGTTAATATTTTAAAAAGATATGGGTGGGGAATAGATAAAGTAACAAAGCATCAAGATTATATGAATAAATATTGTCCTCATAGAACCTTAGATATGGGTTGGGATAGATTTTTAAATATGGTTAAAGAAAAAATGGGACAACCAACTACTTCAACTAATGAATCTAATAATGTAACTGTGTTAGATATTCAAAAAGGATATAACTCAAAATTTGGATCCATACTAGGAACAATAGCAGAAGATAACTCAGCTGGACCAGATACAAGAAAACACCTTAAAATGGCTTTACAATACGAAATGAATAAACAATACGGAAGTAATCTTGCCATTGATGGAAGTTTTGGACCAGCAACTAAAAAAGCATTCTATGATCTTACACAAGGTGTATATGGTAATATAACTTGGTTATGTCAAGCAATGTTATACATAAAAGGTTATAATCCTAATGGATTAGATTGTTCATATGGACCTGGTATGAAAGCATGTGTAACACAATATCAAAAAGACAAAAGATTAAAAGTAGATGGTATTCTAGGACCTAATACTGCTTACAGTTTATTTAATTAATTATAGCTAGTAATCTTAATTGGTTACTAGCTCTTTTTTTATTCGACAAAAATCAACATTACGATGGTATAAAATAACCAACCCAAGAGGGGAGGTTTTGTTTTGAAATCAAAAATATTAAAAGATTATCAGTTAAAGTGTTTTAACAAACGTTACAACTTGAATTGTAACTATATTGAATTATTTATCAACGACAAAGAAAAAAACGCATATTGCGTTTTATTTGGTCTTATAAGATTAAATATTGATTATGAGTATGCTATATTTTATTTTTGAAATATATTATAGCATTGAATTATAATAATTATTATTAGTAAGTTTTTCCATAAAGACAATATGATACTAAATGTTAATATCCCCCAGGATTTTGTAAGTTAGTATCACATTAGTAAAAATCGATTAAATTTATTTGAATATCTTTTTTATTGCTTATAATTATTGTATCTATTATGCTTAACCAAATTTTTCTCTTTTCCTCATTTTCAAGTAGTTTATAATTTTTTAATATGTTTTTATCTAACATTTTTTCTATTTCTTTTACATTTATTCTTTTTGTGGGAGTTTTTTTGTTTAACTCATTTGTTAAATCATCATTTAACTTTTTATATTGCTCTTTATAAATATCTATATCTATCATCTCATTTATATATAGATCTGTCAATTTTTTTAGTTTCTTTTTAATACTGGAAACATTATCTTTTTTTTCTGTTTTAACATTTTCGTTTATTTTTTTAATTTTTATTATTTTATTACTTAGAAGTTCATATATATTATCAACTAAATATTTTTCTAAGTATAGCTCCGATATTGTAAGTTTATTATTGCAAGTTATCCCCTCAACAGCTCTTTTGCACACGTAATAGTGATTATTGTGTGTGTTTCTTCCTGCTAAGTTAAAACCACATTCTTTACATTTCAATAACCCTGAAAATATATATGCTTTTTTATTGCCTTTTCCTGTTTTTCTCTTAATATTCTTTTTTAATAAATTCTGTACATTATAGAATGTTTTATCATCTATTATTCTAGGATAATAATCATCTAGTACTTCTCCTGTTCTCTTTCTAATAAATTTACCTATATATGTTGAATTTTTTAAATATATTTTTATAGAACTATAACTCTTTTTTTCGCAATTTGTTTGAAACCATCTAACTGTTTCAGATAAATTATTACTATTAATGTAATGCCTATACAATTTTTGTATGTTTTCTGCTTTTTTACTGTCAATTTCTATTTTTTTATCTTTTGAAATCTTGTAACCATAAACAACATTTCCTGTACATACTGTTTTTTGAACTTTGTATTTGTGATCAAAAATAGCATCAATTCTTTCCCCTGTCCTCTTAGCTTCCATTCTTGCCATAGATAAACTCATATTTAGCCAAAATTCTCCACTTGCAGTTGTAGTATCATATTCTTCCCAAATAGTTTTCCAATTAACCTTATATTTTTTTAATATTTCAGCGGTTTTATAAAAATCAGCTGGATTCCTAAACCACCTGTCTAGTTTTGTCATCAAAACCATATTTATTTTTTTGTTTCTAACATCATTTAGCATTCTTTGAAAATTAGTTCTATTAAATTTTTGACCAGATTCACCACCATCTATATAAGTATCATATATAACATATCCGTGTTCTTTTGAGTATTTTCTTAGTGCTTCTTCCTGTGCTTCTAATGAATCTCCTTCTTTTGCTTGTCTATCTGTAGAAACTCTTATATAAAGTGCTACATTTATAACACCATTAATTGTATTTTGCATTACTATATCACTTCCTTTTTTTAAGTACTAGTGATATAATTATATGTGAAAAGACATACAATTATATTGTACTTTATTGCTTGTACTAATGTGTTGTTTTTTCATTGCTCTTAACTGTTCCAGCAGTTAGGAGTTTTTGTTTATATTGTTTACATATTTTATCTTTTTTTGCATATATTATATTTGACAAGATAATATTTTTTATGATATTATTTAGTCAGTGAGTGAGTAGTTCGCTGAGTTACTGAAGGGAATCGCTTAATGCATTCCAGCAAGCATTGACTTGTGGGATCCTTTAGTCAGGGGAAAGCTCACTTTTTTTGTTTTGTATTAAATATATTATTAAATCATTAAATTCTTTAGGGTAATTAACACTAGCAGGAACATATTTTAATCCATAACCTAAAAATTTATATTTATATTGATAAAAATTATTACATATTATGTATTTTTATTTTTTCTTCTAGATCGTTCAAATTCATCACCCCTTATTATAAATTTTTTAATATATCTATCAGCTTCATCTTCAATATTTTCAATACTAAATTCTAATATACATTTATCTAAATGGCATAACTCTAAATGAGCAAATTCGTGAAGAAT
>CALWVF010000009.1 GCA_944384925.1 uncultured Clostridia bacterium
ATAATTTACTACCTTATAATAAAAGCTTTTACTTTGCATAATTGTATTTATTTGTTATATTTTCATAATAAAAACGTTTGTTTAATTGAAATTATACTACAAAATAAATATTTTTGCAATAGGTTTATGTTGTTTTGTGAAAAATGCCATAATACAATTTCTTTAAATATATACTTTAATCAAAAAATTAAATATGTTTTATCAAATTAATTTTTATATAAAAAAATCCATTTAATACTAATAAGTAATTAGTATTAAGTGGATTAGAATTTGAAATGTCCAGAAATTAAAATAGATAACAAAGAATCAGTAATTGACGATATTGCTAGTATTACAAAGATATACCCAGTTCTAAGCAAATAAATTTTAAAATTCGACTCTATTTTTTCCGAACTACTTTTAGATGTAATTTTTAAAAATAAAAGCCTAGAAAAATCAAATGATTCTTTGGCCTCTAAAATTATAGCAATAGCAGATATTAGTGCTCCTGGCAAAACCACAATTAAATAAAACAAAATTCCTTTTAATCCATATGTAGAATATATATACCCCGATACTAAACCCATACTAAAACCTCTTATAAAAGGAATTATAGGTATAAATACACTGCCAAAAGCACAAACTCCCAACATTATTAAAATAAATATAAAAATAAATGAAGATGTCAGCGATATTATAAATGTATAGTAAAACGGCTGTTCTAATCTAATATAAAAGTTGTTTAGAAATAGTGAATCTAATCCTTCAATAACTGTATCACTTGCAGTTCTTTCAGAAATAGTTCCAAACATAATACCCAACAATATAGAAAATATAAGCCATGAGTAAGCCTTATGGTTTATTATAAATGATATTATATTGTTTTCACAAAAGTTATTTTTAAACTTATTATAGCATATAATTTTTCCCATTGTACATCCTCCTTTGGAATAATACGTTTAATTATATGCTATAAAATTGACTGATATTCTTTTTATCTAGCTTAAAGCAGCGTTAATCATAATCGCACATTCAACCCTTTTCTTTTCAAGTTCACAGGCAATTTTGTGTGATTTCAATATATCTCCTTCATACTGCATATTATTAGCATTACAACCCCCACTACAGTAAAATTTTGCCCAGCATTTTTTGCAATCTTGTTTTGAATAAATATTAGTTTTCGAAAATTTATCTTTCATCTTGTAGTCAAATGTTTCCTCATTAAGATTTCCGATTTTCCAATTATCATAACCAACAAATTGATGACAAGGAAATATATCTCCATGAGGTGTAACTGCTACATATTCATTACCACAACCACAACCTCTCAACCTTTTAATGGCACATGGACCTTGTTCCAAATCTATTATAAAATGAAAAAAGTTAAAGCTCTTTCCTGATTTTTTTCTTTCTATTATTTCTTTTGCAATATTTTCATATTCTTCAAATACTCTTTTTAAATCTTCTTCTCTTATTGAATAGTCTAATTTTGGGTCTGAAACAACTGGTTCTATAGAAATATTTTTAAACCCTAAATCTGCCATATGAATAATGTCATTTGCAAAATCAAGATTATGCTTTGTAAATGTTCCTCTAACATAATAATCTTTATCTTTTCGAGATTCAACCAATTTTTGGTACTTAGGAACTATTATGTCATAACAACCTTTCTTATTAGGTGTGACCCTTAATAGATCATTTATTTCTTTTCTACCATCTAAGGAAAGAACCACATTAGACATTTCTGAATTTATAAAATCTATTATCTCATCTGTTAATAGCAAACCATTAGTAGTAATTGTAAATCTAAAATTTTTATTATACTTTTTCTCTATACTTCTTGCATATTCAACAATTTTTTTTACTACATCAAAATTCATTAAGGGTTCTCCACCAAAAAAATCAAGTTCTAAATTATGTCTATTCCCTGAATTTTTTATTAAAAAGTCTATAGCTTTTTTACCGGTTTCTAAGGACATAAGAATACGTCCTTTACCAAAATCGCCCTTAGAAGCAAAACAATATTCACATCTAAGGTTACAATCATGGGCTACATTTAAACACATAGCTTTAATAGGTGTATTTTCTGTAATGTTAGCAAATTCTTCATATACATCTTCAAAAAATATTTGTCCATCTTTATAAAGTTCATATAACTCGTCATAAGTATCCATTAGCTCGCTTCTATTATACTTATTTAATAAGCACTCAATAATTTCTCTAGAAGGAAATTCATCTATCTCTTCTCCTATGCAGTCAAGAATATCAAAGGCTATATCATCAACAATATGAACAGCTCCACTATTAACATCAACAACTATATTGTAATTATTCATTTTATATTTATGTATCATCTTTGTAATATAACCACTATTGTTATATTTTACCTACCCTTCCTACTTTATTAATTCATAGAAATAATAATTTTAGATATTTAATTTAAAACAATATTAAGGGACAGTTCAACTGCCCCTCAATATAGCTTTATATTATTAAAAATAATAACATTATTTCTCGCATTTTTGATTTGCAACAGTACAAGAGGTCTTACATGCAGATTGACAAGACGCTTGACATTCTCCGCAGCCACCTTTAGCCGCACTTTCCTTGAGCGTTGCTTTATTAAGTGTTTTTATATGTTTCATTTAAAATACTCCCTTTTTATAAACATTTATAATTATACACTAATATTAGTAATATTTAATGTTCCCTTTTATTAACACCTATGATTCCACCTATTGCACCCATAAGTAACATTAAAGTAATTTTCACAAGAATAAGTGTTGTTATAGCTTCACGATTAAAAATCATCCAGGAAAAAAACATCAACATGAACATAACAAATCCAGAAATTATTCCATATACCATACCATTTTCTCTTATAATCCTAGCCGAAGCATATGCTGATAAGAATGCACTTATAGCACAAATAACCATAGAAATAGGTTCAATAGCTAACGATGGTATAGATTTCATTTTTATAAATACCATTGAAAATAGTATTAATAATATAATACTTATAAATGTTCCAAATAAAGTTCCTATAAATAATCCCTTTATTCTCTTATTTATAGCATCATCCATCTTCATAGATTTATCATATTTCAATTTCCTCTCTCCTTTTAAATATTATTATTAATAAATATTCAAAAGGATTAATAAATATTCTTATTGACTAGAATCTTCTTTTGATTTATCACAGCTAGCGATAGCCCACCGTTTTAGGGCTAATTTACTACGATCAACACTAGTTTCAATTATAACAGAATCAGATTCATCTTTCATCCCAATGATTCTGCCAACAATTCCTCCAATAGTTATAATTTCATCGCCAATTTTCAGCTCATTTCTCATTTTGTCTTCTTGTTTTTTCTTTTTTGATTGAGGACGTATAAGAAAAAAATAAAAAGCTATAAATATAACAACCATGTACAATATCATAGTTATAGTTGAACTGCCTGTTGATTCTGGCGCTCCAAACATTTACAATTACACCTCCAATTATTAGTTATTTTAATTATACCAATAATTATATAAATCTGCAATACATAATAATACTTTTTTAAATCATATAAAATTGCAACAATAAAATTATTAAGGTTTTAAACTAAATATGCCCTTACAATAAAATTTGTTATATTCTAGTAGATAAAACTCCATTATATGCTTGGAAGAAAGTTCCAAATGTATCTTTATCTAAACTATCTCTAATTTTTTCCATTAGATTATTATAAAAATAGATATTATGCATAACACAAAGTCTCATACCTAACATTTCTCCACTTTTTAATAAATGTCTTATATATGCTCTAGAATGATTTTTACAGGTAGGGCAATTACAACTTTTATCTATAGGTAAATCATCCAAGATATATTTTGCATTAAACATATTTCGTATACCTTCCCAAGTAAATACATGGCCATGTCTAGCGTTTCTACTAGGCATCACACAGTCAAAAATATCTACACCTCTAAATACAGATTCTAATATATTGCTAGGTGTTCCTACTCCCATAAGATACCTTACTTTATTTTCAGGCATTTCAGGAATTACTGTTTCTATTATATTATACATTTCACTATCTGTCTCTCCAACAGCAAGCCCGCCTATTGCATATCCATCTAAGTCTAATTCTCTTATTTTTTTCATATTTTCAATTCTTAAATCTTGAAACGTACTTCCCTGGTTAATTCCAAATAACATTTGTTTTTTATTTATTGTGCTATCTAGTGAATTTAACCTGTCCATTTCCTTTTTACATCTGTAAAGCCATCTTACTGTACGGTCGCAAGAATTTCTTGTATATTCATACTCTGCAGGATTTTCTATACATTCATCAAATGCCATAGCTATAGTAGAAGCCAAATTAGATTGTATTTGCATGCTTTCTTCTGGACCCATGAATATCTTATGTCCATCTATATGTGATGAAAACGTTACTCCCTCTTCCCTTATATCCCTTAGTTTAGATAATGAAAACACCTGGAATCCACCACTATCAGTTAAAATAGGGCCACCCCAACTAGTAAATTTATGTAAACCTCCCATACTTTTCACTACATTATCTGTAGGTCTTAAATGTAAATGATATGTGTTGCATAACTGAACTTGACATTTTAAATTACTTAAGTCATAAGCAGAAACAGCTCCTTTTATAGCTCCGCATGTTGCAACATTCATAAACGCAGGAGTTTGAATTACACCATGTGGTGTTACAAATTCCCCTCTTCTTGCATTTCCTTCTTTTCTCATCAGTTTATACAATTTATACACCCCTATATAATAAGCATGGAATCTCCAAAACTAAAAAATCTATAATTATTAGCTACTGCATTATTGTATGCACTAATAATTTTTTCATATCCTGCAAATGCTGAAACCAACATAATAAGTGTACTCTCAGGCAAGTGAAAATTAGTTACTAATCCATCAATAACCTTAAACTCATATCCAGGATAAATAAATATATCTGTCCAACCATTACTCTCTTTTATACAATTTTCTTTAAGAAATACAGACTCTATTGTTCTGCAACTTGTTGTACCAACTGCAATTACCCTTTTTCCATTTTTCTTTGTGTTAATTATTAGGTCAGCAGTTTCTTTAGAAAGTTCATAGTGTTCTGAATGCATTTTATGTTTTTTTATATCATCTACTTTTACGGGTCTAAATGTTCCTAAACCTACATGTAAAGTAACAAAGCCTGTATTTACACCTTTTTTTCTTATCTTTTTCAATAAACTATCAGTAAAGTGTAGGCCTGCTGTTGGAGCTGCAGAAGAACCTATTTTATTTGAATATATAGTTTGATATCTTTCATTGTCTTGTAACCTTTTTGTAATATAATGTGGCAAGGGCATTTGGCCAATCTTTTCTAATATTTTATAAAAATTACCATTATATGTAAATCTAACGATTCTATTTCCTGTTTCTGTAACATCCAAGACTTCTAATTTTAATACACTATCTTCTCCAAAATAAAAAATAGAACCAGGTTTTGCTTTTTTCCCAGGACCAGCTAAAGTTTCCCAAACTCCTTCTTCAATCTGATTTAATAATAAAAATTCTACATGTGCTCCAGTCTCTTCTTTTATCCCATATATTCTGGCAGGTAATACTCTAGAGTCATTTAATATTAAACAATCACCTTCATTTAAGTAATCTACAATATCAAAAAAATGCCTATGCTCCAAAGTATTTGTTTTTCTGTTTAAAACCATCATCTTAGAAGCGTCTCTTGGTTCAATAGGCACTTGTGCAATAAGTTCTTCTGGTAAATCATAATAAAAATCACTTTTTCTCATCCAATAATACTCCTATTATTATAAATAAAAATAACAAATTAAGATTCTAAATTGACATTAGGGGCTAGGAATGGTATATTACAATGGTGTTATTTGTTTTATAATGTTTAAATGTGTAATGTAAATTTAAAATCATAAATACTAAATATTCTTAATAAATATTGTATTATATACAAGGCAACTCTTTTATTATATTTTATAAACTAACAATTTTCAATGTTTTTATGCAAACTTTTATATTTATGGAGGTACTTTCAAAAATGGTTAAATTTAGAGTAGGTATAATAGGTGCAACAGGTATGGTAGGTCAAAGATTTATTAGCTTGCTTGAAAACCATCTTTGGTTTGAAGTTACAGCATTAGCAGCAAGTTATAGATCTGCTGGTAAAACGTATGGAGAAGCTGTAAATAATAGATGGTGTATGGATACTCCTATACCAGAAAAAATATATAATATGAAAGTACTGGATGCTGTAAAAGATATAAATTTAATATCCTCGCAAGTTGATTTTGTATTTTGCGCGTTAAGCATGCCTAAAAGTGAAATTAAGCTTCTTGAAGAATCTTATGCGAAAAATGAATGTCCCGTTATATCTAATAATAGTGCACATAGATTTACTCCAGACGTACCTATGATCATCCCTGAAGTAAATCCTGAACATACTGAAATTATAAATGTGCAAAGGCGAAGAATGGGAATAAAAAAAGGATTTATTGCAGTTAAATCAAATTGTTCTCTTCAAAGTTATGTAACTGCAATACATCCATTAATGGGTCTTAATGTTACTAAAATTTTAGCATGCACTTACCAGGCAATATCCGGGGCAGGAAAAACTTTTAAAACATGGCCTGAAATGCAAGATAATTTAATTCCATTTATTAATGGAGAAGAACAAAAATCTGAAACAGAGCCTTTAAAAATATGGGGTAAAATAAAAAATGATCAGATTATTAATTCGTCAAGTCCAAGTATTACTACACAATGCTTTAGAGTGCCAATCACCGATGGTCACACAGCCGCTGTATTCATGTCTTTAGAAAATAAAGTTTCTAAAGATAATATTATCGATATGTGGAACAATTATAAATCACGTCCACAAATGTTAAAACTTCCTAGTGCACCAAAACAATTTTTACATTATTTTGATGATAATGAACATCCACAAATAAAGTCTGAGCGAAACTTAGAAAATGGCATGGCAATATCTATCGGACGATTACGACATGATACTCAATATGATTTTAAATTCGTTTGTATGTCTCATAATACTATAAGGGGAGCTGCTGGTGGAGCTATTTTAATGGCAGAGCTTCTTTGTAAAGATGGGTATATAATAAAATAAGGAAAATAAATTAATATTTTTTGGAGGTATTGAAATGAAAAAAGTAATATTTAAAGGTTCTGGTGTTGCTATTATAACACCAATGAATTCAGATGGTTCAATAAATTACAATAAGCTAGAAGAATTAATTGAGTTTCAAATACAAAATAATACTGATTCAATTATAATATGTGGTACAACTGGCGAATCTGCGGCACTTACAGAGGAAGAACATAATAACTTAATAAAATTTACTGTAGAAAAAGTAAATAAACGTATACCTGTTATCGCAGGCACCGGAAGCAATAATACTCAAAAAGCCTTAGAGCATTCACTAAATGCTCAAGAAGTGGGTGTAGATGGTCTTTTAATCGTTACCCCTTATTATAATAAAACTTCTCAGTCTGGGTTAATTAAACATTATAATTATATTGCTGATAATGTTGATACTCCAATTATATTATATAATGTTCCTTCTCGTACAGGGTTAAATATAAAACCCGAAACATATAAAGAACTCTCTAAACATCCAAATATAGTTGCAACAAAAGAAGCAAGTGGCGATTTATCATCAATTGCCAAAATTGTATCAATTTGTGGAAACGATTTACTAATCTATTCTGGTAATGATGATCAAACAGTTCCAATTATGTCTGTTGGTGGAATAGGCGTTATATCTGTATTCGCAAATATTTGCCCTAAAATTTCTCATGACTTAACTGAAAGGTTCCTAAATGGCGATGTTCGTGGTAGTAGCAACTTACAAATAAAATATTTAAAACTTATGAATGCGTTATTCTCTGATGTTAACCCTATCCCAATTAAGGAGGCTTTAAATCTTTTAGGATATAATTGTGGTAATTGTAGAATGCCTCTTTACAAAATGAGTGATGAAAACATAGAAAATCTTAAATTAATATTGAAAGAGTATAAACTATTATAAAAGCTTTAGAGAGCAACTCGAAAGGAAGTAAAATTTTGCAAAAGTTAAATGTCATTAATAAAAAAATTAACATAGTATTAAGCGGTTGTAATGGAAAAATGGGTAAGGTAATAACTAATTTGGTCTCCACAAGAAGTGACTGTAGAATATCAGCTGGTATAGATTTAGTTCATTCTTCTGCAGATTCTGATTTTCCAGTTTTTAAAAAACCTAGCTTGATTAATTGTAATGCAGATGTTATCATTGATTTTTCTAATCCAGATTTACTTGATTCGCTTCTTTCTTACTCAATTATTCATCATAAACCCTTAGTACTTTGTACAACAGGTTATTCTAATTCACAAATAGAGCAAATTCAACAAGCTTCTGCGCATATTCCTATTTTTTATTCTAGAAACATGTCTTTAGGAATCAATCTATTAATTGAATTATCTAAAAAAGCAGCTATAGTATTTGGAGAAGATTTTGACATAGAAATTGTCGAAAAACATCATAACCAAAAATTAGATTCGCCAAGCGGAACTGCATTAATGATTGCAGATGAAATATCTAATGCTTTAAACAATAAACCTATGTATGTATATGATAGACATTCTTATAGGAGGCGAAGACAAAAAAATGAAATAGGAATACACTCTGTCCGTGCTGGGACCATTGTTGGTGAACATGAGGTTATATTTGCAGGGCACGATGAATTATTAACAATCACTCACTCTGCGCTTTCAAAGGAAGTATTTGCATCAGGGGCAATAAATGCTAGTTTTTTTATTATAAATAAAAAACCGGGGTTATATGATATGTCTGATATGTTATCATAAATTTATTTTTATTATAAAAAAAGATCTACATCATAATGAGTAGATCTTTTTATTGTTAATGTTTAGAGAATATCATTTTGTGTTTTTATATACATTTCAACTACTGACGCTGAAATCATATCTGAACTATATCCTCTTAAATTTAACTCTTTAACGATATTTTTATACTTTAACCTAGAATTATTTTTTATAAAACTTTCAATGGCGTCTACATAAGAAATCTTATTTTTTTCTGCTATGTTTTCAAAGTAAGGAATTTGTTTGAAACATATATCAGATTTTGTAGCCTTTGCTATTTGCATTAAATTCTTAATTTGACTATTCCCTTCACAAAGAGTAATAGCATTTCCACTTTTTCCAGCTCGTCCCGTTCTCCCTATGCGGTGAATGTAATATTCTATATTTTGAGGAATATCATAATTTATAACATAGTCAATTCCTGGAACATCTATTCCTCTAGCAGCAACATCTGTTGCAACCAATATATTTGTATTATTTAGCTTAAAAGACTTCATAACATTAGTTCTTTGATATTGTTTCATATCCCCGTGAATTGCTTCAGCAGCAATACCTTTTTTACACAAATATTTTGTCACATTATTTACTGTTTTTTTCGTATTACAAAAGATTACCGATAATTTAGGATTCGTATATTTTATGATATTATATAATGAATCCATCTTGCTTGACGGTTTTACGTTATAGTAGTATTGAGAAATATTTTTTAATGTAGCATTCTTGTTATCTACAGAAACTATTTTAGGACTTTTTTGAAATTTGTTAGTCAAATCTAAAATTTCTGGTGGCATAGTTGCAGAAAAAAGTATAGTTTGTTTTTCACTAGGCATTTTATTAAGAATATACTCTATATCTTCTCTAAATCCCATATTTAACATTTCATCAGCTTCATCTAGTATTACCATTTTAACATTATTAAGCTTTAACGTTTTTCTTCTTATATGATCCATGATACGGCCTGGAGTTCCAATAACTATGTTTGATGTTTTTAATTTTCTTATCTGTTTATCTATAGGTGTACCTCCATAAACATCTGCAACCTTAACACCATTTCTAAATTTTGATAACTTTCTAATTTCATTACATGATTGCAAAACTAGCTCTCTTGTTGGACATAAAATTAATACTTGAACAAACCTTTCGCCATCATTAGTAATTAATTCAACAGCAGGTATTCCAAAAGCAATGGTTTTACCTGTTCCTGTTTGAGATTTACCAATAACGTCATATCCTTTTTTAATAATTGGTATTGATTTTGACTGAATTTCTGTTGCTTTTATAAAATTCATTTCATCTATCGAACGAATAATTTCATCTGATAAATTGAGATCTTTAAATAGTACTTGATTCATTTATTTCCTCTTTTCAAATTTTGTTTACTAATTAATAGTATATCATACTAATCTTATCAAAGTAAGACCTAAAACTATTTTACTTTATTTTGACTAAAATGTCAAATAAAAAAGATGTATTTTATAGTATCTGATTAAAATAAATTACTTCTTATTAATATAATTATTAATTAAAACTATTTCTATTAAATTTACATATATCAATAAAGTCCCTATGTTAATTATAAATTTTTACTGGTAACACTATACCTTTGACTTGAATATACTATAATAAGAAAAAAGCAATCAAAAAGGTGTACAACCACATACAAAGGAAGGCGTACTAATATGAGTAATAAACATCTTTCATTAAATAAATTGCCTATTGGCAAACGGGGTACTGTCTCAACATTATTATTTCAAGGAAATTGTCGAAGAAGAATGCTCGATCTAGGTTTAGTCAAAGGAACAAAAGTAGAAGCTGTACAAAAAAGTCCTTCTGGAGATCCAATTGCATATGCTATAAGAGGAGCTATTATAGCGTTAAGAAATGAAGATGCCAGCAAAATAATAATTGAATATTAAATATGAAACTAAATAGTGTATATAATTTGGTATACAGTAAAAGTATTTAGCATAAATTACAATGATACCATTTTATATTCACTATTTAATTATGGAGATGATGCTATGGGACTTACATATAAATCAACAGGATTGTCTGTAAATACAAATAAACTAGAAATTATTAAAGAAAGTGAAAATGACTATGTAGTAGCCGTTGCAGGAAACCCAAATGTTGGTAAAAGTACTATTTTTAATGCATTGACCGGCATGAATCAGCATACTGGCAACTGGCCTGGAAAAACTGTTACCAATGCACAAGGAAAATATTCTTATAAAAATAAAAATTTTATATTAGTTGATATACCTGGCACATACTCAATAATGGCAAATTCTGTAGAAGAAGAAATTGCTAGAGATTTTATTTGTTTTGGTAACCCAGATTTAGTTTTAGTTGTTGTTGATGCAACATGTTTAGAACGAAATCTAAATTTAGTATTACAAATTTTAGAAGTTACTCCAAATGTAGTTGTATGTGTAAATCTACTTGATGAAGCAAAGAAAAAAAAGATAGAAATAAATTTAGATATACTTTCATCACATCTTGGAGTCCCTGTTGTTGGTACAAGTGCAAGAAGTGGCATAGGATTACAAGAGTTGAAAGATGAAATATTTATATCTACTATGCAAAATTTTGAAGGAGAAACTTTAAATATACAATATGACAATATAATAGAAGCTTCTATATCAAAACTTCTTCCGTATGTAAATGAAATAGTAAAAAATAAAATAAGTCCTAGATGGGCTAGTATAAAACTTTTAGATATTGATGATACATTAAATGAATCTATTTCAAATTATATAGGATATAATTTATTAGATAATAAAAATATTGTAAACAGTCTTCATGAAATAGATAACGATTTCAAAAATTCAAATATCAACAAAGATAATATTAGAGATATTTTAGTAGAAAAAATAATAGAAAAAAGTGAACTTATTTATAATTCGTGTGTTTCTTTGGAAAACAAAAATTATAACAGTAAAGATAGAAAACTAGATAAAATACTAACGTCTAAGCTAACCGGTATACCAATAATGATATTACTATTAATATTAATATTTTGGATTACAATTACAGGCGCAAATTACCCATCAGAATTATTGTCTAACGGATTGTTTTTTATTCAAGATAAATTAATAGAAGTATTTAATAATATAGGGTTTCCAAAATGGGTTACTGACTTATTAGTTATGGGAATATATAGAACATTAGCTTGGGTAGTTGCTGTAATGCTTCCTCCTATGGCTATATTCTTTCCCTTATTTACTTTGCTAGAAGATTCCGGATATCTTCCAAGAATTGCATTTAACATGGATAAATTCTTTAAAAAAGCATGTGCACATGGAAAGCAAGCTTTAACCATGTGCATGGATTGTAAGATTTTGCAAAATGTTAATGATATTAAATACTACTTTCCAAATGCTATAACATTTGTTTTTGTAAGCCACCATGTAATTGCTGATGTTATTGCTCCTACAAGTGCTATACCCTTAACTACTGCATTCCATATCCAACTTATTTCTGTAACTATATTAAAAAACATATTAATCACCATACTCCTTCATAAATTATTATTTTACTTTTTCTCAAACAATTATTTTGTATTTCCAGATAAAAGAAGTTGCAACTTTTTATAAAAAAAATGTGTAGCAAAAACATCTATAAACGCTGCTATTGCTGCTCCTGTTGACATAATTTTACCTATTCCGACTAATAATTCAAAAAAGCCAATTAATAAACACATTTATACTCGCTCCTTATTTTAAATTCTACACTTTCATATGCTCTGTAAAGACTCTTATAAACATACCAAGAGTTAAAAAAACTACAGCTATTTTTGATATTCCTTCTACATACCATGGCATAGATATTTGACACAACATATTAATTTCCTCTCCTAATCCTAAAAATTTTAAATATCGATGAAAAAGATCCCATTATGTCTAAAATTTTGCCCCATTTTTGGCAAAAATTTAATACTGATAAACACTTAATATGCAATCCTTGTAAACTTTTAACTTCTTCAAGTAATTTTAAATCTAATTCCGCAAAAAAGTTCATATCACTGCCTCCTATTAATTTAATCCATTACAATATTTAATGCTCCTTGAATAACATTTTTAAGGTCGTCTAAATTATCAACATTATCAAATGCATCCGAATTATTAATCATATATTCACATACATTAAAACACTTTATTCCTCTAGAAGCATAGCTATAAGCTTGTGAAAATAAATTAGCAAATCTAATTAAAAATCCAGAAAAAAATTCTAATCCTGAAAGAAGATTTATGTGCATTGTTACCCCATCCCTTCTTATGAATATTAGTAAAATATAATCTTGATTTATTGTTTATATTATATCACATAAATTCATATTTGTAAATTGTTTTTTTGTTTAAAAAAATAATTTATATCAAGATTTTTTTGTTTAAATTAACTATTTTATTATAATGCAAATATAAATTTAATTTGTTGATAATCAAATAAATTAATAATATTAAAAAAAGATTTATATATAACATTACATTAATATTTTTTATTAATAATAACATAATATATCTTTAATTTATTGTTTATATTATACCATATAATTTTATATTTGTAAACAGTTTTTTTGTTAAAAAATACTACAATTTTTTGATATGTTTTAATGATTTATTTGTGCTTTTTTATTATTTAAAAATGTTATTGACTTAATTACAATATAAATGTACAATGATATTATAAAAACTATTAAAAGGAGTTGCTGTAATTATGTCAAGTGAATATGGTACAGATATAATAACTTTAATTGATGAAGAAGGAGCTGAACATGAGTTTGAAATCCTAGATGTTATTGAAAATGATAATAGATCTTTCTATGCTTTATTACCAATGTTTAACTCCGCAGAAGATTCTATTAATTCTGATGGTATGTACTTTATATTTGAAGAAATCGAAGAAAATGGGGAAAAACAATTAGCTGAAATTGAAGATGATAATCTGCTTGACCATCTCGCAGAAATATTTGAAAGTCGATTCGAAGAATTATATGAATATGATGAAGATGTAGATGACAATTTAAATTAAGCTATTGATTTTTTATTAAAAACATGGTATAATTTTTATATGATTAATATATAATATTAAGAGTTTAAACCTGCTTAGTTCGCGGACTGTACTTACAATAACCCTACAATTTTATTATAGGGAGATCAGCTCTGTTAGCGGACTTCAGACCTCTCGGTTATTGCCGAACGAAGGGAGTATGAAACTAATAGGCGTCACCCACCTGCTTTAGGTAGGCAGGTTATTAGTAGTACGATACGGCTAAGTGGGTTTAACAATAATTAATGCATACAAAAAATTGATTTTTTGTATGCATTAATTATTTATACTAATCACCAAAACTAACGCCCACATTACGCGCAGTTTTAACATCAATAGAATCCTTTGGAACTAATTTTAATTTACCAGCTACTTCATTTAATAAAACACTCTTTATAGAGTTGTTAACCCATGCAACCATATACCCATACTTTTCATTTATTATTAGATCTGCAGCTGCAGCACCAAATCTCGTTGAAAGAACTCTGTCAAATGGACAAGGACTCCCTCCCCTTTGGACATGACCAGGAACTGTTACTTTAATTTCTTGCTTAGACAAATTAGAAATTTCATTTGCAAGTTCATATGATACAGATGGAAAGTGCGATTGTTTTCTCTTTTCTTTCTGCTCTTTTTTGCTGAGTTTAAAATATTCCTTTGACATGGCTCCTTCAGCTATTACTATTATAGAAAATTTCTTATATTTTAAAGATCTCTCGTTCATGGTATCGATTATAGATTTTACATCATAAGGTATTTCTGGTATTAAAATTATATCTGCTCCACCGGCTAATCCTGCATGTAATGTTAACCAACCAGCTTTATGTCCCATTAATTCAATTATAAATACCCTACTATGAGAAGATGCTGTAGTATGAATACAATCTAAAACATTAGTGGCTACATTTACTGCACTTTGAAATCCAAATGTAATATCTGTTCCCCATAAATCATTATCTATTGTCTTAGGTAAAGTAACTATATTTAAACCCTCTTGGCTAAGCAAATTTGCAGTCTTATGTGTACCATTTCCACCCATTATAACAAGGCAATCCAATTTCATCTTTTTATAATTATTTATCATACACTCTATTCTATCTATATTTCCTATATCATTGTTTTTGATTAACTTAAAAGGCTGGCGAGAAGTTCCTAAAATCGTCCCTCCAACAGTCAATATACCAGAAAAATTATCTCTTTTCATCAAATGGTAATCCCCATATATTAAACCTCTATATCCATCTCTTATCCCATATATGTTTAGGTTTTTCTCTCCGTAATATTCATATAGCGATTTCGCTACGCCCCGTATAGCTGCATTTAACCCTTGGCAATCTCCTCCACTAGTAAGAATCCCAATTCTTTTCAATTTTTAAACACTCTCCGATCTAATAATATCGATTACTTCTGACTGTGCTCGTTGTGCAAGCTTTGAAAATTCAAGTTGGCTATCTATAACTTTTCTACCCTTATTAATATTTACATAACTTGTATCCGGAAGTTGTAATCTCGCATTAACATTATCCTTTAAATATAAATCTAATATATTAAAAGCACGTTTTTTTAACCTGTCGTCTTCAATTGGAAATATTAACTCTACTCTTTTATCTAAGTTGCGTGGCATTAAATCTGCACTACCCATATATATTTTGGGGTTGCCTGCATTTTCAAACTTGTATATTCTACTGTGTTCCAAAAATCTCCCAATAATGCTTATAACTTTTATATTCTCACTCACTTTTTCTATTCCTGGTATTAAACAACATATGCCCCTAACAATAAGTTTAATATCCACTCCTGCTTTAGATGCTTCATACAACAATTTTATAATATTATAGTCTACAACAGAATTTACTTTCATTACAATACCAGACTTTAACCCTTTTTTTGCATTTCTAATTTCAGCCTTAATCATTTTTTCAAAAAATTTTCTCATATATAAAGGGGCAACAATTATTTTATTATACTCAGGTACTCTTGAATATCCTGTAAGTGTATTGAATAATGATGATGCATCCATCCCAAATTCTTCTTTACAAGTAAACATACCAATATCAGTATAAAGTTTAGCTGTAGAATCATTATAATTTCCTGTTCCAAGGTGTATATATCTTTTAATTTTGTCTTTTTCTTTTCTAACAACTAAAAGTATTTTACAATGTGTTTTTAAACCTGATAATCCATATATTACATGACATCCTGCTTTCTCCAATTTTTTAGCCCATATAATATTCCTTTCCTCATCAAATCTTGCTTTAAGCTCTACCAAGACAGTTACCTGCTTTCCATTTTCTGCTGCCTTTATAAGCTCAGATATAATTGGTGAATTACCACTTACTCTATATAAGGTTTGCTTAATAGCAAGAACATTTTCATCTTCCGCTGCTGTCCTCACAAAATTTATAACAGAATCAAAACTTTCAAATGGATGAAAAACCATTATGTCTTTCTCTTTAATAGCATCAAAAATATTAGAATAACCACAAAGATCTGCAGGAGGATTAACTTCTCTAATTGAAGGATATCTTAAATTATCATACCCTTTTAATTCTGAAAATTTAGATAAAAATCTTAAGTCTATCGGCCCATCAATATCATATATTTCATCACTATTCATTTCTAACATTTTTATTAAAAACTTACGAGTATGTTTATCACAGCAGTTTTTAGCAATTTCAAGTCTCACTGGCTTTCCTCTTTTTTGCCTTTTTATTGATTTCTGTATTTCTATTAATAAATCTCCAGCGCACTCATTTATTTCTATATCTGCATCTCTTGTTATTCTAAACGGGCAACTAGCTTTTATTTTATAAAGTTCAAATAATTCATCAAGCTTTGACATTATTATATCTTCTATTAATACAAATACATTATCCTCCGTATCAGGAACTTTTAAAAATCTAGGTAATATTGACGGAACCTGTACTACTGCAAAATTCGATTTATCATCTTTTATTAATCTAACCGCAATATTTAATGTTCTACTAGCTAAAAGTGGAAATGGTCTACTTTTATCTACAGCGAGAGGTGTTAAAACAGGAAATATCATTTTTTTAAAATAGTTATATACATATTCTTTCTGTTTAGTATTTAATTTATCTATCGTTATAATCCTTATGCCGGCTTTTTTTAGAGAAGGTAATATAGTATTATTATAGCAGTTATACTGCTTATCTGAAAACTTGTGTATAAGAGGTATTAATTTTTCCATAGTTTGCTGAGGTGTTAATCTATATGAATCTTTACTATCATAATTAGACGCAATTTGATCCATAAGCCCAGCAATTCTTACCATAAAAAACTCGTCTAAATTAGAGGCTGTTATTGATAGAAATTTCAATTTCTCCATTAACGGATTATTATCTTCAAATGCTTCATCAAGAACCCTATCATTAAACGACAACCAGCTGATTTCCCTATTGTTATAAGGCATTTTATTACGTTTCATAAATTCTCCTCTTTTCCACTACAACAAAACATAACTTATAACCAACAATCTTTATACAATATTAACTTTTCCAATCATTTTAAAAAGAAACTAATAGACAGCATCTTTTTCCAATTTATTCACAAATTCTTTAAAGTACTCAGGTAGGTCACTTTCAAATTCCATATACTTATTTGTGCGTGGATGAATAAATCCTATTAATTTAGCATGCAAACATTGGCCATTTAAATTTTTTATTACATTTTTAGGTCCATATACAACATCTCCTGCTATTGGATGACCGATATAAGACATATGAACTCTAATTTGATGTGTCCTACCAGTGTCTAATTTTAATCTTAAATGCGTAAATCTATCATATTGTTTAATCACTCTATAATGTGTAACTGCTTGTTTAGAATTTTTTTGACTAACTGCCATACGTTTTCTATCTATAGGATGTCTTCCTATTGGAAGGGAAATCGTTCCTTCTTCATTTTTAAGTTTTCCATATATAATAGCTTCATATTCTCTATTAAAACTATGTGTTTTTATCTGCTCTGCCAAGTTCCTATGTGCAAAATCATTTTTAGCAACTATAAGTAATCCACTTGTATCTTTATCTATTCTATGAACTATTCCAGGCCTTAACTCTCCATTTATACCAGACAATGAATCTCCACAATGATATAATAAAGCATTTACTAGAGTTCCTTCATAATTTCCTGCTGCAGGATGTACTACCATTCCTTTAGGTTTGTTTACAATTAAAAGATCTTTATCTTCATAAACAATATTTAACAAAATGGATTCAGGCTTTGCAACAATAGATTTAGGTTTAGGTATATCAATTAATATATTATCATTAACCTTTATTTTATAATTGTTTCCTACTTTTTTATTATTAACTAACAAATTGCCATTTTTTATTAACTTTTGGATAAAAGATCTTGTGGTATCACTTATTTTTTCACATATAAATTTATCTATTCTTTTTCCTTCATCCTTCTTTAAAACAATTATATTCATACTTTCTAGTATATCATCTTGACTTAAATTTATTGAGTCTCGCATTCTTTTCACCTTTTGTTCTTTTGTTATCATTATCAAATATAATATACAAAATAAATAATATGCTACCTACAACTATGCAAGAATCTGCAAAGTTAAATACCGGCGGAAAAAACGACAATGATATATAATCTATTACAAAGCCATAATTTATTCTATCTATAAGATTACCTAATCCTCCACCAACTATTAGGCTTATAGAAATAAGCATTATATCATTTTTTATATATCCTTTATAAACGATATAAATAAATATCAGTAAAATAGCTATATTTGATATTATAAATAACCATGTATAATTTTCTAATATTCCAAAAGCTGCTCCTTTATTTTCTACATAAGTAATTTTTAGTATATCTTTTATAATAATTATATCTACAAAACCTTTGACATTAGATAAAATAAGCCACTTTAAAATTTGATCAATAAATACAATCAAAATAATTAATAATATTGATAATACAAACAAATAATTCCTCCTTTATAAAATATGCAAAGCGGTGCATCAATTGATACACCGCAAATATTTAAATGTTCTGCAATATTGAAGAACACCTAGAACAAATTTTAGAGCCATTTTCAATTTGTTGAACTGTTTTATCATAATTCCAGCAACGTTCACACTTATCTCCATCAGCTCGTTTTATTTCTATAGTTAGCTCTTTATTATTTTCTGCAATTATATTCCCTTTTCTATCATTAATAACTTCCACTGATGACGTTATAAATATAGTAGGTAAATCATCTACTATATTGTTAACAAATTCATATAGTTCTCCCTCGCAGTGTAATAAAACCTTTGCATCTAAAGATGACCCTATTAACTTATCTTTTCTTGCAACTTCTAAAGCTTTCTGTACATCATCTTTTAGCAATCTAACTCTATCCCAATAAGACATAAAGCCTTCTTTTACTGGAACGTCAATTAAATTAGGCATTTCATTAAATACTACATTTTCAATATTGTCACTTTCTCTATGAGGCATATAATTCCAGATTTCATCAGATGTATATGCTAAAATTGGTGAAACTAATTTTGTCATACCGTCAAGTATTATATACATAGCCGTTTGTGCAGCTCGCCTAGATCTGCTATCTATACTTTCTACATATAACCTATCTTTTAAAATATCTAAATAAAAATTAGACATATCAACTACGCAAAAGTTCTTTATTGCATGGTAAACTTGATGAAACTCAAACTTATCATAGGAATCTTTAACCTTATTAATTAAATTATTAAAAGTAATCAAAGCCCATTTATCAATAGGTAAAAGCTCTTCTATTTCTATCATATTAACGTTTGGGTCAAACTCAAATAAGTTTCCTAACATATACCTAGCTGTGTTTCTTATCTTTCTATAAGCTTCTGATAATTGTGCTAAAATATCTTTTGATATCCTTACATCTGCATGATAATCAGATGATGCAACCCATAACCTTAATATATCTGCTCCATATTCATTTACTACATCTTGAGGGTCTATGCCATTTCCTAAAGATTTTGACTGCTTTCTTCCTTCTCCATCAACAACCCAGCCATGCGAAACGACCGTTTTATAAGGTGCTACTCCTTTTGTGGCTACTGAGGTTAACAAAGATGACTGAAACCAGCCCCTATATTGATCTGCACCCTCCAAATATAAATCTATTGGAACGTTTAATTCTTTCCTCTGTTCACACACTGCTGCGTGAGTAACCCCTGAATCAAACCAAACATCCATTATATCTTCTTCTTTTTTAAAGTGTGTGCATCCACATTTATCGCATTTAATATTATCAGGAAGTATTTCATCTGCAGATCTTTTAAACCAAGCATCCGAACCCTCTTCCCTAAATATATCTGCAACCTTAAGCATAACATTCTTATCAATAAGTGGTTCCCCACATTCTACACAATAAAATATTGGTATAGGTACACCCCACTTACGTTGACGAGATATACACCAATCTTTTCTATCTCTTACCATAGAAGATATTCTGTCTTCTCCCCACGATGGAATCCAATTAACACTTTTAATTGCTTCTAAAGCTTTTTCTTTAAAATCGTCTATGGAGCAAAACCATTGCTCTGTTGCTCTAAAAATCACAGGCTCCTTACAGCGCCAGCAATGTGGATATTGGTGATTAATCTTCTTCACATTAAATAAGTTATTTGTATTTTTTAAATGCTCTAAAATCTTTTGGTTCGCATCATATATGCTTAAATCTTTAAATATACCAGCATCATCTGTCAATATACCCTTATCATTGACAGGGACAATAACTGAAAGTTCCTTATAATTCTGGCAAACATCAAAGTCTTCTATTCCATGACCAGGCGCTGTATGTACACATCCTGTTCCACTTTCAAGAGTAACATGATCACCAACTATAACCAAAGATTCCCTTTCTAAAAAAGGGTGTTTAGCTTTCATATATTCCAGTTCGCTACCCTTTAATGTTGCCACTATATTATAATTTTCCTTACAAGCTGCCTCCATTGTGTCTTTGCATAATTCTTCTGCCACAATATAAAATTCTGATTCGCATTCAACCACAGAATAATTAAAATCAGCCCCTACACATATTGCAACATTTCCAGGCAGTGTCCATGTTGTAGTTGTCCATATAATAAAGTATGCACACGACAAATCTATTCCTTTACTCGTCAATTTGCCCATGTCGTCAATAATTTTAAACTTAACATATATAGAATCACAAATATCGTCTGCATATTCTATCTCTGCTTCAGCTAATGCTGTTTCACATTCCGAACACCAATATACAGGCTTAAGTCCTTTATATATATATCCCTTAGAAGCCATTTCAGAAAAAATTTCTATTTGTTTTGCTTCAAAATCTTTTTGTAATGTTATATATGGATTTTTCCAATTTCCAATAACTCCTAATCGTTTAAATTGTGTTTTTTGATCGTCTACATAATCCATAACAAAATCACGACAAATTTCTCGAATTTTAACATCAGATACTTTAGTTTCTTTACTAAGACCAGCTTTTTTTCTCGCTTTTAATTCAGTCGGTAATCCATGAGTATCCCATCCAGGTATAAAAGGAGCTTGAAAGCCAGACATATTTTTATACCTAATAATAAAATCCTTTAAAACTTTATTTAGGGCTGTTCCAAGATGTATGTTTCCATTTGCATATGGAGGACCATCATGTAAAATATATTTTGGCTTGCCTTCATTTTTTATCATTAGTTTTTCATAAACATTATTTTTATCCCAATCAGCCAATATTTCAGGCTCTTTCTTGGGTAATCCCGCTCTCATTGAAAACTCAGTTTTTGGTAAATTTAACGTATTATTATAATCGCTAGGCATTCAAAATACTCTCCTTAAAATTAATAACTATATAATATAATCAAGATTTAAATAATCCAACAGGAGAATCCTTGTCATTTTCTATATTATAATCATCCCCAAATTTTATATCATAGTTTAAATCATTCATTGACTTTGACATAGAAAGATCAAATTCTATATTATTTTCAGCCTTATCTATGTTTGTATTATCAAATTCAAATTTATATTCTTTTTTTTCTTCCCTGTCTTCACTATACTCCTTATAACCTTCATCATTTATAGTTTCACTATCATTAGAACTAATTTCTTCTTTAGATGGAAGTGCATCTATCAATTTTAGATGTTTTTTATATGAGTTAAGTAATTCAGTCTTAAAGTTATTGATTTCTTTTTTTAAGTTTTCATAGTCCTTTATTTGACCCTTAACTTTCTCATCGGCTTCTAAAATTATATTTTCCGCTCTATCTGTAGCATCTTTTATTATCACTTCAGCTTTATGTTTTGCTTCTCTTAATGAAGCATCTGATAATTTTTGGGCATTAATTAAAGCACCCCTGATTAATTCTTCATCTTCTTGATATTTTAAATTTTGTTCGTTTAACATACTTACTTTTTCCATTAGCTCTGTATTTTTATCCATTAAAGATTTATAAGACTCTATTACTTCATCGATAAATTTGTCTACATCTTCTGGCTTATACCCACCAATACTAGATTTTCTGAAACCAATATACTTAATTTCATCTAGTGTCAACATCACAACACACTCCCATCAATTATGTTAAGTTTATCATTTATTATATTATCTTAATTTTTGCCTAAAATATAATAAATATTTAAAAATATTCTCCATTATTTTCAATTTCATCTAATACATCATTACCAGAAAAAGAAACATTATACGGAGTAATCACAAATGTACCTGTTGCTACTTTTTTTATTTTTCCACCATTCGCATAGGCTACTCCACTTAAAAAGTCCAAAATCCTTCTTGAATCATCACTATTCGTATTTTCAAGATTAAGAACTATAGTATGAGTTTTTAAAAATTCATCCGCAACAGCACGCGTCTCCTCTCCAAATCGCTCAGGTTTAAACAATACTACATTAAAGTTCGATGATGTATGTAAATTAACTATTTTACCATTAGAAGAGGGTTCTCTGTTCGCTTTTTCTTTCCGTAAAAAACTACTATGCTCTCCTGATTTAATTATAGACTCTCTTTCGTCAGACTCATCATAATCATATTCATATTCATCATCTGGGGGTGTCCACATATCCTTTAACTTTTGCATAAATTTTGCCATCCTTTATACCTCCTTTTTATATTATCTTATTCCAAATATTGCTGAACCTATTCTTACCATATTTGAACCCTCTAAGATAGCCTCTCTATAGTCTAAAGACATTCCCATAGAAAGTATTTCCATATTAATATTATCTAATTTTTTAGACTTAATGTCAATAAATAATTGCATCATTTTATAAAAATATGACCTTAATATCTTAGATTCTTCACATATTGGTGGAATCAACATTAACCCAATGACACTTATTGAATCCATACTTTTTACTTCATAAAGCAATTCATATAAATTATTTACTGAAATTCCTGACTTACTCTTCTCATTTGCTATGTTTACTTCTATTAAAACATTTGTTTTTATTCCTTGCTGTGATGATGCCTTTGATATTTCTTTTGCTAACTCTATAGAATTTACAGATTGTATTAAACTAACTTTTCCAATAATTTTTTTTACCTTATTTCTTTGCAAATTCCCAATGAAATGGCACTCACAATTACTTAAATTCAAGTTATCATATTTACTTAAAAATTCTTGTACTCTATTTTCACCTATTAAATTAATTCCTAAACTTATACAATGATTAATTACTTCACACGGAACTGTTTTCGTAGCTGCAAGAAGTTGAATTGACTTGGGGTTCCTTCCAGCTTTTATTGCACATTCTTCTATTTCATAATTTATTCTTTTTAAGTTTTCTTCAGCTATTTTGCATTTTAGTATTAATTCATTTGATAACTTTTCCATCATATAAATTTACACCGCCAACTACCACTTTATCATATAATTCTAAATAATCAAAGTCAGAATTAACTAAATTTTTTGGACTTTTATCACAAATCACATAGTTATTATCTGAATAAATAGGGACTACTTGCTTAAACTTTAATTTGCCTGAGCACAGCACATATACACCTTGTATTTCTTTTTTTTCTAAAGTTTCATTTCCATTATCATCCGACATAACATTATATATAGTATGATTATGTATAGATTCCTTATTTACTTTAATGCCTTCATAAGATGTTAAATTTACCTTCATTTTTTCATTTCTAATTTTGCAAAAATCTTTGTTCATATAGTCACATTTTAAAACAATAAGAGCATCTGACTTTTTATCTTTTTGGTTAATTGCTACAATCTTAGAAGGTATATTAATATTAGAAGATAAAGATAATGTCACTGTTACATTATCACCCACATTTAAATCAATTGTATCATCTGCAGAAGATTCATATATAATATACCAATTAACATTACCAATTATTTTTCCAACAACACCATTAACTGGTTTCCCTAAATTAAGTTTTTCCTTAATATCGTCTAATTTTAATGATAAAATTGAGTTATAGTCAATTGCATTTTCATATCCATCTAGTGTGCTAACAAAATACCCTGATTTAGGCGCTCTTATATTTTTTATACTTTTATTGAATTTGCACATCAAGCTTTCCTTTTTTCTTTTTAATTCTGTTATCCTCTTATTTAAATTACCAGCTCCATCTGTAATATATTGATACTCATCCATAAAATACAGAATATTAGATTTATTATTCGATAAATTGATATATTGATTATCGTTTATACCTAAAGACATGTATTTTATCTGCTGATAAATAAATTTATTTATTCGTTTAGGATTAGTAGAAGACGATGCAATGCCATCGTTTAAATTAGTTAATTGATCAATTTCTTTATCTATACTGTCAATTTCCTTTTTTACTATAATATCGTCATAGTTTCTATAAACCTCGGCTATAATACCATTATTAGATATGCGGTTACCATCTTCAACCAGGTATGTCAAAATACTGTTTTCATCACCTAAAATTAATGTCTCATCTCTAACCACCAGACCTTGAATATCAATAGATTTACTTATAGTATCATATATTGCGGTTTCTGTTTTTACTTTAGAGACTTTAAATCTATATACTTCAAATAATAGGTATACTATCGCAAATAATATCAGAAAAATCAGTAATAAATTCTTTAAATGTTTAACTTTCACATTAAGGTCCCTTCTAGAGCAAAAAATCACTTACATATTCTCTATAAATAAATAATATTACTTTTTTTAATAAAGTCAAGAGCTGCTTTATATACATCTACAAAACTTTTATATTCATCAATGTAAATCCAATTTATATTTTTATTGCGTCTAAACCATGTAAGCTGCCTTTTAGCATATCTTCTACTTTCTCTTTTTATTATTTCTATAGATTCTCCTAAAGTGATTTCCTTTTTAAAATAAGGTATAAGTTCTTTATATCCAATAGTATTAGAGGCTGTTTTGCTCGGATTCATGCTTAATATATTTTTAGCCTCTTCAACTATTCCTATATTAAACATCTTATCAACTCTATCATTAATATTTTTATATAGAAGTTCTCTATTAATATAATTTAATCCAATAATACATACTGAATATGGTGAGCTACAACCTTTAGATTTTTTAATATGTTCAGTCATTGTAATACCTGTTGTATAATAAATCTCAATAGCCCTTATAATTCTCTTCAAATCATTACAATGCAATCTATTTGCAGATTCTGTATCGAATTCAGACAATTTATTCAGTAAATATTGGTTTCCATAAACTTTTGCATCATTTAAAAGTTTAATTCTAAGTTGTTCATTTGAACACTGCTTGTAAAAAGATATATTATTAAGAAAAGAATCTATATATAATCCTGTGCCCCCACATAAAATACTTAACTTTCCCTGCTTATTAATATCATTAACACATTCTCTTGCCATTTCCACATATTGAGATACACTAAATTCACTTTTAACATTTAAAAAGTCCATTAAATGATGTTGTATCCCTTTTCGTTCTTCCATGCTTGGCTTTGCTGAAGCAATATTAATATCTTTATAAATTTGAATTGAATCCGCAGATATTATCTCTCCATTTAAATTTTTTGCTAACTCAATTGACAGCTTTGTTTTTCCTGTTGCAGTAGGTCCTACTATAGCAATAATAGGTATTTTATTTATCAATGCAAATCACGTTCTTCCAAAATACTTTTCAATTTCAGATTTTTTTATAGTAACAAATATTGGCCTTCCATGAGGACAATGCTTTAATAAATTATTTTTGTTAAGTTCTTCTACCAAAGCGACTAACTCTTCTTTTTTATCATTTTTTCCTGCTTTAATAGCAGCCCTACACGCTATATTATGATATAGCCAATCCACATAATTTGTTTTTAAGTTATTTCTATTTTCTAAAATATATCCAGCAATTTCAATAACAGAATCTTTTATGCTAGAGATATCTAAATATATAGGTGCAGCTCTAACAATAACTGTGCCTGAGCCAAAATCACTTATCTCAAAACCTGCTTTTTGAATATCTGATAGATTGTTTATAATAGCGTCATATTCATTTTTTTCAAGTGTAACTGTAACAGCATTAACTAATACTTGTGAATAAGATTCAGTGTTTTTAGATACTAATTCTTCATATATTATACGTTCATGTGCAGCATGTTTATCAATAATAATTAAATCTGTTTTATTTTTTTCAATAAGTATATATGTATTAAATAGTTCACCTATAAATTTAGGTGAGTAGCTATTTTGATTATCTCTAATATTAGATATAACAGACTGAGTTGATATTTCATCCTCGATAAATAAGTCTTGCTTATCATTATCCTTCTTTTTCTTACTTAAATCATCCACATTATTTAATTCTGTTAGCCCATTTTTAATAGATAGCTTACCCTTATCATTTTCTTTACAATTTTTAATTTCATTAACACCTAATAAATTTTTATCAATAAAAATTGTTTTATCCATATACATGTTTTTTGCATAATCAAAATCATTAAGTTTATTACCCTGAGAAAAAATTTTTTGTGGTATATATACTTCTGGTTCATCAAAAAAATTATCATCAGAATTAGGCTTAAACTTTTTAGTTGTATCACCATTAACCGTCTTTTTCAGTACATTCGAACTAATAGGATACATTGTTTTTCCTTTATTTAAATCTTTTAGCTGTGTATATTCCTCTTTCTTTGTATTGTCTTTTTTTTCATTATCTTTCTTATTTAAATTATGCTTTTGCATAGCTTTTTGATATAATGTACTCTGTTTAATTAAATGATCATTGCTAAAAACAATTGTATCAGTAATATTATTGTTATTTAAAGAATTTTTAACAGCATAATATACCGCATCAAACACAGGCTTTTCATTAATAAACTTTATTTCTAATTTAGATGGATGCACATTAACATCCGTTGATTCTACAGCAAGCTCTATATACAAAACACAAGAAGGAAATTTACCAACCATAATATCTCCTTTAAATGCTTGTTCCATAGCTACCATAGCTGTTTTGCTTTTTACATATCTTCCATTAACAAAAAAATATTGCATCCCTCTATTTGATCTAGCAAAATCCGGCTTATTTACAAAGCCATAAACTCTAACACTATTAAATTCATATTTAACCTCTTGCAAAGAGTCTACAAACTCTCTACCAAAAACAGAGTGAATACAAGATTTTATATCGCCATTTCCCGGGGTATTTAATTGTTCTTTTCCATCTTTTATAAATTTAAATGATATCTCAGGATGAGATAAAGCTATTCTATCTAAAATGCCCGCTACTGCATTGGCTTCCGTGGTATCTTTTTTTAAAAATTTTATCCTTGCTGGTGTATTATAAAATAAATTTCTAACAATTATTGTGGTTCCACAAGCACAACCTATATCATCTATACTTTGTTCTTCTCCACCATCAATCAAATAACATGTACCTGCTAATTCATCTTTTGTTCTAGTAATCAATTCAACTTGGGAAACAGCAGAAATAGATGCTAATGCTTCTCCTCTAAATCCAAGAGTATAGATACTTTCTAAGTCGTCCTGTTCCTTTATTTTACTTGTTGCATGTCGTAAAAATGCAATAGGTACATCTTCCCTTACAATACCGCACCCATCATCGGTTATTCTTATAAAGGAAGTTCCTCCATTTTTTATTTCAACAGTAATGTTTTTTGCATTAGAGTCGATAGAATTTTCGACTAATTCCTTTACTACAGATGCAGGACGTTCTACAACTTCACCAGCAGCAATAAGTTCAGACATATGCTTACTCAAAATATTAATTTTACCCATCACTTGAATTTAAAATATAAATTAATTTATATTTTAAACCTATTCACCTCCAAGGTAAAAACATATACTATAAAATTAAAATACAAAATTTTATTTTAACATGCCTACCAAATTAAATAGTTCAGACATAGCCTCTATCGGAGTTAATGTATTAACATCTATTTTTCTTAGTTTTTGAATAATTGCTTCTGCTCCATTCGTATCAGAATTATTCATCTTAGCTTCTTTTTTGTGTATATTAACTTCAACTGAGCCGCTTTCAAGATCAGATAGTATCTGCTTAGATCTATTAATTATTGTTTCCGGAATTCCTGCCAGCTTAGCTACTTCTATACCGTAACTATCATCTGCTCCTCCAGGAACTATTCTCCTTAAAAATGTTATATCATCACCACGTTTTTTTACTGCAACATTATAATTTTTAACACCTGGTATATAGTTTTCTAACTCAGTCAATTCATGATAATGAGTTGAAAACAAGGTCTTTGCCCCAAGTTTGCTTGTATCTGCCACATACTCAAGGACTGCTCTTGCTATGCTCATACCATCAAATGTAGAAGTTCCTCTTCCAATTTCATCTAATATAATAAGGCTATCTCCTGTCGCATTATTTATAATATTAGCTACCTCACTCATTTCAACCATAAATGTAGATTGACCTGAAGCTAAATCATCAGACGCTCCTACACGAGTAAATATGCTGTCTACAATTCCTATTTCTGCAGATCTTGCAGGGATAAAACAACCCATTTGTGCCATTAGTACTATTAAAGCTGTTTGACGCATATAAGTAGATTTTCCTGCCATATTTGGCCCTGTAATAACTGCTACTCTATCTAATTCCTTATTTAATTTCACATCATTAGGGACAAATGGCACATTATCCAATAATTTTTCGATAACAGGATGCCTGCCATCATTTATAACAATACTTCCGCTATTATTTATTTTAGGGCATACATAATTATTTTTACTCGATACCTCTGAAAAAGAACATATAACATCCAATGTTGCAATCGCCCTTGCTGTTTTCTGTATCCTTACTAATTCTTTTGATATCAATTCTAATATGCCTTTAAATATATCATATTCTAACTGGATTACCTTATCTTTTGCCCCCAATATTCTTCCTTCAAGTTCTTTTAATTCTTGAGTTATATATCTTTCACAATTAGTTAATGTTTGTTTCCTTATGTATGATTCAGGTACCATACTCTTATAAGAATTTGAGACTTCTATATAATATCCGAATACTCTGTTGTATCCTACTTTAAGTTTTTGAATTCCCGTATTCTTTTTCTCTTGAGTTTCTATATTAGCGACAAAGTTTTTTCCTATATCCATATCTTCTCTTAATTTATCTATTTCTTTATTATAGCCCTTTTTTATAATTCCTCCCTCTCTCACTGAAAAGGGTGGATCAATATCAATAGAAGAATCCAAAAGACTAGTTATATCTTGAAGTAAATCTATGTCACTATATATTTTTTGCAATAAACTCGATTTCGAGTCCTTTAATATATCTTTTAAAGATGGTAAAAAAGACAATGCTGTATTTATAGAACATAAATCCCTAGCATTGGCTGAACCATAAACGATTTTAGTCGATAGTCTTTCTAAATCATGTATACCCGAAAGGGACTTTATAATAGATTCCCTTTTAAGGCTATCAAAATATAATTCTTTCACAGCCTCTTGCCTAAATAAAATTTTATTGCAATTAATTAAAGGCTGATCCATCCAGCTTTTTATTAATCTTTTACCCATAGCAGTTTTTGTTTTATCTAATACCCATAATAAAGAGCCTCTCTTTTCTGTACTTCTCATGGTCTTTGTTAATTCTAAATTTCTTCTTGTATTAATATCTAATTTAACAAACTGAGACTCTTTGTAAAATTCTATTGCATTTATTCTCTCCGTTCCCTTTTTTTGAGTCTCCTGTATATACTTTATCAGTCCTCCTAAACTATAAACCAATTCATTTTTATTGCATAAATTAAGTTCACTTAATGATTCTTTTTGGAAATGTTTTAAAAGGATTTTTTCATAATAGTTCAAATCTATACCTGTATCGTCTATCATCTCAACAGTTGCGTATAATTTATGTTTTATAAAATCACATAAACCTGATAGTTTAGCAATTTCTCCGGATATCAGAATTTCTTTTGGTGAAAACCTACTTAACTCATCCTTAATTGCTAGGCATCTATTATCGCCTTTAATAATTGTAGCATACAATTCGCCTGTAGAAATATCGCTAAAACAAATTCCGCTAGAATTATCACTCTCAAAAATGCTACAAATAAAATTATTACTGGTTTCATCAAGCATACTATCTTCAATTACAGTACCTGGTGTTACAACTCGTACAATTTCTCTTTTTACTAATCCCTTACTCTTAGATGGATCTTCAACTTGTTCACATATAGCAACTTTATAACCTCTTGCTACTAATCTAGCTATATAAGACTCACTACTATGATAAGGTACACCGCACATGGGTGCTTTTTCATCTTGTCCGCAGTCTCGCCCGGTTAATGTTAAGTCCAATTCATTGGAAACTAATTCTGCATCATCATAAAACATTTCATAAAAATCGCCTAATCTAAAAAATAGTATTTGATCTTTACAACTCTTTTTTAAATCAAAATACTGGCTCATCATAGGAGATAACTTTGCCATAATACCTTTCCTTTACTATAATCTACTGATCAATTACAGCCAGAACAACTCGAACAACTTCCACTGCAAGATTCTTGGTAATCTGCTGTTTCAGGATCTTCTCCTTGGGCTGATTGAATAATTATCGAATTTATCCTATTTAGCAAAACATCAAATTCTTGTTTTGCTTCATTATAAGCTATCATAGTTTCATTCTGCATTATTTCACTATATAACTCTCTAAGCTCATCATTTAACTTTTTTATCTTGTTTTCATCTCTTTCATCTTTGCTAGCTTCAGTGTTAATACTCATTCTTTTTAAATTGAAATCACCGATCAATTTTTGTAATTCAGCATCATTATCACTATTTTGCTGTGTAATTTGCAATTTTATATATCTTTCATCCTCTTGAATCAATTTGCCTAATTTTCTTGTTAAATCTATAATATCCATTTACCATTCTCCTAAAGTTTTATTGTCAAGTATATTTTATATCATTTGACCCTTTAATATCCAATTTCTAGCCTCTGTAATTTTTACATTTTTAAAGCTTCCAACTAAATCGCTAGCACCCTCAAACTCAACAATTACATTGCCTCCAGTTCTTGACATTAATTTATTTCCCTTAGATTCTTCAACTAATACTCTATAAGTTTTTCCCACCATATCTCTACAATTTCTAGCAGCTATTCCCTCTTGAACTTTTAATAACTCCTGAAACCATTTTACCTTCTTTTCATAAGGTATAGGGTCGTTCATTTCAGCAGCAGGAGTTCCAATGCGTGGTGAATATATAAAAGTAAATAATGATGTAAATCTTACTTCCTCAACCAACTCTATTGTCTTGCAAAAATCGTCGTAAGTTTCTCCTGGAAACCCAACTATTATATCACTTGTAATAGAAACATCAGGCATTTTTGACTTTGCATAATTAATTATATTAAGGTATTTATCTACTGTGTATTTCCTATTCATCAACCTAAGTATTTTATTGCTGCCAGATTGAAATGGCAAATGTAAATGATGACATATATGTTCACTTTCTGATATAGTGTCTATCAACTCCTTTGTTGCATCTTTCGGATGAGATGTCATAAACCGTATACGATAATCCCCCGGAATACTGTCTATCCTATTCAAAAGTTGTGCAAAGTTGATATCCTCATCTAAATTTTTACCATATGAATTCACATTTTGCCCTAATAATGTAATGTCTTTATACCCATTATTAATTATTTTAGTTGCTTCATCTAAAATATCTTCAGGCCTTCGGCTACGCTCTCTTCCTCTAACATACGGTACTATACAATAAGAGCAAAAATTATCACATCCATACATAATAGGCAACCAAGCTTTAAACCTTTTATCTCTTCTTATAGGAATGCCTTCTATTATTTTATTATCATCAAGGCCACATTCAAAAACACGACTTTTTGAATTCACAACTGTATACAATAACTCAGGTAGCTTATGTAATCTATTTGTTCCAAATACTAGATCTACAAAGGGAAAACTAGTTTTTATTTTATCTTCTATATGCTTTTGTTCCATCATACATCCGCACATCGCAATAATGGTTGATGGATACTTCTTCTTAATATATTTTAATGCTCCAATATTGCCAAAAACTCTGTCTTCAGCATGTTCACGTATTGCACAAGTATTAAATATAATTAAATCTGCATCCTCTTCAATATTTGTAAATTCATATCCTATAAGGGAAAGTATACCCTTTATTTTTTCTCCGTCAGATACATTTTGTTGGCATCCATATGTTTTTACAAACGCTAAAGGAACTTTATTTTTTGCATTTAATAATAAAGATTCTTTCACTTTATCAATATAATCTATTTGACCATTAAAATCATAATCTAAATATATATTTTTGCCCAATCAATTACCTCCAAATAAATATAATAATTTTCATTTTAACATAATATTTACCTTTATTCAACAATTTTATTCATCAATATCATACATATTAATTATTAACAGCTGAAGTATTTTTTTCTCTTAAATATGTAGATTCTAAATCAGACAAATGCAGTTTTACTGCAAGGGGATATTTATCATAAGCTGTGCTAATAGAAAAACCCCCAGATTTTGCAGTATCATCAAATCCCCCCATATGCCACCTTATAGCCATTGCTTCATTTGGTTTTAATCTCATAAATCTTTCAATTAAATAGACTGATTTCTCACCATGACCATAAGGAAACATATCTTCAATATAAAAGTAAGGTTGTTTTTCCCAATTACCTGTTTGTTCATTTTTAACATTTCTCGTTGATACTTTATAAAATTGGGCTTTACATAAATCATGTAATAAAGCACATATAGCAAAACTCTCACGGTTATCTACCTGTTCTTCGAAATGTTTTTCCATCATTACATCATATACACTTAAACTATGCAACAAAAGTCCACCCTCACATGCACAATGGTATCTTGTGCTTGCTGGTGCTGTAAAAAAGTCAGTTTTACATAGCCAATCCAAAAACTCATTAGCACCCGATCTTTTTATATTGTTTTTATATATTTCAATAAACCTTTCTTTGTAATCCAAATCTACACCCCATTATTTTAATTTATTAATACATAAAGAAAGACCTATATAAGTTAAAATATCGGCCTTTCAAAATTATAACACAAATATAATCTATTCAACAGTAACAGACTTTGCTAAATTACGCGGCTTATCAATATCGCAATTTTTATATAATGCCACATAATAAGATATAAACTGAAGAGGAATTACCGATAGAGAAGGAAGCATTATATCACAAGTCGTTGGAATATAAAAATTATAATCTGAAACTTGCTCTATCTTTGTGTTACCTTCAACCGCTATAGAAAATATTGCTGCACCTCGTGCTTTAACTTCTTTTATGTTACTCAACATCTTATAAAACAAATCATCTTGTGTTGCAAGTGCTATAACCGGAACATCATTTTCAATTAATGATATTGGTCCATGCTTTAATTCTCCTGCTGCATATGCCTCTGAATGAGCATAGGAAACTTCCTTTAGTTTTAGTGAACCCTCTAAACATACTGCGTAGTCTACATTTCTTCCTATAAAAAATATATCTCTAGAATTAAAGTATATTTTACAAAAATCTATAAGTTCATCTTTTCTTTTTAATATAGATTCTATTTTATCTGGTAATTTTAAAAGTTCATTAATATAGTCTGTATAAATATCATTTGAAATAGTCCCTAATTTATCCGCCATATATAAAGCTAATAAATATATTACAACTAATTGAGCACTATAGGCCTTTGTTGTTGCAACAGCTATTTCTGGGCCTGCCCACGTATATATAATATTATCTGATTCATTTGCAATTGTACTTCCAACAACATTTACTATTGACAATACCTTAACACCATTTTTCTTAGATTCACGTAATGCAGCTAAACTGTCTGCAGTTTCACCAGATTGACTTATAATTATTATTAAATCATTTTTATTTAATAATGGTTTACGATATCTAAACTCTGAGGCAAAATCAACTTCAACTGGAATTTTTGCAATTTTTTCTATAGTATATTTAGCAACACATCCAACATGATAAGCTGATCCACACGCTACTATATAAATTCTATTCAAATTTTTAATATCATTTTCAGATAACGATAATTGATCAAAAATAATTTTATTATTTTTAATCCTAGGATATATAGTATCTCTCACAGCCTTTGGTTGTTCCATAATTTCTTTCATCATAAAATGCTCATATCCCATTTTTTCAGCAGATGTTATATCCCAATCAACAGTAAATACATTTTTATAAACTATTTCTTTATTAAAATTGTAAATATTAATTTTATCTTTCTTTATTACTGCAATTTCTTCATCATCAAGTCTGTAAATCTTTCTAGTTTTAGATAAAATTGCAGGAATATCAGAAGCTATATAATTTTCTCCATCTCCTAATCCAATAATCAACGGGCTATCTTTTTTTACTGCTATTAACTCATCAGGATTATCTTTACATATAATTCCAATGGAAAAGGCTCCTTGTAATTTTGATACTACACTAAAAACTGTATCCACAAAATTTCCCGTATCATAATATTCTAACAATTGGGCTATTACTTCAGTGTCTGTCTCAGAAATAAATTTTACACCCTTTTTAATTAGTTCTTCTTTCAAATCTAAATAATTTTCTATTATTCCATTATGTACAACAGCAAATTTATTTGAATTACTAGAATGAGGATGTGCATTTATATCCGAAGGCTTACCATGTGTAGCCCACCTAGTATGGCCAATACCCATACTAGAATTGTAACCATTATTATTTAATAATTCCTTCAAGTTGTTAATTCTGCCTTTAGTTTTAAAAACTTTAAGCTTATTATTTTCTATCACAGCTATCCCAGCAGAATCATATCCTCTGTATTCTAACTTTTCCAAACCACATAGCATAATTGGAATTGCTTGCTTTTCACCAATATAACCAACTATTCCACACATAAAAACACCCCTTAATTATAAAACCTTAATTTAAAAAATTTATAAAATATTAAAAATACAATTATATGCAAAAATTTACACTTAGCGTATTATATCATAATATGTCAAAATAATAAAGATATTTCTTAATAAACAATTATCATTCTAAAGTCCTTTATATAATTATATTCTTTTTAACTAATTTTGCTTATAAAAATTCTAAATAAAATTAATAATATCATAAGCAAATTATAATTACCATATATTAAAAATTATTATAGTAGTAATTCATATAGAAAAAGTCTTCTATATCATTATATGATAGAAAGACTTTAATTTTTAATTACTTTATAGATTTTTCTAAAACAATAAACTTTTCTCTTTTTAAAATCTGCATAAATTTCACCAATCTATAATAAAGAGGTTCTGCTAAATCTCCAAATTTTAAATATAAATTATCTGCTATATCTCTAACTGTGTTAACACCATTAATGTATTCCCAAACATAAGAACCAAACTTATCAAGCCTTATTTTGCTTTTAATAGGTGTGTGAAACATTATCTGAACTAATTTATCATATAAGCCTTTATGAGATATTGTTATTTCATACATACCGTTATCAAGCTTTTTCCAAGGTAATTCTGAATTTTTAATAGGTATCAATTCTAAATAGTCTATTCCTCTTTTCATATACAATATTTCCTTTCTAATTCTTAAAATATTTATTTACTAGTCTCTTTATCTTTATGCCAAACAGAAAATCCAAGAAAGCTTAATATTAGAAGTGCAAAGAAAATCCATGCACCAATATTACCAAAACTAAATACTGTGTCTGACAAATCTATATAATCACTTATACTTAATGAAGTTCCCATGGGAATTATTGCACATACAGCTAATAATATTCCTATAAGACCTTCTCCAGCTATCATTCCAGAGGAATATAAAATGCCCTTCTCAATTATTGTCCCTCTTTTTTTGTCATCAATGCTCTTCATATTTTCAAACCATGCTTTTATTATGCCTCCAATAACTATTGTCGCTGAAAGATGTACAGGCAAGTAAATTCCTACTGTAAATGGCAAAACTGGTATTCTTAAAACCTCTATAACAATTGCTATAAATACACCTATTAATACAAGATTCCAAGGCAAATTTTCATTCATTACACCTTCTACAACCATTTTCATTAGCATTGCTTGCGGTGCTGGTAATTCTGAAGAACCATATCCCCATGCTGCATTTAATAAATATAAAATTCCTCCTATTGTCAATGACGAAACTGCAGCTCCTATTAATTCTCCATATTGTTGAAACTTAGGTGTCGCACCTAATATATATCCTGTTTTTAAGTCTTGCGATGTATCTCCTGATATAGCTGCTATTATACATATAATAGAACCTATAACAATCGCGCCTATCATTCCATTGTTTCCTGTTGTCCCACTTATTTTTAATATTAATGATGACATTATTAGCGTTGCAATTGCCATACCAGAAACCGGATTATTGCTGCTTCCAATAACACCAACCAGTCTAGCAGAGACTGTGGAAAAGAAAAAACCAAAAATTACAATTATAACCGAGCTAATAAAATTAACAGGAATTATAGGAGAAATATCCATAAATATTATAACAGTTATTATAATTCCCAAAGCTAATTTCATAGATATATCTTGTTCTGTCCTTAAATTAGTTTTTACTGAATTTTTATTATAATTTTTCAAAGCCTTAATAAATGTGTCTATAATTAACGGAAACGATTTTATTAAGCTAATTATGCCTCCTGCTGCAACAGCCCCTGCTCCTATATATCTTAAATAATTAGTCCATATGCCAAATGAGTCCATCATATTTATCGGAACATCAGCCGGAAACATTATATTATTATTGCCAAACAATTTTATTATTGGTATAATCGCCAGCCAACTTATCAGACCTCCAGAAAAAATAAGAGATGACACTCTATATCCACATATATAACCAACACTTACAAGAGCAGGTAAAACATCTAAACCTAATCCTGAACCATATGCACTAATCTCATAATGTATTTCACTGGGAAAAATCTTTAAACCATCTGCAATAAATTTATAAAGGGCAGACAACCCCATACCAGAAAATACTATAGACGATTTACTCCCTCCATGCTCCCCTGCTATTAAAACTTCAGCACATGCTGTTCCTTCAGGATATGGTAATACACCATGCTCTTTAACTATTAATGCTTTTCTTAAAGGAATCATAAACAATATACCTAAAATTGCACCACAAAAAGTAATTAAAGCAATTTTTAACAAAGATGGTGATTCTTCATTCCATTCTCTTGCCCACATAAACAATGCTGGTAATGTAAATATTGCCCCTGAAGCTATAGATTCACCTGCTGAACCTATAGTTTGTACTATATTATTTTCAAGAATAGACTCTCTTCTCAAAATTATTCTAATTATACCCATAGATATTACAGCAGCCGGAATAGAAGCAGATACTGTCATACCTACTCTTAACCCTAAATAAGCATTTGCTGCTCCAAATAATATTGCAAGTAGTATTCCTACTATAACAGATGTAATTGTAAATTCTGGCAGAATTTTATTTGCATTTACAAATTGTTTGAATTCACTTTTTTCTTTCATAAGTTATTCTCCTTAATTTATTATGAACATGCAATTCTATATCCATCTATACAATATTATTCTTTCAAGATGATATGAATTATATACTTTTTTTATACAAAAAAGGTAATTATTATATTAAATAATAATTACCTTAATTCTGCTTTTATCTTGCATACATTTTAACAAGGGCTTTTCTTCCTACTGAAGTATTATCCATTCTTCTATTGCGTAGTTCTTCAATAGGGTGAGGTGCTGTTTCAAACCTGTAATCTTCTCCATTTTTATTTATATATTTTTCAATAACATCGTGTGAAGAAACTATGTCTATGCTGCTATTAACAATGTTTTGAAAACGAAAAAACTCATCATTTTCAGAAAGAGAAGAAACATCAACATAATCTTCCAACTTGGAAGTTTCTTGAACAGTATTCTTTAACAAATTTCTAACATAATCTATATTAGATTTGAATTTCAACAGTTCTGGAAATTCTCCATTTTCAATAACTTGTTGCCATTCTTTACCCTCATACTTTTGCAACAATTCTACCGCTTTATGCAAATGTGCAATTTCCCAAGTAAAAAACTGTTCCCATATATCTTTTATATGAGGATCTTTCTCATCCATATAACATGAATAATATAAATAACATTCCGTGTACTCATGACATAGCAAATGTTCTAACCATGTCATTGTAGTATCCATTAAACACCCATATTGAGTAACATGTTGCTCTTCTATTAATCCTATTTCCTGATATAGTTTTCTTCCAATATCAGAATTATATAAATTGGCAACATTCATGTAATAATTCATAGTTTGTTGCTCAGCAGCTGTAATAATTGAAACATTTAGTCTAGTTATAGGACTACAATTTTTGGCATTTATAAACCTTCTAACATTATCAAATGGATACCTGTGCTCTGAAATAGTAGGACGTCCTGGCATTATTTCTGTATATTTTCCAACTAATCTTTCTGCTCGAACTCCCTGAGCCATTTCAAGTAAGTCTGAGTATCTATATAAATGGTCGAAGTCTTCTAATAAAGCAAAGTTGAGGGTTTTTTTTACATATTCATCCGGTTCTCTCTCTGCAAGGATTGCAGTTAAGTCAACTGCTAGTTGCTCATAGCTTATAGTGTGTTCTAATATAGACTCATTTTCTGGTTTTAACACAGATATCTTTTTTTGTTGCTGCTGTTCAATACGCCTTGTAAGTGCTATTTCTCTTCTTAAATCATTGTTATTACAATGTCTCGAAAACTGATGCGAAAACCAATTTGCTTCAAATTCAGTTCCATTCATTAAAATTATTCTTGTTTTTGTATAAGGGTCTACTGTGTCTTTATTGTATGGCTTTGGGTAAACTTTTTCCCAATCTTCAAAACTTTGCCATATGTCAATTGGTTTTTCATTAAATGGATTCATACAAACTTTCTCCTTTACTTAAATAATTCAAACCATATAATAAATTATTTACTAAAGTCAAGCGTATATGAACAGAAAATATTTTACATTAAATAAAATAAAAATTTGTATCCCACGCAGGAATGTAAGGATAATGTCTCATATAAATTTTGTAATCACTCCTAATGGAAAAAACTTTCATTGGTAATTGATATATGTCTTCAGTTCTATGATAACAAGAAATTAACATTTTTGGTTTATATTTTAATATTGTGTTTTTTGCCCCTTCTATAGCATTAAGTTCTTGCCCTTCTATATCCATTTTTATATATGTAACTGGATTTCCTTTAAGAATTCCATCAATACTGTTAATTTGTGTAAGAGTTCCTTCATTAGAAATCATTGTATTTCTGCCAGATTTCATATCAAACTTACACATTTTTTCTACATCGGATACTCCAATATTTAAACACTCACAATTATTTAGTTTATCCACATTACTCATTAATTTTTTAAAATTTTTAATATCCGGTTCTACTGCATATATATATTTATAACTATTCACATACTGCAAAAATTCCTGTATGGTATCACCCTTATATGCTCCCAAATCCATATATATTTCATTTGCACTCAATTTCAAAATGTTCGTATATGCCTCACTAACTTGTGTTTGACAATTTAAAAGATAATCTATAATGCCACTGAGCTTAAACTTAATAACATTATTAAACACATATCTTGATTGGTTATCTTCTAGCATATTATACACTTTAGAAATCTTTTCAACATTTTTATTATAGTAACTCATATCAAAAATTTCATTCCCTAAAACAGGCACATCAGGAGCATAAAGTTCTTGCTCTCGAGATATCTTTTTAATTAATTCCATTACTTCAAATCGCTGAGTTCCAAAGCATAAAAGGACTACCATACTTCCAAATTTTTCTTTCGCTTCAGAGTAAGTCATTACTTTAAATCCTTTAAAACTGTGATTCCTAACAAAATCATCACTGGCAAACACTCCATCTATACCTACTCCTAAAGAGTATAATTTCTTTAAAATTTTATCTGCTCCATTTCCCATACCATAAAGAACGATAGGTTTATTTGTACTTTTTAAGTAATTCCACATAAATTCATCACCAATAAAATTAATATTTTTAATATTACATTCATATTAAATAATCAAACAAAATTTATAAGCTAAAAACTTTTAACTGAAAGTATATTTTTCATATACTCTTAATAAAAGGTCAAACTTTCTAATGAATTAAAGGAGATCAAAATATGAATAAAATAAATTCTATAAATGCTGGATGCTATATCAGAGTATCAACAGAAAACCAAATTGAAAATTACAGTATAGATGAACAAATAGAAAGATTATCCTCCTATTGTAAAGCCAAAGATTGGAATATCGAAAAATTTTACACCGATGCAGGATACTCTGGAGGTAATATAAACAGGCCTGCTTTAAATCAAATGTTAGATGATATAAATAAACAAAAAATTAATATGGTTGTAGTATATAAGCTAGACAGACTTAGCCGCTCACAGAAAGATACCTTGATGTTAATTGAAGACAAATTTTTATCTAATAATGTTGAATTCGTCTCTATGAATGAAAATTTTGACACTTCAACCCCATTTGGTAGAGCAATGATAGGTATATTATCTATATTTGCACAGCTCGAAAAGGATCAAATAACTGAACGATTTACCATGGGACGCATAGGTAGATGCAAATCTGGTTTTTTTCATGGTGGACCCAATCCTCCAACCGGATATAAATATGTCAATGGTAGACTTGTAGTAGATGAATACAAAGCTATTCAAGTAAATGAAGTTTTTTCTTTATTTTTATTAGGTAAAAGTATAAACTCCATACAAAAATTTATGCATAATAAATATGGAAACTGGTCTAGCCATTCCCTTGTTCTAAATGTTTTAAAAAATTCAACTTATATAGGAAAGGTAAAATTTAAAGGAGTAGAATATAATGGTATACATCCGCCTATTATAGATGAGGCTAAATTTAAACAAGCTCAGTTACTTTTATCCTCAAAATCCACTAAAAATTTATCTTTTAAAACGCCATTTAGAGCCGGTTATTTGTTATCAAGTATTATATTTTGTAATCATTGTGGCGCAAAATATAGTGCTAATCATGGATTTTATAAATGTTACTCAAGATCTAAAAGCCATAAAAGTTTCATTATTGATCCAAATTGTAAAAATAAAAATTATAAAATAGAATTTCTAGATAATATAATATTAGATCAAGTTCAAAAGTTTATACAATATAACTTTAAAATATATCTCAACAAAAAAATATTCAACAATAACGATAATAATATATCCGTAGAAAGTAGAATTAAAGAAATTGATATTCAAATCTCTCGCATTACAGATTTATATCAAAATAGTTTACTGTCTATAGATGAATTAAATGGTAGAATAATAGAGTTAAAAAAAGAAAAAAATTTTCTATTAACAGAATATAAACAACAATCTATAAGACAAAAAATTTTGAATAAAAAATTTTTACATAAAATAAATAATTTTAAAACATTAATTAATTATGGGACATTAGAAGAAAAGAGACTTCTTATAAGTAACATTATATCATCTATAAAAATAGATGATAATAAAATAATAATAACTTGGTCATTTAAATAAATTTATCAAATTACATATAAATCAATATGGACACTAACAATACATTAGTATCCATTAAATATAATCCATATTTAAATTGTTCTTTTAATTCAATATAACTTTATGAAAAATCTTCTTTCCCTTTTTCACAATTACAAAGCCTTTTTCAAATTGTTCTTTAGTAATAGTTGCAGGTAAAGATGTTACCTTTTCTCCATCTATAGAAATTCCACCTTGTTCTATTAATCTTCTTGCATCACTTTTTGAGCTTGAGATTCCGATACGAAGTAACAAATCAATAACCGATATTTGATTATATTCAAACGAATCACTTGCTATTTCTGTATATGGCATATTATCTGTATTTGTTCCTTTCCCAAAAAGTGCTTGTGCTCCTTCTTGAGCATTTCTCGCTTCTTCTTCGCCATGTATTAACTTTGTAACTTCAAATGCTAAAATTTCTTTAGCTTCGTTTAATTCTTTACCTTCCAATTGAGCAAATTTATTAATTTCTGATAAAGGTAAAAATGTTAACATCTTAAGACACTTAATTACATCTGCATCATCTATATTTCTCCAATATTGATAAAATTCAAAAGGAGTTGTCTTATTTTTATCTAGCCACACTGCCCCTTTTTCAGTCTTTCCCATCTTTTTTCCATCACTAGTAGTAAGGAGGTTAAATGTCATGCCATATGCTTCTTTTGAATCTGCTCTTCTAATAAGTTCAACTCCACCAATAATATTACTCCATTGATCGTCTCCCCCTAATTGAAGCTTACAATCATATTTTCTGTTTAAAACTAAAAAGTCATAACTTTGCATTATCATGTAATTAAGTTCAAAAAACGATAAACCTCTTTCTAGCCTTTGCTTATAACATTCTGCAGCCAGCATACGATTTACAGAAAAATGTACACCTATTTCCCTTAAAAAATTAATATAATTTAAATCCATTAACCAATCTGCATTATTAACCATAATAGCTTTTCCATCAGAAAAATCTACTAATCTAGACATTTGCTTTTTAAAGCATTCTATATTGTGTTCAATTGCTTCACAGGTAAGCATTTTTCTCATATCAGTCTTACCAGAAGGATCTCCTATCATACCAGTTCCGCCGCCAAATAACGCTATAGGAATATGCCCATGTTTCTGCATATGAGACATTACCATAATTTGTATAAAATGGCCTATATGTAGACTGTCTGCAGTGGGATCAAAACCTATATAGAATTTTATACCTGTACTATTAAGCAATTCTTTTATTTTCTCTTCATTTGTTGATTGAGCAATTAATCCTCTTTCTTTTAATTCTTCAAAAACACCCATTTTAATCCCTCCTAATAATATAAAATATTATATTAACTTATTTGAAGTGGTTTATATTATTACAAATAATCTTCTGGATTTTCCCAATTATGCCAAATGTTTTGTACATCATCATTGTCTTCCAGTGTATCAATAAGCCTTTGCATTTTTACTGCGATATCTTTATCATTTATAGATACATATGTATCTGGCACCATTTCAATTTCAGCTGAAATAAATCTATATTTTTTAGATTCTAATCCTTCTCTAATTTCACTAAAATCACTCGGTTCAGTATAAATTTCAAAAACATCCTTATCTGTAATAAAATCAGATGCGCCTAATTCCAAAGCATCTTCCATTGCAGAATCCTCATTGTATTCTTCCTTATCTAAGACAATAATGCCTTTTTTAGAAAACATAAATGATACACATCCTGGTGTTCCCATTTTTCCGCCAAACTTATCAAAATAATGACGCAAATCACCAGCTGTTCTATTTCTATTATCTGTAAGTGTTTCAACAATAACAGCTATCCCAGACGGGCCATAACCCTCATACATAATTGACTCATATTTATTTGAATCATTTTCACCCGATGCCTTTTTTATAATTCTTTCTATATTATCATTAGGTACATTATTAGATTTTGCTTTTGCAATACAATCCTTAAGTTTAGAATTAGTTGATGGATCTGGGCCACCTTCTTTAACAGCAACTATAAGTTCACGCCCTATTTTAGTAAAAATCTTTGCTCTTTGACCATCTGTTTTTTCTTTTTTTCTTTTTATTGTACTCCATTTAGAATGACCTGACATTAACAACTTCCCCCTACTGAATAAAGCATTATTAACAACATATATTGATAAACCAAATAATACAAGTAAAATTTTAACATAATCGATCAATCATATCAAGTATTGTATATATAAAATAAAATATAATTAATAAATATATTCTCTAATCACTCTGTCAGATATAGTTGAAATTACCTCATAATTAATTGTATCGTAAATATTTGCAATATCCTCAACTGTAATATGCTCATTATCCCAAATAAATACATCATCACCCACTTTTACATTACCTATATCTGTAGCATCCACCATAAAACAATCCATACAAACAGCTCCAATAATAGGTGCCATCATTCCATTAATAACAACACTTCCCTTATTTGATAAGCTTCTTCTAATTCCATCTGCATATCCCAAAGGTATGGTAATAACTATTGTGTCACGACTTGTAATAAACTTTCTTGAATAGCTAATACTAGTTCCAGGTTTAACCTTTTTTATAAAAGATATTTTAGATTTCAATTTAATAGCCGGTTTTAAGTTGATTTTTCTCTTTAATTCTTCAGAAGGATAATATCCATACAATATAAGTCCTGGTCTGACTAAATTAAAATGAGCATTTGGAAAATTTAAAATACCTGCTGAATTGCAACAATGTATATATCTTAAATTTTTTAACCTTGGTTTAGCAATTTCTATAGCATAATTAAATGATTTTATTTGTAATTTTGTATAATCTTCATCACAATCACTACAAGAAAAATGGGTATATATTCCGTCTATAATAATATTTGAATATCGACTAGCTACATCTAAATATTCAGATACTCTCTTTGGATTTATTCCTGTTCTGCCCATACCTGTTCCAATTTCCATATGTATTTTAAAGTTATTGTTTTTATATTTTCCCAACTCATGTAAAAAGCTAATTGAGCCTATTCCTGCAATTAAATTATATTTTATAATTGATGGTATTTCTTGACTTGTTGGCTGGTTGAGTATAAAAATGTCTCCTTGGTATCCATTTTTTCTAAGATATACGCCTTCGTCCACAATAGCAACAGCCACAATTTTAATACCAGTTTCCTTTAAAATTCCAATTTTATCGTTAATTTTTGTTCCATATCCATTATCCTTAATAATGGGCATTATGTCTACATCTGGGCCTATAAAATTTTTTATAGCATTTATATTATAAACTATTTTATTTAAGTCCACTTCTAATTTAGCTCCCCATAACTTTTCCATAAATCTATGCATCTCCTAGGTAAATTATCCTTAAAAATTCATTTAATTATATATCCTTCTATAACTATTGTCAACCACATGTATTGCGTATAATAGAAAATTTAGTTTTAATAAAAATGTCTAATTTTATCGATGGTTTTCAATAAATTTTGTAATTGTTTTTTATTGATCTATTCCTTAAATCGTGTTATAATATTATCATAATAATAATATATTTGAATTGTTGAATATGTATATATATTTTTATAATAAGGAGTTTATTTATGAAAAAAATATTTAAAAGAAAATTTAAAAGTACAGACAATAAAACTGATTATGTCAACTGTGTAAATGACTTAATTAAACACGAAAAGGTAATACAAATGGAAAATTATATACAGCATGGAAATGTGACTTGCTTAGAACATTGTATACATGTTTCATATTACAGCTATTTAATATGTAAAAAACTAAAATTAAATTACAAAGCAGCTGCACGTGCAGGCTTATTGCATGACTTATTTTTATATGACTGGCACATAGTTAAACAAAATAATAAACTCCACGGATTTACTCACCCAAAAGTAGCTTTAAACAATGCTAAAAAGTATTTTGATTTAGATAATAAAGAAAGTGAAATAATTAGAAAGCATATGTGGCCTATGACAATTATTCCACCTAAATACTTAGAATCTTATGTAGTACTAATGGTAGACAAATACTGCGCTATAAAAGAATATATAAAAAAGAAAAATACCTATAAATTAAAAATTATTTCTGAAATTTAATAATAAAATATATAGTAGAAGTAATTATAATGTCGAATAAATCTATAAAAAATTGTCAAACTTTTAAAAAATCAGTAATCATTTTAGCTTCTACAATGTTTATATCTAATTCATTTGTTAATACAAATAAAATAGAATAAGACCCTAAATATTACAAACTAAAATCATTTTAAAAAATCAGAAATTTTTTAAAATTCTGGATCACTTACAAAACTGTTGGGATTTGATGCCTTATATGCTGTCAATTGTTTAAATGATTTTGTTAATTTTAAATAAAACAATATTTAATAGTCTGCCTTAAATTGCAAGTATATTGTAATAAATTATTACTAGTTGCTCCGACAATAATATCGCCAAAAAAGATTTCTTATATATGATATATAAGAAATCTTTTTTATGTTATAATATATAATTATAATACAAAGTGAGGTAATCATATTGTCTAACAAATCTGTAAAAAATATTAAACTAGCTTTTATGCTCAATTTAGGATTTTCTATATTTGAATTAATAGGGGGGCTATATGTAAATAGCATATCAATTATTTCAGATTCAATTCACGATTTTGGCGATTCCCTCTCAATAGGACTATCTTGGCTTTTAGATAAAAGGGCGAATACAGAACCAAACGAAAAGTTTACGTATGGTTATCTTAGATTTTCTCTTCTTGGCGCATTAATCAATTCTTTAATATTAACTATAGGTTCCTTAATTATGATATATAACGCTGTGCCAAGATTAATCAATCCTGAAGAAATAAATTATAATGGTGTTTTCATATTAGCGTTTGTTGGTTTATTAGTAAATGGATATGGTGCATTCAAAACTTCTAAAGGTAAGGCTATAAGTGAAAAAGTTATAAGTCTTCATTTATTAGAAGATGTTTTAGGTTGGGCATCTATATTAATATGTTCAGTTATAATGAAGATTTTTAATTTTCCTATTTTAGATCCTATTCTTTCTATATTTATATCAATATTTATATTATTTAATGTTTTTAAAAACATAAAAAAAATATTTGAAGTTTTTCTCGAAAAATCTCCAAATAATATTGACACTAATTCTATTATAAACTCTTTAAAAGAAAACAAATCTATCATAGATATTCATCACATTCATATATGGGCAATGGATCATATAAACAATTACTGTACATTACACGTTGTAATAAGAAATAACGAAAATACTCAAAGCATTATAAAAATAAAAGAATATATAAGAAATGAGCTTAAAAAACATGAAATAAGACATGTAACAATAGAAGTTGAATTCAATAACGAGATTTGCGATAATTCGACTTTTCAGCCGTAAAATTAAGATTAATAGACATTATACAATAAAAAATTACTTTAATATATAATTATCATCTGGTTTTAAAATATTAAATACTTCAAACTTTAAATTTCTTAAAATAAAAAAAACTATCGTTACTATTAACAAAACAATTATAATTTTTGGATTTAAATTAATTTTTACCTTATTTTTAGAAAATAAATTTAACAAATATGAAATAAATATGTATATCATTAATGGTAATAACAATATAAAGAGTGCATTATATCTTAAAGCTTTTAAGAAATCTCCATGTAATATATAGTAAAGAGCTCGCGAGGCCCCGCAACCAGGGCAATATAGCGAGGTAAATTTATAAAAAATACACTTTGGAAAAAAACTATTTTCTATAGGACTATGAAAATACAAAACAGATAAAGCTATAAAGCAAAGAAGTATTTGTAAAATTACAATTAATTTATTATTTTTATAATATGCTTCTTTAACTTTGTTCTTAATTTTATATAATATTTTAATTATCTATCACTTCATTTCGTCTAAAATATTTTTTGTCTCGCAAGCAATAATCCATTCTTCATTTGTCGGTATAACAAATATATCTATATTAGAATCATCTGAAGATATCTTTCCTTCTTTACCGCTAACCATAGTTCTATTTAAGTTTAAATCAATTTTTGCCCCCATATAAGTAAAATTACTACATATTTTCTCTCTGTGTGAAAATTGGTTTTCTCCTATTCCCGCAGTAAATATTATAGCATCACACCCATTTAATGCTGCTACATAACTACCAATAAATTTAACAATTTGATATATAAACATATTTTGAGCTAAAATTGCTCTTTTATTGCCAGCAGCAGCCGCTTTTGTAATATCTCTATCATCATTAGAAATACCAGAAATTCCCAATAATCCAGAATGCATATTTAAAATTTGATCTGTTTGTTCTGGAGATAAACCTTCTTTAGATTGCAAAAATGTAACAACAGAAGGATCTAAACTCCCTGTTCGTGTACCCATCATAAAGCCATCCAAAGGAGTAAATCCCATGCTTGTATCTATAACTTTGCCATCTCTTATAGCAGTAATAGATGAGCCATTTCCTAAATGACAAGTAATTAATTTTGTTCCATTTAAACTTTTTCCAGTTAATTCTTCAAACCTACTGCTAACATATCTATGAGATATTCCATGAAATCCATACCTTCTTACCCGATATTTTTCATAATATTTATATGGAACTGAAAACATATATGCCTCTGGTGGCATGGTAGAATGAAAGGATGTATCAAAAACTGCTACTTCCGGTATATCTTTGCCAAAAATTTCTATGCAAGCTTTTATTCCTTGAATGTGAGCATGATTATGCAATGGTGCAAGTGGTATTAAACTTTTTATTCCATTAATAACCTTATCATCAATAATTACAGATCCCTTAAATAAATCTCCTCCTTGCACAATACGATGACCTATAGCAGAAATTTCACTTAATTTTTTAATCATTCCAACTTCAGAATCCATAATTAATTTTTTAATTTGTAAAACTGCTTTAGAATGGCAATCTAAATTTTCTACAACTTCTTTGTGGCTTCCATCATATCTTCTATGCTTAATAAAACTGCCGTCTTGACCAATTCTTTCACAACTTCCACTTATTAAAACCTTATTTTTCTCCATATCGACCAATTTATATTTTAGCGATGAACTCCCCGAATTTATTACAAGAATTTTCATTTTGCCCTCACCTTTCGATCACATAATGCAAAAATACTTGCAGTAAAAGATAAAATATAATATTATGATAATATATTAATAATAAATTTTCAATAATTTACTTAAATCTTATGTAAGAGTAAAATAGTGCATAAGGAGGAGCTATGGTTTCACTTTAATTACATAATTAAAAATGTATCCATAAAAAATAATAATATGAATATAGGTGCTATAGTCAGCGAATATAATCCATTTCACAATGGTCATAAGTATCATTTAGAACAAACTCGTAATATTGGTGTTACTCATTTAATTGCAATTATGAGCGGTAATTTTATCCAACGAGGTTCCGCATCTATGTTTTCTAAATATGCAAAAGCAAAAATGGCTTTAATGTCAGGAATAGACTTAGTTATTGAATTACCCATAATTTGGTCCACGGCTTCAGCTGAAAAATTCGCCTATGGAGCAGTTACCCTCGCCAATTCATTAGGTTGCATAAATTATTTAAGTTTTGGAAGTGAATGTGGAGACATAAACAAATTAAAAAAAATTGCAAGCATAATGAGTAATAATACAATAAATAATGAACTTAAAAAAAATTTAAACTGCGGTTTTAATTTTGCAAAGTCCATACAGAACGCACTAAATAGTACACAAACACCGGAACTTGCAAATATTTTAAATTTTCCAAATAATATACTTGGCATAGAATACATAAAGTCACTATATAAAACAAACTCTAATATATCTCCTATAACAATAAAAAGAAAATATGGTCAACACAACAGTAAAAATTTATCAGGAAAGTTTACATCTGCATCTGCTATTAGAGAACAATTACTATTAAATAAAAATATAAATAGTTTTATTCCAAACGCAGTTAGCAAAATTATCCAGGAAGAAATAAATAAAGGTTATGCACCCGCCAATATATTAAATGCTGAAAGAGCTATAATTTCAAAATTAAGATGTATGACAAAATACAACCTAAGGCTCTTACCAAATGTAAATGAGGGGTTAGAAAATCGTCTTTATAATGCAATTCATTTGTCAACATCTATAGATGAATTATATAGCATGGTTAAAACCAAAAGATATCATTATTCAAGAATTAGAAGAATCATTTTACATGCTTTTCTAGAAATATATGACAATTTATATTCTATGCAAATACCATATATAAGGATACTTGGCTTTAACAACAGAGGGAAAGAAATACTTAAAGTTGCCAAACAGACAGCCAAATTACCTATAATTACAAAATCCACCCATATATCACGTTTAAATGATGATGCGAAAAATCTTTTTAAATTAGAGTGTTTATCAGCAGATTTATATAATATTTTAACCCCAAAAGTACTTCCTTGTGGCCAAGAAATGACAAATAAAATAGTTATAGTTTAGTGTAGAAAGGATTAGTGATTTATATGTCGATTAATATAAATGAAGTAAATTACTTAAACTATGGAAAATGCATATCTATTAAAAATGATGTTTCTGAAATGATAGTAAGCATAGAATTTGGTCCTAAAATAGTTTTTTGGGGATATATTAATGGAGAAAACTTGCTTCTAGAAAGTAGTAATGTTAATGATAGCAGTACATTTGGACATTATCTATGGCTTAGTACAAGGACAACAACAAAAGATTATAATGACTTTATTCAGCCAATCGTATACTCCATTTCTTCAGGGATGGTAAGATTTGATTATCCAAAAGATATACTAGACAATATGTACCTAAGTATGGAAATAATATTATCAAATGAATCTGCTGATGCTATGGTTATACACAGAGTAAAAAATTTATCATCTGAAACTAAAAGTATATCAATTACTGCACACACTCACTTAAAAAATAATGGATTTTTAATTCTACCACAAAACGACGATGATACCTTGCCTTTTCCAAATAGATGCATAGCTTTGTGGCCTTATACAAGACTAAATGATCCTCGACTATTCCTAGGAAATAAGTTTATTACAATATCGTACAATAGTAACCTTGAATATCCATTTAAAATCGGTATTAACAATAGAAAAGGATGGGCTTGTTATTTAAATGATAATATTGCTTTTATTAAAAGATATGTCCATAATCAAGGTGCAAGATACCCGGACTTTGGTTGTTCAATAGAAGCATATACTAATTCACACAATATAAATGTTAATTCCACAAGTCCTTTTTATATTACAGAACATAAAGAAATTGTAAAACATGTTGAAAATTGGTCTATATTCGATGCGCAATCACAACCTCAAATAAATAATGAAAAGCAAATAGAAGAATTTATAAATAACTTAAAATAATATTAAGACAGATGCTACCCTATGCGTAACATCTGTTTTATTTAATTGCTTATTACAATGAAATAAGAAGCCTTGAAATATTAGAAAATAAAAAGCAAATTAATAATCCACATATAGTTGGAATAAAAAATGAAACTGCAGTCCACTTCATACTATTAGTTTCTTTTTTTATAGTCCAGCATGTTGTACTACAAGGAAAATGCATCAATGAAAATAGCATCATACTAATAGCTGTAATCCAAGTCCAGCCATTATCTACTAGAAGTTGTTTCAGTTCCATAATATTCTCAAATTCCAGTATGCTTCCTGTAGACATATAACTCATAATTATAATAGGTACAACTATTTCATTTGCAGGAAATCCTAATATAAATGCCATAAGTATAACACCATCTAACCCTATTAACCTAGCAAATGGATCTAAAAAGTTTGAACAATGTGAAAGTAGCGTTAAATCATTTATAGATATATTTGCCATTATCCATATTACTAATCCTGCAGGTGCCGCTACTGCTACTGCACGCCCCAATACGAATAAAGTCCTATCAAAAATAGATCTAACAATTACTTTACCTACCTGAGGCCTTCTATATGGAGGTAATTCTAAAGCAAAAGATGATGGTAATCCTTTTAATAAAGTCTTGGAAAGAATTTTAGAAACCATCAGTGTCATAATTACTCCTAATATAATAACAGATGTCAATATCATAGTAGAAAGTATGGACTGTGTAAACCCAGACAAGGAACAAACAAAAAACATTGTTATAATTGTTATCAATGTAGGAAATGCGCAACCAAAACTATGGCAACAAAATTAGCTGATAAAAACAAGACTTCAATATCATTGCCTGTAAAAATACTATCATATAGCAACATAGGAAATCTGATTAAAGAATACCGAAAAAAGAACAAAATTACCCAAAAGCAGTTTGCATCTATTATACATGTGTCTGAACCTACAGTTAGGACTTGGGAACAGAATAAATCTTTGCCTTCATATGAAAAATATAAATTAATAAAAAATTTAATTAATTAAACCACTAGATTTTAAAGTGTCTATTATTCTATCAATTATTTCTATTTTCATATCATTAGAAAGAGGCAACTCGTCAAGATAATTCTCTATTAAATCAACATGAAACTTATTTATAATTTCAGGTATTAAATTATTGTCAGAACCATTATGTATTCTAATATTTATTTTTTTACGTGTTCTCACTCAATTATTCCCTCCTTTATAAATATATATTATAAAAGGATACATCTAATTATTAAAAAAATACCTCAGCCCACAAATATTTTTGTAGCACACGAATAGCACGTCCTTAACACGGGCTGCCCTCATTGTCTGCGGCGGCTCACAAAACCTTTGTCTTGCTTCAACGCTCGGACTATGACTAGGCAGGAGTATCATTATAGACTATTGAAGTTATCGCGAATTCATAACTTTATGAATTTTATATCTAAATGTTTAT
>CALWVF010000010.1 GCA_944384925.1 uncultured Clostridia bacterium
TTGCGAAGCTCATCGACTGTATATGCACATAGCCAATCGAAAGCTCCTTTGCCACCATTATAAAAAGTGGTGGCATTTTCTTTTTCAATGAGATCTATAATTTCTTTCTTTAATTTTATTTTGACTTTATCTTTATTGAGAATGTTTGCATGTCCTGCAAAACAACATATCTTATTGTTAATTTTTATCACCTCTAATCAAATTTTCATTATTTGGGATATATCCCACTCATGATGTAAAAAAATAAGTTAGATTCAAATTGCGATATATCCCAATTTTAGGAGGTAAAAACAAAATGAATACTAAAAAAGCAGTAGCAATAAGAATTTTACAAATATGTAATGATAAAGAAATTACCATTAATGCCCTTGCAAATTTATGTGGAATTAGTCCTTCAACCATATATAGTATGATTAACAACAAGAGTAAAAATCCTGGGATAGTAACAATCAAAAAAATATGCGACGGATTTGAAATTACTTTAGGTGAGTTTTTTAGCCACGATATCTTTAATAGTTTAGAGCAAGAAATTTCTTGAATGATAAATTCTTTCCAATATCTCATTAATACCCTTACATCTGTATATATCATACATGGTTATATATACATCTGTCAATACTACCTCTAATATGTGAAAATATATTTATAGAGAGGTGAGATTTATGAAAGATGAAGATTTTGGCGATATAAAAATCACAATTAATGAATTTCTTAAAGAAAAAGGTATAAGTAAAAATAAGCTGATGAATAGAGCTGAAATGCAAAGAACTCAACTAAATAATTATTGTAATCAAAAAATTCAAAGATTAGATATATCTATACTTTCTAGGATTTGTTATGTATTAAACTGTAACATTGAAGATATTCTTAAATATTGTCCACCTAACACTGATAAAATGGAATAAATTTGTCTTATTTTAATTCTTTAATAATGTTAGCACAAAACTAATCAAACCTACCTTTGCCACCACTATAAAACGTGGTGACATTTTCTTTTTCAATGAGATCTATAATTTCTTTCTTTAATTTTATTTTGACTTCATCTTTATTGAGAATGTTTGCGTGACCTGCAAAACAACAGATTTTATTGTTCATAAAGCTCCTTTATAAAAATATAAATCGTATTAATTATATGAATTTATCTAATAATAAACGTATTAATAATACGATTGAAGCGCAAAAAAATAAATACAAATATATAATAAATATATAAGGGGGATAGGAAATGATATTTGGTGAAATATTAAGTGAATTAAGAAAAGACCATGGAATGACACAACAAGACTTAGCAAACCAACTTTCAGTTTCTGTTTATACTATTTCCTCTTATGAAAGAAATTTAATTCTACCAAGTGATGAAATAAAAATTCAAATTGCCAAAATGTTTAATGTCTCCCTAGATTACTTATTTGGTGTTACATCAAATCCATCTAAGATTGAAGATATTGATTCTAGTGTGATAATACTAAAAGATATACCTAAAAGAGCATTACGTGAGATAGAGTTATGTATAAACAAAATCAAGGAAAAATACAAATTTTGACTAGCAACATTTTTTATTATATCATTAATTGGACTATAAGTCAATTTATTTGGACTTTAGGATTGTTTATTTGTTTTGTGTAAGCTCATAAAATTAAATGTAGGTCACATGAACGGAGTGAATACATTGAATTATGAACAGTTAGGAATAAATATACGAGAACACAGAAAAAAATTGGGCTTATCTCAATTTGAATTAGCTGAAAAATGTGATGTATCTCCCAGTTTTATTGGATATATCGAGCGTGCGAAGAAAACACCTAGCTTAAAAACCATGTTGAAAATTGCTGATTCCTTAAACGTTTCTATGAGCGTTTTACTTGGTGAAAATATTAAGGAAATACAAAATGTAACCATTGCCCAGATTAACTCTTATTTAAGTGATATGAATTTAGAAGATTTGAACTTTATACTTGAGAATTTGATATACTTTAAGAACAGAATTTCATGAAAATGATTAATAATCTTTTAACAGGTATATATTAAGGAGGATTTTTATGTCTGTTAAAGATTGCGTTGTGAAAAGATTTACTGAATTGTGCAAACAAAAAGGAATTAATTTCAATGAGCTTGCTCGTTCATCGGTAGTATCTCCATCTACTGTGTACAGTATGGCAGACAGGGAAAGGCAAGAAATAGGCATTACTACCATAAAAATATTGTGTGACGGATTGGATATTTCACTAAGAAAATTTTTTAACGATGATATTTTTGATGATTTAGAACAAGAAATTAAATAAAACTTATGAATGCTAAAAAAAATAAAGGTGGAATTTTTTCCACCTTACAGCTGTCAAAAAAGCTCAGCTTTAGCTGGGCTTTTTCTACAGACTTAAGGGTATAACATATTCAATATGTTATACCTTTTTTTATCAATTATATATTCACATATTCAAATTCATCTTACAAACTTCCTATGTATAGAGCGAACAGCAGCGTCTGCATCTTTCGCATCTATCAACACAGATATTTTTATTTCACTTGTTGATATCATCTGAATATTGATTTGTTCCTCATACAGAGCCTCAAACATTTGTGATGCTACGCCTGCATGTGTTTCCATTCCCGCTCCTACTATAGAAACCTTTGCAACATTATCATCAAATATAACCTTACTTGTTTCTAGTGGTAATACATAGTTATTTAATATTTTTAATGTTTCATCAATTTTATCTTTAATTACCGTAAATGTTATATCTTTAGTGCCATTTCTTCCTATAGATTGCAATATTATATCCACATTAATGTCTTTAGCTGCAAGCATAGAAAACAATTTAAATGCCCAACCTGGTTGATCTGGCACTCCTGTCACTGATACTCGTGTAATATTTGTATCTTTAACAACTCCACTTAAAAACATTTTCTCCATTTTTGCTACACTCCTAACAATAGTTCCCGATGATTTTGACATGCTAGAAAGTACCTCTAACTCCACATTATACTTTTTAGCCATTTCAACCGAGCGATTATTTAGTACTTGTGCACCCAATGTTGCTAATTCCAGCATTTCATTATATGATATTTCTTTTAGTTTCTTAGCCTCTGGGAATTCTCGTGGATTTGCAGTATATACACCTTCAACATCAGTATAAATTTGGCATAAATCTGCGTGTAATGATGCTGCTATCGCTACTGCACTAGTGTCAGATCCTCCTCGACCAAATGTGGTAATATTGTCACACTTGTTAATCCCTTGAAATCCTGCAACTATAACTATATTTTTTTTATCTAATTCATTTCTAATTCTGCTAGTATTGACTTTTTCTATTCTCGCACTTCCATATGCAGAATTAGTTATAAAACCTGCCTGCCACCCTAATAGTGAAACCACAGGAAAACCCAAATTTTGAATTGCCATTGCCAACAGTGCTATAGAAATTTGTTCGCCAGCAGATAATAAAACATCCATTTCCCTTTTCGAGGCATTTCTATTTATGGATTTAGCCTTTTCTATAAGTTCATCGGTTGTATCTCCTTGCGCCGATACAACAACAACTACCTCATTTCCTTGGCTATAAGCCTTTGTAATAATATCTGCTACATTATAAAGCTTATCTGAATCTGCAACTGAGCTTCCCCCAAATTTTTGCACAATTAACTTCATTGAGTTTCCCCCTTTCTTATTAATACTAAAAAATATTACAATAGAGAATACAACAACTTTAATATACATTAATAATTAAATGCTTTTAATTATTATAATATTCCTTTGAAAAAACTTTGCTTATATATTTCATAATTTAAAATCTAGCAAACTGAATAATAGTTCAATTACTTATAAATTCTTTTTCCTCGAGCCTTTTTCTTGATTTTGACTTGCTTTTTTTATTTTCAGACAATTTTTTATCATTCTGTTTGGTTGTAAAAGGTTGATTTTGATTCTCTTTTTTATTTTCTTTTTTAATTAAATTGTTGGCCTTTTCCTTTAACGTTTCATTTTTAGGTTCAACTGTTATAGCATTTTTTGTGTTTACTACTTCTTCAGCTTCTGGTTCTGATGATGTATCATTTTCATTTGTTTCTTCAAAAGAATATATTTCCGCTATACTATCAACAGAGTAATAACCAATAGCCGTATTGGCTCCTGAAGATGAACTTACAATCTTACCTGTTGATTTGTTATACAAAGCTTCTACCACTTTTGAGTCGTATGTGTAATCTTTTTGTGGTTTATCTGCCAAGTATTTAGTCATTATTGCTTTCCATATTCTAATCGCAGCCCCTGTTTCTTTTATTCGTTTTGGGTTATCATAACCTGTCCATATTCCTGCAACAGCATATGGAGTCTCCCCAATAAACCAGCTATCGTAATCATCGTTTGTTGTTCCTGTTTTACCAATAACATTCCACCCTGATATATTAGCAGCTCGGCCAGTACCCTCAGGCCCTATAATAACATTTCTTAATAAACGGTTCATTATAGTTGCTGTTTGTGGATTAACAGATTGAATTGCCCCACTATTTCTATTATCCAATATCATGTTATCGTCTTTATCAAGAACATAATAGTATGTGTAAGGTTTATGATAAATCCCACCATTTCCATATATTTGGAATGCAGCTGTCATTTCTCTTACAGTTACACCAATATGGGTACCACCGGTTGCTAATGGTGCTAAGCTTTGTCCATCTTTTGGGTCTAAACTGTAAAACCCAAGTTTATCTTTTAAGAAATTATAGCTTACCTTAGGTGTTATTGTATTTAAAACTTGTGCTGAAGGCGCATTAGCAGATTTTTCTATCGCCCATTGTAGTGTAACAAATCCCTTATATGATTTATACCAATTTTCAGGCCAATTTTTATATACTCCATTACCTGTAACATCTACTTGCAGTGGTTGATCTGGAATTAATGACGAATAATTATAAATCCCTAAATCTATAGCCGGAGTATAAACTGCTATTGGCTTTATTGTTGATCCAGGTTGACGCCTAGCAGTATTAGCTTTATCATACCAAAGATCTCCGGTTTTTTCCTCTCTGCATCCAATAGTTGCAAGGATTCTACCGTCAAATCCCATCATAACATAGCCTAAATCCAACTCTTTGTCTTTTGGCATTATGCTATCATCTCTAATAACTGATTCTGCTATTTCTTGAGCTTTTGGATCCATTGCTGAATAAATTTTTAACCCCTGGGTTAAAATCATTTCCTCTGCAGCTGCGGTTCCAATTTCTAATTTTTCGCTTAAATCATTGACTAAATCTTTATATAATGCTTCTATATACCAGTTTCTTGTTGAAGTTTGAGATTTATTTTCATTATTGTTAGGCTGATCTTTAAATACCATATTTTCAGATTCTATCATTGCTTCATTGTATTCGTCTTTACTAATCATCCCCTGTTCAAACATTTCTTTTATAATTACATCTCTTCTTTGTTTATTCTTTTCAGGGTAATAAAATGGATTAAAGGCAGAAGGATTTTGTGTTATACCCGCTATACATGCACATTGGGCAATTGAACAATCTTTTATATCCTTTCCAAAATATACATTTGCAGCAGCTTGTACACCTCGGCAACCGTTTCCAAAGTTTACAATATTTAAATATGCCTCTAATATTTCATCTTTAGAATATTTTTTTTCAAAATTTAAAGCTCTAAAAATTTCCCTTAATTTTCTTGTTAAACTAACTTCATTGTCTTCAGTAAGGTTTTTAATTAGTTGCTGAGTAATAGTAGAACCGCCATAGCTGTTTCCCTTGCCTTTAAATAGGCTCAACATAGCACCTGCTGTTCTTATTATATCTACACCTCTATGGTCGTAGAATCTTTTATCTTCAATAGCAATAGCTGCATTTTTCATATAAACAGGTATGTCACCAAAGTCAACCCAAATTCTATTTTCGGTATTATATATTCTTTGGTATTCATAAGGATTGCCATTTTCATCGTTTACATAAACAAAGCTAGTAAGATGTAGTTTCGTAGCTCTAAAATCGTAATCCAACACATCATTAGATAAACTCATAATGTATATTGAGGCAGAAGCCAACACAACTATCCCGGTCATTAAAAAAATTGCTATAGCTGTTATTAACGATCTTTTTATTATTTTAAAAGCAGCCTTTTTTTTAAAATTTCCATCATTTACGTTTTTGGTATTGTTAAACTCATTAATATCTATTTTCTTCATTACAGGGGTTTCCTCCTTAAAATTTGAAAACATAATCTTAATATATAATAACTAAATACATATTATACCACAAATCAAAGACAATAAATAGCAAAATTTTGCAAGTATTTTTAACCACATAATATCATTTTTATAGTAATTTTCAACAATGGCATACAAATATTAATATGAAAAATATCATCAAAAAATCTATCTAAAATCACTCTATTGGGCGAATAAGAATATTTTATTGGTAAATAATAAGATCATCATACGGCTATAATGTTCATTAATTTATGGAGTGATTAAATTGAAAAAGCTTATTATATTAACAGCTTGCTTCGTTGTTGCAAGTAGTATTATATCATTTGCAATACTTCCAACTATTAAAAATAATAGGGTTTCTGGAATCTCTTACAACACCCCCGAAGAGTCTGCAATTTCATCTTGCTCAAGTTATGTTTTAACATATGTAGTTAAAAATTTTAATGGTAATATTGCTGTTTTCGAAGGTAATAACGAAAAACCCTTTAAAATAACCGATGTATCCATTAAAGATCTACCATATGCAGACCAAGAACTATTATTAAATGGCATATTTGCCACAAAAATTTCTGAAGTTAATCAAATTCTAGAGGACTATTGTAGTTAGTTAAAATAATTTAGTCTAATCTATATTTGCATCACCGAAAATATAAATTCTTGTTCTAAGATATATCCAAAAATAAATTTTTCATAAATTTTCTAATATTAATTTTAGCTCCTACAATCTGCTTGACAGCTTTAAACTATATGTATACAATATTACTAGTGTGTTAATTTACATATTCAGTAAATATTTTATATCTGTAATCTTTACTACTATGTGATTAAATAAGTCTATAATTTTCACTAAATAAACTAAAATACAAGGAGGTGCCAATATTATTTGGGTACTTTAATATCATTACTTACAGGCATAGTTATATTTATTTTTGCCTTTTTTATTGGTAGTCTATATAGGAAAAGTATCGCAGAAAAGGAAATAGGTTCTGCTGAACAAGAATCTAAAAAAATTATTAGCGATGCAATTAAAACCTCAGAAGCTAAAAAGAAAGAAGTTATTTTAGAAGGTAAAGAAGAAGTACAAAAATTTAGAAGCGATGCAGAAAAAGAAATATCTGAGCGAAGAAAAGATATTCAACGCCAAGAAAGAAGGATTATTCAAAAAGAGGAAAGCCTAGATAAAAAGGCTTCTACATTAGATATCAAAGAAGAAAATATTGAAATTAAATTAAAAGAAGCCGACAAAACCTTAAAAGAAGCAAATGAAATAAAGCAAACTCAGATCGAAACTTTAGAACGCATATCAAAGTTTTCATCTGAGCAGGCTAAAAATTATTTATTGAAAATGCTGGATGACGAATTGTCTCATGAAAAAGCCATAAAAATAATGGATGCAGAACAAAAAATTAAAGAAGAGGCAGACAAAAAATCCAGGTCTATTTTATCTACCGTAATACAACGATGCGCAGCAGAATATGTAGCAGAAGCAACCATTTCGGTTGTTCCTCTACCAAATGATGAAATGAAAGGTAGAATAATAGGGCGAGAAGGTAGAAATATTCGATCTATTGAAACACTAACTGGAGTCGATCTAATAATAGATGACACTCCTGAAGCTATTACCCTTTCTTGTTTTGACCCTGTTCGCAGAGAAATTGCAAAAATTGCCCTAGAACGCTTAATTGCTGATGGTCGTATTCATCCCGCTAAAATAGAGGAAATGATCGATAAGGCTAAAATTGAAGTTGAAAATACTATAAAGGCAGAGGGGCAACACGCTATTATTGAAACTGGAATTAATAATATACACCCAGAATTAGTAAAAATATTAGGTAGATTAAGATATCGTACAAGTTATGGTCAAAATGTTCTTAAACACTCAATAGAAGTAAGCCATATAGCAGGAATGATAGCATGTGAATTAGGCATGGATCCAACAAATGCAAAACGTGCAGGATTACTTCACGATATCGGAAAAGCCTTAGATCATGAGTTAGAAGGATCTCATGTAGATATCGGTGTAGATATAACAAAAAAATATAAAGAAAATGAAGAAGTTATACACGCAATTCATGCACACCATGGAGATATAGAAACAAAAACTGTTTTAGATTACATAATTCAAGCTGCCGATGCTATATCTGCAGCAAGGCCCGGAGCAAGAAGAGAAAACTTAGAAAATTATATAAAAAGGCTTCAAATGCTTGAAGAAATCGCATCTTCATTTAATGGTGTTGAAAGATGTTTTGCTATACAAGCAGGCCGAGAAATTAGAATTATGGTAAAACCCGAAATTGTTAATGATGAAAGAATGATTCCTTTAGCAAGAGAAATTTGCAAAAAAATTGAATCAGAATTAGATTACCCTGGTCAAATTAAAGTTAATATTTTAAGAGAAAGTCGCGCAATTGAATACGCTAAGTAAAAATTCTTTTATATAATACAATGAATGGATCAGGAACAGACAAAAAGTCTGTTCCTTTTAGATTTAAACTATAATCATAATGTATTAAAATAACTAAATTACATTTCAAGGAGTCTTTATGAACATACTAGCAATAGGTGACATAGTAACCTCAAATGGGTGCAATTTTCTTAGAGACAAACTTCCTAAATTAAAAGCAACTAAATATATAGATATAGTCATTGCCAACGGGGAAAACTCTGCAGATGGAAATGGAATTACACCCTTTTCAGCTAAACACATATTTTCAAGTGGTGTAGATGTTATCACCACAGGTAATCATACATTTCGAAGAAAAGAAATATATGAATTTTTAGATAAATATCCCGGAATTATACGCCCTGCTAACTTTCCATCTGTAGCTCCAGGTAAAGGATATTATATTTATGATAAGGGCAACATTCAAATATGCATTATAAACATTATGGGTTTGGTTTATATGGATTGTTTAGCATGTCCATTTGAAACTATCGATTCTATACTCGAAATAGACGAGGTAAAAAGATGTAAAATAAAAATATTAGACTTTCATGCAGAAGCTACTGCAGAAAAAAAAGCCCTTGGATTCTATTTAGATGGAAGAGTATCTGCTATTTTTGGTACACATACTCATGTTCAAACATCAGATGAAACAATATTACCGAATAAAACCGGATACATTACAGATGTTGGAATGACAGGTGCTATAGAATCTGTTTTAGGAGTAAAGCCAGAAAGCTCTATTAAAAAAATGAAGGATAAACTACCAGTTAGATTTGAATTTGCTAAAGGTCCTTGTGAAATGGATTGTATTTTATTTAATATCGATGAATCCACCGGATATACCAAATCTATTGAACGTTTAAGAATTATTTAACAACTTAAATAAATGAAATTATAATTATAATATTTATAAGAAATAATAGTATAATAAAACCTTCAGCCTTTGTTTGATATTATTTCCATTATATGATATAATTAATATCATTTTCTATTCTTATATAAGTAATTTACAATATAAATTTTATTTTAGAGGAGTGCGAATATTGATTAGTGGAACTTGTTTAAAAAATGCTATTATCTCTGGAGCCAATAACATTATTAAAAATAAAACTATTGTTGATGAACTAAACATTTTTCCAGTTCCAGATGGAGATACCGGCACTAATATGTCCATGACTATTACATCAGCTGTAAATGAATTATTAAAGTCAGATGCTAGTAATATTTCTGAAATAGCACAAACAACAGCTTCTGCATTGTTAAGAGGTGCAAGAGGAAATTCCGGGGTTATCCTTTCTTTATTATTCCGTGGATTATCAAAGGGACTTGCAGATTTAGAAGAAGCTAATGGAGCACAGATCGCCACAGCACTAGGAATGGGAGTTGACGCTGCCTACAATGCTGTTATGAATCCTACAGAGGGAACAATGCTCACTGTTGCAAGAGTTGCATATGAAAGAGCAAGAGCAGCATCAATGTTTGACAATGATGCCGTTTATGTGTGGTCTGAAGCGTACAACGGCGCTATTGAAGCTCTTGCATCAACACCTGATTTATTGCCAGTCTTAAAAAAGGCCGGTGTAGTAGACGCAGGTGGTAAAGGTATTTGTTTAATATTTGAAGGTATGTTATCTGTATTTAAAAATGGTATAATTATAACAAATGATTCTGACATAAATGAACAACCTAAAATTTCCTCAGATGATTATTTTCGAAATGCAGCTGCTGAGTTCGACCAAGATATAAGATTTACTTATTGTACTGAATTTATTGTTGGTAGAAATGACACTGAATCTGAGCCAAAAGAACTTAGAGCTTATTTAGAAAGTATTGGAGACTGTGTTGTAGTTGTTGACGATGAAGAAATTATTAAGGTTCATGTTCATACCGAACAACCTGGAAATGCTTTGCAAAAAGCACTGGACTTTGGCCAATTACTAACTGTAAAAGTTGAAAATATGAAGGAACAGCACCGGGTAGCAAAAGAAAAAAACGATAAAAAAAAGAAAAAGGTACTTGAACCTGTTGAGCCAACTGAAGAATTTGGTTTTGTCGCTGTTGCTGCTGGAGAAGGTCTTCAGTCACTTTTTAATGAACTTGGTTGTACTCATGTTGTTAGTGGCGGACAAACCATGAACCCCAGTACAGACGACCTCTTAGAGGCTGTACTTGCTACTCCTTCTAAAATTGTGTATGTGCTGCCTAATAATAAAAATATAATATTAGCAGCAGAACAAACTGTTCAGCTTGCAAAAGATAGAAGAGTTATAGTATTACCTACTAAAACTATTCCACAAGGTTTAACTGCTATACTTTCGTTTGATCCAGAACTTGCTCCTGAAGAAGCCTCATCAGTAATGATGGACGCAAGTTCTCATGTTCAAACAGGTCAAATCACATTCGCAGCCAGAAACTCTGAATATGGTGGTTTTAAAATTAAAAAAGACGATATACTTGCTTTAAATAATGGTAAGTTAGCGTTCACTGATAAAGATCCTGTGAAGGCTGTTGTAAAATTAGCTCGTTCTTTATCTAACAAAAACACTTCATTTATTACCTTAATATACGGCCAAGATATATCTGAGGAGCAAGCAGAATACGCACTTAAAACAATAAAATCAAAAGTACATTCTCATGTAGATGTAACCCTAGTAAAAGGAGAACAACCTGTATATTATTTTATATTATCTGTAGAGTAAAATTTGGGAGTACCAATAATTATGTCATCGTTATTTAAAAAAGATATAAAGGAATTAAAAGGAGTCGGAGAAAAACGCACCAAACTTTTCAATAAGTTTGGTGTTTATACTATTGGTGAATTACTGTTTTTTTACCCTAGAACATATGAAGATTGGAATCCTATATACTCTATACATAATGCTCCTTTAAACTTTCCTTGTTGTATAAAAGCAAAAGTAATATCTAATGTGAAAAAAAACATTATAAGAAAAAATTGTATTATATACAAAGTAATCGTACATGATGGAATATCTCCTATGCATATATCATTCTTTAATAATCCGTATGTTTCAGATAAATTAATTGAAAATCATGAATTTCTATTTTATGGTCGCATAAATATGAATCATAACAGACTAGAAATGGTTTCTCCTGATTTTGTTCAATCATACCAATATGCTCCTATAAGACCAATATATAGCCAGACCTATGGCATAACATCTAAACAAATCGAAATGTGTGTTAGAAATGCTCTGAAACTTCTTCCTTCAAAAATAAAAGATACTATACCTGAACACATAAAACAAAAATATAATTTATGTTCTCTTAGATTCGCTTTAGAAAATATACATTTTCCTAAATCAAAGGAAGAACTTGAACTCGCTAAAAAGCGCTTAATCTTCGAAGAATTCTTATTATTCCAACTTGGCATTCAAAAGTTAAGTAATATTAATAAATCATGTTCACCACTGAAAATAAATAATAATTGTATAGATGAATTTTATTCTTTATTACCTTTTTTCCCAACAAATGCTCAAAAAAGGGTTATCAATGAATGTATAAATGATATATTAGAATCTAAATATCCTATGTCTAGACTAATACAAGGCGATGTTGGCTCTGGAAAAACAGTAATCGCTGCTGCATTATGCTATTTATTTGCTAAAAATAATCTTCAAACAGCTTTTATGGTTCCAACTGAAATACTTGCCAATCAACATTTCATGTGGTTAAAAAATATATTTTCTAATTCTGATATAAATATAGAAATTTTATCTGGTTCTATACCTAAATCCCAGAAAGAAAAAATAAAGCAAAAGCTCAATAACGGGGAAATTGATATAATCGTTGGGACACACGCACTTATATCGGGCAATGTGGGCTTTAAAAATCTTGGACTAGTTATAACAGATGAGCAACATCGATTTGGTGTATCTCAACGCGCAAAACTAATTTCTAAAGGTGAACACCCTCATGTATTAGTTATGTCTGCTACTCCAATCCCAAGAACGTTGTCTTTAATACTATACGGTGATTTAAGTATTTCAATTATTGATGAACTCCCACCAAACCGGCAAAAAATAGATACTTTTCATATAAATTCAGATAAACGAGAACGTGTTTTTAATTTTATGAAAAAGGCTCTCGATGAAGGACGTCAGGCTTATATTGTTTGCCCAATAGTCGAAGAAAATAGTAGTAATATGATTTCCGCGGAAACATATTACGATAAAATTAAAAATGAACAATTTAAAAATTACAACGTAGGATTAATTCATGGAAAAATGAAACCAAAACATAAAGATAAAATTATGCTAGATTTCTCGAATGGCGAAATAGACGTTTTAGTTTCGACAACGGTAATTGAAGTAGGATTAAATGTTCCTAATTCTGTTATAATTATAATAGAAAATGCTGAAAGATTTGGACTTGCACAGCTCCATCAATTAAGAGGGCGTGTTGGCAGAGGTATATATAAGTCCTATTGCATACTTATATCAGATGCACAAAATGAAGAGGCATTATCTAGATTTAGGATTATGGTACAGACAAATGACGGATTTATAATTGCTAATGAAGACTTAAAATTAAGAGGACCTGGTGATTTCTTTGGGGACCAACAGCATGGACTTCCTGCGCTAAAAATAGGAAATATAATCGATGATGTTGAATTATTATACCTATCTAAATCTGCCGCTATTAATATTATTTCATCTGATCCCAACCTAGAATTGCCTGAAAATCGAATGTTACTTAAAGCTGTTGAAATGTTATTCAAGAATTCAATTCAAAATGGATTTAATTAGTTTATTAAACGTTATTAAAAAAAAGAGGTTCCAATCAAAAGTTGGAACCTCTCAGTCTGTAGAAAAAGCCCAGCTAAAGCTGAGCTTTTTTGACAGCTGTAAGGTGGAAAAAATTCCACCTTTATTTTTTACTCTATAAAATTAAAACCTAATTATCAATAATAGAGTAATTTATCATTTTATATTCTTATTTAAAAGTTCAAATTCCTTACAGATTTCACAAACAATGTTATCTATAATATCACATTGTCTGTCATTCAAATTTTCAAGTATTATTGTGTGGCGGTTTTCCATTCCTAAAAGATAATCGCATGAAACTCCGTATAATAATGCTAATTTTTTCAATATTTCTATAGGTGGAAAAGAAGTATTATTTTCATATCCACTAATACTGGATTTAGTTGTCCCTATAAGCTCAGCTACCTGATTCTGCGTTAATTTTTTATCTTTCCGTGAAGCTTTTAATCTTAGCCCAAAATCATACACCATACTTGACACCTCTTAGATAAAAGTGTAATATAATTAAGTACGATTTTATTGTAATTATAACTTGATAAATACATTTATATTTAACTATTTGATTTCTTGTTGCAAAGTGTCAAATATTTCATGATTAAAAAACTCGCCTAAAGTAATTTCTAGGCCGTCACATAATTTCTTGATTGTTACAGTCCCAGGATTTTTACTTCCACCAGCAACTATATTTTTTAAAGTGGAAGGTGGAACTGCTGATAATATTGATAATGCGTGTAATGATAATCCACGTTCATTGCATAAAATCTGTATTCTTTTAGATATTGCTTGCTGTGTATTCATTTTTATTTCACCGCCCATATATGGATTACTTTTAGGATATATTATTTTTTTTATTCATATTCACCATATATGGTCCATACGGTTTTTTGCTAGAGAGGAAAAGTGACGATGAAAATCTATTGTTTTTCATGGCCTTACAAGTTTTGGGCAAACAAAAAGCCCCCTTTCGGGAGCTAAGAAATATCACTTATATAATATTTTTAGATTTCGTCATTTATATCTGCTGAATCTTCTTCTAAATTAGAAAGTGCGTAAGCAATACATTGATTTACTAAT
>CALWVF010000011.1 GCA_944384925.1 uncultured Clostridia bacterium
AGAACTATATAATAAATTAGAAAAACTTTGCATATCATATTTAAATTCATACTGTAGAATAACCTTCACTAGAGAAGCTCGGCAAAGAAAAGCCTTAGTACAATCTATCCTAAAAAAATGTCATAAGCTTATATCACACTATCCTAATAAAGATAAGCCTAATTTAAAAACTCCTGAACCTGATTTTAAAAGAAAAAAAGAAGAGCTTGATAATAATATTGTGTCATTTGAATCCATGGGCTTTTCAGCAAGAGAAGCACAGATGGCAGGGTTTGAAAAGGAAGCCATATTGTACGGATACAATCGGGATGAAATTGCAAAATTGTATGGAGGAAAGAATGGAACATTAGACAAGAAAATTTTAAAACAAATAAAATCTGTATTAGGTGATAATGCTAAGAAGTTTGCAGCGCATGGCTATACAATAGACGAAGCAAAGAAAGCAGGTTTTAAAAAGAAAAACATATTGTACGGATATAATCGGAATGAAATTGTAAAAGCGTATGGAAAGAATGGAAAATTAAAGAAGAAAACTTTACAACAAATAAAAGCAGTAGTAAATAATATTAGGCAATTTAAAGACAATGGCTATACAGAACAAGAGGCAAAGCTAGCAGGATTTAGCTATAAAGACAAATTGTTCGAATATCACGGGTACAAACTTGTAGAGCCGTCAACAACTGACGATAATAATGAGAACTCCTCCACTCTTAAGGAATTTACTACGCCTAAACTTGTGAAAGTTAAAAAAGAACATGGTTTAAAAAGGCACGTCTTTAAAAAGAATAATGATTTACAATTATTAAATATTGATGACAATGAAAAACCTGTAAATACAACTAACTTTAACAAAAATAACATTGATTCCTTTGAGCCTTCAATTGATTGGCCTGATTCATTACAATTAGATAATGAGGAATACACAGGCAGAATAGGGCCAATATCTCAAGAGTCTTCTCAAAACTCTATGAGTGATATTTCCTCAGTACCACCATCACCTGTCGTATCCAGTTTATTAGATACTAATACCTCCACACCTAACTTGAAATCTAAAACTGAGGATAATGCTTCTGAAACTGAAATTACTAAGGATAATAATTCTCTTATTGAATCCACTAATGGCCTAGAAGTTACACCCACAGAAATTCCTAACACAGCATCTCAGGGTGAGACTCTTGAAAAAACACAAGAAAATAACTCCACACCTAACTTGAAACCTCAAACTGAGGATAATATTACTCAATCTGAAATTGCTAAGGATGAGACACCTCTCGCGGGGCCTACTATTACCCCAGCAAGTACCCAAATTGATAAAACCACAGAAATTTCTAACACAAATCCATTACCTTTCAAGAGGAAAACTAATACCTCACGTCCTGCCAAGATACAAAATAATGAACACAATTCTTGTTATTTTGACTCCCTCATGCTTCAACTATATAATATAGAGGAGCTTAGAAACGTCTTTTTAAGTTATAACTCTAAGGGAACAGAAAACCTAGCCTCTTATATAAAGCAAATATTTATACAAATGCAACAGAGTATTGAATCACAAAAAATAATTACTTTTAGTATCCTAGAAGATAAATTTAAGCAACGTTACCCTGATATTTATGATGGTGAACAAAAAGATGTAGCTGAAATATATGGTATAATTTTATCAACTTTAGAAAGTGAATGCCCTAAACTTTACAATCAAATAAGTACGATAACCGGTGTAGAGATTGACGCTTCCCAAGAAGCTACATCAGCACAAAATTCATACACATCTAACATACCATTCGATTTTGAGCTTGATGAATCTAATATAAAAAATTCCTCTAATTATTTAGTAATTCAAAGCCCAGAATCATCTGAAACATTGCAGCAAGAAAAGACAATTACTTTAGCAAACGGAGAATCTGTAAAGTATTCCTTAATTGGATGCACATTGCATCATCAGTATCAGTTTGGACATTACACGTCTTTAGTTAAAAACCCTGCTACTAATAAATGGTATCACGAAGATGATCTTTCACCAGGGACCACACTTCCCACTAGTTCATTCCCAAGTAAAAACCCATTAATTTCAAACAAAACAGCTACACTTTTGTTCTATAAAAAAATTAATGAGTCAGCAGATAAAACAGGCCAATCAAAAGCACCACTTGAAAAGCAAAAGAATCCGGCAAATACACCTCCTGCATCCAATGACATTAAAAAAGGCAAAGGTCCACATCATCACCACAAAAAACATCACTCAAAGAAAACTGATTCATCTGAAAAAAGTCCAGGGCAAGGCGTTGCTAAAAGAATTCTAAAAGGTGCTGTTTTGAAAAAAGATTGGACAACTCTATTCACTAATGATGAAAATGAACTAAAAAACAATCCTCAAAAAATAAGTGACCTGTTTAGCATTAAAGATGGTGTTACATATGTTAAGGCGCAAGATGGCGAAGAAATAAAAGCCGGTACTTTTCACGAATATAGTGTTGGAGGATTAAAAGAAGAACTAAAAGGCAAGACAAAAACCGGTGGAGGAAAAATATCTGCAATAGGTGTTGCAGGTAATAATCCAGACTTAAAACATGTTGATGTTGGTTGTCTACAAGCAGATCCTCAATATGCTAATAACACAGTTTTTGTTCTGGCATCTAATTTTAACGCACTTGAAACATTAGGTACTAATGATGATATAGATAAAAAAAAGTTAAGTTCATATGCATATGATAATACTCAAGGACCAATAGCTTCAATATCTGCCCCGGCAACTGCTTTTTATAGGCAATATGGAATATTCCGAAACAAAGACAATGAGAAGAACCCTCTTGAATGGAAGCAAAGAAACAATGGATTCAAAGATACACAGCAATTGGAACCAAAACAACTGAATTTACTAGAAGACTTAGGAATTAACACTCAAAATGGGTATGTTGTTGATAGCAGCGAAGATGTATATAAAAAAATATTCGGTAAATTTAGAAGCAGCAAAGGTAAAGGTAAAAACAAACATGAATTACCAAATGGCATTACTTTAGACCAATTACCTAATAATGAAAAAGAAGCATACAACAAGTTTAAGATAGCATATTTTTCAGACTGTCAGGTAGTTTATAATAACAAGACAAAAGAGGAACTTGATAAATTTTATGATAAAAATCAATATGTCGATCAGGTTTGTGTTGCAGCATTAGCTTTAGATTATGGTAAACACTCAAAGATGTCTAAGTCTAATACAAACGATCGCAAATCTGCAAAAATGGTGATAAAAGCACAATACGAAGCAATTTTCAGAGCCGCTGCCCTTCATGGTAAGAAAAATGTTGTTCTTACAATAGTTGGCGGTGGAGTATTTAATAACGATCCAAATTGGACAGTTGATGCATTAAGGGAATTAAAAGATATCATTCAAGATTATGGATTAAATGTTATTGTAAATACTTTTAATAGTGAGCGTATGGATCAAAAGGCCAAAAGTGCTCTTATAAAATTAATAAAGGAAACAGGAGGTACCTTTAATGAATATAGGGGAAATTCTGGCCAAGCTGTAGATTTAGCTAAAGAGGGTCACCATTATTATAAATAATGTATATGTAAAACATTATTTATGTATATTCACAGTGATTTTGGTTTCATAAAAACTCATATGAAAATAGACAAACCTCCTCTTTATCACTATAGTTTACATAGCTAAATTCTCTATAAAAGATATGAAAAATAAGGTTTACGAAAACCCCTGTTTAGTTCAAAACTAAAGAGGGGTTTTCTATAATTTTTAATTAAAAAGTACTTAGAATATATATACTGTTATGTCCTAAGTGTTTTTGTAATAATCTATTTCTTTTATAATGGTTAATATATTGTTACCATCTTTAAAATCATAATATATTTTATCAACATTCTTTTTTACCATAAAAATTCCCAGTCCACCCTCTTTTCTTTCGTCAAGTTTAAGATTAATATTAGGATCTGAGTTTAAAAGCGGGTTGTATTTCCTACCATTATCAATAAATTGTATGTATATTCTTGATTCTTTAATATTCAAGCCACATTTAACAGTTATAAAGCCATCTTTATTTTTATAAGCATATCTTGCCACATTAACATATATTTCTTCGACAGAAATTAAAAGTTTAATTTTTTCTTTGTCATTACAATTATAATTTAAAAGTTTATTTTCAATAAAATCAATAACACTACTTAAATTGTCAACTCTAGCTAATACTTTTATCTCATCCATAATTATACCTCCTAAACATTTCATTTTAATATACCACAAAATGTATTTTTATTACAGTACTTTTCTTATTATTTTAATTCAAACATATTTATTTTTAAACAACTTTATAACATTTTATGATAAAATATTAATTGACACTTTTTAATAACTATTATATTATAAATAAGTATAAATTATTTGAGGTGAGCATATATTGAAACGATTTATTTCTTTATTAGTCTGCATAACAATAATATTTAATTTAATAGGATGCAGTAACCAGCAAGAACACAATAATACTTCCATAAATTTATTAACTTCTTTCTACCCTGTTTACATAATGACTTTAAATATAACAAATGGTATTGAAAATGTTAATGTAAACAACATGTCTAATCAAAACACTGGATGCTTACATGACTTCCAAATTCAACCAGAAGACATGAAAAATATAGAAAAGGCCAACGCCTTTATTATAAATGGTGTAGGCATGGAATCTTTTATGGACAAGATTACCAATGAATTACCAAATCTTAAAGTAATAGATTCAAGTGTTGATATCGAATTACTAAAAAGTAAAGAATATAAACATGAAAATCATAAGCATAGTGAATACAATACTCATATATGGGTTTCTATATCAAATTATATGAAACAAGTAGAAAATATTTGTGATTCACTTATTAATCTTGATCCATATCATGAATCAGAATATAAAAAAAATACCGAAATTTACTTAAAAAAACTTAATAAATTACGTGATGACATGAGTAATGCTATTAATAGCACCTCTAAAAAAGATATTATAACTTTCCATGACTCTTTTCCCTACTTTGCAAAAGAATTTGGGTTAAATATTGTAGAAGTTATAAACGGTGAATCTGGCTCTGAGCCAAATGCACAAGAAATTTCAAGTATTATAAAAATAATTCAAAATTCTGATGTTGATGCTTTATTTGTAGAACCTCAATATCCTTTAACAACTGCAAATGTAATTTCTTCTGAAACGAATCTAAAAATATATACTCTTGATCCAGCTGTTACCGGTGATGCAAATCTTGATTCATATATTAAAACTATGTATGCCAACTTAAATGTTCTTAAGGAGGCCTTACATTAATAATGAATTCTTATTTGCATAAATGTTTATGTAGTGTAAAAATTAAAAATTTGGGGGTCAAAAAGGGAGAACATACAATTCTCTATGATGTATCACTTAATGCTAATCATGGAGAAATTCTAGCACTCATAGGTAAAAATGGTTCAGGTAAAACTACTTTACTTAAATCTATAATGAATAGAATAGAACATACCGGAACAATTGAGTTTTTTAATAGCAGTGGAACAAAAATATTAAGTCCACGTATTGGATATGTTCCCCAAACATTAATATTTGATAAAAGTACTCCTATAACTGTCCTAGATTTGTTCTGTGCTAATTCTTCATATACCCCTATTTGGCTTAAACATTCAAAATCTATAAAGCGAAAAGCTTATGAGCTCTTAGAAAAAGTAGGCGCTCAAGACAACCTAAATAAAAAACTGGGTAATTTATCTGGTGGAGAATTACAAAGGGTTTTGCTTGCATTTGCACTTGAACCATTGCCCGACTTATTATTATTAGATGAACCTGTATCTGCTGTCGATAGAAAGGGTATCAGTTTGTTTTATGAGCTTGTGATATCTATGAGAAATGAGTTTCATATGCCTATAATATTAGTTTCCCATGATTTAGGACATGTAAAAAAATATGCCTCTTCCGTAGCACTAATAGACAAAACTGTAGTAGCGTTTGATACTCCTGATAAAATCATGATTAACCCTATTGTTCGAGAAACATTCGGCTTAAATATAGATGGAGGTGAAATATAAATGTCATACCTCTTCTATATATTAGAAAGTATAATTCCATTTGAATGGATAAATTTTAATTTTATGAAAAATGCATTACTAGCGGTTATATTGATAACACCACTTCTAGGCATAACCGGTACTATGATAGTAAACAATAAAATGTCGTTCTTTTCCGATGCATTAGGACATTCTGCTCTCACTGGCATAGCAATAGGAGCCATACTTGGTATCAACAATTATATTTTATCTATGCTTGGATTTTCTTTATTATTTGCTCTTGCGATATCTTCAATTATAGACTCCGGTCTTTCTTCATCAGATACTATTATAGGTGTATTTTCTTCCACAGGAGTCGCACTCGGAGTTGTTTTATTATCTATAAACGGAGGTTTTGCCAAATACTCTAATTATTTGATAGGCGATATTTTATCAATAACACCAAAAGAAATATTATTATTGTTAATAGTATTAATTATAGTTATATCTATATGGATTATTTCATTTAATAGGCTTATGCTTTCAAGTTTAAATTCGGACTTAGCATTTAGTAAACAGATAAATGTAAAATTTTACAAAAATATATTTGTAATATTAATATCTCTAATAGTTACAGTATCTATTAAATGGGTTGGTATATTAATAATAAATTCATTACTAGTTCTACCTGCTGCTGCATCAAGAAATATTGCAAAAAATGTAAAACAATATCATTTATTTTCTGTAGTTTTCTCTTTGACTTCTGGTATTATAGGACTTATTTTATCTTATTATTTAGGAACTGCAACCGGAGCAACTATAGTACTAATATCTGCATTAATATTTTTTATAACATTTTTTATAGGTAAGAGGTTAAATAAATAATTATTCTATAACTTAAAAAATTCAAATTTTTAATTAAGGCCGTGATTCACATAAATAATATATTTAAACAATTTAAATTTGCTGACTTTTTTTTAAAGCTTTACAGGGGGGATTTACGGAACCTCACTGCGTACAAGTTTCAACCACAAAAGCCAATATTCTATCCTGTTAAAAATTCTAACATGATATTTAAACGTTGTTCACCTGAACATCAGGGTATAAATTCTAAACATATAGAGCAGCTTTACAAAACTCTTATTAATAATAAATATTCTAATACTCACAGCATCCTTATATTAAGAAATAATTATATAATTAGTGAAGGATATTTTAAACCATATAACAAAGAGTATAGGCATTTTTTATATTCAATAAGTAAGACTGTTGTTGGATTAGCTGTTGGTATTGCAATAAATGAAGGATATTTATCATTAGATGACAAAGTAAAAGATATTTTTCCAGAACATTCTATAAAAGCTAATAATCCTAATATAAATGATTTAAATATTTATCATCTTTTAACAATGACTTCTGGAATAAGTTTTAATGAAATAGGCTCTATTACAACTGAAAATTGGATAAAATCATTTATTGAATCTGATTTTTTGTTTAAACCAGGCCAAAATTTCAATTACAACAGTATGAATACTTATATATTAAGTGCTATAATATGTAAAAAGACAGGCATGAGCCTTGTTGAATTTTTAACACCCAGACTTTTTGAGCCTCTTGGAATTAAGGATGTCTTTTGGGAAAAGTGTCCGTTAAATATTGAAAAAGGTGGTTGGGGTTTAAGCTTAACAAGTTACGAATTAGCTAAGTTAGGCCAATTATTTTTACAAAATGGTGTATGGAATGGTCAACAAATTATACCAAAAATTTGGATAGATGATTCTGTAAAACATCATGTTAAAACAGATTTTAATATGCTATGTGAATTTTATGGGTATCAAATTTGGAGTTTCCCTATAGAAGGTGCATACCAATTTAATGGTATGTTTGGACAATATGTTCTAGTTATTCCAAAACACAACATGGTAATTGTAGTAACCAGCGGTAATAGTAACATATTTCCTGAAGGTTCAACATTGGAAATACTATATAAATTTTTAACAGATAATAAATTGTTTACCAACAACTCTTTATTACAAAATATTCGATCATATAAAAGATTAATTAATACTACTAAACATTTATCTACCCTTAAAAAATCGTATTATATCCCAGATGGACATATATATAAGATTATAAATGTATTACAAAAAATATATTCTTCTAAAAATTTATATCCTCAAGAATTAAAATACAACAATAATTCATATAAAATAAATAAAAATAATGAATCTATACTTCCAGTTATATTGCAATGTACACATAATAATTTTAGTGAAGGGATAAATAAAATTTACTTATCTTTTAATGAATCATCCTATAATATAAAAGTAACTGAAGGAAATATGGTTTATAGTATAAGTGTGGGCAAACATGATGAGTATTTATACAATACTTTAAATTTCAATGGTGAATATTATAAAGTTTCAAGCACTAGTATGTGGACAATTAATGAAAATGATGAAGATGTCTTAAAAATATTCATTTCATTTATTGAAACTCCAAATACTCGAATTTTAACATTTATTTTTTCACAAAATAACATAACTATTAAACTTAGTGAAACTCCAAGTCCTATCGACAGTATTTATAAAATTTTTAAATTTAATAAGATTTTTAAATTTCGAAATACAAGTAATTTTTCAGAAAATATATTAAACGAAAGATTCTCAAAAATCGTCTTCCCTACATTATACGGTACATTATATAAAACTAATTTCACATCCGATGTAATTAAACATTAATACATCGGATATTTTTATGCAATTTTAATATGTATTTAACTTTTTTTAAAAAAATATTGGTATTTTTATATTTATATGTAGAAATTTAAATAATAATATGTTATAATCATAAATAATTATTAAACAATAAGACTAGGAGGGTAAAAATGAACAATGATTTATTTAGAAAAGAAAGCTTAAACAATATGTCGTCGCCAGAGCAATTAAATGATTATATAAAAGTATCAAATCCTAGTATATGGCTAATTTTAATTTCTATTTGTATACTGCTGATTTCATTTTTAGTCTGGTGCTTTGCTGGCAATATTCCAACAACTATAGATAACAATGCTGCTATTATAAATAATCAGATCATTTGTTATCTAGATTCCGATGATGCTTCTAAAGTAAGACCAGGAATGAATGTATCAACAAGCAATGGTTTAAATGGTGTTGTTGAAAGTATAGATAATATACCATTATCTTCCAACGAAGTATCTAGCCAAATAAAAAGTGATTACATATTTCAATATCTTTGTAAATCTGAATGGAATATAAAAGTCACTATATCTATAAGTGATAATAACTCAACAATTAATAATGAACTTATAGAAATTTCTATAATAACCGATACTGTTAAACCAATATCTTTCCTATTTAATTAGGAGGTTAAATTATGTCAAAGAATTATGTAAAAGTACCTATAATTATGCAGATGGAAGCTTTAGAATGTGGCGCAGCTTGTCTTGCAATGATATTAGCATATTATGGAAAATGGATACCTTTAGAGGAAATTAGAAGCACTTGTGGAATATCTAGAGATGGAAGTAGCGCTAAAAATATAATTCGAGCTGCAAAATCATATGGATTAATAGCCAAAGGCTATAAAACTAGCATAGAACAACTAAAAACGTATAAATTTCCATGCATTTTGTTTTGGGAATTTAATCATTTTGTAGTGTTAAATGGATTCAAAAAAAATTGTGCCATTATTAATGATCCTGCAAGAGGAACTGTTTCTATAAGTATGGACCAATTTAATAATTCCTTCACAGGAGTATGCTTAAAATTTGAACCAGGGGAAAATTTTAAAGCTGAAGGAAAACCAAAAAGTGTGGTTGACTTTGCTAAATCTAAGTTAAAAGGCACTCTAACACCATTTATTTTTATTACAACTACAGGATTAATAACAACTATTATTGGTATTTTAAACCCTATATTTAGTAGAATCTTTTTAGATAGAATTTTAGCTCAAGAAAGCTATAATTGGCTATATTTTCTTATAGGGACTATGTCTATCATTGCATTTATACAGATATTAGCTCTCCTTATTCATTCTTTATATATCTTAAAAATACAAGGTAAACTTGCTATCGTTGCAAATTCTTCATTTATGTGGCACGTTCTACGACTACCTATGGACTTTTTTTCACAAAGGATGGCCGGTGATATTGCTTCAAGACAAATATCTAATGAGGATATTGCTTCTACCTTAATAAGCAAATTAGCACCTGTTGTTTTAAATTTTTGTAGTTTAATATTTTATCTTTTTATTATGATTAGGTATAGTTTAATTCTCACATTAATTGGAGTTTCAACTATAATTATAAACGTTTTTTTAGCTAACATAATTTCTAGAAGACGTATTAATATAACACGAGTACAAATGAGAGATATGGGTAAATTATATAGTGCTACTTTATCTGGAATAGATATGATAGAAACCGTAAAGTCTAGTGGTGCAGAAAATGGTTTTTTTGAAAAATGGACAGGTTACCAGGCTGCTTTAAATACGTCAACTGTCAAATTTACTAAGTTAAATCAGTACTTAGGGCAACTCCCAAGCTTAATACAAAGCATATCTAGTATTGCTATCTTAATATTTGGTGTATTGTTTATAATGCAAGGCAACTTTACTGTTGGTATGCTACTTGCATTCCAAGGTTTTATGTCTTCATTTATATCTCCTGTAAATTCTCTAATAGATGTTGGACAAAACATTCAAGAAATGCGTACTGCTATGGAACGAATAGATGATGTTTTTAATTACAAGCCTGATATAGTATATAACAATAACTCTTTAGATGAGAATACACAATACCATAAACTTTCTGGGGCATTAGAAATAAATAACATTACATTTGGCTATTGCAAATTAGATGAACCTCTTATTGAAAATTTTAGTCTTAAATTAAAGCCTGGAGCAAGGGTTGCTTTTGTAGGAGCATCCGGTTGTGGTAAATCTACTTTATCTAAATTAATATCTGGATTATATAAACCTTGGTCTGGAGAAATATTGTTTGATGGAAAACCTATTGAACAGATAACTAGAGAAGTTTTTACTGGTTCTATCTCTGTTGTTGATCAAGACATTACTATGTTTGAAGATAGTATTTCTAATAACTTAAAAATGTGGGATAAATCAATCGAAGATTTTGAAATGATTTTATCTGCAAGGGATGCTCATATTCATGAGGATATTATGGCACGTGATGGAGACTATAGTTATAAAATTCTAGAAGGAGGTAGAAACTTTTCAGGTGGTCAAATGCAACGTTTAGAAATTGCAAGAGTTCTATCTCAAGACCCTACAATAGTTATATTAGATGAGGCAACTTCTGCATTAGATGCTAAAACAGAGCATGAAGTTGTGAAATCTATTACTGATAGAGGCATTACTTGTATAATAATTGCACATAGGCTATCAACAATTAGGGATTGTGATGAAATTATTGTTATGGATAATGGAAAAGTAATTGAAAGAGGTACACACAATGAACTAATGGCTAAAAACGGAGCTTATACTAAATTAATAACAGTTGAATAAGATTGGGGGGATAACTAAAATGAGTTGGTTTGACGAACAAATAAAGGCTAGAATTAAATCAGATGAAGAGAACTTTAAAAACTCATTTTTAAATCTATCTTCGGTAGTAGCTAAAAATTTTAATCCAAACTCTAATTCTAATAATGATATCAAAACTAAAAATGCTATATATGAAATTCTTAAATACTACAATGTTAAGCCTATAGAAATAGATAATAACATCAAAGACATAAATCAGTGCCTTGAATTTTTACTCAGACCGTCAGGTATTATGAGAAGAAGCATAAAATTAACAGATAATTGGTATAAGGATAGTGTAGGCCCATTGCTTGCACAAACTATAGAAGGCGATGTAATTGCTTTATTGCCTAAAGGATTCTCGGGTTATCAATATTTTGATTATAATAAAAATAAAAGAGTAAAAGTTACAAAGAAAAATAAAGATTTTATATCACCAGAAGCTATTTGCTTTTATTATCCACTACCTTTAAATGAACTAACTATTAAAGATCTTATAAAGTATATGATTAAAAATATTTCTATATCTGATATATTTACAATAACAATTATAACACTTGCTATTTCTGCTATAGGCCTTTTATCTCCAATGATAAATAATATAATATTCAGTCAGGTTATTCCCTCCGGCCAAATGTTATTAATTGTGCCCATTACATGTTCTTTAATAGGATTTACCTTATCAAGTACATTCATATCTATATATAAGACACTAGTTATGGCTAAAATACAATCCAAACTAGATATATCGATTCAATCCGCTTCTATGTCTAGATTATTATCTCTACCAACTGAATTTTTTAAGGAATTTAATGCAGGTGAACTTGCTAGCCGTTTGTATTGTATAAACTCTTTGTGTTCCATGATAACCAGCGCTGTTCTATCCTCTGCTTTATCTGCATTATTCTCTTTAATATATATAGGACAAATTGTTCATTATACACCTTCTCTTGCCGTCCCTGCAATGTCAATTATTATAATTACACTTATAATAACATTTATAACTCTATTTATACAAATAGAAATTACAAGAAAAAAAATGAAAATAGATTCAAAAATTTCAGGCTTAATATTTTCACTATTCTCGGGAATTCAAAAAATAAAAATTGCCGGAGCAGAAAGAAGAGCTTTTATTAAATGGGCAAATATGTACAAAGAGAGTGCTACTCTACAATATAATCCTCCTTTATTGATAAAGTTGAATCCCGTTATTTCAACAGTAATTACTACTATAGGTACTATTATAATTTTCTATTTTGCTGCAATTTCTCAAGTTAGTGTTGCAGATTATATGACCTTTAATGTTACTTATGGTATGGTAAGTGGAGCTATGGGAACATTAATAACTGTTGCTTTAACCTTTGCAAATATCAAGCCAATTATGGAAATGATTGAACCCATATTAAAAGCAAAACCAGAAATAGGCAATTATAAAAAAGTAGTTACTAAAATGTCTGGAAAAATTGAACTCAACAACATATCTTTTAAATATGAAGAAAGCACTCCATTAATTATAGATAACCTAAGTATCAAGGTTGATCCTGGACAGTATATCGCAATTGTAGGAAAAACAGGATCTGGAAAATCTACATTAGTCAGACTAATGCTTGGATTTGAAAAGCCTCAAAAAGGATATGTATACTATGACGATAAGGATTTAAATAATCTAGATTTAAAATCTGTTAGGCAAAATATAGGTGTTGTAATGCAAAACGGTAAGCTTTTCACTGGTGACATCTATTCAAACATTGTTATATCTGCTCCTTGGTTGAGTATTGAAGAAGCTTGGGAAGCTGCCGAAATTGCAGGTATCGCAGATGATATTAAAAGAATGCCTATGGGAATGTTTACTATGATAGCTGAAGGATATGGAGGAATCTCTGGAGGGCAAAAGCAAAGATTAATGATAGCACGTGCTATAGCCTCTAAGCCCAAAATATTAATATTAGATGAAGCAACTTCTGCTTTAGATAATATTACCCAAAAAAAGATATCTGATTCTTTGTCGAAATTAAAGAGTACAAGAATAGTAATCGCTCATAGATTATCTACTATAAAACAATGTGATAGAATTATAGTAATAGATAAAGGTAAAATTGTCGAAGATGGCACATATGATCAATTAATAAATAATAATGGATTCTTTAATGAATTAGTAAAACGTCAACAAATTACAGAAAATAAAACAAAAACTACTTTGTAATTTAAAAATTCTTCTAATCCTTTTGATAAAAGTGCCTTGTATAAAAAATTGCTTTATTATATATAAATATAATAAAGCAATTTTTAACATTAAAATTTTTAAATTAATTTTATTTATTTAGAAATAGTACTCCGATAGTATTAGGTCCACAATGAGCAGAAATTGTACAACCTGCCCGTGTAATATATATGTTTTTAAATTTATATAGTTTATTTATAGTATTATAAACAATGTTTATTAGTTCTTGCGATATCCCTGAATGTGTAATAAATATTTTTTCAGTATCAACATTACCTACAGATAATGCATCTTCTGTATATTTTTCTAAAACTTTTTTTAAGTCTCCACGATACTTTTTACCAACCGACATTTGGCCAACCAAATTGTTAACTTCTATACAAGGTTTTAATTTTAATAAGTTTGCACCTAGAGCAGCTACACTTGAGCATCTCCCCCCAACCTTTAGAAACTCTAAATTATCGATTATAAATGAAGAATGGACCTTCTTTGTTAAACACAAAATTTCCTTTTGAATATCCTTTGCCGTAATACCCATTTTAATTCTTTTCCCTGCTTCTAAAACTAAAAGACCCATTCCTGTCGACAAATTTTTAGAGTCAACCGGATAAACATTTCCAAGCTCTTTTGCAGCCATACAACAATTTTGATATGACGATGACATTGAGGAGCTAAGATTAATATGTATAACTTCATAGCCTTGCTCAACCCAAGGTTTAAAATATTTTATATACTCCCCTACACCTATTGCAGCAGTTTTAGGTAATACCTTTTTCTCACTATATAGGCGATATATATCATCAGGGAAAATATCTACCAAATCGTGATAATCTTTATTATCTAAAGATACTATAAATGGACAATAATTTACCTCATATTCACTTTTTAATTCATCTCCTAAATCGCATGTACTATCTGCGCTCAATATTACTTTTTTAGACATACATTTTCCTCCATTAAATATGATTTTTAGAAAACACTTTTCGTTTTTCTATCCATAATTTTTCTGATAAGTCTACATAATAACTATGTGGATTTTCAAATCTCTTCACTTCATCCCAAAGCATTTCTACTTGCCTTTCACAATAGCCTCGTATATCGTTAATGTCCGGTGATTTATAGCATTTTCTCCCAGATTTAAATATTTGCTTTTTTATCTTCTTTGCAACAAAATTTTTTATAGTTTTCCTTTTCCAAGTATATTGTGGATCAAATATTTCATATGGTTTTGTGTCATCTATTGTCTCATCATATAAGGTTATAACATCAGCCATTGATTTGCCGGATTCCTTATCATAAAGTCTCCATAATTCCTTAAAGCAAGGAGTTGTAATTTTAGATACATTTTCACTAATTTTAATCTTAGGTATGATTTCACCATTCTCTTCAAGTGCACAAAGTTTATAAACACCTCCGAATACAGGGCTTGACGATGATGTTATAAGATTTTCACCTACACCAAAAACATCTACTTTTGTGCCCTGTATTATCATATCTCTAATTACATACTCATCAAGAGCATTTGAAGCAAATATTTTACAATCATAAAAACCTTCTTTATCTAAAATATTTCTTACTACTACAGATAAATAAGATATATCCCCACTATCTATTCTAACACCCTTTGGCCTAAAACCCTTTGGTATAATTTCTTCTTTAAACACCTTTATAGCATTTTTTATACCAGATTTAAGTGTATCGTAAGTATCTATTAGCAAAATACATTCACCTGGATATATTCTTGCATACTGTTTAAATGCTTCTAATTCACTATCAAAGCATTGAACCCAGCTATGTGCCATTGTTCCTACACATGGAATCCCATATTCTATTTCAGCAAGTGTGCATGATGTCGAAGAACAACCTCCTATATAGGAAGCTCTTGCCCCTAATAAGGCACCACTATACCCCTGTGCACGCCTTGCTCCAAATTCCATAACACTTCTACCTTTAGCTGCTCTAACAATTCTATTTGCTTTGGTAGCTATAAGGCTCTGATGGTTTATATTTAGCAGCAACACAGTTTCAATTATTTGTGCTTGGATTATGGGACCTCTAACAGTAATTATTGGTTCATTAGGAAAAATAGGTGTGCCCTCAGGAACTGCCCATACATCACATGAAAATTTAAAGTTTGTTAAATAATCAATAAAGTCATCACTAAAAAGATTTTTTTTTCTTAAAAATATTATATCGTCACTAGAAAATTTTAAGTTCTCCAAATAATCAATTACATTTTCTAAACCAGAAAATATAGCAAATCCTCCATTATCTGGATTCTTCCTAAAAAACATGTCAAAATAAGCAATCTTGTCTCCCATACCACTGTCTAGGTAGCCATTAGACATAGTCAGCTCATAAAAATCAACAAGCATACTAAGCTTATCATTTAAACAACCTTGCATAATTATCACCTACCAATTAATATTCTACATCTGAAAATATTTCTATTCCATTAACTTCCATATTATATAAAGACATTAAATTCGCTAAATCAGAGTTATGAACATTTGAGTCAAAAGTATCTACAAGTGAAATAGGAACAATTATTCTAGATTTTATATTATTCATATTAAAATATGCCTTTAATGATAATGCAAATTGCTGAATACATATATCTGTACAGTTTCCTACAATTATAAAATTTCTTATTAAATTATTTTCCTTTAACCATTTTTGAAATTTGGGCTCAATAAACCCATTTGTTGAATTCTTTTTAATAACCTTAAAATCACATATTTTTTTTAATTCGTCTGTAATCTCAGACTCATAAGTGCCTTCAATACAATGTTCTGGATATGAATCAAATTCCGGACTTGTTTTTTTATGTGAATCTGCAAAGGCTAGGCATTTCATATTAACTTTATGACAAAACTTTAAAAACTTAGATATTTTAATGTTTAAATCGTAAACATTTTTACTGCTTAAATTTCCTTCCTTTACAAAACCGTTCACCATGTCTATAATAATAAGTGTAGATATTTTTATGTCTATCGACAAAACTTTAAATTTTGGCTTATTGCTAACTATGTTTAACATGTATTCTAAACTTTTAAAAGATTTACCTGATATATTCAAATATAATACTCCCTTTAACTTTTCACAATACATATATTATAGCAATATATTGGTAAAATAACAATTATTATTTTTAGATATTTAAAATTTAGATAAATAATATTAATACATAATTTAAAGTATGGTATACTATATTAGGAGTGAAGTATATGAGATTGCGACAGCAAGCTCTCGGTACAAGCAATTTAGTTGGTGCACGAGTAGAAGAAATTAGAAAAAAGAAAGGTATGAAGCAAAAAGATTTATTAGTAAAACTTCAAATAAACGGTATTGATATGAATGCATCTGGTTTATCAAAATTAGAAGGCCAAAAAAGGCTTGTAACAGATATCGAACTAGTAGCATTATCAAAAATATTAAATGTATCTATAGAAGAACTTCTTGGTCTAAAACCTTAATCTACCTATATATTTTAATATTTTTATATACAATTTTAATATTTAATGGAGGGAATTTTATGCCTGCAAAATCAAACAATAAAAGCAAATTCTTAATGTATAAGGGTAAACCGTTGGTACGATGTGAAGATACATTATATTATGGTAACATTTACGATAAGTATGTTGCAAAACTTCAAATCAAAAGCAAAAAAAAGCTCTGTAATTTAGATGTAGCAGATAAAGTTAGTATACAAATCATTGACACTGACCCTAATGTTGATATTAAAAAGAAAATTATAAAAAAGGGAGAAAAAGATGGTCTATACATAGCGTTAGATTTAGCCGATACCTGGTTATCGAGAGCATCTAATGAAGGGACTAAACATAATGACGATTTATAAACACATCATTAATACTATAATGCTTTAAGTTTATAGATAAATTTTAAAAGCTTTGAAATTCTTAGATTTAACAGAATTTCAAAGCTTTTTTTATTTTCATTTAAATTTACAATAAATTATATATTCTTTGTTATCTCCTTTAAATACTCTTTAAAGCTTTCACCTATTTCATCATGCTGCATAGCTACTTCAACAGCTGCCTTCATAATTCCTAACTTGTTTCCCATATCATAGCGTTTGCCCTCAAAATCTACTGCAATCATCCCATTGCTTACAGCAAGTATTTTCATCGCATCAGTTAATTGTATTTCTCCTCCTGCACCAGGTTGTGTTTTATCTAATATATCAAATATTTCTGGCGTAAGTATACATCTTCCTAAAATAGAATATAAAGACATTACCTTATCAGGTGTAGGTTTTTCGATCATATCTGTACATTTAAATAAGTTTTCCCTTATATGTTCTACCTTTAAAGAACCATATTTACTAATGTCTTTTTCAGGAACTTCTTTTACCCCTAACACTCCTAAACCAAATTCTTCATACACTTTTATTAATTGTGCACATACAGGTTCCCTTCCAAAAATAACATCATCGCCATACATAACCGCAAAAGGCTCATTTCCTATAAAAGAACGAGCACAATTTACTGCATGTCCGAGACCTTTAGTCTCTTTTTGGCGTAAAAAGTATATATTAGCCAACTTAGAAATATCAACAATATCTTTATATACATTATTTTTATTAGACTCTAATAGCCTAGATTCGAGCTCTGGGGATCTGTCAAAATGATCTTCTATTATCCCCTTACCCCTATTGGTTATTATTAATATATCTGTTATTCCAGACTCTACTGCTTCTTCAACTATATATTGAATTGCTGGCTTATCTACTATTGTAAGCATCTCTTTTGGCATAGACTTAGTTGCAGGTAAAACCCTGGTTCCAAGTCCTGCTGCTGGTATCACTGCTTTTCTTACTTTCATAATATCCCCTTCACATAATAAAATATAAAATTACATACCTATATATTACTGTTATCATCATTAAAATAGACACCATGATAAAACTTACCCCACCGGAATTTTTTATCTTTTGCGAAATATCCTGAGTAATATCAGGATTTGATTTTATTGATTTTATCTTTGAAATACAGTGTTTCATATAAATTCTATTTGCTTTAAATCCTAAAAAAATTCTAATTGCAAACTCTATAAAAACAACAGCTATTAATATTAATCTCTGACTACTTGATAAATTAGAAAATATATTTCCATATAATTCATCAGAAGCATTAATATTTAACAGACATAACCTAGATATTATATCTATAAAAGACATAACTACAAAAACAATTGTCCCTAATGTATATTGCTTTCTATACAGCATCCAAAAACCAGTAAATAAAAAAGCTCCTATATTAAATCTACTTGATTTGTTATTTTGTATCTTTTTAAATTCACAAATATAATAATTACTATTTAATTTAATATAGTCAGCAAATTCCCTTATAGTAATGTCATATATTTTTTCATCTGGATCTATCCCTGCAAAAGGATCAAACATCTTTTCAAAACTAGACATAAGATTTTCTTCATCTTTAATATAATTTTCTTTGGAAAATGAAAAACCACATTTATCACAAAACAATGCATTACTATCATTATTACATCCACAGTTGGGACAACTTTTGATGTTCGTAGTTTCTTCTTTATATTTAGATTTCCATACATAATTTCCTAAATGTTCACTTTCAAACTTGCAATGACCAGTATCATTATAACAATCTCTGTGATAAGGCGTTCCACAAATAGGACACACAACTATATCATCATCTGGCAAAAAATCACCATTGCACATAGGGCATTGGTCATGTGTAAAATCTACCATTATATCCTCCTTATGCAAAAATTATAATTGCATATTTATTATATACAACCATAAAATTATTTTCAATATATTTCTAAAAAATTAAAATAAGGTTACATAGAATTTTATATCTTAATGGACCTTCTACTTTTATGTATAATCATAAAATATAAACATAAAAGCAAAGAAATTATAGATATAATAATACCTGTTTTTAATCCTTCAGGAGTATATATTAGTTCTACAACATGCTTCCCATTAGATAATGGAATTGCAATCAAAGTATCTAATACTAATAATGCATCTGTTCTGCTTCCATCCACTAATACTTTCCAACCAGTTTCATATGGAATTGTCAATAATAAATATGGAGTACTATTACCGTTAGTATCAATTAATAATCTAGAACTGCTTAATTTTGTTATATTACAGTCATTTTGCAATAATACATCATGATAATGCTTAAGAACATCAACATTTTCATAATAAAAATACTTATTTGTAATTTCTATTACATTGTCCATTAATTTAATTTTAAATCTAACTATATCTCCTTCTTTAAACTTACCAATAGAAACAATGTCCCACCTATATGCGTCAAAATATTTTCCTAAATTAATATCATTAATAAAAATTTCTGCATCTTGTAAGCCAGGTGCTCCTACATAAGTATAAAGATTATTATTATTGTCTACCTTTATATCATATAAAACAAATGCATCTTCTAATTTATTAATCTTTTCATACTTTTCTACCCCATCCAGAACACTTTTATTCAAGTTTACTGTAGAGATGTTTATTATATTTGCAGGAGTAAATATTTCCCTATCATCGTTTATCATACTCTTAAAAATATCATTTTGCAACTCAAATAAATTATTATTTTCTAAGTTTACATTTTTTATTCTGCCACTCACCATTATAGCCATTGGTAGTGAATAAGGGTTACGAAAAGTTTTTACTCCATTACTTTCATACAAATACTCATAAGGTTTATCAATATCATTTTTTGACAATAAATACTTAACTCCTAAAAAGCTATCAACAGAACAAGTTGAGCCATTATTATAATATGCCCAATTACCATTGTTTCTAAATCCCAACTTTTCTAAAAATGATTTAATAAACGCTTTTTCACACGAGCTAAAATGACTTAGACCTGAATAATTAAATTGCATTGAATCATTCGTAGTTCTCTTAAAGTCTTTTTCAATTCTATACATACTATTATCATTGTTCTTTATATTATCGATAACATATCTTAATTCACTTATATATTGCCTGTATGAGTCCATTCCACAAGTTTCAAAATTTTTCAGTTGATTTAATGAGTAAATCGAATTATTAAAAAGATTACATGAAACAATAGTAAATGTTAGTAAATATAAAATATTTGATATTGCTTTTCTACTTGCCTCATTATTATAATTATTTATCAAAAATATAATAAATGAAAAGATACAAAACAACTGCATATCTAAATAAACATTAGCCAGGTTTACTCCTAATTTAAATGATGGAGATAATTTCATCACAAATAATGAGCAAATAACAAAAATTATTACACTAAATAATATTGCTTTACTTTTCACATATTTTATACTACAAAAACATTCATACGCAATTATAATCATTATAAAACTAAAAATAAATGAAAATCTATATGGGAACCAAATAGGCTTTAAAAACCCATGCCAAGCTAGATTAAAGATATTTACACAAAGGCTTATAAGCATTATTGATATTAATAACAAGGTCATCAATTTTTTCTTAATTGTAATCTTATTGTTAAAGAAATACAATATTACTAACATAACAATAAATATTCCACAAAATATATTTGGTAATGCAGTTTTTGGAAAAAACCAATTATCTACTTGAATAGATGTAAACGAATTTGTATATAATTTTGATAATACATCTAAAAAGTTTATATCTTCAAAAAAAACAGACATCCATGGATATAATTCTATATTTTTTATAATAAACAAATAACCTAAACATATAGATGTTAAAATTAAAAGTATTGGTAAAATATAAACTAATATTTTAATTAGATTATTCTTATTTCTATTTTTCCAAACTATATAATATATTCCTACTAATAACAAAACAATAATGAATAATAGTATTAGCTTAAATATTAAGTTCGACGTGACATTTAAAAAAATTTTTCCTCCAATTAAAGAAGCAAATATAGGAATTAGCATAAATGATGATAGCCCTATTGAAATCAAAGTACCAATTATAAAATCTCTAATAATATCATCTCTATTAATATCCACACATTCTTCTAAAAAATATTCATATATAAAATATATAATTGAAAATATAAACAACATAAATCCTATATAATAATTACTAATTAATGCATAAGAAAGAGCAAAAATATAAAAAGCTGGCTTTTTTATATATATTAATCTATCAATTGAAAAAGTTATAATTGGTAGTAATATAACACCCTCAAGCCACATTATATTAAAACAATAAACTATGTTATAAGCTATAAACGAGTAAGAAAGCGAAAATATGATTGACGAAAACCTTAATTCAAATTTATTATTTAAATAAATACTCATTGATAAGCCACAAAATGCTATTTTCAATAAAATAATTATAGACACTGCTATAGGTAAATTTTCATTCTTAAAAAATACAACTATACAATTCAACGGACTAGCAAGGTAATATCCAAATAATCCGAACATTCCCCCACCCATTGTTTTACTAAATGTATAAAAAATATTATTTTCTCCATTGAGTATTGTTTTTAAATAGGATAGAAAATCGATATATTGTCCGTTCATATCACTTATTAAAAATGTATTATCTCCAAATGGATATATTTTTAATACTAAACATATTAATGTCATTAAAGATGCAGAAGCAAAAAACGAAAGCATATAAATAAGTAGTTTCTCTTTTGCTGTGCTTGAATTCATCATTCATTTGCCCCCTAAATGTTTACATGAAGTTTAAGGAATTATAATTCATTACATATACAAATTATTCTTATATAGCATCACAATTTTACAATATATTTTAATAAAAGGCAATACAAATAAATATATTTTGTAATTTTTTATATTATATATTTAATTTAAAATAGCTTGTCTGTTATATTGACTTATTGAACAATATGATAATTGCAGATAAAAACAGCAAACACCATAATATAATGAGTTTGCTGTTTTATAAATACAAATCATTAAATTTTCAACTTATGTGATCTTTCTAATATATATTTAGAAAAAATGCCTACTATAATGCCTAAAAAAGCTCCTACTAAAACATCTGACGGATAATGCACATATAGATAAAGTCTTGAAAATGCTATTATACTTGCTAATATTAACGTTATTACTCCCAATTTTTTATTATTTAAAAAAATGACTGTAGATGCAGCAAAAGATGATAACGCATGCCCCGATGGAAAAGAATAGCCATATGGTTCAGGAATTAGCAAACTTATATCCGGTACTATATAAAAAGGTCTTACTCTTCCTACTAAGGGTTTTATAGTTAAGTTTCCCAATAATGCCCCTATTATTAATGATATTAATATTTCTATTCCTATTTTTCTGCTAATTCTAAATAGCAAACAACTTATTCCTATTACTATCCATATAGCTCCCATATTTCCTAAAGTTGTTATAAATATCATAAATTTGTCTAAAGTTTCATTGTGACAATAAGTATATATTAATCCTAAAATATAAGCATCTATTTCTTGTATTTTATGCATTATTTTTTTATTCTCCTCTAATACTCATAAGCATAACTTTGCTAAATTTCTTCAAATAACAAATCTTCTTAATTAATATTTACAATTAAGCAAGACGGCTGAGCTATCTGTTTAATTTTTTCCACTCTCCTTTTGTCAAACAAGTCACATGAAGCGTTCTTTTCTCATGAATAAGCGGAACATCTACCCCATATGTAGTACATTGATAATAGAATCCACATTTTTCTTGAACTCTCTTGGACTTCTCATTTCCGTCATAATAACCGCACCAAACCTTATTAATTCCAATGTCTTCAAAAGCATGCCTGAGCATCTCATTTGTTGCTTCCGGTATCAACCCTTGACCCCAAAATGGCTTTCCAATCCAGTACCCAAGTTCACACTCGTCATCTCTATCAGTCATATCGGTGTGTCCGTTCAATTTCAGTTCGATTGAACCAATAGCTCTATTATCGGATTTCAAGCACACAGCATAAGCCTCTGAATCACAAAGGACATTCTTAATAATATCTCGGCTTTCATTAACACTCTGGTGCGGCAGCCACCCAGCAATTGGACCAACTTCGGAATCTTTTGCATATTCATATAAACTCTCTGCATCACTTTTTTCCCAGTGACGCAGAATTAGTCTTTCCGTTTTTAGTATATCTACTCCTCCTTATATATATTTCTTAAATATCTTCTTCATCCTGACCACAACCTCAATCAACCAATTAAACTGAGCGTTCTACTAATTCTTATCACTGAAAGACACTCTCTTCTCGATTACGATTCGACTTGCTCTGCGCGTCGGAGATTCCCGTTAATCAAATGTTAGTTCCACATCAGATTTAATAGCACGTCCTATCTTGTTAGTAAATTTTATCCTATTATTTAAATAATTCCTTGTGATATCATTGCATCTGCTACCTTTTCAAATCCTGCTATATTAGCTCCTGCAATATAATTTTTATGAAGGCCATATCTATTTGCTGAATTAGAAATTTGATTAAAAATGTTTATCATTATATCCTTTAGCTTACGATCTACTTCTTCAGATGTCCACGACATTCTTATACTATTTTGACTCATTTCTAATGCTGAAACCGCTACTCCTCCTGCATTAGCAGCTTTTGCTGGAGCAAATAAAATTCCTTTACTCAATAATAGCTTTGTCGCATCAAGAGTTGTTGGCATATTTGCTCCTTCTGCAATAGCTACTACACCATTATTAATAAGATTCTCTGCACTTTTTAAATCTAATTCATTTTGCGTTGCACACGGTAAAGCTATATCACAAGGTATTCCCCATAAAAATTTACCTTCATTGTATTTAGAATTTGGTCTATATTTTTTATATATACTTAATCTTTCCCTTTTTATTTCTTTTATGTCTTTAATCATATTTATATCTATTCCATTTTCATCATAAATCCAACCGGTCGAATCTGATAAAGTAACTACTTTTGCCCCCATTTGAATTGCCTTTTCAGCTGCATATATTGCAACATTTCCTGCACCAGATATAGATACTACTTTTCCCATAATCTCATGATTATTTTGTCTTAGCATCTCTTCTGTTAAATATAATAAACCGTAACCAGTAGCTTCCTTTCTTATTAAAGAGCCGCCAAACAATATATTTTTCCCTGTAATTGTTCCCTCGTAAGCATTTTTTATTCTTTTATATTGACCAAATAAATATCCTATTTCTCTGTCGCCAACTCCAATATCACCTGCCGGAACATCTATATTAGGTCCAATATATTTATATAATTCAGTCATAAAACTTTGGCAAAACGACATTATTTCTCTGTCACTTTTACCCTTTGGATCAAAATCAGCTCCACCTTTTCCTCCTCCTATAGGCAAACCTGTTAAAGCATTTTTAAAAATTTGTTCAAATCCTAAAAATTTTATTATACTCATATTTACTGAAGGATGAAATCTTAATCCTCCTTTATATGGACCCAATACATTATTAAATTGTACTCTATATCCCCTATTTACTTGAATATTTCCATTATCATCTACCCATGAAACTCTAAATTTAATTTGCCTATCAGGCTCTACCAATCTTTCAATAATATTAAATTTTTCATACTTCTCATCATTTTTTACCACAATGTTTATAGCCTCGATGACTTCTGTTACCGCTTGTATAAATTCAGGCTCATTACTATTTTGTATTCTACACTTATTTAATTGCTCTTCAATATAAGACATATAAATCCTCCTTAAAATTATACTATAAACTCACCTATAAATAGCATTTATCTAAATCTAGATTTTGATATGTATATATAAATTACAATACATATTTATCCATTTTCATTCAACGAATTCATGTCTCTTATCGTTTTGTATTTTTGTAGTAATCGCATCACTAAATATACTATAAATTATAGCAAAAATAGGTACCCCTAGAATCATTCCAGTTACACCAAATAGTCCTCCACCTATTATAACACTAAATAATATCCATATTCCTGATATTCCTATAGAATCTCCTATTATTTTTGGACCTAGTATATTTCCATCGATTTGTTGAAGTATTAAAATAAATATTGCAAACCAAAATGCCTTCATAGGATCTACTATAAGTAATATAAATATACTAGGAATAGCTCCTATAAATGGCCCGAAAAATGGAATTACATTTGTAACCCCAACTATAACGCTTATTAATACACTATATGGCATTCTAAATAATGTCATTCCAATAAAGCATAGTATTCCTATTATTAAAGAATCTAATAGTTTTCCAATTATATATCTACCAAATGTATGATCTGTTAACTTTGCTATTTCTATAGTTCTTATTCTTAAATCATTAGGCAATAAGGCTACTAATATTTTTTTTAATTGTTTTATTAATGTATCCTTGTTATAAAGAAAATATATTGAAACAATTATTCCAATTATCCAATTATATAATCCGGAGGTAAATGATTTCGTAAAACTATATATGTGAGGAAATACCTTTGTCATAAACTGATTTATATCTTGAACAAAATTTACTAATGCGCTTTCTACGTATTCTATTTTAGAAGCATCTAATCCTATAAAGGACAAAATGTTACTAACTAACTCTTCTAAGGATATAATATACTGATGAAAGTTCTTTATTAATTGATTAATACTTACTATTAGTTGCGGTATTATAATAGCAAGTAAATAAACAATTATTCCAAAAAATAATATATAGCAAGCAAAAAGTGATAAAGGTGTTTTTAATTTTTTTATTTTATCACTTTTGTTATCTAAACATGAAAATACATTATTTTTTAAAAATGAAAATGGTCCATTAAGCAAATAAGCAATTATAAAGCCACAAAAAAATGGTGTCAATACTATAAATATTCTATGCAAAGCATTAAATATAAATGATAAATTTAAAACTAAAAAATACAATATAATTGCATATGTAACTAAAAATATTACAGATTTCAATTGTATATTTTTCATTTTTTATTTAAACACTATCTTAAAAAAGATCTGTGTCATCCCTCTCTTTCTTCTTTTATTCATTTTATTTATTTGTGAAATATATTACTAAAATGCAATCTCAATTTGAATTGCTATTTATTTGAAGTTTCAATATTTTTCTACCTTCTCAAGGTCACTACAACTTAGTATTGGAATTAAGTCGTTAATCTTTTCCAATGGCAAATCCCACCACTGGAGTTTTTCCATAATATCTATTAATTCATCATCAAATCGTTTCCCTATAAACTTAATTGGATGACCTGCGACAACAGAATATGCATCAATATCACGAGAAACTACACTATTCATACCTATCTCCATTGCCAATATGAATACCTGGTAGAATAGTCACATTTTCTACAATCCAAACATCATTTCCAATAACAGTGTCACCTTTAATAGACATATCTTTAAGCGATGGTACTGCCTATTCCCACCCTTCCATTATATAAAATGGATATGTAGAAACTGCATTCATCTGATGATTTGCTCCATTCATAACAAAATTTACACCATTAGCAATTTGTCAAAATTTTCCTATAATTAATTTATCCCCGTTAAAATCATAATGGTGAGTAGCATGACTTTCAAAGTCTATATCACTAAAACAAGTAAAGTCTCCAACAATAATATTAGGATTTTTAATCGTTGGTTTAACATAAGTAACTTCCTTAAAATTAGGAACAGAGTTAATTACCTTTGGAGCTGGCAAAGTATTATTTTTTCATAGCATATCTCCTCTCAATAATTATAAACTTTTAAATATTACAACATAATTTCATCATATATCCATAGTTCATTTAGTTTAGCAATAATTCTAGAAAAATGATAACTGACTACTTTTAGGTAAATCTTTAAATACTCCTGCAGCTTCTAAATTTTCTATAACGGATTTAGATACTTTTGATCGGTTTTGAAGATCGTCTATCGATAAATATTTTCCCTCTTTTTTTGACTTCTCTAAACTTTGTGCAGCTGTGCCTCCAACTCCAGCGATAGATGAAAATGGTAATCTTATTTTTCCATCTTCAACAACATATTTATAAGCATCTGATTTATATAAGTCAACAGGTAAAATTTCAATTTTCCTTGCTAACATTTCATTAATAATTTGCAAGGTTGAATATGAAGCATTTTCTTTTGCAGTTGCTTCCTTTCCCTTCATTTGAATTTCACGAATCCTATCCTCAACAGCTGCCTTTCCCTTTATTGCTAAAGCTCCATCAAAGTCTTCTCCTCGAACAGTAAAATATGCTGCATAATATTCAATCGGTTTATAAACTTTATACCAGCCAAGCCTCAATGTTGATATCATATAAGCTGCCGCATGTGCCTTTGGAAACATATATTTTATTTTCATACATGAGTCTATATACCACTGAGGAACTCCACAAGATTTCATTGCAGAAAAATGCTCTTCTGAAAGTAACTTAGATGCCTTACCTTTTCTTACTATTTCCATTATTTTAAATGCCATTTTGGGTTCCATTCCCTTATGCATAAGATAAGTCATTATGCTATCTCTTGTTCCTATAACATCCGAAATTGTACATATTCCCTTTTTTATCAAATCATAAGCATTTCCAATCCAAACATCTGTTCCGTGAGACAATCCAGATACTTGCAAAAGGTCTGAAAATGTTTTTGGTTTTGCATCCACTATCATTTGCCTAACAAAGTCAGTCCCTACTTCCGGTAAGGAGAAAGTTCCTATTTCAGAATCTATTTCTTCTGGTGTTACTCCTAATGCCTCTGTTGACGTAAACAACGACATTACTTTTTCATCACTCATACAGACACTTTTAACTGGTATCCCCGTATAGTCTTCTAGATATCTATAAATAGAAGGCACATCATGGCCCAATTCATCTAATTTACATATTGTGTCATGTATAGAATGGAAATCAAAGTGTGTTGTGATATTATCTGACAATTGATCATTTGCTGGCCTTTGTACCGGGCAGAAATCATATATCTCCATACCTTTGGGTACAACAACCATTCCCCCAGGATGTTGACCAGTTGTTCTTTTAACTCCTGTGCATCCTGAAGCCAATCTTAACTCATCAGCTTTATGTAGAGTTATTGAACGTTCTTCTGCATATTTTTTTACAAAACCAATTCCTGTCTTTTCTGCTACTGTAGCTATTGTACCGGCCTTAAATACATTATTTTTTCCAAACAGACTTTCCGTATACCTATGCGCTTCACTTTGATATTCCCCTGAAAAATTCAAATCTATATCAGGAGTTTTATCTCCATCAAACCCCAAGAAAGTCTCAAATGGTATATCATGACCATCCCTATCATACTTTTCCCCACATATCGGACAATTTTTTTCTGGCAAATCAAACCCTGAACCATAACTACCATCTGTAATAAATTCACTATGTTTACACTTGGGGCAAACATAATGTGGACATAGCGGGTTTACCTCAGATATTCCAGACATTGTTGCGACAAACGATGAGCCAACAGAACCCCTAGATCCAACTAAATATCCATGAGCTTCTGAATCTGCCACTAATTTCTGGGCTGTCATATACAAAACAGAAAAACCATGCTTTGTTATCGACGTTAATTCTTTATTTATCCTATTATATACAATGTCCGGCAATGGATCTCCATATATTTTTTTTGTCCTTTCCCAAGTTATTCTTACAAGGTCCTCCTCAGCACCTTCAATATGCGGTGGGTATACACCTGGTGGAATTGGTAATAATTCTTCTACCATATCTGCAACCTTATTGGTATTTGTCACAACTATTTCATAAGCTTTTTCTTCTCCTAAATAAGAAAATTCTTTTAACATTTCATCTGTTGTTCTAAAATACAACGGTGCTTGATTATCTGCGTCACTATACCCTTGACCTGCCATCAATATTTTTCTATATTCTGATTCATGCGGGTCCATAAAATGCACATCACATGTTGCGACAACTGGAATATTTAACTCTTCCCCTAATTTAACTATAGTCCTATTGAAGTCTTTTATTTGCTCTATATCATCTACTATTCCTTCTCGAAGCATAAATTGGTTATTTCCAATAGGCTGTATTTCAAGATAATCATAAAATTTAGCAATATTGCAAAGTTCATTATAAGGTTTTCCCAACATAACTGCTTTAAATAATTCCCCAGATTCACACGCACTTCCTATAATTAATCCTTCCCTATACTTCTCTAATTCGCTTTTAGGTATTCTAGGCTTTTTATAAAAGTATTTTAAGTGTGCCATCGAAATAAGCTTATATAAATTTTTCAAACCTATTTTGTTTTTAACTAGTAAAACCTGATGATATGAATTTAATTTCTTTATATCTGTGCAAGATAAAGATTCATTAATTTTACATATATTGTTTATACCTATGTCGCAACTTAATCGCTTTAAAAGAGCATTGAATACATCTGCCAATGCTTTGGCATCATCAGATGCTCTATGATGGTTAAACGAGGGTAATTTTAAATACGATACCACTGTATCTAATTTAACATTTCTAATATTAGTTAACAATGCTCTACAAATTGGTACTGTATCTATATATGTGTAGTTTAATTCCAAATTTAATCTTTTACAAGCAGCTTTTATAAATGAAATATCAAATGTTGCATTATGTGCAACTAGAACGCTGTCATTACCACAAAAATTAAAGAAATTTTTAATAGCCATTTCCTCAGTAGGTGCTTCTTTAACCATATCATTTGTAATACCTGTTAGTTCCGTTATTTTTGATGGTATTATTTTTTGAGGATTTACAAATGTACAAAAGCTATCTATAACTTCTCCATTTTTTATTTTAACTGCTCCTATTTCTGTAATTCTTTCGTGTACTGCACTTAATCCTGTAGTTTCTATATCAAAGCAAATAAATTCCTCATCAAATAATCTATCTGCATTTCCAACTACCGCATGAACCATATCATTAACAAAATATGATTCTATTCCATATATTACTTTTATGCTACCTCCAGATTTCTTTATTTGATTCGCAGCATTCATTGCTTCTGGAAATGCCTGTGCAACACCATGATCAGTAATAGCAATTGCTTTATGTCCCCATTCATATGCTCTATTTATCAAATCCTTCGCATTGTTCACTGCATCTAACGCAGACATATTAGTATGTAGATGTAATTCTGTTCTTTTTATATTTGCCTTATCAACTATTTTTATTTTTTGAACTAAAGCAATGCTTTTGGGCCTAAGTACTAACTCTCTGTCATACTTATCATATGTTATATCTCCTCGAACCAAAATGCTATTTCTTGTCGTTAATGCATCAATCTCTCTACACTTTTCCTTTTCATCTATTATTTTTAATGTAAGTGAACTTGTATAATCAGTTATATTAATAGAATATATATTTCTTTTTCCATCACGAGTCTGCTTCAAATCTTTTAAAAATATATCTCCCCATACCACAACATTACCCGAATCTGGAGTTATTGTTTTAATTGGTACTGGCTTGCTTTTTATAACATTTCCATATATAAGCTTCATGTTCGATAAATCTATTCCAGGGTACTTACTTTTTTCATCTCTTACTGATATTTCGGTGCAAATTTTCTCTTTATTCTTTGATTTTGTAGATATTGCATCCTCACTATATTCAATTATTTTTTTTCTTTTTACCTTTTCATCTTCTATTTCTTGTTTCAATATATGTTTATTGCTTTCTGTAACCCCATCAAATTCTACTAAAACATCTTTATCAAAGCGTTCTTTTATTAAATTAGAAATTTTTTTATCAATATGTTTTCTCAATAGTATTTCTTTTCCGCCATAAGACAATTTTATTATTAATTTTTCGTTTTTAAATTCTGGTTCCGAATCATTTAAAATTCCCTTAACACTAGCTACTTGACTAACAATATTATCAACAACTTGACTATAATAACTCACATTAAATTGTTCGCATAAAAAATGAGGAAATATATTTATATTTTTGATATTCAAATTACTTTCCAATAAATATTTCTTTATTTTAACTAATACTGACTCTTCAACAATATCAGAAAATAATATATACAGATCTAAAATTCTTTCCTTTTCATCTATGATAATAGATTGAACAGTAGATTTTAATATAGCTAACTTTGCATCTTCTTCTACCATATACTCAGCAAGAATTTCACTAAAACCTTTCAACCTATTTTCCATCCTTTACATATTTTCTATTTCTTTCATTAATTCATCTAACAAATATTTCTCTGGTACTTTCCTTAATATTTGACCTTTTTTAAATATCAAGCCTTCTTTATTTCCCCCAGCAATTCCTATATCTGCTTCTCTAGCTTCTCCCGGACCATTTACAGCACAACCCATAACTGCAACTGTAATATTTTTATCACAATCTTTTAATCGTTTTTCTAACAAATTTGATAAATTTATTATATCTATTCGTGTTCTACCGCATGTTGGACAAGAGATCAATTTGATACCTTTATTATACATATTAAGTGATTTTAAAATATCATAAGCAGCACATACTTCATTCACAGGGTCTGATGTTAGTGAAACTCTCATTGTATCTCCTATCCCCTCAAGTAGTAAAGCTCCTATTCCTATCGCTGACTTAACTATTCCTATCCTTTCAGTTCCAGTTTCAGTAACTCCTAAGTGTAGAGGATAATCTACTTTATCTGCTATAAGCTTATACGATTCAACCATGTAATTAACGTTAGAAGACTTTAATGAAATAACAATACTATTAAAGTTAAATTTTTCTAATAATTTCACATGATAAATAGCACTTTCACACAATGCTTGTGGTGTTGGGGCTCCATGCTTCGCAAGAATTGATTTTTCTAAAGAGCCTGAATTTACTCCTATTCTAATTGGAATATCCCTACTTTTACATGCATTTACAACCATTTTTATTCGTGACTCATCACCTATATTGCCTGGATTAATTCTAATCTTATCGATACCAGCATTTACAGATTCAATTGCTAATTTATAATCAAAATGTATGTCTGCAACTACTGGTACTGTTACTGATTCCTTTAACTTAGGTATTAATTTAATAGCATCCATATTTGGAATTGCTACCCTTACAATATTGCAACCTAGTGATTCCAGCTTTTTAGCCTGATTTACATTACCTGCTATATCGTTACACGGTATATTAAGCATAGATTGAACAGATATTGGAGAATTGCCGCCTATATATAAGTTCTCTCCTACCTTTACTTTTAAACTTTTTCTTCTCATCTAACCTCCAAGTCCTTTTCCTGTTGTTAACTTTAACACATCACTAAATGTTATAACAAGCATTAAAATCATTATAAGAACAAATCCTATTGTATGCACTAATCCCTCGTATTTAGCTGGAACACGCCTTCCTGTTATTCCCTCAATAAATAGAAAAACAAGCCTTCCACCATCAAATGCAGGTACAGGCAATAAATTCACAACACCCACATTAACTGTAATTACAACTATCATCATTATGATATTATTTATTGCATGTATAAGATTAATTTCCATACCCGCTTTTGCAGCTTCTCCTATTGCAGATACTGCTCCAACTGGGCCCGCTACATCATTAAAGCCAAATTTTCCTCTTATTAATCCCACTAAACTTGCCCATGCCATTTTTACTGTAGATACAATATCTTTTGTAGTTTTAGAAATAAGTGTAAAAAAGTTTTTCTGGATAGGCTCTACATAGAAATCCCATTTTATAATCTTATTTCCATCTTGTAGTTCCTCTGTGTCAAATTTGACATCTTTTAATAAAACCTTTTCGCCATTTCTTTCAACAACCATGTCTAAAAAATTATCATCAGCTGTTGCAAATGCAAAAGATAAATCCCTGTCTGTTATAATTCTATAACCGTCAATAGATTTTATTTTATCTCCTTCTTGCAACCCATACTCTACAGAAATTGCTCCTTCTTGAAATTTGGATATAGTAGTTGATGCAAACATATCTTGTTGCAATAATATTATCATCATTAGTAAAAATCCTAATATAACATTCATTATTGCACCTGCAGAAACCACAATTATACGTTTCCATAAAGCTTTATTTGAAAATGCAGATTTATCATCACTATCTTCATCTTCGCCTTCCATAGCACAAAATCCACCTATAGGAAAAGCTCTAATTGAATATTTTGTTTCCCCTTTTTGCCTACTCCATATAACCGGACCCATTCCTAATGCAAATTCATTCACTTTAATACCAGATAACTTTGCTGTAAAGAAATGTCCAAATTCATGAACAAATATTATTAAATCAAACAACAATATAGCAACTATTATCCATAATATAGTTAACATAAGCTTTTTCCTTTCTAATACAAAGTTTACAAAAATTATATTGTAGCTTTTATGACATATTCTCTTGAAAATTTATCCGCTTCAAATATATTTTCTATAGAATTAATATCTATATTATTATATCTATCTACAACTTCATATACTAAGTCCCCAATATCTGTAAAAGAAATTTTATTTTTTAAAAATAACTTAACAGCTTCTTCATTTGCTCCATTTGCAACAGCACAAGATGCTCCTCCTTTTGCCATTGCAAGCATACATGCATTTAAACATTTAAATGTTTTATAATCAGGTTTACAGAATGTTAGACTCCCATACTTTGTTAAATCTAATTCATTCACAGTTGATTCAAATCTTTCTGGATATGTAAGTGAATATTGTATAGGTATTTTCATATCTGGTAATCCCATTTGCGCTATTACCGAATTATCTATATATTCTATAAATGAATGAACTACACTTTCTTTATGAATAACGATATCTATATTTTTATAGTCCATATTAAATAGCCATGATGCTTCTATTAGCTCAAGTCCTTTATTCATCATTGTGGCAGAATCAATTGTTATTTTTGAACCCATATTCCAATTTGGATGCCTTAAAGCTTGCCTTGGTGTAACATATTTTAACTCATTTATACTCTTACCAAAAAATGGACCACCTGAAGCAGTTAATATTATTTTTTTTAATTCTTTAAAATTATGCATCCCTTGAATGCATTGAAAAATTGCTGAATGTTCACTGTCTACAGGTAAAATATTTACACCTTGTTTCTTAGCTTCTTCCATAACTATGTTTCCACCAGCAACAAGAGTTTCTTTATTTGCTAAAGCAATATGCTTTTTTGCTTTTAATGCACACATTGTTGGCATAAGTCCTGCAATACCAACTATAGCATTTAATACTATATCAGGTTTTTCATTCATAGCTAATTCACATATTCCATCGGGTCCTCCTAAAACTTTTATAGGTAAATCCTTTATAGACATACTTAACTCATTAGCTAGTTCCTCATTATATACAGCAACTACCGAAGGTCTAAATTCTCTTATTTGTTCTTCCAATAATTTAATATTGCTATGTGCCGCTAATGCAACAACATCTATGCTTAACTTTCTTGCAACTTCCAGTGCCTGCTTGCCAATGGAACCAGTAGATCCTAATATAGATAACTTCTTAACCAATATTCTTCACCGCTTAATAATTAATTTTATTGTTTATTAATAATAGAAAAATAATTTAAAAAAATATATGTATAAGGAATAACAAACATTAAGCTATCAACTCTATCTAAAATTCCACCATGACCTGGTATAACATTTCCAAAGTCCTTTACATTGCATTGCCTTTTGATTAAAGAAAATGATAAATCTCCAACTATAGATAGAATTGATCCTATAAAAGCTAATATTATTATAGTTACATACTTAAAAGACACTTGTTCTTCAAAAATAAATATTTTAAAGATAAAACAAGTTAAAAGAATTGATAAAATAGCACCTATAACTCCTCCAATAGCTCCTTCTACTGTTTTTTTCGGACTAATTTTTGAACATAATTTATGTTTTCCTAAAAGACTTCCACAAAAGTAGGCGCTAGTGTCTGACAACCAAGCTATAGCTAAAACTATAATCATATAAAATAGTCCATATTTTCCACCAAAGTCTCTTAGAGTTATTATAGTGCTTAAAGAAAATATAACAAGTGATGATAACATATAAGTTAAAGCTATATCTTCGATTTTAACGTAATCATTATAAAATATCATTACCATAAAAAATACAAATATATAAATAAACCATAAATAAATGAATAATTCTTTATTTACAACTAATGGTACAAGCACAGCAAATGTTAAGCATGGAATTGTTATGTAATATTTTTTAAATTCTTCTCTAACTTTTAGTAGCTCGGCAACAGACAACACGCATGCAATAGAAGTTAATATATTCATTAGCATTGGTAGTCTCTGGTTAAGCGCCAATACTATAATTACTAAAATTGCTCCTATAACCCCCGATATAGTCCTGGTAATCATATTTTATATGCCTCCAAACCGTCTATTTCTATTTGAGTATTTTTCTATAGCGTCATCTATATCTTTTGTTTTAAAGTCTGGCCATAAAACATTTAATATAACATATTCCGAATATGCAGATTGCCATAATAAAAAATTAGATAATCTATATTCTCCACCAGTTCTAATTATTAAATCTGGATCCGGCTGATCTTCAGTATACATCTTTTTTGAAAACATTTCCTCTGTTATACTATCAATACTTATATTTCCACTTTGAACTTCATTAACTAATAACTTGACAGCCCTTATTATTTCACTCCTAGCCCCATAATTCATAGCTATATTTAAGACCATTCCATCTTTATTTTTAGATGCTTCTTCTACATTTAAAATAAGCTCCTGTAATTCCTCTGAAAAGGCTGATTTATCTCCTAAAACTTTTACCCTTATATTTTCATCCTGAAAGTCTGAAAGTGCCTCTTTAAGATATTCTTTAAACAACAGCATTAAACTGTTGACCTCTTCCTCAGGTCTTTTCCAATTTTCTGTAGAAAAAGCATAAACAGTCAAATATTTAACCCCTATTTTGGAACAGTACTTCGCTATTGTTTTAAAATTAGAAGCACCAAACGTGTGGCCTGCTGTTCTTGGTAAAGCCTTCTTTTTAGCCCACCTTCCATTACCATCCATTATAATGGCAATATGTTTTGGTAAAATAAGCTCTTTTTTTCTATTCTTTTTTAAAATTGGAATCATAAAGTTGCTCCACCAATCCTAGTAAATATCACATTTATATTTCCATTAATTCTTTTTGTTTTTTCTCTACCATATTGTCTATTTCCTTGCAATATTTGTCTGTTATTTCTTGAACATGGCTTTCTGCATATTTCAAATCATCTTCTGTTATTTCCGATGACTTTTTCATAGATTTTAACTGGTCAATAGCATCTCTTCTTATTGAACGTATCGCTACCTTTGAGTCTTCACCCATTTTAGAAACATCTTTAACAAATTCTCTTCTCCTCTCTTCTGTCAATGGCGGAAAAACAATTCTAATTACCTTTCCATCTGTTTGAGGATTAATCCCTAAATCAGAAGCCTGAATTGCTTTTTCAATAGCATTATTAACAGACATATCCCAAGGTTGAATAACAAGGGTCCTTGCTTCTGTAACAGAAATAGCTGCTAGTTGATTAATTGGTGTAGGCGCACCATAATAATCCACAGATATTTTATCTAAAACAGCTGGATTTGCCCTTCCTGCTCTTATCGATGCATAATCTGACATTAATGCATTGATTGTTTTATTCATTTTTTCCTTTGTTTTACTAAATATTTGATTCATATAAACAGCCTCCAATTAAATTAATTATTTACTAATGTCCCTATTGGCTCTCCAGATATTGCTTTAACTATATTTTCTGGTTTATCTATATTAAAAACCTTTATAGGCATATTATTTTCTTTACACATTAATATTGCTGTGCCATCCATAACCCTTAAATCTTTTTCTAAAATTTCAGAAAATGAAAGTCTATCATATTTGATACAATTAGGATTCAATTTCGGATCACATTCATATACACCATCTACCATCGTAGCTTTCAATACTATATCTGCCTTAATTTCTGAAGCTCTAAGTGAAGCTGCTGTATCAGTAGAAAAAAACGGACTTCCTGTACCTCCACCAAATATTACTACTTCTCCATTATTTAAACATTCAACAGCACTTTTTTTAGAATAGTATTTTGCTATTGGTTGCATATTTATAGATGTTTGAACACTTGACGAAACTCCCATTTCTTCTAAGATTTCTGAAATAATTAATGAATTCATAACAGTTGCAATCATTCCTACATGATCAGCACAAGTTCTATCCATACCCCCACTGCTACGACCTCTCCAAAAGTTTCCTCCTCCTACTACTATTCCTATTTGCACACCCTTTTCAACACAACATTTTATAGATTTACAAATTTCTCTTACTACATCAAAGTCTATACCAATTTTATTAACTCCTGCAAGGGATTCCCCACTAAGTTTCAGCAAAACCCTTTTATATTTAATTGACAAACAAAACACTCCTATTAATCATTTTACTAAAATAATCTTTCTAAAATAAGTTTTTAACACTAATTATTTAACAAATCTAACTATTATTTTACAATAACGAATATAATATGTAAAGAGTTTTAAAAGCAAATAAATAAACTAAGATATTATTTATAATTTATTTACATTTGATTCAAATAATAACAAAACCTTTGACTAAATACTTCATAATTCAATACATATACTACAGATATTTATAAAAAAATAGCTAGAAACTTAAGTTCCTTAGCTATTTTTATTGCTATTTTATCATTCCTGCTACTTCATCAGCAAAATTATCTTCTCGTTTTTCTAATCCTTCGCCCTTTTCAAATCTTACAAAAGAATTTATTTTTATTTCTGTATTTAATTCTTTTGATACCTTTTCTGTATACTTTTTAACAGTAAACTCTGAGTCCTTTACAAATATTTGATCAACTAAACAATTTTCCTTATAGTACTTTTCAATTTTACCCATAACAATTTTTTCTGCGATTTGTGCCGGTTTTCCTTCATTCATTACTTGCTCTGTAAGAATTTTCTTTTCATGTTCTAAAACATCTGACGGTACGCAATCCCTATTTAAATACAGAGGATTAACTGCTGCAATTTGCATTGCAATGTCTTTTGCATAAGTCTTAAATTCATCTTTTGTAGCTATTTCAGGATTTACATCAAATTTAACCATTACTCCTATTCTTCCTGCTGCATGAATATAAGTAGAAATTATTCCTTCATATCTTTCAAAACGTCTGATTTTTATATTTTCTCCAATTGTGAGAATCTTTTCTTGTAAAAGTTCTCCTACTGTCATTTCACTACCATAAGCTTTAGATGATAATAAAGACTCTACATCTTTAGGGTTTTTCTCTATGACTGTATCTGCGCAAACTTTTACAAAATTTTTAAAATCTGCATTCTTAGCCACAAAGTCTGTTTCTGCATTTACTTCTATAACAGCTCCTACATTCCCTGCATCGTTAAGGCAAGCAAATGCTACTCCTTCTGCAGCTATACGGCCCGATTTTTTTGTAGCAGCCGCTAAACCTTTTTCTCTCAAAAAGTCAATTGCTGCATCCATATCTCCATTAGATTCTGTTAGAGCTTTTTTACAATCCATCATTCCGCAACCTGTTTTTTCCCTTAGTAATTTAACATCTTTAGCTGTAAAAGACATTTACATTCCTCCAATACTATAAATAATATTATTACATTTTTTTAGAAAAATATCCGATTACACTATGGAAACTTAATATAATCCCTAAATATTAGTTATTTATTATATAACTTCTACTTCTTCTTCTTGCTCTTCAGCAGCTGCACCCATCTTTCCTTCTCGACCTTCAATAATAGCATTTGCTATTGCAGATGAAATGAGTTTAACAGCTCTAATTGCATCATCATTACCAGGAATTACATAATCGATATCATCTGGATCGCAGTTTGTATCGACTATAGCTACAACAGGAATACCTAATTTCTTTGCCTCTGCTACTGCAATTTTTTCTTTGCGTGGATCAACAATAAATAGAGCTCCAGGTAGTTCTTTCATTTCTTTGATTCCACCTAAGAATTTTTCTAATTTTTCTATCTCTAAATTAAGCTTTATTACTTCCTTTTTAGGTAGCAAATCAAAAGTTCCATCTGATTCCATAGCCCTTAACTGGTTAAGCCTATCTACCCTTCGGCGTATTGTAGAAAAATTAGTCATCATTCCACCCAACCAACGTGCATTAACATAATATGTGCCTGCTCTTTCTGCTTCCTCTTTAACAGAATCTTGAGCTTGTTTTTTAGTCCCTACAAAAAGAATAGATTTACCTTCTGTTGAAATCTCACGAATGAAGTTGTAGGCATCCTCTAATTTTTTAACTGTTTTTTGCAAATCAATAATGTATATACCATTACGTTCAGTAAAGATATATTCCGACATTTTTGGATTCCATCTTCTTGTTTGATGGCCAAAATGCACTCCTGCTTCTAAAAGTTGTTTCATAGAAATTACTGACATTAATTATTCCTCCTTGGTTTTTCCTCCGCCTTAACTTTACAGCTAAAAATCATATTATTTTATGACACCAATTTAGCATTATAAGACGTGTGTTTTGCAGTTAATATTGTATCATGATTATTTATATTTTTCAAGAATATTTTTCAAATTTAATTAGCTTTAATTTCATTTAATAAAATATTTGTACGCTAATAATATAAATTTTTATTATTAAATTATATTATAGGTAAACTTACTTAATACAACTTATCAAATCATAATTATCTGATCAGTTTATATCTTATAGTTAACTTTATATTTACATATTTTCCTAATTGACTTAATCTACACTAAACACAATTTAATAATTAAATTGATTTAGAAATACAACTCATCTACTCAATAAAATATGTAGAAGTGTTAAAAATAACACTTCTACACTTCATAAATTCAAATATTAGTCAAACTTATCGGCAACAACCGCAGTTGTCTCCATGATCTGTCATCTTTGGTGGAAAAAACTCATTTATCGGAAAATCTATTTTTCCAAATAATTCACAAGGGTTATCCGTTGAAGTATTACACTCTTTTTCTGGTATACAGAAATCATAGGCTGGTACCATCATTTGTACATTTCTTTCGATTTGCACTATTGTAAATAGACCAATTGTTACATATACATCTTTTGTTTGATTGGAGCAAACAAATTCTCCACCATACCTCTTACATATACAATCAGGAATATGACATTCTGGTTTATGAGATTTCTTACTCTCACACACTTTTGCAGACAATGCTACAGGATCTGCTACTTGCACTATTGCTCTTGGAAGATTTTTTACTGGCATATTTTGAGTATCTAACTCTTTGAATGAAAAGTCAGAGCTATAAATTTTAACATTTCCTTCGCTTCCATATAAAACAACCTTTTTACTAAATATTGATAATCCACTAACACATACAGGTACTGCCGCTGGTGCAAAAAATACATCTAACTTTACATCAAAGAAGAATGTCATATCTATAGAATAAAATCCCTTGTTAAATGGAATTGATTCTAAATCAATGTATACAGTTATAACATCAACATCTCTTATCCTAACATTGCATGCTTGATCTATAACCCTTTGCCCTGATTCAGTAAAATATACCTTTAAGTCCTCTAAACAATCTTTATCACAAAATTATTCATGTTATACATAAAAACTACTAGAAGAAATCTTTGATATTATATAGCATTATTAAAGCCCAATTCACCAATTTGTTCTACATCATACATTAAATAAGCTAGCTTTAAATTATTACTTAAATCTAATGATTTTATTAAATTTTTATTACAAATTAGTTTCTTCAATTCTTTATTAGACTGCACATTTAATTCACTTAATAGATTATAAGAACAATCAAGATATGCTAATCTACTATTCAAGTGTACATCAATATCTTTTAAATTATTATTTTTGCAACATAATATAGTCAATTCTTTTGCCCCTGAAACTTTTAAGTCCTTCAATTTACTATTATTGCAAAACAAGTATCTTAATATTGCACAACCATTTACATCTAAACTCTCTACCGATGTATTAGATGAATATATATTTTCTAAACTATCATTAACTCCTATATTTATTTCCTTTAACTTGACGTTATCATAACAAATTAATGAATTTAATATATTGCAATTAGACACATCTAAACTAATTATTTCGTTATCCGAGCAGTTCAAAACTTTTAGTCTTTTTAATCCATCAACATTTAAAGATTCAATTTTATTATCGTAACAATAAAGCCTAGTTAAATTTTTACAATCAGATAAATCTAATACACTTATTTGATTCCCATAACAATTTAAAAACTTTAAACCTGTACATTTATTTAAATTTAAATCAACTATTTTATTATCCGAGCACACTAAATCTACAAGATTTCTATTATCCCCAAATATTATATTTTTCACTTTATTATTGCAGCAGTTCAATTCCTTTAATTGTTTATTTGTTGTAATATTTATTTCTTCAATATAATTATCAGAACAATTAATCCTTCTTAAATTTTTATTTGTCGATACATCAATAAATTGAATCATATTTTTTGCACAATCTAAAACTTTTAGCTTTTCACATTTATATATTTTTAAATCTTTTAATTTTCCATTTGTAGATTTAGATAATTCATTCCCACTAATAATAAGTTCACTTACTGGATTTTTCGAACAATCAAGAACTTCTAAATTTTCGCATCCATCAATTAAAATTTCTCTAATATTATTATTTGAGCAATCCAAACTTTTTAAATTATTATTCCCAGTAATATCTAACATTATTAACTTGTTTCCAGAACAGTCTAATTCTTTCAACGAACGAAAATATTTTATTCCAGCTAAATTACTTATCCTCTTTTTAGATATATTTAATTTTTCACATTCAAATATAGCATCAGAATCCTTTTTTGTAAAAGGGTAATCTCCAAGCATTTGTCCATCTATGTGTAAAATTTCATTCCAAATGTATTTTGCAAAATTTTCATCTGGAAAAACTTTTTTTATACTTTTGCCTTCTAACGTACACACATCAACATCATCATTACATCTTTCAACCATACAAGAAGTTTGATCTTTAGCACTATTTTCTAATGTCTTAGGTGTAGCCTTAACTACAGATCCTGAAAAGTAAAGCATAGACACTACCATTACTGACAATAACATAAAACTTTTTCTAAATAAAATTTTTTGCATAATAAATTTCGCTCCTTATTATTATTTGTTTTAATATTTATATCTCCTTTTCATATTAAAGTTGAACTATTAAATTTCTATTGTATCAAAAACTAATAGTTTTTCATAGCATAAATATAAAAAGGAGGTTATTATAATATGATAAATGAACTTGCTTCACCTTGCTTTTTTCTTGGCACAAACTCACCTAAGGGATTTTTTTCTTACTTAGATAGTTTATATTCTCCAGAACAAGGCTGGTTTTGTTATATCATAAAGGGAGGACCTGGTACTGGCAAATCAACTTTAATGAAAAAACTTGCTAGTGAATCTTTGAAGCAAAATAATAACGTAGAGTTATTTTATTGTTCTAGTGATCCTGATTCTTTAGATTGTGTAACAATTCCAAAATTAAAAATATGCATATTAGATGGTACTGCACCACATGTTGTTGATCCAAAATTTCCTGGGGCTTCTGAAACAGTAATAAACTTTTGCGATTTTTGGGATAATGTATCTATTAGAAAAAATAAAAATGAAATTATTAACCTAACCAAAAAAAATGCTGTATATCATCAAAGAACAAAACGATATTTATCTGCATGTGGAACTCTCTATAATGATACTGCAAAACTCATTTTAGAATGTATAAATAATAATAAAATAAATGATTTTGTAAAAAACTTATGTAAAAAGGTCTTAGATAGCAACTATTCAGAAAGTTTTCCAAATGAAAAATTAAGATTTGTTAATGCCATTACGCCAAAAGGGTTAATAAGATTTGATGACACTATTATTAATATTTGTAAAAATGTCTACCTTATCGACGACGAATACAGTATAGTATCAAGTATTATATTATCTAAAATAAGAAAAGAATTAATAAAAAATAAATTCAGTTTTATTTCTTGTTATCATCCTTTAGATCCGGTTAGCTCACTTGATTCACTAATGATTCCTAAACTGCAACTTGCATTTGTCACATCATCTGACCTATATAGATTTTCATTAAGTGATGTTTACAAAACAATTCACGTAAAACGTTTTTTAAATATGTCTCAATTTTATGAACGAAAACAAAAATTAAAATTCAATAAAAAAGTCCAAAATACACTGTTAGAAGAAGCTGTAAATAATTTGTCAAATGCAAAACTTACTCACGATTATTTAGAGAATATATATATCGAAAATATGGATTTTGAACTTATTAATGAAAAAACTAATAGCATTATTGAAAATATATTAAATTAACATTTTAATAGAAAGTCATGAGATAAATTTGCTATTCTCATGACTTTAACCATTTTAAATAGAAATTCTCAATGCTGCATTATATAGGTTAATATCAAATTCTCTTTTCATCTCAAGAGCCTCATTAATATCGAAATCTATTATTTTTCCTTGTTGCATAGCTACAACTCTATTTGTTTTCCCTCCTAATATTAGTTCCACTGCATGTGTTCCCATTGTACTTGCTACTACCCTATCTCTTAATGTCGGTGAGCCTCCTCTTTGTACATGCCCTAATATCGTTGCTCTAGCTTCTATTCCTACGATATCGTGTATTTTCCTTGCTATATTATCTACTCCTCCTATACCTTCTGCAACTATAATAATAAAATGCTTCTTTCCTGTCATTTGAGTAAATTTTATACGTTTTATTACATCTCTATCAAAATCATATGCAACTTCAGGCACTAAAATAGCAGTTGCACCTACTGCTATTCCAGTTTGTAATGCTATATCTCCACATCTTCTTCCCATAACTTCTACAACACTACATCTATCATGGGATTGCGCTGTATCTCTAATTTTATCAACCATTTCCATTGCTGTATTCATCGCTGTATCAAAGCCTATTGTATATTCACTGCACCTAATATCATTATCAATAGTCCCAGGGATTCCTATGCAAGGTATACCATACTTAGATAATTCTCTTGCACCTCTAAAAGATCCGTCTCCGCCAACAACTATCAACCCTTCTATACCTACATCTTTGCAAGTTTTAGCAGCTCTTTTTACGCCTTCATCTGTTTTAAATTCAGGGCTACGTGCTGTATACAATATTGTACCTCCCCTATGAATAACATCAGAAACACTTCTTAAATTCATTTCAAACATATCTCCATGAAGTAAGCCATTGTATCCTCTGTGTATACCTATAACACGCATTCCATATGAAAGTCCTACCCTTGCAACAGCTCGCACTGCTGCATTCATACCAGGTGCATCACCACCACTGGTAAGTACTGCTATTACTTTTTCCCCCATTGATGAATCCCCCCTAGTTGCAAATAGTAAAATTATTATATCAAATTACCAATGAATAATCAATAATAAAAATTAAAAATCATTTCAATATATTGTTTATGTTCTTACCACTATATTATCATTACCTATAATATTTTTTAATTCTTTTATTAAAGGTTTATTCAAATCTACCCATAATGTTCTTGGAGAAAGCATTAACTTTTTTGTATCATTAAAATAGAAATACACCGGTATCTTTCCTTCAAATATGCTAACTAGCAATTTAGCCCTCTCATACTCAAAACAGCTATTATTCTCTACCTTTATATATAGTCCTACTTTATTTCTTTGATTTTTTGTAGTTCCTTTTGTGTCTATTTCATTACTATTATCAACCTGTGGATACTTTTCCTTTGAGTTAATGTCAAAAATTCGATCACAGATAAGTTTTGGTTCTTCATCATCTTTAATTTTTAAATGCCCATTAATTTTTACAATATTCCCCTCAGATAAAATACCAAAACATTCAGAAAATACTTTAGGAAAAACTATCATCTCAATAGATGATGAAATATCCTCAATGTTAACAAATGCCATTGATAAGTTATTTTTTGTTATTTTTGTTCTTACCTGAGATATAATTGCTAAAATAGTGACCTTGCTTTCATCATTATATTTATTATTATTTTCCAATATATCTATTACCTTTGTAATTTTTGAGTCATTATACAGCTCTGCATATTCATTCATAGGATGACCAGATAAGTAAATGCCTGTAATCTCTTTTTCCATGGATAATAAATCTGCAATAGAGAACTCTGCAACATTTTCTAAAGAGCTTTTATAATCATAACTATCTTTTACATTATCAAAAAAGCCTAATTGACCATCGATATTTTTCTTCTTATCACAATCTATACTGTTAATCACATTATCTATGCTTAATAACATCTGATTTCTATTGGCACCCAAATGATCAAATGCTCCACATTTAATAAGACTTTCTAATGCTTTTCTATTAATTTCTTTTCCATACATTCTTACACAAAAATCATAAAACGAATCAAAAGGTCCGTTCTGTGAACGTTCATTAATTATAGATTTTATAAATGTACTACCTAAATTTTTTATTGCCAAAAGTCCAAAGCGAATACTATTATCGGAAACAATAAAACCACGTTCACTATAATTTACATGCGGAGGCAATACTTTTATATTCATTCTTTCACACTCTGCAATATAATGAGGTATTTTATTTATGTTATCCAACACACTTGTTAATAAAGCCGCCATATATTCTTTCGGGTATTTACACTTTATAAATGCAGTCTGATAAGAAATATATGCATATGCAGTAGCATGAGACTTATTAAATGCATAAGATGCAAAACTTTCCATCTCCTTAAAAATTTCAGCGGCCGTTTGCTCATCTATTCCTCTTCTTACACACCCATCTACTTCTATAATTCCATCATCATTTACTAAACCATATATAAATATTTTTCTTTCTTTTTCCATAACATCAGCTTTCTTTTTAGACATCGCCCTACGTACTATATCTGCTCTACCTAAAGAATATCCTGCTAATGTTCTAAAAATCTGCATTACTTGCTCTTGGTAAACTATGCACCCATATGTAACATCAAGTATACTAGACAGCAACGGATGTTTATAAACAATGTCTGACGAATTATGCCTATTATGTATGTATCTTGGTATAGCTTCCATTGGACCTGGCCTATACAAAGAGATGACTGCTATTAAGTCTTCTAAATTTTCTGGTTTTAATTGTGATACAACACTTTTCATTCCAGCAGATTCAAACTGAAAAACTCCATCTGTTTCTCCTCGCGAAAACATATCAAACACTTCTTGATCTGCATGAATATTATTAATATTAAAACTTGGATCTACCTTTTTTACCATATTTTCTGCATCTTTTAAAATTGTTAAATTTCTCAAGCCTAGGAAATCCATTTTTAATAATCCTAATTCTTCTAATGTAGTCATTGTAAATTGTGTTACTATAGCATCGTCATTCTTAGTTAATGGAACATAACTACTAACCGGCTTTTCTGTTATAACCACACCTGCGGCATGAGTAGAAGCATGTCTAGGCATACCTTCTAATTTTTTTGCCATATCTATAAGCTCTTTAATTTGTTTGTCTGAATCATACTTATTTCTAAATTCAGCAGAAATTTTTAAAGCTCTATCTATTGTTATTCCTAATTCAAGGGGTATTAATTTAGAAACTGTATCAACTACAGAATAAGGTATTGCCATAGCTCTTCCTACATCTTTAATAGCAGCTTTAGCTGCCATTGTTCCAAAAGTAATAATTTGTGCTACATGTTCTTTTCCATATTTTCTAATAACATAATTTATTACTTCTTGACGTCTTTCATAGCAAAAATCAATGTCAAAATCTGGCATACTAACACGCTCTGGATTAAGAAAACGCTCAAATAATAAATTATATTTTATTGGATCTATACCTGTAATACCAATACAATATGCAACTAAGCTTCCAGCTCCAGATCCTCTGCCTGGACCAACTGCAATCCCAGATTTTTTGGCATATTCTACAAAATCATTAACTATTAAATAATAATCCACATAACCCATATTGTTTATCATGTTAAGTTCATATTCAAGTCTATCTAGTATCGAACTGTCTGGATTTTGACCATAATTTTTTAATAGACCTCTATAACTTTTATCTTTTAAATATTCAAAATGGTCTTGATTATTCGGAACTTCAAAGTGTGGCAATTTTGTATTGCCAAATTCAAACTCAACATTGCATACCTCTGCAATCTTTAATGTGTTTTCATACGCTTCTTTAAAATCCGGAAATAATTCTCTCATTTCTGATTCACTTTTAACATAAAATTGATCAGAAGAAAATTTCATTCTTTGTTCATCATATATCGTACGGTTAGTTTGTATACACAATAGCACATCTTGTACTTTGCTATCTTCTTTACTTATATAATGGCAATCATTAGTTACAACCAAAGGTATTTCAGTTTCTCTTGCAATGTTTATAAGCATAGGATTCATATATTTTTGCTCTTTTAATCCTTGGTTTTGCAATTCTATATAAAAATTTTCATCACCAAAAATTTTACGATACTGTAAAGCTTTTTCTTTAGCCTTTTCATATTCATTTCTTTCTAATAGCCTGCACAATTCGCCAGAAAGGCATGCAGATAAGGCAATTAATCCTTCGCTATATTGTTCCAATAACTCTTGATCTACCCTAGGCTTGCTATAAAACCCCTCTGTCCATGATTTAGACACAATATTTATTAAATTTTGATAGCCTATATTATTCTTGCATAATAAAACTAAATGGCTAGGCGAAGAGTCTATCTCATATACTTTATCAAACCTTGTTCTGGGCGCTACATAAACTTCACACCCTATAATTGGTTTAATATTGTTCTTTTTTGCTTCCTTGTAAAAATCTATTACTCCATACATTACACCATGATCAGTAATTGCCACAGCGCTTTGCCCTAAATTTTTAATACTCGAAATTAAGTCTTTTATTCTACAAGCTCCATCTAGTAAACTATATTCACTATGAACATGAAGATGTACAAAACCCTCCATTATTTACCCCCTAATTATTATCACATTCTATTTCATTTGATATTTCTATAATTTTCTTTAGTCTATAATTCACTGTCGAACGACTTAATGGCTTTGAAAACAATTCACCTATTTCTTTTAAAGACATGTCTGGATTTTCCAATCTTATAACAGCAATCTCTCTTAGGTTATCGGGTAAAAATTCCAAACCCTTTTTTTCTTTTATAAATTCTATAGATTGAATTTGGATTGCAGAAGCCGATGCTGTCTTACTTATATTTGCTGTCTGAAAATTAGTAGTCCTATTCACATAGTTTCTTACCTCTTTTAGCATCTTTACCTGCATTAATTCCATAGATGCAATATTAGCACCTATATATACCAAAAAATCTGCTACTGACTCACTTTCTTTAATATAAACAACATATTGCCCCCTTCGATAAGTAAAATTGGGCCTAAATTTAAATTCTTTTATATTTGAAATTATGTCTATAAGAAAATCAGCCAATTTCTTATTATGCACTATAAATTCCAACCTATAATCTTTATTTGGATTACTTATTGTCCCACATGAAATAAATGCCCCTCTTAAAAAATGGGACATATTATTTTTAATATTCAAACTACAATCTATTATACTGTTTTCTAAATTAAAATTTTCTTTAAGTATACTTATAAGTTTATCTATATCTTCTTTATTTTTCATTTCTATATTAAAATTACTTTGGCCTTTTTTATTAGATAACTTAGTTTTAACATCTACAATTGAACCTGTTATATCTACAATTAATTTCACTATTAAATCTTTTATGTAAGGTTTTCTTGTTATAAATACTATTGCATCCTCTGTAAAATTTTTACAAAACAGTAATATTCCATACATTTCTATTTCTTTAAATTTTTGCTTTTTAAAGTTAAATTTACATAGCTCTTTTTTAGTATCCGAAGAAAAAGACATTGTAATATCTCCTTATTGCTTATCTATATCTCTATGTGTTACATTGACATTATATTTTAATAATAACAAATGCTCATAAAAATGCTGGGCCAATGCAACAGAACGATGTTTCCCTCCAGTACATCCTATAGCTATTAATAACTGGCTTTTTCCTTCATTTTGATAAAGTGGCAACATATAGTCTATTAATGGCAAAGCTAATTTTATAAATCCCTGTGAGACCTTATTATTTATTACATAGCTTTTTACCTCATCACTTAAACCGGTTAAATCCTTTAAATCATCAACATAGTAAGGGTTTGGCAAGCACCGAACATCCAAAACTAAATCTGCTTCTGTAGGCATGCCATATTTAAATCCAAATGATTCACATATTACTGTTAACGCACTAGAAACATCTTTTAAGAATATACTGGATATTTTCTCTTTCAATTGGGCTGGTGAAATATGTGAAGTATCTATTATATAATCTGAAACTTCTTTTACTACTCGCAATAAATTCTGCTCTAGCTCTATTGCTTTAGATATAGATCCACTATAAACCTCATATAAAGGATGTTTGCGCCTAGTTTCTTTATATCTAATTTTCAATACTTCTTCTTTTGCATCTAAGTACAGGACTTTATACTCTTTTTTTTCTAATTTTAATCTTTCCAAATATTTTTTCAAAACATTAAATTCACTACTCCTAGTGTCTACAACTACAGCTACCCTTTTTTTACTATTTTTAGGTTCTTCACATAAGTTATAAAAGGAAGAAATTAATTCGGGAGGTATATTATCTACACAGTAAAATCCTATATCTTCAAAAGCATTTAAAGCTTTGGACTTACCAGCTCCAGATAAGCCTGTTACAACTATAAATTCCACAATAAGACCTCCATATTTACCTCAATTTATCTATATTAATTAAATTTCTCCTACAAGCTTTACCTCGCACTCCATATTAACACCTGTTTGCTTTTTTACTTCATTTTTTATTATGCTTATTAAAGTTAAAACATCATTACAAGTTGCATTTCCTGTATTAACTATGAACCCTGCATGTTTATTACTCACCATTGCATCTCCGACTCTTCTACCCTTTAATCCACATTGTTCAATCAATGTTCCCGCAAAATACCCTTCAGGGCGTTTAAAAACACTCCCTGCACTTGGATATTCTAATGGCTGCTTTAATTTTCTTTGGTTCATATAACCATCCATTTTAATTTTTATCTTTTCCTTATCATCTGGTTTTAATTTTACTGTAATGGATGTAATAACATTATTATTGTCGCAATAAAAGCTGTGTCTATAAGATAAGCATAGAGCTTTGGAACTCAATGTTTCAAATTTACCTTCTGGTGTGACGTGGGTACAACTATCTAAAATATTTTTCATTTCTCCAGAATAAGCTCCAGCATTCATAAATGCTGCTCCTCCTGCTGTTCCTGGAATACCCCACGCAAATTCTAGTCCTGATAAAGAATTATTATAAGCAAAAGAACACAATTTAGATAAACTAACTCCTGCACCGCAAATTATTTTATTATTTTCTATAAGACTTAAACTATAAAAATCTCCCTCTAATTTTATTACAACTCCTCTTATACCTTTATCGGATACTAATAAATTAGAGCCCTTCCCAAGTACAAACGGAACTATGTTATTAACTTTACAAATATGTAATATACCTTCTAATTCTTTTCTATTCCTAGCAACCAAAAAAACGTCTGCATTACCTCCTATTTTAAATGTGGTATGCTTACTCATTGGTTCATTCATAAAAATTTTATAGCCTAAACTTTGTGCTTCTTCAAATATTTTTAAATTATACATTTACACACCTAACTTATTTTTATTTACCGATTTAAAATCAATGTATTTTATATTAGTTATATATATTTAAATAAAATAACTATATATTCCAATTTAACTGCTCTTTGTAATCATCAGATTCATCCATACCCAAACTCATTAATAATTCTTGAGCTGCATTATACCCTAATTTTTTTTGCCGATTGTTCATCGCAGCCACTTCTATAATTACAGCTAAATTACGGCCTGGTTTTATAGGAATAGTTAAAACTGGTATTTCGACACCTAGTATATCTATAAAAACATCTTGTGAGCCCATTCTATCATAGATTTTTTCATCATCCCAAGATTCTAACTTAATGACAAAATCTATTTTTTCTGTCAATTTTACTGCCCCCATACCAAATAGCCGACGTGCATTTATTATTCCTATTCCCCTAAGTTCTATAAAATGTCTTATATTTTCAGGAGATGACCCTACTAAACCACTTTTTGAAACTTTTCTTATTTCAACTGCATCATCCGCTACCAAACGATGACCTCTCTTTATAAGTTCTATTGCAGTTTCGCTTTTTCCTACACCACTATCTCCGGTTATAAATACTCCTTCACCATAGACTTCAACAAGAACACCGTGCCTTGTGATTCTTGGAGCAAGTTGAATATTCATATACGACAATAATGCTGCTGTCAAAACAGAAGTAGTCTCTACTGAACTAAGAATTGGAATTGCATGAATTCTTGCAGCTTCTAAAATTTCTATAGGAGGCTGCAAATTGCGTGTAACAATTACTGCAGGAGGCTTACAAGAAAATACCTTCTTTAAAGACTCTAACCTTTTTTTTGATTCAAACCTTGCTAAAAATGAAACCTCTGTATTTCCTATAATTAGTATTCTTTTATTATCAAAGTAATCCAAAAAGCCCATTAACTCTACACCCAATCGGTTAACATCTTTAGAAGAAATCAATACTTCTTTTGGATCGACAGGCATATATAAAATATTAAGAGAAAGTTCTTTCATAATATCTGCTAAAGAGACTTTAAATCCGTCAGACATAACAACACCCATCCTTATATTTATTATATAAGTATTATAACCCATATACATAATTTTTCAAATACTAATTATAGAAATTTTACTATCTAAATAATAAAATAGGTAGATGTATAGTACTTTATACATCCACCAAGTTTTATAAATTATTTAAAGAACAGAAATGGTCTATGTCCATCCACTTCAAAATAATTGCCACATATTTTACAAGTGTAAAAGTATTTCTTTCTTTCATAAGGCTGAGAAACCCACATATTTTTTTCCTTGTCATATACACGCTCATAACCAGTTTCACTTCTATAATCTATTGATCTTACTAATCCTGAGCCTGCTGAACCATTCAAAAGAAAACCTTTTTCACTATCTCCGCCATAAAGTCTTACATTGTCTGCAACTACTTCCGTACCTTTTCTAAGAACAAGTGCATTGCCACCGTCTCCGCCGAAAGCTCCTCCTTTAACTCCACATCCACCTTTAATTGTAAGAGAATCTAAAGAAACTCTTCCTGATTCAACTACAACAGTATCATTGGCATCTTTGTATCCTGAACTATTAATTCCATTAGAACCAAACATGAAACCATTTTTAATTTTAATGTCAGCATTAGCTTTACCACAGATTCTAAGACAAGCACAATTTTTAAATTTAATTGAATAGCCATTAAGATCTAAGTTCATATCGCCAGATAAACATATACTTTTATACACATCTATATTACCAGATAAAATTACGTTGTCTCCTTTTTTGCTATTTTTAATAGAGTCTATTAAAGAATCTTGATCATAAACATAAATTGTTCTCTGATTTTCATATGATGAATTGCTATTGTCACCATATATAATATTAACATCACCATTAATTTTAATCTTATCTTTAGCAGCTGCAGAAGGTACCATTAACCCAACAAATAACACTAAAGATGAAACAGCCAATAAAACTCTTCCTTTTAAATTTTTCATATTTATTTCCCTTTCTGTTTATAAAATATTTTATGTTATTATTATACAGAAAAGTGTACAAAAAATCAATTAATATTTTGTACAAGTTTTATCCGCTCTTGTCCCATTTTTTTGACTTTTACGTCAACATTAATATTATAATCAGATTTCATTAATACTTCTTTTAAGCTTTTAATGTTCTTAAAAAATTCTTTATCATCTCTTTTAATTATCTTTCCAAAGTTAAATACGTCACTCTTATAATTAAAAATAGACTCCCTTATAGCATTATAAATTAATGATTCGAGCCTATTTTTAAGTTCCGCTTCCATTGTAGCTATATAATTATCGCTAAATAAACTGTTTACATCTTTATTGATTTCATATATATTTGATTTTACATTAACATTTATGTTAAAGCATGGTGTACCATAATTATTTTGAAAATTAACTTTACTTTTAGAATCTGTAAGATTAAATGTTACTTTTCCCAATCCTTTTATATCTATTACTTCTGTTCCGCCTAATACACTATCTGAAACAAGTAAAACTCCTCTTGATAAATCCTCGGCTAAAAATCCCGACAATTTATCTTCATTAAATACTGCCGTCGAATCTGCTATTACTAAATCACCATTGTCTATGTTAATACATGCAATTTTAGGATCGGAAATATTATTATATAAACAATTAACTACATCTAATACATTAGAGAAAATTATATTAGAATTTAACCTTTGAGCATTAGACATTTCTGATATTTTATCAGCAGTAATTATGCCATTAGCTCCTTCTAAGGTTAATATTTTGGATGCATTTTCCTTTGCGATAAAAACAGTAACAGTTGGTCTACATTCATAATGTCGTATAAAAAAGTCAATTACTTTACTTATGCCATCACGAGCAACTTCTTCTCCCAAAATTAATATTAAATTTTGAGAGTACATTGGTTCTTTTCCTGTAATATTGGATACTTTAGATATAGCATCAATTATAGAGTCTCCTTTTAAACTAATTGTTTCATAATTTTCTCCCATTTCTTCTCCAGAGTTATCTGCTGTAAGAAATTGAACTGTTACATTATATAAATTGTTTTCCTTATCTACACCTAGGCCCTGCACTATAAGCCTTTCATGTAGCTGCTTACCTCCTGTGCAACCCGATAAGAGTATTGAAAAAACAATTATAAAACTAAAGCTTAACTTTTTCACTTTCTTTTCTTCTCCTTGATTTAATAAAATCTACGATTAACAATATCAGTGGTATTATTATAGATGTTAATAAAGTAAATCCAAATAAAAAATTAATATTATATATATATCCATTAAAGTATTGTGTACTATTAGCTAACACACTTATTACAACAACAAAAAACGCTCCTATAAATATAGAAATCCTTCCTGCTAAATCTCCAAATACTCTTTTTATGCACATTGAAAATAACAATAAGAAAAGAGAAACCTTTATAAATAATCCTGTTGTCCAAATACCTAAATACAAAGAATCTAAATTTTTTAAAAATCCTATACCTGCTATCATAGAAGCTGTATAAACAGGAAACAACTGTGTTTTTACATAATCTCCTAATGTTCCCACTATAGCAAATATAAAAACTGCTATTGAAGCATATATAGCCACATTCCATAATACTATACCTTTTTTTACTTTGCCTTTAGCAAGCGGTATTAGCATAGCCATAGCAGGAATACATGAAGTAGTAGATAGCATTAATATTACACCTTTAACTACATCCTGATTCCCATCATACATTAATGGCTCATAGTTAAGTGCATTTATTTGCGGGAATAAAGATATTATTATAAAAATACCTGCCAAAATTATTAAAAAGAGTATAAAACCCGATGCCCTCACTAATGCTTCTATTCCTTTAAATGCTGCATATGAAGCTGTAATCATTACAGCTATAGACATTAATATTATAGATATATTTGGATCCATTACATTTGTAACAAAGTTATTAAATAACGATAAACTGTATATACAAATAAATATATAATATACAGCATATATAAAAACAAAAATTATTCCTATCTTACCTATCAAAAAGTATGACATATCTGCAATATTCATTGATTCCCTTTTATTACAAATTAAATATACAGGTATAATCATAAAAAAAGTTAATATAAAGGCAACACCAGAAGAAATTATTTGGTCCCATATACTATTACTTGACGATATGGTAGAGCTATATGTTATATTTGTAATCATTCTACTTATAAAAAGAGTAGCAAATAATTGCCCAACAGTTATCTGCCTTTTTGTCATATATATTACTCCTTATTAACATTTATATTTGAGCCAGGCATTGTTTGTACTGCATTTTGCTTTTTTGCCAGCGTTTTCCATCCCATCCTAACAACTACGTCGCGCATACCAAAAGCGCTAAATGGCGACATAGGTGCAGAAAATGGTATTCCATAATTAGTTTTAGCACAAATATTTATTAATACAATAGAAAATAAAAGTGTTATACCCCAAACTCCCATTATCCCTCCAATAATAATAAATATAAATCTTAGAATAGCAATAGGTTCATATAAATTTGGAATTACATATGACGAAATTGCTGTAAGTGCTACTATCATTAATGTGGGTGCACCTATTAGGCCAGCGCTCACTGCTGCATCTCCTATTACTAAACCTCCTACTATACTAACTGCATGTCCAAGTGGCTTGGGTAAACGTAGACCCGCTTCTCTCATTATCTCATATATAAAGTGTATTATTAGCGTTTCTAATACCAACGGAAATGGTGTTGAAGCCACCGAATTAGCAATTTTAACAAGTAGTTCCCTTGGAAGTAACTCTGGATTAAATGTTACAGTAGCAACATATATTCCAGGCAATAAAGTAGCTACAAAAAATGCAACATACTTTAACCAGCGAGTAAGTGTTGCAAAGTAAGGACGTGTAGTATAATCATCCATATTTTGAAAATTCTCTATAAATAAATGAGGTACTATCAAGACATTAGGGGTACCGTCTATTAAAATAGCTACCCTGCCTTCCGCAATCTTTCCGCAAACAGTATCTGGTCTTTCAGACATGCCTACGCTACTAAAAAATGAAATATCATTCTCTTCTTCTAAATATGGAGATACATATCCTGATGCTAATATTGTTCCAAGATCTATTTTATGCAGTTTACTTCTTATTTTTTGGAGAATTTCTCCAGACACTATATCTGTTAAATAGCACAAACAAATATCTGTATTACTCACAGAACCAGATTTCAGCATTTCAAATTTAAGTTTTGGATTTTTAATTCTTCTCCTAATTAAAGTCATATTTATTCTAAGAGGTTCCACAAATCCTTCCCTAGATCCTCTTTGCATTACTTCAGACGTAGGTTCAGACACACTGCGGAAATTAAAGCCCTGCACCCCTATTGCTAGCATACAATTGCAGCCATCAATTGCTATAACTGCAAATCCAGACATAATAAATGAAAATACTTCATCATAGGTAACTACTTGTACTTGTTCTGTTGTAGATAATAAATGATCACGAATATACTCATATTTTTCTACAGAATTTTTGTTTATAAAGTCACAATTTACTATAGGGGTTAAAACACTGTTAGCAAATATTTGTTTGTTGATCATTCCTTCAATTGTAATAATTGCCATACTCGTTTCGTTTATTTTCATTTGTCTAATAGTAAGATCAGCACTTCCATCAAATTCCTTTTTTATATAAATTATATTTTTTTCTAAAGAATCAGACATTTTTTCCACTTTTCGTTTGTATACTGTTTTATTATGTGGATTTTCATATAGTTCAACCAAGTTTTTTATAAAGTTTAACAATATAACTCCCCCCTAACGACATATCTTTAATTATTGTTTAACAATAAAAATAAAATATACTATATATTCCAAATTTAAATTTATTTAACATTACTTTTGAATAAACTTACATTTAGATGAAATTATAATACAGGGTGATTATAATGACTATATCTTTAATAAGAACTATATTACTATATATTATTATTATTTTAGCGGTAAGACTAATGGGCAAAAGGCAAATAAGTGAACTTCAAACCAGCGAATTAGTCGTAACATTTTTAATTTCAGATATAGCTGCTATACCTATGCAAGACACAGGACAACCTTTAGTTAGTGGTTTCATTCCTATTGCTGTTTTAGTATGTTTAGAAATTATTTTGTCTGCTATAATGTTAAAAAATTCTAAGTTTAGAAAGTTTATATGTGGAAAACCTATAATCGTAATTAACAACGGTAAAATAGAACAAAGAGAGTTAAAGCGCTTAAGAATGAGTACTGAAGATTTATTTGAACAGCTAAGACAATTAGATGTATTTAATATACAAGATATTGCTTATGCCATAATTGAAACAAATGGCAAAATGAGCATATTAAAAAAAGCTAAACATCAACAACCCGATGCATCTGCTCTTGGTATCACTATTCCAGACCACGGAATAGATGCTGTTGTTATAAGTGATGGAGAAATATCAGACTTTTCCATATCACTTTGTGGGCTAACTAAAGAGTGGGTTTATGGTATATTAGAGGGAAAAAATTTAAAGTTAAATGATGTATTTATTATGACAGCAAATAAAAATCGAAATTATTATATAGTAAAAAAAGAGGATTAACTATGAAACGCATTTGGATAGCTGCTATCGTTTTATCTGCAATAATTTCATGTTGCATTTTGGAAACAGTATTTGTTGATAAAATAATAGATAATTTACATGGTCAACTTAATGAAGCTGAAACTATTGCAAAAACAAGTGAATTAAATAATACTTTAGAATTAGTTAATAATACTTACGATGATTGGATTAAAAGTAAAGATGTTTTTGCCTTATTTGTCAGTCATGGCACACTCGAAGAAATAAACCAATCCTTTGTTGTTTTAATCTCATATGCAGAAAACGACGAATTTAGTGATTTCTTGGCTGAAAATTCAAAAATTGTTTCCATGTTAGATCAGCTAAAAGATACTGAATTCTTAACTATAAAAAATATATTGTAGATTATTTATGCCTTTATTAACTTATATTATTTTTTATTGTATAAACAATTGACATAACCCAATATATAGGATATAATTTATAGTATACCTAGCAAATATTACAATATATAGTATTTACACGGAGGAATAATCATGATTGAAAGTATACTAAAAAGAGACGGAAGAAAGGCAAAATTTAATATAGATAAAATCTCTGGAGCTATATATAAAGCCTCTATTTCAGTCAACCAGCAAAATAAAGAAATGGCAGATAATTTAGCAAAACAAGTAACAATGTATCTAGAACAAAACAACAGTGCAGATATCCCTAGTGTCGAATATATACAAGATATAGTTGAAAAAATCCTTATTAAAAATGGATATGACAAAATAGCTAAAGAATACATCTTGTATAGAGCCGACCGCACTAGAGTACGTGAAATGAATACAAAGTTAATGAAAATATATGAAGACTTAACTTTTAAAGCAGCAAAAGATAATGATATAAAACGAGAAAATGCAAATATCGATGCTGATACTGCCATGGGGACTATGTTAAAATACGGCTCAGAAGGTGCAAAGCAATTCTATGAAATGTATATCTTAAATCCTAAACATGCAAAAGCTCACCATGAAGGTGATATACATATACATGATTTGGACTTTTTAACTTTAACAACTACCTGTTGCCAAATCGATATCGATAAATTATTTACAAACGGATTTTCTACTGGCCATGGATTTTTAAGAGAACCTAATGATATCAGAAGTTACTCTGCTTTAGCCTGCATTGCAATTCAATCAAACCAAAATGACCAGCACGGTGGGCAAAGCATTCCTAATTTTGATTATGCTATGGGAAAAGGTGTTGCAAAAACATATAAAAGGTTATATAAACAAAATATCTCAAAAGCTATTGAAATTATTTGCGATGCAGACAATTATGAATCATTAACCAATGAAATTATGGAGCAAGCAGAAAAACTTAGCGGACAAATAACAAAACTAGAGGATAGCACCAATTACTTAGAACAAGAGTTTAAAATTTTATCTAACTTATTTGGAGAAAATAATGCCCAAAAAATTCAAGATTTTGCTAAGCACCATGCTGAACTAGAAACTGACAGAGCTACATATCAAGCAATGGAAGCATTTATACATAATTTAAATACAATGCACTCACGTGCTGGAGCACAAGTTCCATTTAGTTCTATAAATTATGGTATGGATACATCTCCAGAAGGAAGATTAGTAATAAAAAATATTTTATTAGCAAATGAAAAAGGTTTAGGCAATGGTGAAACTCCTATTTTCCCTATTCAAATATTTAAAGTAAAAGATGGAGTTAATTACAACCCTGGAGAGCCAAATTATGACTTATTTAAATTAGCATGTAAAGTAAGTGCTAAACGTTTATTTCCAAATTTTTCTTTTATAGATGCACCATTTAACCTCTCTTACTATAAAGAAGGACATCCTGAAACTGAAGTCGCTTACATGGGGTGCAGAACTAGGGTTATGGCTAACAAGTACGACCCTTCTAGAGAAATAGTTTATGGTAGAGGCAATTTAAGTTTTACTTCTATAAATCTACCAAGATTAGCTATACTAAGTAATAAAAATATTGAAAAATTTTATGAATTATTAGACGAAAAAGTTACTCTTGTTATAGAACAATTATTAGAACGTTTCGAATTGCAATGTCAAAAACTTGTACGCAACTATCCGTTTTTGATGGGCCAAGGTATTTGGCTAGATTCTGAAAAATTATCACCTGACGATGAAATTAGAGAAGTTTTAAAACATGGTACTCTTACTATCGGATTTATAGGTTTAGCAGAATGTTTAAAGTCCTTAACTGGTTATCATCATGGAGAAAGCGATAAATCACAAAAACTTGGGTTGGAAATAATAAGTTATATGAGAAAACGTATGGACGAAGCAACACAAAAATATTCACTTAACTTCTCACTCATTGCAACACCTGCAGAAGGATTATCTGGGAGATTTGTTAAGTTGGATAGGGAAAGGTTTGGAGTAATTAAAGACATTACCGATAGAGAATATTATACAAATTCATTTCATATACCTGTATATTACAATATAACTGCCTATGAAAAAATTAAAAAAGAAGCCCCTTATCATAATTTAACAAATGGAGGGCATATATCATACATAGAATTAGATGGTAATCCTTCGGACAATTTAGATGCTTTTGAACAAATTGTAAGATGTATGAAGGAATCTGGCATAGGATATGGCTCTATAAATCACCCTGTAGATAGAGATCCTGTATGTGGATTTACCGGTATAATAAATGATATTTGTCCTAAATGTGGAAGACATGAAAATGATGGAAAACCAAATTTTGAACGAATAAGAAGAATTACAGGATATCTTGTTGGAACACTTGATAGATTTAACAATGCAAAAAAAGCTGAAGAAAAAGACCGTGTTAAACATTCATTTACAGGGGTATGTAGTGAAAATATTGAAAAAATTTAAACTGCTCTTGCAATGTTATCATTTCAAAAAGCCGCATTGATAGCGGCTTTTTTACATTTTATTATTAAATAATTTATAGATATAATATACAATTAATCAACCAAAAGTTAAAATACACCTCCTGATTAACTGCAGTAATTGTTTAATAAATATCCACTATATAAAAAATTCTTAATATATTTTCCATGATTTAAAAAGATAGAAATGCTATATAATTAGTTACAATTTTAGATACTTTAGTAACTTTGTCTATTCTCCTACTCTATTATTCCTTAAAATGAGATTTGATTGAATTACTATATTTTCGTCTTCTATGATATTCTACTTCTTCGTTTAGCTTTAAATTATGTCTCAACAATTCATATCAATATTAAAATCTTTCATGTATTATTTTAAAACTTATAATACACAAATAAATTGATTTTTGCTTTATCGTACTTCTTTACAGACAAACACTAATAAAATTAATACTAATCCTAGCTCAAAAGCCATACACATACTATTTATATCTGTTAATTATACAAACAGACCAGGTAATCTATCATATATTTTATTAACAATATCTTTAAATGTAGGTCCACAGCTTTCTCCACCTCCCACTGCATCTTCTGCTAATATTACAATAGAGTATTTTGGATTGTCTGCAGGAAAGAATCCTGCATACCATGCTTGTATAACTTCTTTATCTCCAACACGTATACCGGTTTCTGCTGTAGCTGTTTTTGCTGCAACACTTACACCTTCTGGTTTGCCTTTTTTACTTGTACCATATTCTGCAGAGGCTATCATACTTTCTTTCAATATATCACACGTCTTTTGCGAAATTACTCTATTATTCATTTCATTAACATTGCGTTCTATAAAATTCATATTTTCATCAACTAAACCCTCAACAATGCTTGGCTCAACATATTTACCTCCAGATGCTATGGAATTTATCAAGCCAGATATTTGAATAGGAGTACACATTAAACTTCCTTGTCCAAATGATACATTCGCCATGTTGCTTTCATTTTGAAGTTCATCTTCACTAGGTAAGTTTCCCTTGCTAGAATACAAATCTGGTGCTAATTTTATAGGTTTTCCTAACCCAAATTTATATGATAAATCTAATAAGTTCAATGGAGGTATACTTTTAGAGATATTTACAAAGTACGTATTACAAGAATATGCTATAGCATCTCTCATATTAATTTCGCCATGACTATTCCCATTAAAGCAATGAAATTTTGTTTTATCCACGTCTATATATCCCTTACAATTATATGTTAATTTTTCAGGATACCCTAGCTCTAAAGCAGTTGCTGCTGTAACCAATTTATAAATTGATCCTATGTTATAAGCAGTAAATGCTCTATTTATTAAAGGTGAATTTTCATCATCTATAGATTCACTTATATTTGTCGGAGAAAATTCTGGTACACTTACAATTGCTCTAACTTTACATGTTGGAACTTCAGTTATTACAACTGCACCTTTATTTAAATAGTTGCATGCAACAGTCTGAGCTATCTTCTGTATCCTAGAATCTAATGTTAACACCACACCCTTAGTTCTTAAATATAAATTATCTTCTATTACTCTTCGCTCGCCGTCTAGTGTTCTATTAAGCGCATCAACTTTGTATTTAACAGATATACAACTTCCTACACTAGATAAATATTGATTATATGACTTCTCTATTCCACATACTCCATTTCCTTCTGAATCTATATAGCCAATGATATGTGGTGCTATCTGCTTCTCTGAGTATCTATTAGGAATCCTAAATATATCTATTCCTTCTGCACTTACCTCTTTATCAATCAGATTTAATTTAAATGGTTTTCCTTTTTTATATAATTCTATAATATTTTCCATTTCCTTTTTAGAAAAAATATCAGACAACACATTTATTGATTCAATACTAGGTGATACTGCTGCTATATTAAAATCTGTTTTATTTGTAAGCAATTTATATCTACAGTCATATATATTTCCTCTAATCCCAGCTATGTCAAGCCTATAACTGCTCTGATTTTGCGCCACAGAGCTTAACCATTTTCCTTGATTAATAGCATAAATTTTTATGATCATAGAACTAAATACAAACATAAATAAAGAAAATATAATTATTAATCTTTTATACATACTATCTCCTTTTTAACTATATATTAATAAAAATGCAAAATATAAGCTTTTAAACTTATACTTTGCATTTTGTTTGAAAAATATTACAATTAAATAAACTTATTACTCAGATATTTTTGACTTTGAAATCCTATTTAACATAAACATAGATGCTAATAATAATAATATGCATATTGGTAAAGCGATCAATGCATTACAAGTAATACCTAATATAAAATACCCTAAAAATGCTATTACAGCCACTAAAATTGCATATGGCATTTGACTAGATATATGCTCCATATGATTACAACCCGTGCTTGTAGACGATAATATCGCTGTATCTGATATAGGAGAAGCATGATCACCAAAAACTGCACCAGATAAAACTGCAGAGAGTGCAATCACCACCATTTCAGAGCCAACACGCTCACAAATCATTGCTACTATAGGTATTAATATTCCAAATGTACCCCATGAAGTACCAATTGCAAACGCTAATGCACCAGCAAGTGCAAATGCTATACAAGGTATAAAAATCACTGGTATATTAGATTTAACAACTAAATCCCCAACAAAATTTCCTGTACCTATTAAATCCTTACATATCCCTCCTATAGTCCATGCTAAGGATAATATAATAAAAGCTGGTACCATAGATTTTGTCCCTTGACTAATACAATCCATAAATTCTTTAAATTTAAGTAGTTTCCTTGGTATAAACATTATAAATGCTATTATTAATGATATAAATGCACCATATGTTATGGCTAAAGATGCGTTAGAACTAGAAAGAGCCTGGGAAAAGGAAATATTTTTTGTAAAGTACCCTCCCTGATAAAGCATAGACAAAATGGAAATTATTACTAATGATAAAACTGGTATAATTAAATCATATACAGTACCCTTTGAAGAAGCTTTTATTATATTATCATCTTCAATCTCGCGAACTATATTATCAACAATTATATTATTATTTTTTAGGCCCCTATTTTCATATTTTAGCATACTTCCAAAGTCTAAATTAAATATTGATACAGCAAACACCATTACAATTGTTAGTATAGCATATAAGTTGCATGAAATTGTCAAAATAAACACAGGCATACCATTCAATCCCGTCGAATCTATATGCGATATCACAGAAGCTGCCCAACTAGATACAGGTACTAATATACAAATAGTTGGTGCCATTGAGTGGACTATGTATGATAACTTTGCTCTAGAAACATTTTGTTTGTCTGTAACCGGCTGCATTACTGTTCCCAACGTTATACAATTAAAGTAATCATCTATAAATATCATAATTCCCAAAAGAGCAGTTGAAACCAGCGCTGAACGCTTAGACTTAATCTTAGATGAAACCCATATACCATAAGCATATGAGCCTCCTGCACTTGTAATCGTTACAACCAAAGCTCCTAACAATGCAAGAAAAATTATAACAAATATATTTTCAGATATTTTTTCTGCCATAAATAGAAAAGTTATTTGTATCGCTTTAATAATTCCTCCACCAGTATAAAAAGAATATATTAAAGTTCCCGAAAAAATCCCTATTAGTAGTGATGATATTACTTCTTTTGTAATAAGAGCAAGAATAATGGCTATAATTGGTGGTAAAATTGAAATAAATCCGACTTCTATAGCTTCCATTCTTCTCTCCTCCTCATAATATTATCTTTATAATACATATTACCATATATAATTGTATAATTCAACAAAATTTTTAGATATTGTATTTTTATATAAAATTTACAAATAATTTTGTTTCAATTTTTATGATTTAACTACTATAAAAATACCATTATCCTAATTTTTCAAGGATAATGGTACCAAATAAGTCTAAAGAAGCAAACGCATATATTTTTCTTTAGATTTCAAATTATAATAAACTTATAATTTAGATATTTAATATATATTAAATTAAATATCTTATAATTATTTTACTCATAAATTTTAATAATAATCATGCAAATAATACCATAATTTTTATTTCCAAACATCTGTGTTATGTAGTCCTATTTTTTCAGCATAAAATACAGGATCTTTTCCTTCTTTTTTTTGCAATAAATAATCTTTTAAAGCATTAAATGATGTTTTTCCTATAACAAATATCGTAATAATATTTATTATAGCCATTAGAGCCATAAGTACTTCTGCAAAATTCCAAACAGTTTCAAACTCTGATAAAGCACCTACAAAAACAGCTACTAAACATGTACATCTGAAAACATTTAATAATATTTTACTTTTATTTATAAATAATATATTAGACTCTGCATAGCAATAATTTCCAATAACCGAGCTAAATGCAAATAAAAATACTGAAATTGTGACAAAGTGATTACCTATATCTCCAATATTTTTGCTTATTGCCAACTGTACAAATGGTATTCCATTCATTGAACCATCCAAAGGCGCACCAGATAATAGAACCATAAACGCTGTTGTTGTACAAATTAAAATAGTATCTATAAAAACAGAAATAACTTGGACCATACCTTGTTTTACTGGATGTGATGTATCTGCACTTGCTGCAGCATTAGGTGCACTTCCCATTCCTGCCTCATTTGAAAATAGTCCCTTTTTTATACCCAACATTAACGAGCTTCCTATAAATCCACTAAATATAGATTTAAAGTCAAAAGCATCTCTTATAATAACTTTAAACATATTTGGTATTAACTTTACATTAATGCATGTTATATATAAACCAACTACAATGTATGCAATTGCCATTATAGGGACTAAATATGATGTAACAAATCCTATCCTATGTACTCCTCCAAATATTATGACTGCAGTTAAAATAACTAAAATTATTCCTACAATAATAGGATAAATTGAATGAGAATAGTCATCTACTTTATCTTGAACATAATGTTCAAATGAAGACGATATCATGAATGATTGTAAAGCATTAAATGCATATGCAAAGCATATTGTAAATATAAATGCAAACAATAATCCAAGCCATTTTTTCCCTAAAGCTTTTTGCATATAATAAGATGGTCCACCCCTAAATGTATCTCCATCTTTAATTTTATAAATTTGTGCCAATGTGCTTTCTACAAATGCCGAAGCTGCACCTATCATTGCCATAAGCCACATCCAAAAAACAGAACCCGGGCCCCCTAATATTATAGCTGCCGCTACACCTGCTATATTCCCTGTTCCTACCCTAGAGGCAGTAGATATCATAAGTGCTTCAAATGATGATACCTTTTTGCCATCAGATTTTTCTTTTAAAGACTTTATAGCATCTGGAAGTAACCTAAATTGCACAAACCTAGTTTTAATTGAAAAATATAAACCTGCTACTATTAAAAATACAATTAATATATAAGATATATAATTATTTGTAATTGAAAGAATATTATCAAATACCCCCATATAAAAAATCTCTCCTTTCCCACAAATTTAAAAATTATTTTTATTATACTACAAAATATTGGCAAATGTCAATTAAATTAAAAGAGGCTCTCTTTAAAATATTTAAGAGAGCCTCTTTATTATAAATAAAATAAATTAAACTAGAGAACTGAGTGACCCACCACTACTGCTGCAAAAACAATTGATACCATTGATAATAATTTTATAAGTATGTTAATAGATGGACCACTAGTATCTTTAAATGGATCTCCTACTGTATCTCCAACAACTGCAGCTTTATGGCATTCGGAACCTTTACCACCATTATGACCAGATTCAATATATTTTTTAGCATTGTCCCATGCTCCACCTGCATTAGCCATCATAACAGCTAATACAAAACCACTTATTGTAGAACCTGCCAACATTCCTGTTACGCCATTAACACCAAGAATTAATCCAACTATTACAGGTGCAACTATTCCCAAAATTGTTGGAAGGATCATTTCTTTTTGAGCAGATTTAGTACATAAGTCTACACATGATGCGTAATCAGGCTTTGCTTCACCTGCTAATAATCCTTTTATTTCCTTAAATTGCCTTCTTACTTCCATAACAATGCTCATTGCTGCTCTGCCAACTGAGTCCATTGTGAATGATGCAAAAATAAATGGTAACATAGCTCCTATAAACAATCCTATTAAAACTAATGGATTAGTTACTGATAAATCAAATATAAAATTAGGTTTAATTACTTTAATTTGTTCTATATAAGATGCTATTAAGGCCAACGCTGTTAAAGCTGCAGAGCCAATAGCAAATCCTTTTCCAGTTGCTGCTGTAGTATTTCCCAATGAATCTAAAGCATCTGTACGAGCTCTAACTTCTTCTCCCATGCCAGACATTTCTGCAAGCCCACCAGCATTATCTGCTACTGGACCATAAGCATCTGTTGCTAATGTAATTCCTAAGGTGGATAACATTCCTACAGCTGCAAGGCTTATTCCATACAGACCAGAGCTAAAGTTTGCTGTTCCTCCTGCTAAGTAAAAACTTACTAATATTGCAATAGCAATTATTACAACAGGTACAGCTGTTGATATCATCCCCAAAGAGAGTCCTCCAATTATAATTGTTGCAGGACCTGTTTTTGCAGTTTCTGATAATTTTTGAGTAGGTTTATAAGTATCAGATGTATAATATTCAGTAAAGTAACCTATTAGTATTCCCGCCAAAAGGCCTGCAATTATTGAAAAGAAAAGACCTATTCTCTCCATACCAAATACTGACCTAATTAATATGAATGCTCCTATTGCTACAAGAATACTACTTATATAAGTGCCTCTTCTTAATGCAGACAACAATTGTTTTGGTGTAGCATTTTCATTTGTTTTTACAAAAAATGTACCAATAATTGAAGCTAAAATCCCTATTGTTGCTAATACCATAGGTACAGCCATTCCTGGAAATCCAAAACCAGCTGAAACGGCCAATGCACATGCTGATATACGAGCGCCTACATAAGATTCATATAAGTCCGCACCCATTCCTGCGACATCGCCAACATTGTCCCCAACATTATCTGCTATAACCGCTGGATTACGAGGATCGTCCTCAGGAATTGAATTTTCAACCTTACCAACTAAATCTGCTCCTACATCGGCAGCCTTTGTAAATATTCCTCCTCCAACACGGGCAAATAATGCCATCGCAGATGCACCCATTCCAAATGTTAGCATGGCAGATGCAATACTTTGTGCTTGTTGGGCTTCTGTTAATCCCTTATATGCAAATCTTAAAACATAGTACCATACTGACATATCAAGCATTCCTAGTCCAACAACTGTAAAGCCCATTACAGCACCAGCTGCAAAAGCTACTTTTAGACCTTTATTTAAGCTAATTTTAGCGGCTGTTGCTGTCCTTGAATTCGCTTGTGTAGCAATTTTCATACCAATATAGCCAGACAAGGCAGAGAAAAATCCCCCTGTAACAAATGCAAATGGCACAAATGCATTTACAAATTTAAAATAGGATAAGACAAGAAGAATAACAAAAATAATTGAAAAGAAAATTCCAACACCTTTATACTGGCGGCTTAAATATGCAGAAGCGCCCTCTCTAATAGCTTTAGAAATTCTTTTAATTTCATCTGTTCCTTCGTCTTCTTTTAATACTCTAAACGCAAGAATACCAGCAAACAATAATGCTAATACTGCGCCTATAGGAGCCCATAACATTAACTCCATAACAACACCTCTTTAATTTTTATTTATTTAAAAGCTAATAATCGCTAGCTTCTATATACAAATTTTACCTATATAATTGTAGCACAAACTTTTGTTATAGAAAAGGGCCAAAAGGCAAAATATACCTATTATACAGAACATTCGTGTGATATTTACAATATTTGTTATCTTTTGCAAGATAGTTTTTTATATAAATTAAATTTGCAGCATTTTTATATATATTTTAAATAAAATAAATCCTTTTGGCATTATTTTTCTCTATATAATTTCTATCCCAGCATAGTTATTAATATTCCTGCTGCTACAGCTGAGCCTATGACTCCTGCTACATTTGGTCCCATTGCATGCATTAACAAGAAGTTAGACGGATTTTCTTCTTGGCCTATCTTTTGTGAAATTCTTGCAGCCATAGGCACTGCAGAAACTCCTGCTGAGCCTATTAAGGGGTTAACTTTTCCCTTTGTAAAAATATACATTAACTTTCCAAATAAAACACCAAATGCTGTTCCAACAGAAAACGCTATCAAACCTAATAACATAATGGATAAAGTTTTAGCATTTAAAAATGCTTCTCCCGATGCTGTTGCACCTACTGCTACCCCTAAAAATATCGTGACTATATTTATTAACTCATTTTGCGCGCATTTAGATAATCTATCCACTACTCCACTCTCTCTAAATATATTTCCTAGCATTAACATACCTACCAATGGTGCAGCGGTTGGTAATAATATTGAAACTATTATTAAAACTATTATTGGAAACATTATTCTTTCGAGCTTTGAAACAGGTCTTAATTGCGACATTACTACCATTCTTTCCTTCTTTGTAGTAAGAGCACGCATAATTGGAGGCTGGATTATAGGTACAAGAGCCATATAAGAATATGCTGCAACTGCTATAGGGCCCAATAATTCTGGAGACAATTTTGAAGTAACAAATATAGCAGTAGGTCCATCTGCTCCACCTATAATAGATATAGAACCTGATTCCTGAAGTGTAAATCCCAAAACTTTTGCACCAATAAATGTAACAAATATTCCTATTTGTGCTGACGCTCCTAATAAAAGGCTTTTAGGATTGGCTATTAATGGTCCAAAATCAGTCATAGCTCCTATTCCTAAAAATATTAACGGAGGATATATACCTAGTTTTACCCCTTGATAAAGATAATATAATAACCCACCATTAGTTGTAATTTGATAATAATCTTCACTATTTATATTTATTATTGGATAATTGCCTGATTTTCCATACTCAATAATATATTGGCTAACAGGCTCTAAGTTTATTTTAGGCTCTGCCATTATATTTGGATATATATTAACTAATAACATACCAAAAGCAATCGGGAGTAGTAACATTGGTTCAAATTTTTTATATATAGCTAGGTAAATTAATATTCCTGATACTATAATCATTATATAATTTTTCCAATCAAGTAAAAATATTCCTGATTCCTGTAACAAATCTCTAAGTGAATTAATTATACCTTCTATTATTGCCACATTATCATCTCTTTTCTATTATATAATAATGTAATTATTTCATATAAATGTCTGTTATATTTTTACCATAACATTTTAGCTTCCACATATTATTACATTCATTATTTACTCTTCTTATACTTTTAAATAATATTTTTTTCCTATTATTGTCACCATATAAATCACAAATGACTGCTGAAATCACAGCTATTATTTCATTCGGAATTATGTCTTCACTTTCAATTTCTTTATTAATATAATCAATATCATTAACAGCTTTAACTCTTCTATTGTTTATTTTAAAATTAATTTTAGATATTACTAAACCAAATAATTTAACAATAAATGTTAACACAATTAATACAAAAAAAACCACAGTTATTCCTGTAATTAATATCATAATTTCAATAGACGGATTTTCCAATTTTTACACCTCGATTTCAAATGCAATATTTAATTAAATCAGTAATAATATTATAATTTTATGTCATATAAAAGCTTAATAACCCTATAAATATTAAATCAAAAATTTTTAGTTGTAATTTATTTTGCCAAAAAACTTTAACAATTAAATATAAATTTATATTAATATTAAAAATATATTATAATTTATAAAAAAATAGGGATAAAATTAGTCTTCCCTATTTAAATAATTACATGTTATTTAATTTTTCGATGCTAGATTCAATAAGGCCTATCTTTTCTTTCATTGTTAATAAGGTGTCTTTTGTCGATTTTATTACATTTTCTGGTGCTTTAGATAAAAAGCCTTGATTGTTTAGTTTGTTATCGGCTAATTTAAATTCCTTTTTAGCAATTTCTAACTCTTTATTTAACCGTGTAATCTCCGACTTTACATCAATCAATTCATTCATTGGTATATAAATTTTAGCAGTATCTGTTATTATGTTTACTGCATCCAATAAATTAAAGTCCTCTGCAATCTCTACATTACTCGCATAAGCAAGCCTCGAAATAAATGATTTTCCATTATTAAAAGTTTCAAGTAATTTTGTAGCTATATATACCTTTGCCTTTTTAGATGGAGGAACATTCATTTCTGCTCTTCTATTTCTTATCGCTTTAATAGCACTCATAATATTTTTCATTTCTTCTGATTCTTTGTCATATAAATAACTTTCATTATATCGTGGATATTTTGAAATCATAAGTGCACTACCATCATGAGGCATTGTTTGCCATATTTCTTCTGTAATATATGGCATAAATGGATGCAATAGTTTTAATATTTTGTCTATCGTCCACACTAAAACTTGCCTTACATCCTTAGATGAATCAGTGTTAGACATTAATCTTATTTTAGCAAGTTCTATATACCAATCACAAAAGTAGTCCCATATAAAGTCATATAACTTTTGTACAGCAATTCCTAATTCAAAATGTTCTATATTATCGGTTACTTCCTTTATAACTTTATTTAACTCATTTATAATCCACTTATCTTCTATTTCTAAATTTTCTGGTAACTCATTTTTTACATCACAGCCATCAATGTTCATATGTATAAACCTAGCAGCATTCCAAATCTTATTTGCAAAGTTACGGCTAGATGCAATTTTCTCATTAGAAAATCTTATATCATTTCCAGGACTATTACCTGTTGCCAAAGAAAACCTTAAAGCATCTGCACCATAGTTTTCAATAATTTCTAAAGGATCCACTCCATTTCCTAAAGATTTAGACATTTTTCTTCCCTGTGAGTCTCGGACAAGTCCATGAATAAGCACTGTTTTAAAAGGTGGTTTACCAATATGTTCAATTCCAGAAAATATCATTCTTGCTACCCAAAAAAAGATTATATCGTACCCTGTAACCAATGTATTTGTTGGATAAAAATATTCTAATTCCTTTGTATTTTCAGGCCATCCTAATGTTGAAAATGGCCATAATGCAGATGAAAACCATGTGTCTAAAGTATCCTCATCTTGTTTAATATTGTAAGATCCACACTTTGTGCACCTATCAATTTGATCTCTTGATACTATTACTTCATCACAATCGCTACAATAGTAAGCCGGTATTCTATGTCCCCACCAAAGTTGCCTTGATATACACCAATCTTTTATATTTTCCATCCAATTATAATAAACTTTAGAAAATCTATTTGGAATAAATTTAACTTCCCCATTTTTAACACTTTTTATCGCTGGTTCAGCTAGCGGTTTCATTTTAACAAACCATTGTTCAGATATTCGTGGTTCTACCACCTGAGAGCAGCGGTAACATGAACTAACATTATGTTTTATTGGCTCAACCTTTATAAGGTAGCCTAATTTTTCTAAATCCTTAACTATTTGCTTCCTTGCATCATACCTATCAAGCCCTTTATATTTGCCTGCATTACTATTCATAACGGCATTGCTTTCCATAACATTAATAATAGGTAGTTTATGTCTTAAGCCTACTTCAAAATCATTTGGATCATGAGCAGGAGTTATTTTTACTACTCCAGTTCCAAAGTCTTGTTCAACATAATCATCTGCAATAATAGGAATCTCTCTTTCAGAAAGAGGTAGCTTAACGCTTTTCCCTACATATTGTTTATATCTATCATCGTTTGGATTAACTGCCAATGCAGTATCTCCAAACATAGTCTCAGGTCTAGTGGTCGCTATTTCAAGATATCCATTTCCATCAACTAAAGGATATTTAATATACCAAAAGCTACCATTATGTTCAAAAAACTCCACCTCTGCATCCGAAATTGATGTTTTACAATTTGGGCACCAATTTATGATTCTTTCACCACGGTATATAAGACCTTTTTCATACAGTCTTACAAAAACCTCCTTTACAGCATTAGCACAGCCTTCATCCATAGTAAAACGCTCTCTATCCCAGTCACAAGAACATCCTAGTTTTTTCAATTGTTCAACAATTCTATCTCCATATTTTTGTTTCCATTCCCAAACATACTTTAAAAACTCTTCCCGACCAATTGATTCTTTTGAAATACCTTCTTTTTTTAAAGCCTCAACCACCTTGGCTTCTGTCGCAATTGATGCATGGTCTGTACCAGGCAACCATAAAGCTGCATAGCCCTGCATTCTTTTAAATCTAATTATTATGTCTTGTAGAGTTTCATCTAAAGCATGTCCCATATGAAGCTGGCCAGTAATATTTGGAGGAGGCATCACAATTGTATAAGGAACTTTATTATTATCTATATTTGTATGAAAATATCCTCCATCTAACCAAAATTTGTATATTTTATCTTCTACTATTTTAGGATCATAAACTTTTGCCAGATTCCCTGCCATTAAACTTCCTCCTTGCAAATTATGCCACAAACTGCATTAAATAATACAAGTGATATTATACTCTATAAAGATTATAAAGATCAAGAGTTAAACGCGATGCAAGGAAACAAATATTAATTACAAACAAATTTTTAAAGTTAATTTATATCATTTTTATGTTCACCAGTTTTTTTGTATATCATATCTAAAATTTCTAGTTGATCATTTGCCGATAGTAATCTATAATTAATAATAATTTGTTGTTCTTGTTTAGTTAATTCATATATATGGTTTCCATTTCTTCTTCCATATTTTTTATTTTCCTTATTTATATCATTCAAGCTTAAGTCACTAAATTTATAAGCGACATTCTCTTCACTCTCAAAAATTTGTGTATATGGGACATTAAATACTTTTGACAATTTAATAATCGTATTAATATCCGGGGTTGTCTTTCCTGCTTCATAATATGCATAAGTAGATCTGTCAATATTAAGGACTTCTGCAATTTGCTGTTGTGTAAAACCACTATTTTCCCTAAGTTTTCTTAGTATTTGAGATAACATAATCCACAACCTTTCTTAGTTTATTATAAAATTAAACATTTATTGCAAAATATATTTCAAAATTCAACTATAAACACTTGCCAAAATTAGTAATATAAACGAATTCTATAGTGCTATATATACAACACTTATATGTATTAATATATATTTTATTATACACTATTCTCTCATATAATGGAATAGTCAAAATAACCAACATTATGTAAAATGTAATTCATTTCTTATAACTTGAAAAAATTTTTTCATATTATTGAAAAGATAAATCTAAACCATTATAATGTTACTATATTAATTTTAAGGAGGTTCATTTATGCCTACTATATTAGCAACTGGTGGTGCAGGATATATAGGAAGTCATACTTGCGTAGAACTCTTAAATGAAAATTTTGATGTAATTATATTAGATAATTTTCATAATAGTGTTCCTGAAGTATTGTCTAGAATAGAATGTATAACTGGTAAAAAAATTAAATTTTATAATTGTGATGTTCGGAACAAAGAGAACTTAAAAAAAATTTTTAGTGAAAACAAAATAGATGCTGTTATACATTTTGCAGGACTAAAATCTGTTGGCGAATCTTGTAAAATTCCTCTTGATTATTTTGACAATAATGTCTCTGGAACTATCAACTTATGTAATGTTATGAAAGAATTTAATGTTAAGAATCTTGTATTTAGCTCTTCTGCTACTGTATATGGTCGTAACCCTATACCTTATAAAGAGGACATGCCTACCGGTGATGTTAGTAATCCATATGGCAGAACTAAATATATTGTAGAGGAAATCCTAAAAGATCTTTATGCTTCAGACAATGACTGGAGTATCGCTTTACTAAGATACTTTAACCCAATAGGTGCACATGAAAGTGGTTTAATTGGCGAAGAACCCAACGGAATCCCAAATAATTTAATGCCTTATATCTCTAAAGTAGCTATTGGAAAATTAGAGAAGCTTACTGTATTTGGTGGCGACTATGATACAAAAGATGGCACATGTATTAGGGACTATATACATGTTGTAGATTTAGCCAAGGGACATACAAAAGCATTAGATAAAATCCTCTCTTCTTCTGGTATACAAATTTATAATTTAGGTACAGGTAAAGGTTATAGCGTTCTTGAAATAATTAAAGCATTCGAAGATTCAACTGGTCAAAAAGTAAACTATTCTATAGGACCCAGACGTGCTGGTGATTTAGCTGCAAATTATTCTGACTCACAAAAAGCACTAAAAGAACTTGGATGGAAAACTCAGTATGATATAAATAAAATGTGTAAAGATACCTGGAATTGGCAGCAAAAAAATCCAAATGGATATAAGTAAAAATTTTTACAATTAACACTATTAACACATAAATATAAAAATTTATGAATAAAAGTTAGGCTATTTATAACCTAACTTTTATTGTGTTTCAATAAAGGTTATAGTTATAAGTTTAATATTTTATCTAAAGTTATTGCTTAAGAAAAATATATTATAAGTAATTTTTAAAATTTAAAACATATGTTCGTTGAATGGGCAAAATAATAGAACCTTGTAAATCAAAAGTTTTCTATTATTTTTAGCCTATTTAAAATGCAAAAATTAAGTTATACTCATTTTACTTTCCTTATTAATGAACCTTTTTTAATGCTTTTGCTAATAGGTATAAACAGCTTTTGCATAGCATGAGGAGCTTCTGCTAAGCTATTGCTATATTCATCATAAATTTCTTCTATAGTAATAATAAACGGTTTACCCCTTGGTTCTAAAACCTCGACTTTATCACCTTTAAAAAACTTATTACGTTGTGTTATCTGTGCAATACCATTTTTATAATCCTCGCACACTCCTATAACCTCATATTTTCTAATATAGCCACCATTACTATAAACTTGACCTGGTTCATTACCAAAGAAAAAACCTGTATTATATTCTCTATGGCTAATCTTATTTACCTCTTCTTTAATCCAATCACTAATTACCCAATTCTCACCCATTCTATAATAATCGTCTAGTGCATTTCTATATGCATTAGTTATTACAGAAACATAGTATGAAGACTTCGCTCTTCCTTCTATTTTAAAACTTGTAATTCCTGCATCTACTAATTTCGGTATATGTTCTATCATACACAAATCTTTTGAATTAAAAAAATATGTACCTTGATCGTTTTCTATAACTGGAAAGTACTGGCCTGGTCTATTTTCCTCTACAAGATTATATTTCCACCTGCATGGCTGTGTGCAATCTCCTCTATTAGCATCCCTTCCTGTTAAATAACTTGATATCAAACATCTCCCAGAAAACGAAACACACATTGATCCATGTACAAAAGCTTCTATTTCTAGTTTTTGTGAAGTATTATCCCTTATTTGTTTTATTTCTTCAAGTGATAATTCTCTTGCAAGGACTACTCTAGATGCTCCCATATTATAAAATGAATTGGCTGTTTCATAATTTACGATACCAGCCTGAGTTGAAATATGGATATCCACACCCACAGCATATCTTTTTGCCATATCCATAACACCAATGTCTGAAACTATCAACGCATCTATCCCCATACCAGAAACTTTTTCTAAAAATTTTGGTAGTTGCTTTATTTCATCGTTCCTAGGCAATACATTACATGTTAAATATACCTTAACATTATTATCATGTGCATACTTGATAGCCTCTTCTAGCTGTTCATCTGTAAAATTTGGCGATGAAGTCCTCATCCCAAAATTTTTTCCAGCAAGATATACTGCATCTGCGCCAAAGTTAACTGCTGCCACTAATCTTTCCTGGTCTCCAGCTGGAGACAACAATTCTATATTTTTACTTACTTTATCACTCAAAATTTTGCACTCCTACAATCAATTATTGTAAATCTCTAATTAATACTCATATTATCTGTTTATCAAACATATATTAAAAGTTTATTTTAAACCTGCCTTTACCAAATTAGATTGGTGTTCTGCCAAAGTTTTTGCATAATAGGCTTCCTTTGTTGAAACATTATGACAAAAATAATAATAATCTGTACTACTAGGATTTAAGGTTGCCATAATAGAATCTAAACCGGGATTGTTTATTGGTCCAGGAGGCAATCCTTGTATATTATAAGTGTTATACCTACTACTAAACGTTTCTTTAATTTTATCTGGTACCTCCTTACTACTTCTATATGGATACCAAACAGTTGAATCCATTCCCAACAAACCTAATCCAGCTTCTCCATATTTACTGACACCACTACTCAGGGTACTCAACCTGTTTCGTAACACTGATGACACTTTATACATGTCTTCCACATTAGCAGACTCCGCTTGAATTATAGATGCTATATTTATTAATTCAGAAACCGACATCCCCTTACTAGATGCTATTTCTACTATACTTATCTTTTCATCATACCCGTTAAATACCTGTTTTGAATAAATTTTTTTATTAAAATTTGCTATAAACCTCCTAATAGCATTTTCCGGACTTTCCCCTTTGTAAAATTGATACGTATCTGGAAACAAATATCCTTCTAGCTTATAATATCTTTCATTTGCGTTATCTATGTCCGATATAAAATCATATTTTGCATCAAACACATCAGAATTACAAGCATTTAAAAATTCTTCATAGCCACAAACACCATTTTGCTCCAGCAATCTAGCATATTGAGTTACATTTAATCCTTCTTGAAATGTAATTTCTAATACATCCAAACGGTTAGAAAGACTCTTTAAGTAATTAATTATAGCTTCATAATCCATATTTTTTCTTATGTCAAATAAGCCATTAGATATTTCTTTATAAGCTCCTGTAAATCTTACGTATAATTTAAAAAAGCCTGGATTATTTATTACACCAGCATCATTTAATATCCTTGCAACTTCTCTTACATTTGCACCTCGTGGAATATTAATGGAAACCGATGAACTATCTTTTCTATTTATAGCTAGCATATCATTAATTCCGAGCAATATGTACCTTGCAAACACAGCTGAAATTAATATTGTTATAATAAGCCAAAACACTCTAAAAAATAATTTGTTCTTATTTTCACTTTTATAATTAAAATTATTATTTCCCATATCTAATCTTTCATAAGATATTGTATTTTCACTATATTTATCATGTTTTGAATTTATATTAACTTCAAAATTTTTTATCTTTTCAATTCTATTGCTATCAATTTCTTCTCTAATATTATCAAAATCCTCTGGATTATTTTTGTCTTTACCTTCAGACATACTTATCCTCCTTAAATAGAGACAATCAACACATATTATATGTTTTATATTTAGATATTTTCATAATATATCTTTCTGTTATTAAGTAATCAACAGGTTTATCAAAATAACCATGAGGAAGATTTTTTACCATACAATTACTATAACATAAGCCAACAGATTTACCTTTAAATTTAGATAAAAATCTATCATAATACCCTTTACCGTATCCTAATCTATATCCTTCCCTGTCAAAACAAAATCCTGGAACTATGCAAACACCTTTTGAAAACTCATACACCTTGTCACACCTCGAAACAATCGGCTCAAGTACTCCAAATGCTCCAACTTCTAAATCATCAAATGAATTAATTAAATAGAAATCCATTAATCTTTTATCTGTAATACATCTAGGTACTGCAACTTGTTTTCCATCACTAAAGGCCTGCGAAATTATTGCTAAGGTGTCAACTTCTATTTGCTTAGAAACATAAGAATAAATGATTTTACTTTTTTTATAATCATTTAACATTATAAAATTATTCAATATTTCAAAATCAATATAGCTTTTCCTAAAAGGGTTTATTTTTTGTCTTATATTTCTGTATTTTAATCTTAGGTCCATCTTTATACTTCTTATATCTACTGCACACATTTTAAAGATTCCTTAATTTTTTCTGAAATATGTTTTCCTAAAATCAACCCTACTAATGTCAACGCAAAATTTATTGATGAACCCGGACCCTTTGCCGTTATAATATTTTTATCTATACAAACATTATCTTTTATTAACTCTGCTCCTTTTAAATCCTTTTCAAATCCAGGATAACATATTGCTTTTTTTCCTTCAAGTATGCCCATATGTCCTAATATTGATGGTGCTGCACAAATAGCCGCAATATATTTTTCTTTTTCTACACAATAATTTATACAATCCTTTACTATATCAGAATTTTCTAAATTTATTGTTCCAGGCATCCCCCCTGGTAATATAATCATATCTATATCTTTCTTATTTATTTCTTTACTCGTTATATCTGCATCTATAACTATATTGTTGGTACCTTTAACTAGTTTATTTGTTATTCCAACAGTTTTAACATCACAATTTGCACGTCTTAAAATATCAACAGTTGTTACTGCTTCTATTTCTTCAAATCCTTCTGCCAAAAACACATATATCATTTTATATTCCTCCCTAGTCAAGCGTCAATCCTAAATATGAATTATTGTTATCTACATAATCAATAAAGTTAGAATTATCTCCTATATTTTTTATCATTCCAAAATCTTTTACTACAACTTCCTCATGGAAATAGTTACAAAATTGCGGAAATCTAAATTTATAAAAATCACATTCTGGGAATCTTCGGTATATTTTTGTCATTAAATTATAAAAGTTTTTCTCAGTTGAAATAAATTCTATTATATTAAGAGATTTTGAATTTAAACTGCACATTGCATAATCACCATTAGATAATACTATATTTTCGCCCTTACCAATATTATTGATTTCAAAGGCATACTTTATAGCTTGTTCTTCCCATATAATTGAACCACTATTTTTTACACAAAGTTTATATCTTAACGATGATATATTTTTAAAGTCTAAGTTCTCACTAAAAATATCAATATTCCTAATATAACTTTTCATCTGCGAATTTGAAAGTTTTAGAAAATAAGATTTAAAAAATTTTTTATATCCAAGTATTTTATAGTAATCATAAAGTGAATCATCTGCTGGTAATAGAATAGAATATTTTTTTCCTCTATAAAACTGCACTATATTAGCATAAGAAATCAAAGATTTCATATAGCCTTTTCCTCTATATTCTGGTAGTGTTCCAGCTGCATAAAGATAGTATGCTTTTTCTACACTACCCTCAATTGATATATACACATCTAGCATATAGAGTGATGCAACTACCTTTGAGTTAACCTCGCAAACGGTGCATTTATTAGGTTCAAACCTTTTTAAAAAAAAGTAATTAATAGAATCATCTGTATCTTCAAAACATCTTTTCCATATTTCTATTAGCTCTAATTTATCTAATTCATTTGATAATCTTAACCTCATAATTACACCTTTAAAATAGCCTTATATTTATTTAATAGAATTTGTGGATGATACGATAGTTTAGCCTTCCTCAGACCTTCTATACCCATATCTTCTTCACGATTTATATATTTATACATTTTCAAATTTCTCAAACAAAACTCATTATTTATTACTGTATAAGCACCATCATAGTTATAATCTGCCTTTTCAAAGTGTATTAAAAAACATTCTTTGTTTATTTCTTCCCCTATAGTTAGTGCTACCACTTTTCCAGAAACTTTCAGAACACCACCAATTAAGTTCAATTCTTTAAAATTATTCAATACTTTTAATATAACTTTATATTCTTTTTCAATATTATTCCCTTTAATCATGATATTATCTGAAAACCAATTATCTATAAATTTTCTACAATTTTCTATATTAATATCACATATATCTTCATATGTCCATTCATATAATCGATTAAACTTAGATATATGATTTCTCTTTTTATGATATTTTTTCCCCGATAAATCAATTAAATCTGAAGAATTATATAAATAGTCGGCAATATCTCTGTCGCATTCAAATTCAAATTTTCCATTAAATTTAGATTCCAAAATATTTTTCATTTCATCTGTAATACCAAATAATTTAAATTCTATTTTTCTTTGATATGCATCATTTATAATATATTCAATAGCTAAATTTAAATCTCCATTCCCTAATGGAAAGCCATAACAAATGTCATTTTCGCCATACAGCCTAAGTAAAAAATTTTTATATCTTGCTATTTTTATTTTATAAACGTCTGACCAAATATATAAAGTTCCAAAAGAGCAATCTGAGCCATAATACCCACTAAATTTCAATATATCTTCAGCCCATAATTTATCTTGCAAAACAGGTACCTTAAAATCAATCATCTTGAAACCTCTTTCAATAATAGAATAGCCGCTATTATCATTTTATGTAAGTATTATATACAAAAAAATTTGTTATATAAATATTTCTACTTTAAAATGTCCCTTAAAGTATATAGAACATCATTATATATATCTCCTATAACTCTAGGAATTCCACTATTCGAACACTCTATTACATCCCACTTTAATCTTTTTGCTGCATACAAAGCTGCTTTTCTACAATTATTCAAAAATGGAATATTACTTTCGTGTATATCCTTTTTTGTTTCGTCACCTTTATATCGTTTATTCATAAATTCTTGCGATATTTCAATTGGCATGTCAAGATATATAACCTTATCTGGCTTTGGTAAACCCAATTTATTATATTCATAATCTTGCATCCAATCAATATAATAATCCCAATTATCAATACCTAATTTAGACATTTGGTATATTACATTAGAAGTAGTATATCGATCAGCAACAATAATATAGCCATTTTGGTATTTGTCCTTCCAACTTTTAATGTAGCTAGAATATCTATCTACAGCAAAAAAAGAAGTTGCTGCATATGCGTTTACATCATTTGGAGATTCTCCAAATTCCGAATTCAAATACATCTTCACAAGAGATGAAGAGCTACTATTATAATCCGGAAAACTTACTTGATAGTATTTTAAATTCAGTTGAAGTAACTTACTACGTAACATTGCTGTTTGCGTTGCTTTACCACTACCATCAAGACCTTCAATCACAATTAATTTACCATTCATATGCTTTAAACCACAACATCATATAATATAAAAATATACTATAATTGTGTACCTCCATTTATATTAAATTAATTATTATTTTTTAAATTTTTAAACAATTCACGTACATCTTTTGCCTTTCCGCAAGACATTTTTCCCTCTGAGCAAGAAGCTTTAACACAAGATGGGCCAGCATTTTTAAATAATGACGGAGCAACTTCTAATACTAATTTAAGCATTTGAATTGCTATATCTCTAATTTCCCATTGAGCACGATTACAACACCTATGCCTAAAAAAGTTCATTAAACTTCTAGCATTAAACGTACAAATCATTTTAGTTTCACATGCATTAGGAAGAACAAATCTAGCATCTTCAATTGCCATTTTCTCTGCAGTTTTTTCTGCTACTTTTTCATCCATTCCAGATTTCAACAGCTTCTCTTTATGCTTACTTTTCAATATCTTAGTTAAATTTGAATAGCACCTTTGAGATTCCGCCATAAATGATTCATATTCTTTTTTTGCTTGAACAATAGAATTTATTTCGGGAGGTGTAACATATTCAAACATATTTTCCTTTACATATCTCTGGCTTTGAACACTAAAAGAAGCAATCCTATGCCTTGTAATTTGGGCAAGACATGCCCTAGAAATTCCTTCTATTCCAAATGTAAAACTAACATGCTCAATAGGACTTTCATGACCCAGTGCAGACAACATATCTACAAATTTAGCAGCCTCTTCGTCGGTTAAAGAACCTTGAATATCATTTATAGATGAATGTGAATAACACAATTTAGCTGCTGATGATATTAATTTTTCAGGATTCTGTGTATAAGAAATTAATGTAACCTTAGACATTTAATTATTCTCCTTAATTAAACTCATTTAAATAATATATTAGTTTTAAAATCACTTAAAATTTACTAATTTAATATATTATAACAGAAATTAATACATTTATCAACAATTACATCAACCCGATATAAAATATTATAAGATTTCATATTATTTTAAAATAAATGTTATTAAGCATTGAAAGAAGTTTATTAATATGTTAATATTAATTGTTCATATAATTTATTTATATTTTCCATGCTCAATCAACTTAGTTTTATTTTAGAAGGAGCGATTGAAATGCCTAAAAAAATTGTTGCAATCTTATTTGGAGGCGTATCTTCAGAACATGAAGTCTCTATAAAATCTGCTTGCACTATCATGAGATATATTCCTAGTGATAAATATGATATTATTACTGTAGGAATAACAAAAAGTGGTAGATGGGTGTTATATTCCGGTAACATAAATAACATAGAAAATGGAAGTTGGGAAAATGATTGCGATAACTTACCAGCATACATTATTCCTGATCCTTCAATACATGGTATCATGGTACTTGAAAATAATAAAGTCAAATTTATAAAAGTAGATGTTGTAATCCCTGTTTTACATGGAAAAAATGGTGAGGATGGAACAATTCAAGGACTATTAACATTAAGTGAAATCCCATTTGTAGGTTGCGATACAATATCCTCTGCTATGTGTATGGATAAAGTTGTAACAAACATAATGCTAGAAAATGCAAAAATAGAGCAAGCAAAATTTACTTGGGTAAGTTCAGCAGATTTCAATAAAGACATTCAACATTGCATATGCAAAATAGAAAATGAATTAAAATCATACCCTATATTCGTAAAACCAGCAAATGCTGGATCCTCTGTTGGAATTAGTAAAGCTCATAATCGTGAAGAATTAATATCTGCAATTAATGCTGCTATGTGCGAAGATAATAAAATTTTATTTGAAGAATCCATTACTGGCCAAGAAGTAGAATGTGCTGTTTTAGGAAATGATAATCCAATTTTATCTCCAATAGGTGAAATTGCCCCATCAAACGAATTTTATGATTATGATGCTAAATATTTAAGTGACTCCAAATTATTAATTCCAGCACATATTAGCGAAGAAACTTCAGAAAAAATTAAACAAATTGCATTAAAAGCATATAAAGCATTAGGATGTCAAGGGCTTTCTCGTATTGATTTTTTTATAGAGAAAAATACAAATAGAATACTTCTAAATGAAATAAATACATTTCCTGGCTTTACATCTATAAGTATGTATCCTATGCTTATGAATCAATTAGGTATTTCATTACCAGACCTTATAGATAAGTTAATATCTCTTGCTCTCGAAAGGAAGGAGCAATTAAATGCCAAATAATAACGCCATAGGAGTGTTTGACTCTGGACTTGGTGGTTTAACAGCTGTTAAACAACTCCTAAATATTCTTCCTAATGAAAATATTATTTATTTTGGAGATACTGGAAGGGTTCCTTATGGAACCCGAAGTAAAGAAACTATAAAAAAATATGCTATTCAAGATACAGCTTTTCTTCTTTCAAAAAATGTTAAAATGATCATTGTCGCTTGTGGGACAGTAAGTTCTGTAGTCCCTGAGTTCAAGGATTCTTTGAACATACCATTTATAGGAGTAGTTACTCCAACTTCTTTATCTGCTGCATCCAAAACAAAAAATGGCAGAATAGGAATTATAGGGACAACTGCGACCATTAAAAGTCGGTCATACTATAATGAATTAAAAAAAATAAATAAGGACTTAGAAATATTCGAACAAGACTGCCCTTTGTTTGTCCCTTTAGTTGAACATGGATTTACCAACAAAGATGATCCTATCGTACAGCTTGCCATTGAGCATTATCTTTCAAATATGCTTAAAGCTAACATAGACACTCTTATATTAGGTTGCACTCATTACCCTATAATTTCAAAGGCAATATCAAACTTTATGGGTAATAACTTAAATCTTATAAATTCTGGATATGAAACTGCCATTTATGCAAAACAAATATTAAGTTCTATGGATCTTTTAAACGACTCTACACACAAGGGTAACAGTTCTTTTTATATTAGTGATAGTGTAAAAGGATTTTCAGATTTTGCAAAATTATTTCTTGGTAGAGATATAAGTGATAATGTAAAAAAAATTGATATAGAAATATATTAAAATTTTAATAAAATTGGTGAAAAATAATGGCAAACAATGATTATATTATTTCAATAGAAGGTACACAAGTTGTCGACAATCAAGAAGACGTTATAAAATTAACCACTTTAGGAACTTACTTGAAAAAGGGACATACAAGGTACATTATATATGATGAATATGAAAATGAAAATATACCTATAAGTAAAAATATATTAAAAATTCAAAGTTCTAGTCATATAACTTTAATAAAATCTAACAATTCACGCTCCAGGCTTACATTAGAACAAAATGAACGTCATCAATGTCATTATGCTTTAGGTTCTTACTTTATGATTTTAGGTGTATACACTAATAAAATAAACATAAACTTGGATGATAATGGTGGAACCATTGAAGTTATCTATACTCTGGATATTAACTCAACAGTTACTAGCTATAATAAAATATATATAAAAATAAGGAGAGCAACCAACAATGTCTAAGATAGTAATAAAAACTAGAAATGAACTAAATAAAATTATTATATCTGCTTTAAATAAAGCATTTAAAGAAAATTTACTGACTAAAAATGAATTACCTACATTTACTATAGAATCACCAGCTGAACGTGCTCATGGTGACTTAGCTACAAACATCGCTATGGCTTCAGCTAAAATATTTAGAATGTCTCCTATGAAAATAGCCAATATTATTTGTTCGAATATAGATTTATCAAATTCTATGTTTGAAAAGTTTGAAATTGCTGCACCTGGTTTTATAAACTTTTTTTACAGCGATAAATTTTATTCCCTAATTTTAAAAGACATAGAAGAATTAAAAGAAAACTATGGGAGATCTGATTTTGGTAAGAATGAAAAAGTTATGGTAGAATTTGTTTCTGCTAATCCAACAGGACCAATGCATATGGGAAATGCAAGAGGCGGTGCTCTAGGTGATTGTCTAGCTGCTGTTATGGACACTGCTGGTTATGATGTATACAGGGAATTTTATGTAAATGACGCAGGAAATCAAATTGAAAAATTTGCAATGTCCCTTGACATACGCTACCAACAAATATTTAAGGGAGAAAATACTATAACTATGCCCGAAGATAGCTATCACGGTGAAGATATAAAAGTCTTGGCAAAAGAATTTGCTGAAAAATATGGTGATTCCTTTCTTGAAAAAGATGAGAGCGAACGTAGAAAAGCTTTAGTTAATTTTGGATTACCAAAAAATATAGAAAAAATGAAAAAGGATATGGACAAATATAGAATTCATTTTGATAAATGGTTTCACGAAAGTGAATTGCATAGTAATGGTGAAGTTACTGAAACTATAAATTTATTAACTGAAAAAGGGTTAACATATGAAAAGGACGGTGCACTATGGTATAAGGCTACAAAGTTTGGCTCTGAAAAAGATGAAGTATTAGTTCGCAAAAATGGTATCCCAACATATTTTGCTGCTGATATCGCATACCATAGAAATAAATTCTCAACTCGTGGATTTAGCAAATGTATAGATATTTGGGGTGCCGATCATCATGGACATGTTGCTCGCATGAAGGGAGCAATGGATGCAATTGGGTTAGATGGTTCAAAATTAGATGTAGTATTAATGCAATTAGTAAAACTTGTACGAAATGGTGAGTTGGTAAGAATGAGTAAGAGAACCGGCAAAGCCATCCAACTTTCAGATCTACTAGATGAAGTACCCGTTGACGCTGCAAGATTTCTATTTAACATGAGGGAACCCAATACTCAAATGGAATTTGATTTAGATTTAGCTGTTCAACAAAATTCTCAAAATCCTGTATATTATGTACAATACGCTCATGCTCGTATTTGTAGCATAATAAAATCCTTAAATCAAAGCGGGGTTATACAAAGAGTATGTTCCGAGCAAGAATTAAATCTATTGAAAGAACCAGATGAACGTCAACTTATAATTCATCTTTCTAATTATACAAATGAAATCATAAATGCTGCTAAAGACTATGATCCTGCAAGAATTACCAAATATGTTATTAACCTTTCTACTCTATTCCATAGATTTTACAATTCATGTAGAGTAAAAACTAATAATGAGCCTCTTATGCAAGCTAGAATAACTTTATGTGTAGCGGTTAAAACTGTTATAAAAAATATCTTAACTATGTTTAAAATATCATGTCCAGAATCAATGTAAAGTGATATTTTAAAATATAAGCCATTTATGTATACCTATAATAATTTTAAGCATATAAAATAATAGTGATAAATTTAAAATATGCTTTAAATAATTATAGGTATACTTTTTAATAGATTATAAATTTATTAATGTTGATAAACACTTTAATATAAGGCGGAACAAACAATGAATAAAAAATCATTTATTAACTGTGCTTCGTACATACTAATTCTACTTGTTTCCATTACTATTATTTTATACAATAAGTATGATTCGTCAAACTATAACACAAATAGTGTATATGACGTCAAAGAGCAAAATAATAATCACAATAATAACGACGACACTACACTGGCAAGTAATAAAAACATGCTCGCAGTTTGGGTACCGTTTATGTCTCTAGATTTATCTGGCTCAGATTATAGCGAACAAACATTCAAAACAAAATTTAATAATATAATCAAAGTAGCTAAAGAGCATAACATAAACACATTAATTGTATCTATTCGTTCACATGGAGATGCTTTATATCCATCTTCTTATTTTCCTTGGTCTCACATTATCTCTAAAAAGCAAGGCATGAATCCAGGGTATGATCCTTTAAAATATATGGTACAAGCTACACATGAAGCAGGCATGGAATTTCATGCTTGGATAAATCCATTTAGAATTCAATCTTTAGGGTACCCTAGGGAATTAAGTAATGATAATCCGTGCATTAAATTGACAAAAAATTCAGATATATTAAACAATAACCCTGTTATAGATTACAAAAATTGCAAATACTATAACCCTGCATGTTCAGAAGTTAGAGAACTTATTATTAATGGAGTAAAAGAAGTCGTTTCTAAATACGATATAGATGGAATACAATTTGATGACTACTTTTATCCAACAACAAAACAGGAATTTGATAACACTTCATATCAAGAATACATAAGTAGATTAGAAAAAGGCTCTATACCATTATCGCTTACAGAATGGAGAATAAATAATATAAACTCTCTTATTTCAGGAGTATATAGTTCTATAAAATTTATAAAAAAGGATGTAAAATTTGGAATATCTCCTGCAGCTAATATAGAAAAAGATATAAGCTTAGGAGCTGATGTAATTACATGGGGATGTAAAAATGGATATGTGGATTATTTGTGCCCACAAATATACTTTAGCTTAGAACACCCTACTAAACCATATAAAGAAACTGTTGACAAATGGAAAAGTATCATTACAAACCCTAATATAAAATTTTATATTGGATTAGGTATATATAAAGCAGGTTCAAACGCAGATTATGGAACTTGGGAATCTTCAGATAACATAATAGCAACAGAGATAGATTATGGCAAAAGTATTGGTTGTCACGGATTTATGATGTACTCATGGGAATACCTTAACAATCCACAAAGCTACAATGAAATACAAAATGCTATGAATATAATAAAAGAATAAAAGTTCTAATTTTAATAAAAAAGTATTAGTTATATTACTAATACTTTAAGTTTTATAAAACCTAATTTATATTAAATTACCTATACAGTAATCTTTTTCTATACCAGTTATTTTAACTTTTAATATTTTATTTTTTATATTTTTATCACTATAAACTTTTACATATGTATAATTCGGTGTATATCCATAATAATTCTCGTTCTTAATTCCTTCAAATAGCACCTCTTGCACTGTATTTACTTGTGAATTAATAAATTCATTATGTAAATCAGAAACTAACGATATCATCCTCTTGCTTCTTTCACTCTTTTTTATATCACTAACCTGATTGTCATATAATGCCGCCTTAGTTCCTGGTCTTTTAGAATATGAAAAAACATGAGCCTTTGCAAATCCAACTTTTCTAATAAAATCCATAGATTCTTGAAACTCCGTCTCACTTTCCCCAGGAAATCCTACCATAATGTCTGTAGTAATAGCTACATTTGAAAACACATTCTTAAAATTTTTAATTATACTATAATATTCTTTAGTTGTATATCTTCTATTCATACGCTTTAAAGTATTATCGCAACCACTTTGTAGAGAAATATGGAACTGTGGACACAGATTTTCTAAAGAATTTAACTTCTTAATTGTATCTAAATCTAAATTTTCTGGTTCAAGTGAGCCAAGCCTAACTCTATTCACACCACTTGTCGAACAAACTGCTTCTACTGCATTATACAAATTTTCTCCAAGGTCTTGACCATATGAAGACAAATTTATTCCTACTAACACAATTTCTTTATAGCCACTGCTCAATAATTCTAAAACTTCTTCTTTAATTTCATTAATTTTTTTAGACCGAACTCTCCCTCTTGCATATGGTATAATACAGTAAGAGCAAAATCTATTACACCCATCCTGTATTTTTAAATAAGCTCTTGTCCTTCCATTAAATCTATTAATAGACATTTTTTCAAAAACATTATCATGAGACTTAATTAAAATTATCTTTTTTCTTGTCTTTATAAATTCTTCAATACTTGAGATAATGTCTTTTCTATTAGAGTTGCCCAAAATTATATCTGCATTATCTAAGTTTTCAACATTGTTAGGAAATGCTTGAGGCATACAACCACATACTATAATTATACAGTTCTGATTTTCTCTTCTTATTTTGTTCAATATCTGTCGCATTTTTTGATCACTTGCTGCAGTAACTGTACAAGAATTAATAACCACAATGTCTGCGTTATTGGCATTTTCTGTATTACAAAATCCTGCACAAGTTAACATTTCAGAAATTACTTCAGATTCATATTGATTTACTTTGCAACCTAAAGTTATTATAAAAAATTTCATACATACCCCTTATTAATTACTTTAATTATAATTTAACATCATGCTTGACAAGTTTAATCCTTTTGTTATATTATTTATATAGATTTTACTAACTAATTTTAACACAAATGAAAAATGGAGGTTTTTTAATGTATTCTGCATATATATCCTTATCTACCATAGAATTAGTCAAAAAATTTGTAAATACAGTATCTAAGTATGATTTAACAATAAATTTACATTCAGATAAGTATGTTGTAAATGGTAAATCTATTATGGGAATTTTTAGTTTAGATTTGTCTAAACCATTAACATTAAAAGTTGAAGAAGAATGTCCGCAATCATTTTTAGATGATATAAAACCATTTATAATACAACCATAAAATTTAACATAAATTTTAAAATATCCACCCATTAAAAAGTATGGTGGATATTTTATTTTTCTAAAATTTAGTTATTACTATTGTCTTTATTGTTAATATCTATAATATTATCAAATAATTCCTTATTCTCCTCTATAGTATAACTATTCCCTAGTGTAATTTTACTATTTTTATTTACTAGCCTATTTAGCATATTTATTATAATTTTAATATCTTTAACATTAGATGATTTTATTCTCTTTAAATCTTTTAATAGTTCATTTTTTGAAATATCTTCTATATAACAACTCAGAGAAAAACTTGCATTTATAAAATCAGATTTAGGTACAACAACAGATGAATAAGCACTTTTTATATAGCCATTTACATCCTCTTGACTTATCTCGAGTTTTGCTACATCTTCTGGTAAGTTATTATATAATTTATATGTTTCTTTAATACTTGGATCTCTATAAGAAAACAAGAATATGAAATTTTTGTCTGCTGTCATTTGCGCCCCATATGCACCTATATTATGCCTAATAATTTGATTTAAACATTTATCAGATATTAAATTTAAAAGAGGCAAAAACTTTGCATCATAATTTATGCCTAATTCTTTCCACGAAGATAACATAACATTATATTGAATATCAGAGTTTGTCTTTATTGCTTCATTTTTAGATAAAGATTCAATTTCAAACTTATCTAATGACTGTATTCCTAATTCCAAACCTTCATCTGTTAAATAAACAACATTCTCCTTATACTTTTTCAAATTATCATTAGTTCCAATAAATGTTGCCATAATATCAGTTTTATTGCACATTCTTTGATATACATTTTCTAACTTAGATACAATCTCATCTGGGTTAGAATTTAACTTTTCTTTTATGTCTAAGAGAAAGTTATAATATTCAAGGCCATTAGTGTACGACTCATATAAATAGCGTTTATCATAGCCTGATAAACTTCTATTTAATGCTAAATACAAATTATACTGTAGGTTATTTTCAAAGTCTATTATACTTTTATTGACAATATCTTTTATTGTATCAATATCTGTAAAATCTGTGTACATAACAATTTCTTTTATGATGTCGATCGAATTAGTATAATTATCAGACAGGTTATACCAATAAATATTAAAACTTGGCACAATCTTATTATTGCTTTCTTTAATTGAAAATGAAAAATTATTTATAGGATTATATTTAGAGTTTAGCTTTTGCAATTCTTTTTTTTCATAAGTTTTTGTTCCTAATTTTCCAAGTAAGCAATTACATAAATTCATATAATGCAAATCTTCTACTTCATTAACCAATGGAGTAAACAATAAAGAATTATAACATATATTTTTTAAACTTGCCTCGCAAGAAATAACCCTTAGAGCCCCTACTTTTTCATCATTTACAGGGTAAAATACAACTTCTTCAGGTAAATCCTTTATTTTTACAACATCTATTTTATCTATCATACTTTTTGGTACTTGCATTGCAGCCCATTCATCAAATTCTTTTGTTCTTTTCACAAAAGTTTCTAACTCTTCTAATGATAAAGATTTTTTTAATTTTGCTAATTTACTTTCTAAATTTTCTTTTTCAAGTTTATAAAGTTCAGAGTTTGGCTCTGTTATAATAAATGCATTACAAGGGTTATTTTTAAAATAAGTGTTCAATAAATCCTCAAAATAATTTTCCTCAGCTTTTTCTTTTAATTTAATATAAGGATTATCAATATCTTCCAACTTTAACACTTGTATAAAATCATTCATATTATTTCTAGCCCACACTGAACTTAAATAATTGCTATAATATACTCCACAACTAGTATTATCTTTTGGAAACTCTTCATAAAATGCATATTCAGCAATTTTACCTTCTATTATGTCAATATCACCTATGCCCTCTTCAATAATATTATTAATAATCCTGTCTATAGTATTTTTAAACTTTTCTCTTTCATTTCTTTTTATATTTTGACCAAAAAATTCAAGACATCCCACATTTCCGTCATAATTAAATGATACTGAAACAACTGCCTCTGGTAACTCCTTTTTTAATTCAGATTTAAACTTTGAATCTTCAAAATTTAAAATTTTAGATAATATAAGCATTCCATATTTGTCATCTTCAGAAAAATCCTTTACAGCGTATGCATAAGATAATAAATCCTTATTATTTGATTCATCTTGCGAAGATACAGGAAATTCATATACTTTTTGTACTGGAGAATTAATAATATCCTTTTCATACTGAGAATTTGTCATTTCTTTATAATCATATTTAGATAAATAATCATTGTTAAACATTTTAAAGAATTTTTTATAATTCAAGTCACCATATAAAAATATCATACAATTTGAAGGATGATAATATGTGTTATGAGTACTAATTAGCTGCTCATAAGTCAGTTCAGGTATATGTGCAGGATCTCCGCCACTAACATACGTGGGCCCTGAGCTTGAACACATTTCATTTACTAAATTCAACATATGCGCATAATTTAAATCATACACACCCTTCATTTCATTATAAACTGTTCCAGTTAATTCTATATTAGAGTCTATTGAATCAAGAGCATATCTATAGGCTTCTCTATCAAAAATTCTTTTATCAGTTAATACCATTGGATTAAAGACCGCGTCCATATAAACATCAGAAAGTTTTAGCAATTGTGGCTCAGACAATGACGAACATGGATATGTTGTGAAATCATACATTGTCATAGCATTCATAAAAGTATTATATGTTTGGTTAATTAAACCAAAAAACAAACCTTGAGAAGGATATTTTTTAGAACCCCCTAATACGCTATGCTCTAAAACATGATTGACCCCTGTATCATCAAGACAAGGTGTTTTAAAAGTTATACTAAATGTACGATTATTATCATTATTTTTATTGTAAACTAATGTTGCACCTGTTTTTTCATGTTTAAATATAGCCAATTGACCCGTTATCTGCTGATTTTCTATAACTTCAACTAATTTAAAACCTTCGACAACTTTGCCTACTTCCGGCAAATCTGTGTTTGAAATAGACAACGCACTTGCTTTAGGAATAGTGACGACTGAACTAATAAAAATAGATAATGACATTACTATTAATAAAAATCTTTTCATTCTATCTTTCCTTCCCATCTATTATATAGATAGATTTATTATATCATACAATTTGTTAACATGCAACAAAATAGCATGATATTATTTGCATGAATTTTCTTGATAAAGCATAAAACAATTTATTCATTATGCCAAATTTTATTTTGTATTTTTTTTATAATATTTTTTCTTTTACATGTGTATTTTTCATCTATAATTATTTCGCCTTGATTTGTTAATATAATCACATCTCCTTCTTTTGCTTCATTAGGTAGACTTGAAATTGGTATTTGCATAGCATTGCATTTATCATCCTCACAGATCGCATATATACTTTCCATTCGATCTATATATAATCTCTTCATATATTTTCCCTTTCAATTGAAATTGTAAGCTCTTCACCATCACTTTTAAATATAATAGTGCCACATTTATCTGTCCTATAAACTTCTATATTCTTGTTTATTAAACGCTTAATTACATTTGGCTTAGGTAATGAATAATTATTTTCTCCAACAGAAATAACCGCTATTTTAGGAGAGACCTTAGATAAAAATTCATTTGTTGTTGATGTTTGGCTTCCATGATGACCAACTTTTAGAACTGTAGATTTTAAGTTATAGCCTCTATTAATTAAGTCTCTTTCAGAATCCTTTTCCGCATCTCCCATAAACAAAAAGCTGTGTTCACCATATATTACTTTTACAACTATTGAATAATCATTTATATCTTTATAAGAAGATATCGGACCCAAAATTTCTACTTTCATATCACCTATGTTAAATTTTTCACCGGCAATTGGTTTATCTACTTTTATTCCTTTTTGCTTTATTGCATTTAACATATTTAAATAAGTAGCTGTTGTTGGTATAAGCTCATCTGGCAATTCAGGCATCATCATTCGTTCTATATTAAAATTATTTACTACACTTTTTATTCCTCCTATATGATCTCGATGAGGATGAGTTGTAACTACTAAATCCAAGTTACCTACCTCTTGAGCAGACAAATAGTTTACAACCTTATTATCCAGGTCTATATCCCCTGCATCTATCAGAAGATTATGGTCTTTACAGTTAATATAAATTGCATCTGCATTTCCGACATCAATTACATGAACTGAAAAATCAGATTTGTCTTTGTTACTTACTGCACCAATTACTTCACCAATTACAAGGTCAGTATCAATATATTTATTAGCAAAGAATATAGATAATATCAATGCTATAAGAACACAAATTTTTACAAAGATTTTCTTGTCTCTTCTATAATGTATAAACTTTTTCAACTACAATACCTCTTTTAAATTATTCTACTATTAAATATAATTTTAATTATAATTCTTATTGCACATCTCGTTCCACTGCTGGTGCGTTATTAACACTTGTCTGGGTTTAGAGCCCTCATAAGGTCCTATAACACCCATTTGTTCCATTTGATCTATTAAACGTCCTGCCCTTGCATATCCAAGCCTTAATTTTCTCTGTAATAGCGATGTCGATGCTTGTCCTAATTCTAAAACACATTTAATTGCTTCTTTTAACATTGGGTCTTCATCTTGAGTCACAGTAATACCTTCTTCATTACTTACAACTGAGTTTTTCTCTATTTCTTCTATAATTTGTTGATCATAATCAACATCATATGATTTCTTTATATAATCAATAACATTTTCTATCTCCTCATCTGTAACGTAACAACCTTGTACACGTTTAGGCTTAGATGTTCCCACAGGCGAGAACAGCATATCTCCCCTACCCAGTAATTTTTCTGCACCACTCATATCTAAAATAGTTCTTGAATCAACTTGAGACGAAACTGCAAGTGCTATCCTACTAGGTATATTAGCTTTTATTAGTCCTGTAATTATATCTACAGACGGCCTCTGAGTAGCAATAACTAAATGCATTCCAGCAGCACGAGCCATTTGAGCTAATCTGCATATTGCATCCTCTACTTCATTAGGTGCAGCCATCATCAAGTCTGCGAGTTCATCAATTATTATAACTATTTGAGGCATTAACTCGTAGTCTTCAGATTTAGGATTTTTGCAACTATTTTTTAATTTAATCATTTTAGAATTATAGGAGTTTAGATCTCTAACATTATGTTCTGCAAACATTTTGTACCTATTTATCATTGTATCTACTGCCCAATTTAAAGCCCCCGCTGCTTTTCTAGGATCTGTTACCACTGGTACAAGAAGATGTGGTATTCCATTATAAACACCCAATTCTACAACTTTAGGATCTATCATTAGCAATTTTACTTCTTGTGGCTTTGCCCTATATAGTAAACTTATTATAAATGAGTTTATGCAAACTGATTTTCCTGAACCTGTAGAACCTGCCACTAGCAAATGAGGCATATTACTTAAGTCTGCAACAACTACATTTCCTGAAATATCTTTTCCTAATATTACTGTTAATTTGCTTTTAGATGATCTAAATTCATTAGAAGTAATTAATTCTCTCATATTTACAACGCTTACTATTTTATTGGGAACTTCTATACCTACAGCAGCCTTTCCTGGTATAGGTGCCTCTATTCTAACCCCTGAAGCAGCTAGATTTAATGCTATATCGTCAGATAAACTAGTAATTTTACTAATTTTTACACCCGCTGCCGGCTGCAACTCATATCTTGTAACTGCAGGGCCTCTACACGATTCAACTATAGTCGTTTCAACATTAAAGCTTTTTAAGGTTGAAACTAGTTTTCTTGCATTTGCTTCTAATTCCAAGTTAACATCATTTTCGTTAATAGGCTCAGATTGTTTTAGTAGGAAAATAGGTGGATAGCAAGTTTCATTATCATATTCATCACTTTTATTATCCATTACTTCTAACTTTATATTATTAACTTTATTCTTAATACTACTAGCATTTGCATCTGCATATAGTTCAGCTTCATCATCAAATTCTTTTATATCGAATACTTTTTTTAAATTATCGAGTTTTTTATTACTTTTTAATGATTTATCTATTTCTTTTTTATCTTCTAAAGGAATATCTATAGAAATATCATTTAACTTATTTTCATTATTCTTAGAGATATGTATATTTTCCACAACTATATCTACAGGTTTTCTTAACCATCTAAATAATTGTACTAAACTAGTTCTTGTAAGAAGCATTATTGCTGTAAATAGTATTAATATAATTAATACCCTTGCACCTGATGTTCCTAATAAGTATAAAAGAGGAACACCTAAAATTCCTCCAACTAAGCCTGAACCTTTATTATAAGTTCCTTGATTATATAGGCTAGACAAAATACTCCAGTATGAATCTATATTTTGGTATACGCTATTATTAAACATATATACTAACATACAAAATAAAATTATAACTATTATAGACATACAAATTTTAAATTTTACACTATTTTGAGGCTTTTCCAAAGCTATAGCAATAGAGGAATAAGTCAACAATATTGGCCATAAAATTGCACATACACCAAATAAACCCAATATCACATTATGTATTATTCTCCATAAGTTTTCACCTTGTATCAATATTATAAACGTCAAAAGTACCGATAATGAAAAAAGTAATATTGAAAATGCCTGTAGCCTAAAATTATCTTGTTTCTTTGATTTCCTATTGATGTTATTTGCTCCTGCATATTCTGGGCTTGATGATACATAATTATTTCTTTTTTTATTAATATTTTTTTTATTTTTTTTTACTTCACTAGCTCTATAAGCTTTTTTGTTTTTCTTAGGCACCATTTATCACCTTATACTTTATAAAATTGCGTTTGTAAAAATATTAATTCCTTTGCTTTTTTCAATCATATCGATAATTAGTGTAGCAATACCAAGAATTAATGTATACAAAATAAATATATACATTTTATCAGTCTTCAGCAACCACTTGAATAATTTAATAGATATAAATCCTACAACTGCAGAAACTACCATTCCTATTATAACTGGCAATATGTCTACACTAAAAGAATCTAAGGACATAACATCTTTTAATTCAACAGCTGCAGCTGCTAAAATTGCCGGTATTCCTAAAACAAATGAATAATCTAATGCTGTTTGTTTGTCTATTCCTCTCATTAGTCCCACAGATAAAGTTGAACCAGATCTAGACAATCCTGGTAATATAGCTGCTAAGAGTTGCATAAATCCTACACATATTGAATCGATAATATTATATTGCTTTTTTAATTGTTTTTCAGAATCCTTGCCTTTACTTATTCTTAAACCAACTGTAAGTAATATACTTGTAGCAATTAGTGAGCAACCTACTATAAAGATATTACCACTATTAGACCACTGTTCAACAAAATCTTTTATGTTCATATTAGTTCCTGGAACTGGCAAAAACAAAAAAAATAGTGGCAGTAAGCCAACAATAAGCATTATTACAAGCCTTTGATCATAATCTGTTTTTTTCCATTGAAACTTTCTTGTAACTATAGCTCTTAGTATTTGAAAAAATGCTACAATTAATCTTATTACAAGCTTATAATATACTGCTAAAACCGCTATTAATGTACCTATATGTAGCATTACATCAAAAAATAAATTATTTCCCTTTATTCCAAGAATATGTTGAGATAATGTTAAATGTCCACTGCTTGAAACAGGTAAAAATTCTGTTAACCCTTGCAATGTGCCTTGTATAATTGCATTAAAAATATCCATGTCTTCCTCCAATATGTAAATAACATTTTTACTTATAATTAATAATATGTAGTTTTAGGGAATGAAATAATTTATTCCCTAAAATAAAATTATTTCTTTTTAGTTTTTTTGTTAGCCTTTTTTTCAGACTTTTTTTGCCCTTTTGCATTACTTTTGTTCCCACTCATCATGTTATAAAGACAATTAAGAGCATCAGATAAGCCACCCATATAATCTATAAGTCCTTCATTAACTGCATCTTCCCCATCTAAAACAGTTCCTATATCCATAACTAATTCTCCTGTATTCATAGCAAGTTGATGGAATCTGTCTGAAGATATATTTGAATTATCTGTGACAAAATTACTGATTCTATCTTGCATACGTTGAAAATATTCAAATGTTTGAGGAACTCCTAACATTGTTCCGCTCATCCTAACCGGATGAATTGTCATAGATGCAGACTTTGCAATAAATGACTTCTTGGCAGAAACAGCTAACGGTACACCTATCGAGTGCCCTCCACCCAATACCATAGAAACTGTTGGTTTTTTCATTCCTGCTATTAATTCTGCAATTGCAAGTCCAGCTTCTACATCTCCACCAACAGTATTTAGCAAAATTAATAGTCCTTCTATAGTTGGCTCTTCTTCTATTGCTACTAGTTGTGGTATAACATGCTCATATTTTGTTGTTTTATTTTGAGATGGCAATACATAATGACCTTCTATTTGGCCTATTATAGTTAAACAGTAAATCTTATGTTTTCCATTACCAGTAATTACAGATCCCATTTCTCTAATATTATCTGACTGCAATCTACTTCCAACAGTGTTGTCATCTTTATTTTCATTATTATCTTGTTGTTCTGTATCATCATTTTGTTTAACATTCATATCACTAGAATTTAATAAACTAACGTTTTTATTATTTATCAAATAATATCACACCTTTCTGTAATTATCTTTCCAAATTACCAAAGGTATAATACGCTTAATTATATCATTTTTATTAAATAACAGCAACATTTTTCCAAAAATAAAAATAATTTTATCTTGACACTTAACAACATATATAATAAAATTATAAAATGTGAGTGGGCTGAGCAGTTGCGAATGTAGTATCGAAAGATCACATTTGAGGAAAGTCCGAGCTCCAAAAGGCAAGGTAACGGCTAACGGCCGCCGGGGGCGACCCTAGGGAAAGTGCAACAGAAATAAACCGCCTTATATTTTATTATAAGGTAAGGATGGAAAGGCGAGGTAAGAGCTCACCAGTATGTAGGAAACTACATAGCTATGTAAACCCTACCTGGAGCAACACCGCAGAGGAACTTGTATATTTGCCTGATGTGTTCCGAGAAGGTGGCATAGAACTAAATGGTAACATTCAGTCAAGATAGATAACTGCTCTCGACAGAACTCGGCTTATAGGCCCAGTCATAATTATTTTATTAAACCAACTAATTTTATTAATAATGGTTGGTTTATTTTATCTCTAAAATTGTTATATAAATTATTAGTATTATAAATTTAATATTAGTTATCTTTAGACATATGTAAATTATATTTTGTGCTACTTATAATATTAGAAAAAGGAATGATTTATTAATAAATCATTCCTTTTACATTAAGAACAAAATGTCTTCTCTATAGCTCTTCCTAATTTCAAAGAACTCCTTGGATCAATTATACGTTGATTTGAAGATCCCCGAAATTCTAATAACAAAGATTTCTTTTCAGCAATAAACGGTCCATCTATTAAAATATCTGTTTGTTCTAACAAATCCTTCCACCCATTGTCTTCATTAATTCCTCTCATAAGTTTTTCAATAGTATATCCTGTATAAGTAATTACATCTAATCCAATTGAATGTATTTGTTTGGCAAGCTCTGCAAGAGGCTTGGCTTGTAAAAATGGTTCCCCACCTGAAAACGTTACCCCACTTAAAAGAGGATTTTGCTTTATTGCATTTAAAAGATTTTCTGTATCGCTTATATATCCACCGTTAACATCATGAGTAATAATGTTCTGGCAACCCTTGCAATTATGATTACAACCCTGTGTAAATATAACAAATCTTATTCCTGGTCCATCAACAATTGATTCTCTAATTATTCCAGAAAGTCTTATTTTCGACATTATTATCCGCTCCACACTTAATTTAATAAAATAAAAATTACATAATATTTTATCATATTTTCAATTTTTCAACAATATTAAAGTCAGGATTGGTAAAAATAGTCTTATTATTAACATATATTACCATACCAGGCTTTGCCCCAGAAGGCTTGCTAACATTTTTAACAAATGTATAGTCTACCGGAACTTGCGATGACTGCCTAGCTTTACTATAATATGATGAAATACATGCCGCTTCCATTAAGTCTTCTCTTTGAGGTTTTTTTCCCTCTACATACATAATAGTATGAGAACCAGGAATATCTTTTACATGAAACCAAATATCATTTTTGCTCGACTGTTTTAGTGTCAAATAGTCATTTTGTTTATTATTACGACCAACTAATATTTTAAATCCATTACTAGATTTAAATTCTAATGGTTTTAACGAATTTAATTTGTTATTCTTAATATTTCTATTATGTTTTTTTATATATCCCTGTTCTATCAATTCCTGCTTAATAGTTAATATTTCGTCTTCGGTTTCTGCCCTATTCAATAAATCTAATATAGATTCCATATACACAAGTTCCTTTTTTGCATAACTAATTTGTTCTTTTAATACTATCTCCGCTGTTTTAAGCTTCTTATAGTCCTTATAATATTTCTGGGCATTCTCAGATGGACTTAGAAGTGGATCAAGTTTTATTGATATAACCGAATTATTTAAATCATAAAAATTTTCCAATTCAATATGTGTCATCCCCTTATTAATCCTATATAAATTTGCATTAATTAAGTCAGCACATGTTCTTGTGTAGTCCTTTTTAGTACTTTTCTGTAATTCCAAATATTGTATCCCTATTTTTTTATTTAGTCTTTCTATATAACTATTTATAAACTTTATTAAGTCATGTTCTCGAGAACGTATCCTCAAAAATCTATCATATTCAAAGTAATAATCATCCAATAGCCTTGAAAAAGTCTCATATTTTACTAATTCTGCAAGCTCCAAATACTGGTTGATCTCTATAAATGAAAAATCTAGTGGTTTTCCATCTAAATCTTTTATCATATAAGGTATTCCCAAATTATTTTTTGCAATATCCGACAATAACTTTACTTGCGAAACTAATTTTTCTTTCTGATATTTTAAAGCTTCCTCTTGATTAGCTATATTAATATTTTTAAATACATTATATTCTATTTCTCTACAAACAATTGGTGATACCCCTTGTATAGTCATTAAAATATCCTTATCAAGTCCACTTCCATGATATTTTTCCAAAATATTGCAAGCTATACTATCAGCAGATACTTCTAATATACTTTTTTTATCTTGTGCAGGCGGCATCTTATACTCTATCCCAGGAAGAACTAGCCTTTTAGAGGAAATATCAGAGCCTACACGCTTTAATGAGTCTACTATTCTTCTATTCTCATCTAATAATATAATATTACTATGCTTACCCATTATTTCAACTGCTAACGTAAACCTTGTTTTATCACCTATTTCATCAGTTGCATCAAAATCCAAAAATAATATTCTTTCTAAATGCATTTGTTTGATATCTATTAGCCTTGCTCCACATAATTTTTTTCTAAATAGCATACATAGCATAGGAGGTGTTTTTGGATTTTCTAATATATGTTCAGTTATGTTAATTCTTGGGCTATTTGCACGAGCCGACATAAACAATTTATAAGAGCCTAGTTTAGTTCTTATCACAAAAGTAAGTTCTTCTCTGCTATGTTGATATATCTTTTCTACTTTTCCATCAATTAACTTATCCTTCAGTTCTTTTTTTAAACAACTTAAAAAAATTCCATCGAGAGCCATATTATTTTCTCCTCTTTAATTAACTGCATAATTAATAATATCTTTAAGAACAGAAGATTTTAAAAATTTTATATCCCTATATTTATTACTCAACATATTCAACAATGGATTTATAACCACATCTTCTGTCGCAAAATGCCCTGCATCTACAACAGTTATATCATGTTTATTTGCTTCTAACAGCTCATGATATTTTATTTCACCTGTTAAGTACGCATCTACATCACTTCTTATCACATCATAAATTAAATTTCCTCCTGATCCAGAACAAAGCGCAACTTTTCTAATCATTTTACTGCTACTTATATACCTAACCCCATTACACTTAAGACATTTTCTAACATGATGTGCAAAATTCTCTACAGACATCTTATCCTTCAGAAAACCTATTAGCCCTAAAGATAAATCTTCTCTAACAGCCTTATCTTCAAAAATATCAACAACAGGCTCCTCATATGGATGAATATTCTTAATTATCTCTACTATCCTTCTAGTTTGTCCTTTTTTGCATAAAAACTCTATTTTTTCTTCTAAAACCGTCTCGCATCTCCCTTTATCTCCAATAAACGGGTTAGAACCTTCCATAGGAACAAATCTTCCCTCACCTGTAGTTGAAAAGCTACATCCTTTATAATTTCCAATTATTCCTACATTTTCTGTCTCAATAACTTTTCTAATAACATTCGAACTATCTTTTGGACAAAATACCACAACTTTATTATAATTCTCACTATAGCAAATATTTAATGGTTGTAAACTTTCCAAGCCTAAAGCTTCTGCTAAAGAGTTATTTACACCAAATTTTGATATATCTAGATTTGTATGTGCACATATAGCATTAATATTGTATTTTGCCAACATATATGGGACATCGTTTGCATCCAATTTTTTCAAAGAATTAAATATAACAGGATGATGACTTATTATTAAATTTGCTCCTATTTCAGTAGCTTCTTCCACAACCTTATTTGTTATGTCTAAAGCTAACAGAACTTTATTAATCTTTTGATTAATATCACCTACTAGCAGACCAACATTGTCAAAATCCATAGCAGTTTTAAATGGTGCTATATTATCTATAAATTCATATATATCTTTTACAGTAGTCATTTCAGCCACTCCTTAGTTATAAAATTGTAAGTATCAAAAATCTTTATTTCTTTCATTTATAAATTCTTTTAACTTTTCAATTATGTTCTTTAATTTATCTGCCTCATTAACTAGCCCCATAGATATAAACCCAAATAATTTATTATTAAGATTTCTTATTTCTCTTTCTATATAGCTATATTCAATCACGTTTAATTTTTCAGAATTTTCTAATAAACCTATATATGGAAATAAATCCCCTTTTAAAGAAATCTTTTCTGAATAACCAACACGCATTACAACATATATTTTTCCTTCAGACAATACAATTTTTTCTTCATAAATATCATAGCTATTTAAAATTAATAATTCTCTAATTTCTTTAAAATAAGACATAGGCTGTATTATCATATTTTTATTCTTATCTTTCAACCAATTTGTTGATTTAATTATATCAAAAATTAAATTTCCACCCATACCAGCAATAACAATGTCTTCAGCCTCTTCACTTGATATCTTTTTTAATCCGTCTGATAGTCTAACTTTTACTATGTTTTCCACACCATACTTTAGTATATTTTGATTAGCGATTTTTAAAGGCCCATCACGCAAGTCAGCAGCTATAGCACTTTTAATAATCCCATTCATAGCCAACCATATTGGCAAATATGCATGGTCTGTTCCTACATCCACAAGCTTTGTACCGCTTCTCACCATATTTGAACACAATTTTAATCTTGGGCTTAATTTAAATACTCTTTTATTTTCCACTTGCATTTCCCCTAAATAATCTATCTATATAAAATTTTGTTTATAGTATTCTTTATTGTCTTATTATATTTTATTATAAAACCAGATAAAACATAATCATATAAGATAAATATAAAATTTATAAATATCAACACAAACCAATATATAGGTAGATACATAAGCTCAGTTATATCTCTAGGAAATGATATTAATTTTATTGTTAAAAATATAAAAATAGACATTGAAAAATTAAAAGTTAATAATTTTAATAATATCCTTAAAAATTTATTCTTTATTTTTTCAATATTATTCTTAAGAATAGGGTAATATCCAAAAAAGGCTATAAAAATTAAAGCAGCCTCTTTATCTGCAGCAAGGAATATTGATAATATTGACACTGAAACATAAGACATAAATGCCCACTTATTTCCAAGTTCTATAACTAATATTATTAAAATTGCACCTGCAAAAGCAGGCAGTGTATATGTAAGCGCAGGCAAAATACCTGTCAAAAACATTAATGATACACTTATAGAAGTAGTCATCCCACAAAGAGCTGTTTTTCCATTGTTGTTCAATTAAAAATCCTCCTTACAATTATATAAATATTAACAGCACCTTATGAAGTCTCCGCCCATGCATTCACAGCAACAATCCGCACATATCAAAGAAGTACAGACATCGCATGACGAACACCCTCTATTGGTATAAGCTCCATTAGGGTTAAAACCGCCAAAATTTCCGCTTCTTTGATTATACATTCTGTTCATGGCTGCTCTGTATTCTTGATTCCCAGGATTTATTCTACATGCTCTATCGAAATTATAAAAAGCTTCTTCAATCCAACCTTTCTTATACATAATTGAACCCTTTAAAAAGTACCATTCGGCACTTCGTCTATCCAAAGGAACTCCATTTAAAATTTGTTCTGCATCATCGAGTCTTCCGTTCATTATCATTCTTCGGATATCACTATACTCACCACTATAATGTCCGTCACTATAAAATTCAGATTCATTTGATTTATTCCTTCTTTGCTTCATTATCGTATCATATGCTTCATTTATTTCTTTCATTTTTTCTGCTGCCAAATCCGACAATGGACTTGAATCATAATTATCAGGATGGTATTTTTTTGCTAGCTCTCTATATGCACTTTTTATCTTCTCATCTGAATCATTTTTTGAAACACCTAATATTTTATAAGGATCGACCATATCAATTTCTCCTTTTATCAAATAATCTTTGTTTTTGCATCGATGGTAAACCAAAATTTAGTATATTATCTAATATTTCCTTAAAATTAAAAATATCTAAAAGGTTATAAGCTTCTATTGCTCTAGACAAAGATTGATTTAAAATAGAATTACAATAGCTAATAATACTGTCCTTATCTATTTTTTTATTATTTATTAAGTTTATCACAAACGGATTAAAATTTCCATTTTTTAAATCTTCATCAATGTCGTCAGCAGCATCCATCAAATAAATCCATTTACCAATAAAATATCCAAACTCTCTTAATATTCTTTGTTGAACTTCATCATTTGATATTAACATTAGTAATCTAGATAACATATTAGCTGTTGGTTCTGAACATTGATCTATTGTTCCTGAACTTAATTTTTCCACTTCATCTTGTTGAGATATAAAATCGATTATTATCTGGTTTATCTCAGGGTATTGTAAACTAGCTTTTCTATATGAATAAATAAAAAATGGCAACAAACAAGAATTTCTTATTTTATTAATAAATTTATTATCTTTAATATTATCCTTTAATTTATAGTAAGATAGCATTACCGAAAGTGCTGAGATAAAACCAAATTTATCGTTATCGTCATCATAAAAGTTACACTTTTTAAGTGGATTGACTAAGCAATGCCCTGATTTAATACTTACACAGCTATCTCTTAACGCTAAACATAAGATATATAAAAAAGTACAATCATAACTTAGAGTTAGTCTAGATATAGGGCCAAAATTTTGGCCCAAGCTTTTACATAATCTACAGTAAACAGATTTATATAAATTATATTCTTTTATTTTCAATTCCGGTTTATAAGGTTTAATATATCCAACCATTAAGAATTCATCGCCTTTATTTCAATCTTCTTATATTATTATATTACATTTTTGCTCTATATAAATTAATAATGTGTAAATTTATTTTATCATAAATATATATTTAAAAAACACTGTAATATTGTTTTATTAATATACATTTTTATTTAAATATAATATAATATAATTAAAATTCAGTTACGGAGGATTCATATGATATTTTTAATATGCAAAACTGGAAAAATTCTTTTAACACCGTTCGCTATTATTGGAACTATTATGTCAATTCCCGCAAGTTTATATTGGTTCGCATGTGGAGAATTCAACTTAGCATTTTCTTTTATTTCTCTTCCATTAGCCCATATACTAACTTTATAGGTAATAATGTTTACAATATTTGTTTAAACTATATTTCCAAGTTTTACTATATATAATAGTCTTGTAGGATATTGCAATAATACATTTTTTATGTTATAATTCATAAAACAATATATTTTTTTATCGTAATTTAGGATATTTTATAAGGAAGGGGTGAATATCAATGTCCAAGGAAAATGTTAAAAAATTCTTAACAGAACTACCAAATGATACTAGTCTTCAAAATAAGTTAAGAAAGCTAAATAAAAAATATGCTAATAGAAGTGATTTAGGATTAGCTGAAAAATTTAAAATCATCGAAAATGAGTATTTGCGTGTTATACGAGAATCAGGATATGAATTCACGCTAAAAGAATTAAACGAATACAAAAGCACAGAAACTGAGCATGAAATAATTGAAGACGAGCTTGAGGCTGTTGCAGGTGGTAAAAAACAAGGTATCTCAGCAGAATTTACTAGATTGTATAATCCTGAATATCTATGTAACTTTATATTTGATATATCCGGAAGAAAATATTAACATTTTATTTATTTTTATTCTTTTAAATACTTTTATAAAAAATAAGTATCTTAGATTAACTAAGATACTTATTTCACTTTAAATATATGCTTATTCTTCCCTCATTTTTGCAAAGCATTCACTGCAATAAACAGGTCTATCTTCACGTGGTTTAAAAGGAATATTAGCTTCTTGACCGCAAGAAGCACAATTTGCTACATACATTTCGCGTTCGGGTTTACTAGCGTTTTTACGAGCATCACGGCAGCTTTTACATCTTTGTGGTTCATTTACAAAACCTTTTGATTCATAGAACTCTTGTTCACCACTAGTAAAAGTGAACTCTGCACCACACTCTTTGCAAATGAGAGTCTTATCTTCGTACATTAAATTTACCTCGCTTTGGATTAAAAATATTTGCCCTCAGACGGATTTGCACCGACACCTTTGATTATTACAAATGCTCTACTATAAGCTACTTGGGCATACCAAATAAATAATAATTATAATAAAATTAACCCTTAAAATAAAACAATTTTAATTAATGCGATTACCTTAACACAATAAATATTATACCTTATCTATTGATATAAGTCAATCTTTTTTCTATATTTTTTATAATATTCAATTTTATTTTTAAAAAAATATGCATTTTGTATAATCAAAAGATTTTTTTATATCAAATAAGTCAGAATAGCTATTCCTGTAAACTTCTATAATAATATCACCTTTATAATTACAAGAATCCAAAATTTTTTTAATCTTAGAATAATCTATAATTCCAAAACCTGGTAACAAACAGTCTTGTTCTTCTTTATAGTCATTAATATGAAAATGCACTAATCCACACGACATAGCTTCACACATTACATACGGATCTTGTTTTGCTCTTATTGCCTGCTTTATATCCATTACATACTTAGCTTTATTGCCTGTATAATTATTCATTTTATTTATAAATTCTATGGATTCGCTTCTAAATCCATTTACATTCTCTTGCGCTAAAATAATATTATACTCTTCTGCACATTCACTCATCTTCATAAAACGACTAAAGTATTCATTATCTGTAATACGATTATAAGATCTTCTGTTATCTCCATGCAACACTACAACTTTAGCCCCTAATAATTTAGCTATACTAAAATACTGTTTATAAAACCCTATACCATCCTCAAATCTTCTATAATAATCTGAAAATAAAAGAAATGGTTCAAAACCAGAGGTAAACGGATGTATTGAACTAACTACTCCATTTTTTGCGCATAATATAGTTTTTAATTCATTTATGAAACTGTCACTAAGTTCCGATATGCTATTTAAAAAAATTTCAAACTTATTAATGCCCAAATCAGAAAGAGTTTTTAAAGATTTTTCAGTTTCCAATGGATACAAGCAAGCTGTCGAGACTCCAACATTCAAGGTATCAACTCCATTTTAATTTTTATATATTTTAAGGGTCATATATATAAATATATAACCCCTTATATTATTCAATATATTAATAAAAATATCAAAGTTATTTTTCATTCGTTGCCTTATCGTCCACTACTAATTCCTTTAACGAAGTAGCTAATCCAGCCAACGACTGTATATCCGAAGGTATAATAATCTTCGTTGCCTTGCCATCTGCAACTTTTGCTAGTGATTCAAGGCTTTTCAACATTATAACCTTATCTGTTGGAGAAGACTCATTTAGTAATTTCAAGCTATCTGCAAATGCTTTTTGAACAGATAATATTGCTGTAGCTTCGCCTTCAGCTTCTCTTATTTTAGTTTCTTTCACTGCCTCTGCTCGTAATATTGCTGACTCCTTGTGCCCTTCTGCAACAAGAATCTCGCTTCTTTTTTCTCCTTCTGCATCAAGTATCCTTGCTCTACGTTCACGCTCAGCTTTCATTTGTTTTTCCATTGCATCTTGTATTTCTCTTGGAGGAAGAATATTTTTAAGTTCCACACGATTAACTTTTATTCCCCATGCATCTGTAGCTTCATCTAATATAACTCTTATCTTTGTATTAATAACATCTCTTGATGTTAAGGTATGATCTAATTCTAAATCACCTATGATATTTCTAAGTGTTGTTGCTGTTAAATTCTCAATAGCAGAAATAGGCCTTTCGACACCATATGCATATAATTTAGGATCTGTAATTTGAAAATATACAACAGTATCTATTTGCATTGTAACATTATCTTTCGTTATAACTGGTTGAGGTGGAAAATCTACTACTTGTTCTTTTAGTGATACACGATTAGCAACCCTATCTGCAAAAGGAATTTTTACATGAAGGCCTGTACTCCATGTGGTATGATATGCTCCTAATCTTTCCATGACATAAGCATGAGCTTGAGGAACCACCTTAATATTAGATATAACTACAATAAGAATAAATAAAATAAGAACTAATAAAACATAAATTGCCATAACATACCCTCCTAATTATTTTTTAGTTTAGTAACTATAAGCTTTACTCCCTCTATTCTTTCAACTAAAACATCTGAATCTATTGGTATTATACTATCATCAGAAGACCTAGCCGTCCATATTAATCCATTAATTTTAACTTGGCCTGTACCAAATCTATTATCTATTGTATCTGTAACTACAGCTATTTTACCAATATATCTTCCTACATTAGTATCTTCTTTTTTAAACATCATAGCTTTTCGTACCAATGGTTTAGTAACTAATAAAGAAATAAATGTGACTAAAATAAATGATAATATTTGAATAGTAATGGAATCTGTAAAAATACTTATAATTAATGCTGCAATAGCACCTAAAACAAACCATATTGAAATCATCTGAGCAGTTACAGCCTCTGCAACAGACATAACTATTACAACAACTAGCCATATATATGGCATTATATCCACTGTATCTCCTCCTTTAATAGATTAATATTTTTAATATAAATTATATCATAACATTAAATTTAGTCAAGTTAGAATATATTAGTATTTTATATTTTTTGGGTTATTATTCACAAATTAATTAAATTTTATTTTGTTATTTCTCTGTTTTGCCAATTGTATTTTTTTGTACATAAGATATAATTTATATGTATATTAAATTTAAAGGAGAGTATATGTATTATGTTAATATTTTCACAAAAACTTGAAAAAATAATGAGTAGAATTGGTTGTTTCTTTGTTACTTTATATGTTGTTCAATTTGTCATTGGACTCATAATGATAACAGTTAGCTATTTGCAAAGCCAAGATTGGCCAGCAAATCAACAATTGCTAGAAAGACAAGATAGGCACTCTGATCATTTAACTATTCCTAATCTTGCTAATGTTAATGAACTTATTGAAAATGGAACAAATTTAGACACTTTTCGCATTCAAGAATCGCAACTATTTACTTTACCTAATAATTTACTTTATGCTGACTATGCTGAAATCATTCAAAATAGTTATTTCAGAGAAAATACTGATTCTATGCAAAATTTATTTAACTTGTACTTAATATCT
>CALWVF010000012.1 GCA_944384925.1 uncultured Clostridia bacterium
TTAATTTTTTAATTGATAAAAACATTTGTACACAACCTTTCATATAATTTAAATATTTTAATTTTTGGTTTATTGCTTGGATGAGATTTAACAATAAACTACACTAATATTATAAACTAAAATTATATAAAATGTCAATTGTTTAATTAAATAAAATTAATAATAATTAGCAAGTATGTGTTGTTATTATTTACAAAATATTTAATTTAATAAAATAAATTTAATATGAGTATTTTATCCATAAAAATCCTTAATTATTTAATGAATAAAATAGTTGTAAATTACTTTTTTATGGTGTTTAATTTATTGTTTGAAGCTTAACAGAAAGGGATTCTAGTATTAAAATTTAAAATTATGTGAAAATGTCAGCTACATAATTTTATACCAATTACAATATTGGAATTAATGTGATTTATTCTTTATATACTTGTACAATATATAAAGAGTATTGAAATGCTTTTGAGCTCGTGCCTCCATGAAAGTGGATAGGTCGTTAATGCTCAATGAAGGATTAGAAGGTAAATTATGATTTAAGAATGCCATAGTATCATTTGCTAGTAGGCTGCTAAAGAATAGCTGAAAATCCTCATTTGGGATTTTTATATAAATTTTAAGGTTTTCTATTATTTGTCGATTTATTTTAATAGACTCTTTATTCCAGGTATCTCTATCTAGTGAAGTTAAATTAGTGTCAGATTGAAAAGGATTATCAATATTGTTTTGCTTATCGTTTGTAATTTTTATTATGAAATCACCAAGATTATTGCATATCCATTTATCTGCCGTTTGTAAATATGATTTAAATACTTTGAAATCTTTTAAAGATTTAATACGTGGCTTATCATTTAAGAATTTACTTATATAGACTGCGAATTTTTCAAGGGTTGTGTTGTCGAAATTGCTATATTCTTTGTCGAACTGAAGAGTTGTACATAACATTGAGAATACGACATCTGCAATTTTATAGTTGTGATCTTTAACCACTTTGTGAAATTGAGATATGCTTTTAACTAGGTTAGTTTTAGAATTAGATTTAAATTTAAAATTTGCTTCGATTAAAGGGGAAAGGTCTGCTGATATAAAAGAATGATAGCTAAGGTCAGCGTTAGTTATCATAGGTATAATTAAATCATCAAAATTTTCACTTATCCATGTATCTATTTGTTCTATTATCTTGCTAAATTGGTCTAAAGTTATATTAGGGGAATATAGGGTATAAAGATCTAATTTCATATATGATATGAACTTTTGAGCAAAATAGTCTTGATAAGAACAAAAACGATTAAAAGTTTTCATAATTATTTTTAAATCATTTGTACTATTAGATACAGACTTTATAGTATCTAAAAATTCTACATGTAATCGTGAGGCTATAATACTATGAATATCATCTTCATTATTTAAAAAGTTGTTATACATTTTCTTACATACGTATGCTTTGTTATTATTGCTAATTGTGTTGTTACTTTTAATTTTATCAATATTGTTATTGTTATTATTGTTAATTGTGTTGTTAACTTTATTAATACTGTTATTGTTGTTATTGCTGATAGATATATTTGTGTTATTTTTAGTTAGTGAGTGTAACTGCGTTAAAAATTCATTCAAATTTAAATTGTTATAAATATCATAATTATCGTATATCATGCAGATCTTAATTTCGTGAAAATGATTGTTTATAAAATGAGCTATTTGTTTTATGAGTATTGGACATTCTTTAATAGCTTTAATAGACTGATTATTAAAAGATTTGTTTAAATCAGAAGCTAGTTTTTGGGCGAATTTTTCACAATCATTTTTATTGATAAGTTGAATATTTATGTCGTAGCTGTAAAATAATGTATATAATTGTTGAAATATTATATCCTTAGTGGAAAAGCCACACTTTAAGGCATTATCTGCAATATCATTCAACATTTTTTCAGAATTACAGTACTCAGAACCGGTTTTTGGGTCGATGAGTTTATACTCATCAGGGATTGTTTTTGAATTATTTTTCGTATAAAATGATTCTTTTGGAATGTATAGTTTAAAAATACTTGGATTTTCACTTAGCTGTTTGGATATTTCTATTAAAAAATTTTGAAAATGATCAATATTGTTAAGAGGATCACAAAGTGAATTTTTATTTAAGCTTGCATATAAATTGCTTTTAAATGTTTTTATATCATTGTGATATTTATTTTTAAAAGTTTTAAAATCCATATTAAGGAAATGGTTATTTACATATTGCGAATTGTTGATAACATTTTTTAATATAGAAAAAATATATATAGCCATAACATTATCTAAGTTATCTTGACTTTTGCTGACAAAATCATGCAATTTTAGGATAGTTTTACCATAATTATGTTGTGCTTGTTCATCTGAAGAAATTTTAGAATTGGTATTTATTGATGGAGTTTCTGTAATTAAAGATTCAGAGCCACTATTAATATTATTGCTATTGTTTATATTGTTTTGTTCAAAATAATTTGTATTGCTATATATATATTCAAATGATTTTAATATAAACTGTTTAAAGTGATCAATATTGTTTACAGGGTCAAAATTAGGAATTTCATTTAAGTCTTTATATACTTTATGCTTTAATGTTTTTATATAATCAGGAAATTTGTCTTTAAAATACAAAATATCCATATTAAGAAGAGATTTATTGATATTTTTATTTTTTATGACCTCCTTAACTTTACAGAAAATACATGCATCTATAGTATTTTCGAATTTATTTGGAGAACGATTAAAAGAGTTATATAATACCTTAATGCTTTCATCAAATATTTGCTCCTTTTTCTTGTTTAATGAAGCGGTATTAGCGTTGTCTTCTATTGGTTGGTTTTCTTCTTTTAAAGTTTCAAGCTCATTGTTAATGTTATTACTATCATTTTCTGTGGTATCTTGCTTATTGTCATCATAGTTATTGAAAGAAACTTCACACACGTTTTCCAAGAAATTTTCAATGATGTTAGGATTTTCTAAAATATCATTATCGACATTATTTAGAAATTTATATACACACATTTCACGGGTGAAGTTAGCATCAAACGGATCATCATTTAAATCATAAAATTCAGTGGCTTCTATATCGTGCATTGACATATCCATTAATTCAGAAGAATAATCGATATTATATTGATTTTCTTCACAAATTATTTTATTATCATAGAAATTATATTGGTCTAGAGTGCTATTTTGACTTTCAGGCTCACGGATATCAAAAATGTCAAGAGACGTATTATCAGACGTATCTATATCGTTTTGTTTAACATAATTAATGCTTTGGGAATTACATATAACACCGGTAGTCGGTGGGTTACCCAGAGGAGTCAAAGTAATAGGTTCTATTTTGTATGATGTAAAGTTTTTTTTGACTATTATAGTAATAGATAAGGCAACAGCTAGTGCAGCCGCTAAAGCTTTAATAGTCGCTTTTTTAATTAATAAAAACATTATACACAACCTCTCATAGAATTTAGTTGTTTTTAATTTATTGTTAAGCTGAGTTTTGGCAATAAGACATATTAACATTATAAACTAAAATTAGGCATAATATCAATTGTATGATTTAACGAGGTTTACAATAATTTGCGTTTATTTATTTTATAATTTCACAAAAATATTTATTGAGAAATATCGTTAAATATACTTGATTTAATATGCCTAATAGTAATTTATAATAAATGATATTTATGAATTAAATTTTTGATTTTATTTCAGATTCAATGGAATCATATATAAATCGAGATATTATTGCATGAAACCCTTTAACTTGACCAGGGTTGCGGAAAGGGTCAGAAAATATATTTTGGTTTAAGAAATTGATTAAATCATTTGGTAATTTTTTTGAAAGTGATTTAAATTGCTCTTCGTTAATACAGCCACGGTTATATGAAATGAGGAGCCATTTATATAATTCTGAAAATACAAATTGTTCAACACTAATGCAATTCTTTGCAACTGTATAAACTAAGGTTTTTGATGTGCTATCATTGTAAAGCTCTAACAATATATCTTCAGTTAGTGGATTTAATTGAGGTTCACGACTGTTAATAATCGCATAATTTGTTATTGAAACAGTTTTAAGTTTACTTGCTGTTTCTATGAAATTTAAGGCCTCCGTGGCATTAAATGGTATATATGAATGAATTGGCGTATTTTCATTAAGTGAGAAAGAATTGGTATTCTCTTCTGTTAGTGCATATGATTGTAATTCAGTATTAGATTCAACTTGAGATTTTTTAAATAAATCAATTGAGCTAGAGCTGGAATCATGTTCAGTATTTGTTTGTTGCTGATTATCAAATTTAGGGGTAATTCTTACAGACATGCACTGTGTTGACGAAATGTCTGAGTCACCATATCTTGAGGGAAGTGGTAATCTTATAGATTTACTAAAATCTTGCATATCACTTAAAGATTCTGAGCTGCTTAAGTTATCATGTAAACTATTGTCACTTAAGGAACAATATAGTTTTGCAGATTTATTGGAATCTTCCTCGTCGCTTAAATCTTCAGACATTTGAGAAAGAGAATTTTGAATGATATTTTGGTCCTTACTTTCGAAACCTGAGCTAGACAAATTGTTTTCTTTTGATATTAGCGAACTTGAATAGCTTAGAGGTTCAAGAGTCTTGCTTTGCAAATTAGTATCTTTAATAATTGTTTCCACTAAGTTGTGGTCTACTGGGCGTAGCGTTGTTTCTTGATTTTCTAAATCATTTTCAAGATTGTTAATACGAACAATATTATTTACAACGTCTATTTTATTTAAAGTAGTGTCAGAATAATTTTGAACTTCTTGTAGTCCGAAATCATTTTCAACGTTTTCAATTCGAACAATATTATTTGAGTTTTCTCTTTCAATTGAGTCGAAGCCTGTAGAACTTATTTGATCTGAATTGCTTTGAGATTTTGATGCATTGTAGCTAGAAGGAAGAGTTCTGTCGTTGTGTTTATCAACAGAATCCTTTGGTTTAGAGTGATTAATTGCTGTACCAATTGTACCAACAATCAGAGCGGTAGTTAATATAACAGATGCAATTTTTATCATTGTTTTTTTAATTAATAAAAACATTTGAACACAATCTTTTATAAAATTTAATTTACTATTTAGATAAAACTAAACAATAAATTATATTTATATTATATATTAAAATTATATAAATTGCCAATTGTTTAATTAGATAAATAATATAATTATTTATATTAAATTATTTGGCATTTTGACAAAAAATTAATAAAACTATTTTAAATAAGTTCTATTAAATGCTTAAATAAAAGAAGAACCGCAATAATATTATCATGGTTCTTTCATTTTATATTAACATAGTACCGCTATTCTAAGATATTATTCTAAATATATTTTGAGTCTTTACTGCATTTTTTAACTTATGCTTACAATGTATTAATAACAATTTAATTTTTGATTTATGAACTGGCTAAGTATAGTAAAATTTTTAAAACTATTTTTCTTAGTTAATACCTTTATCTATCAATATTAAAACTGTTTATAGTAATTTTCGTATAAGTATGGGTAGTGCTATATGTGTACATTCTAGTTTGTTTAATGATTTTTTAGATTTTTAATAGAAAAAAATTCAACTAACTTTGAATATCCTAGAGCTTAGAATTAAGTCTAACAAAATTGTCATTATTATTTTGATTTTTATAATACTCTATGCCGCCCTGCATTTGTGTTATATTTTTTTAAACAGTTTGTTTAAAGCTGAAGTCTAGAATTTTCAATAGATTTTTTACCGTAAAAATCACTCAGGTATAACTCTGGCTAGTATATTTTTTGATTTATCTTTTTCATAAGTAGTATTACTATGTAATTTGTTCAGGTAAATAAGTAGGCTTTATATCTTCCACAAAAAATTAATCATCTTGTTCATTATTGTATGAATAACTATATAAATTACTATATAGGTCAGTATATAAATAACTTTGTTCAATTGATTTATTTAGATCTTTAGAAAGTTTATGATATGTATCATTGTTTTTATTGGTCTTTTTTTTACTGTGTTTTATTATTTCTTCGTTTTGAAGTATTTTTTTTTCGATACTGTCTATTAAGATTAATCGGAGAGATTTTTCATGATAAAGTTCTTGCAGCATCTCTTGAAAGTATGTGAGGGAAGCTTGCAATGCTGACCTTTGTGATTTTTCAGAAGCATTTAGCATATACTGCGTTTTGGTTACTAGCTTTTCAAAGTTGTTTATATTATTTATACATTGATTATTCAAATGCTTATGCTGTTTAAGCAAAAGATTTAACTGCTTACACTGTTGAATAACGTGTTTAATATTACTTTCAGGCTTGAGTAATTTAGATTCTATTAGTGTTATTTGTTCATTTATACTTTTTATCAATTGTCGATGAGTATTATCGAAAAAATGAAGGTAACGAGAATGGTTTAGGCAACTATTTAAAGAATTTGAAGTTTCAAAGGTGTCGGATGAATTAAAACAAGCCGAACAACTTGGTATTTCATAGTTATGTGTAGATGTTAATGAAGATAGATTACTTGAATTATTTAAGTCTAAAGGAATAAGAAGATTATGTATATCTATGAGCAGTTGGTTGAGGTTTGCTATTTTATCTGTATATTTCTGAATATTCTTTTCATTTTTTCTTTGCTCATTCACAAGATTATTTGCTATTTCACATAATTCATCTGCCGAAACATGTATATTAAGTGAATACTTGTGCCTTTTTGAAAATTCTTGATTTAGAGACTTCAAAACTTTTTTTTCTTCTTTTAGAATGTGTTTAAAATTTGGAAGACTAAATATAATCTCTTTTTTTTCATATTCTGATGCAGTTTTTAACTGATTTTTCATTTCAAATATTCTTTTCTCGCAATTCTCTATTGCAACCTTTTGGCAAGATATGTAATATATATCCATAATTTTTGCCTTTAGTTTTGCATTATTATATTTTAGAGTATTCTTTTTTTTATGTAGTTCTTTGATTTGAATAAGTGCTGCTCCATAAGAATATATAGGGTTGTGTTCTGGATTGGGGATTTCAAACATAAAAGAACTATTGAATGACTGCTCTGTGTTATAAATAGGTTTTTCAATAACATTTTGCGCATAGGTTTCATGAGGTAAAGTAATTAAATCACCTTTAGCATCATCATGAGGCAGAATTTGTTGATTTTGAAATCTGGCTGTTAGTGGTATTTCGTTAGACATTTCAATTAATTCAGTGCTTGAGGTGATATCACTTGATGAAAAATAATTATTGCAATTATTGTTTTCCGGGGTTAAATGTAAATTTTTTTCAATATATGAGTTTAGTAATGGTTTAGAATCTTTTGTTAAGTTAGCGGAGTTAATGTCGATATTATTTGCAATGAATAAGCTTGATGCCTCTTTAGTCTCAGCCTGTAATGAAAATGTACTATTTATATCAATTGAGTCAACTTTAGAGAACTCTTCACAAGATGAACTTAATGGATCTAAGTTGCAAGATCTGTTGTTTTTTATGTCTAAAGCATTTGATGAGGCAGAGTAAGTATGCTGAGAACTTTCTTCATCAGAGGTATTCTTAGCTGCTGGATTATCATAACTACAATAAGAAATTTCAGAATTACATTGCAAATTAGAGCCTTTTGATTTATTGGAGCTGTAATTGCTAGTAATGTGGCCAACGAGTAAAGTAATGGTTATTACTACAGATATGATTTTAAGAGACGTTTTTTTAATTAACAAAAACACTTATACACTACCCTTCATAGATTGTGATTGTTTTTAATTTATTATTTTAATGATTCTAGATGATGAAGTTTACAAATATTACACATCAAAGCCATACAAGATGTAAATTATTGGATTTAATATAATTCATGAAAGATTACATTTATTTGAATTTTTGAGGAAATAATGATTTAAATCGAGTTTGGCAAATATGGTTGGACATTTTCAGATATAAAGTCAAACATTATTTTTGAAAACTTTTTAAAGTTATTAATATTTTCGAAAGGTTCAAAATCTAAATTCTCATATACAAATGAACATGCGTCAGCTGATACTTGACGTAAAAATTCTAAATGAACATTATTGAAAGTAAGTATACCTTGACCATAATATATAACAGCCCGACATAAATAGAAAATTGCAACTTGGTCGATATCAATATTGCGTTCTTTACAGAAGCCAAACATATTATTTATAAATTCATTGTTTGTAGGATGTTGCGCAATTAAATTGTTGTAATACATATGCAACTCGTTTACGCCAGATAAAACATTATATGTGTGAGATTCATTGTATTGTCTTTCTGTTTCGGGTATTTGTAACTGCACATAAGACATGTTACTTAAATTAGTGTCTGAACTTTCTTCAATTGGTGGGTTTGAGTACGATGAAAAAATAGCTACACTATTTTCTGTATCTGAGGAATTTGATAAGGTAAAATCAAAACCGTTAGAACTTTCCTGCTCTCTAGTGGTTTGAACTGCTTGCTCAATACTGCAGGTTTCGGTATTAGTGGAATTATTATCTGTTTTATAGGTATGGCAAATTACTTTACATATTGTGATAGCAAGTAAAGTAACAGCTGCAACAGATACAATTTTGATAGTTATTTTTTAAATTGATAAAAACACTTATACGCAACCTTTCATAAATATTTTTATTTTGTAGTTTACCTAAAGATTAATGATAAATTACACTCATATTATAAGTTTAAATTATATAAGATATCAATCATCAGACTGACCAAACATTATAATGATTTATTAAAATATTTAATAAGATAAATTTGAAGAAGCTTATTAAATATTTATAGAAAAGAAAAAGAACCGCAATATTATAATTGCGATTCCTTTATTTAAAACTAATAGGGTGCAGCAGTTATGTTTAAATATTATACTAATCTTATTTTTTAGCTTGGCATATTTTTAAATCATATTTACAGGATAGGAGTTTTTCATTTATTCATTGAAGTAAATTTCATAGATTTGTTGTAATTGAACATATGATTGTATAGGCGATAGTTCAACACATCTACCTAATATATGGAGAAACTGCTGGCGATAGTCTTCATGCAAGCATTGATATTTATGCATTTTATAATTATTATATATATAATTATTTTTAGCTTCGTTTTGTAGTAATAGAAGATATCTCAGCTCTTTTTTCAATTCCTTGAGATGAGAATTAAGTCTAGCAACTTTATATTCATTGTCTTTAAAGCAATTTATCATGCGCTGTGTTTGCAGTATATTTGATTCACACAAGCTTATTTCAGCCTGTATTATAGGAGCTTTAATAGACTTTGTTTCGTAAACATTAGTCAGTGATGACTTTAGTTTTTGCATATTTTGAATATTACTGTTTATTTGTGTAATAAGCTCACAATATGCTTGCTCGATAGACGAATCATCAAAAACAATTTTTGTATTTGCAATTTCATCAAGAAGTTTCATTGTTGAAGAATTTGAACTTTCTGTTTGGTATTCAGGGAAACTGTATAAGATGTCTTGTATAGATAGGTCCGTACTAGACTCTGAAAGCTTATTCATTAGTACAAAATCATTAGATGTATCTATTAAGCTGTTGTATAAGCTGTATTCAATTAATGCACTTGATTGGCTTAATGGTTTAATATGTAATTGAGAATTAGTCGAGTCATCTGTTAATGTGAAACAAATATCAGCGCCACATTTATTTTCGATTTCCATGTTATCGTAGAATTGTGCTTCAAGTACATAACGCATTAATTCAGTTAAACTATCTTTGCTTATTTTAGATAGTTGATCCTCGCATTTACTGGTTGATGAAGTGTTAGTAGATGTATCGTTTTTCATACCTAAGATGTCCATAGAAGCAAAAATAATGCTAGGTAAATCCTCTTGTACTACAGAGATTTCGGATGTTGAAAAGCTAGAATTAGATTGTTTATCATTGAAATTTGAATTAGCTACATCTGATTTAGAATTTTTATTGCTTGCCGAAAGTATTGTTTGAGAAAGTAAAGCAACAACAGCAATAATAGATGCAATCTTTATAACTATTTTTTTAATTAATAAGATCATTTGTGCACGACCTTTCATAAAGTTAATTATTTTTAAAAATGTCAATTATTTATTTAAGATTGAACAACAAACTCGCAAGTATTATAAAATAAAACTAGTTAAGATGTCAATCGTGCAATTAAATGAAACTTACAATAATTTATACTGATTTATTTTGAATTTTCACAAAAATATTAAACTAAAAATGTTTATAAAATGTATTTTAATGCTACATAGGTAAAAGCTTTTTATAAAGTAATATTAGCCTATAGTGCTGTTTTTTATGGTTTCCAATATAAAATTGTTAATCATATTATCTAAAGAGTTGTCTATTGTTTCTATAAATTCTTGAAATTCATAGACATCTTTAAAGGGCTCTTCAGGCATATCTTGCAATAATTCATTTATACCATTTTCTAGATATTGTGCAAGAGGCTTGCAATTATAATTTTGGATACGTGCCTCTTTTATAACTTTTTTTAACGCTATATATATACGTGAATATGAAATATCTATGATGCTAAAATAATTTTTTAAAATGATATTAGACTCAGCTTCCAATTTTTCATCTAGAATGTCTTCATCTGCAGCACTTGGTTTAATAAGATACTCAGTATTGACTATAATGGTATGAAATGCATCATATAACGAGTAACCGAAAATTTCTTCAAGCTGTACATCTAAGATGTCTTCAAATTCAGTAATTTTTTCATCAAAAGCTGATGTGTTAGTGCTTAGTACAAGCGAAGAATATTCATTATCGGCCCTTGATTCTTCGGAGACAATAAATAATTGGTCTAAGATATTATTTGAATCATTGCTCGAATAGCATTGGTGAGATGAGCTTGAATTATTTGTAAAGCTTTGTGATATGTTTTGTGATATGTAATGTATGTGATCGGATATCCATTTATCTACATAATTTATGAGCGCTTTAAAATCATCGACATTTTCAAAAGGTTTAATATTATAATCTTCTAAGTAATCTGTTAAATCAACTATAAGGGGAGTCGTAAAAATGATAAAACCGTCATGGAGAAGCATGTGATTGCTCATATCAATTGGGAACATTTTGAACAATTGTACGTATGCGATATAATGAAGTGAAACATTATTATTAATACAAAAATTAAAATATGCATTTAATTTGTTGCTTTCTGATTCGTTAGATTCATCATTAACATTGTTATTGTTCGTAAAATTCGATACAATATAATCATAACTTTGCTCTATCCAATTATCTGCATAGTTTAAAAGTGTTTTAAAGTCTTCGATATTTTTAGAAGGTTCGATGTTACTATCAGTTGAAAATTTATTTAATGACCTTGTTAATGGATCTATAAAAAGGAAAAAGTATTCAAGGTCGATGCGTTGATTTCTTATATCCATTTCAAACTTTTTAAATAGCTGCATAGATGCAATATGCTCAGTTTCAGAATGATTGTTAGCACAGAAGTTAAAGTATTCATTTAGTTTGTTGATTTCTAATTCTTTAGATTCATTGTTAATATTAGAGCCATTATTTGTAAAGTGAGATGCAATATAATCATAATTTTGCATTATCCAATCATCTGCGCAACTTAAAAATGCTTTAAAGTTTTCGATATTTTTAGGAGAATGGAATTTCGTATTTTTCAATATAATTAAGTGAGTTGACAATGGTTCTATAAAGGGAAAAAGATGTTCCCTGCTTATACGTTGATTGTTTATATCATTTGCAAACGCGTTTTGCAACTGTCTAATTGCAATAAATGCAGTTGGAAAGCTATTATCAGTACAGAAATTAAAGAACTCATTTAATTTATTGATTTCCGAATCGTTAGATTCATTATCAAAGTTATTATTGTTTACCATCTCAGTTGAATCAGAGTTATTAAAATCATCATTGGAGATAATTTTATTCATGTCAATATCAACGTTTTCTGACTCATCGCTAATATAAGAGTTGTCGTTTATAAAAGTTGATGCAATATAATCATGATTTTGATATATCAAATTATGTATGGTATCGATAAGTGTTTTAAAGTTATAAATATTTTCAAAAGGATCGATGTTATTCTCAGTTAAAATATTATTTAAAATGGATGATAATGGCTTTACATGAGTTATAATTTTCTCTTTTGTAGTGAACTGAGTCTTTATGTCATTTTCAAATTCTGACATTAATGCATCATATACAATGTGGTCAACCTTAGCTTGCTCATTAATACAGTGGTTAAAGTAGTTTTCCAGTTTGATAATTTCCGAATCGTTAGATTCATTATCAAAGTTATTATTGTTTACCATCTCAGATGAATCAGAGTTATTAAAATCATCATTGGAGATAGTTTTATTCATGTCAATATCAATGTTTTCTGGTGCATTATTAATGTTATCCTGACTGTAGTTAGTTGAGGTGCTATTTGAATCAGATTTTTCACTGTCTTTAATTGAAGAACTAAAAGATCTCTCAGAAGTAATGCTTTCTTGTACCTGTTTAAAATTTTCTATGTATTCAGAAGAAGTTTCACTTTTATTTTCACGGATACTATTGTCTTCTTCAAAATTTGACTGAGAAGAATCAGCTTCATAGTCATTTTTGCTTGAAAAGCTATTTTGTGTTTCAGATTGACTTGATGAAGAAAAATCCTTGTTGAGATTATTGATTTGGGTGGATAAAGCTAAATCTTCTTTAATTTCTAAATCTAGTGATTTTGAGGGTAGACTTATTGGATTAGTTTGAATAAAGCTAGTGTCTTGTAAAGATAATTGACTTTCTTGACTTGTTGTGTCGTCTAAATCTTGGCTTATGGTATGCATAGAATCATTGGGGTCATACTCTAAACTAACTTTATTTGGCGAATTAGGATTGGACAGAGAAATAGATGTATTATTTTCTTTATTGAAATCATGTGTTGAAACAGGATCAGTATTTTGATCAATTCTTTGTTCTGTATCATTTTGAGGGTGTAAACTATTATTGCTAGGAAGAGAAGATGTATAGCTTATTTTATCATTTGATTTAGGCGAGTGAAGGATTGTAAGACCGATTGTGCTAGCAATTAAAGCGACCGCTACGACAGCAGATACAATTTTAATGGTTATTTTTTTAATCAATAAAAGCATTTGTACACAACCTTTCATAAAATGCAAGCATTTTTATGTGTTAATTAAATAAATATTAATAATAAATTATATTAATATTATAAACTAAAATTAGAAAAAAAGTCAATTGGAAAGTTAAATGAAATTGACAATAATTTGTATTTGATTATTTGGCATTTTCACAAAAATTTAAATCCAAAGCCTGAGATTAATTATGATTTATTGAACGTGATTGAATAATGTCTTGGTATTATGTATTTAAAAAGTTTTTTTGTAAAATAATATTATTAAATATTAAATAAAATTATAGGAGTGATTATTATGGATAACTATGTTTGTACAATTTGTGGTTGGGTTTATATTCCATCAAGAGGAGATTCAGAGGGATGTATTCCAAAAGATACACCATTTGAAGAATTACCTCCGGAGTGGGTTTGTCCAGTGTGCGGTGTAACAAAAGATATGTTTAATAAAGAAAAATGATTTTACTGGTAAGTATTTACAACTGAAATTATGTTAGTTATAATAATAAAGATATTATTATTTTATTTTTAAAAAGTGAGGAATTTATAAAATGAAGAATTTTGAAAAAGCAATTATTATAGGCGCAGGTCCTGCTGGACTTACAGCGGCTTATCAATTACTTAAACTAACAAATATAAAGCCTATAATTATTGAGGAATCAGAATTTATAGGAGGAATTTCTAGAACAGCAAAATATAATGGAAATAGAATGGATATAGGAGGGCATAGGTTTTTTTCTAAAAATAAACAAGTTAATGATATATGGACAGAATTAATGCCAATACAAGGACAACCATCTAAAGACGATAAAATGCTTGGAATAGAAAAGCCTTTAGCAAATGGAGGCCCTAATCCTGAAGACACAGACAGAGTTATGCTGGTTAGAAATAGAGTTTCTCGCATATTTTACTTAAGAAATTTTTTCGATTATCCAATATCCATAAAACCTGCAACATTTATAAATATGGGATTTGTAAGAACAATGAAAGCAGGATTTGGATATATTGGCTCAAATATAAAAAAAAGAGAAGAAAAATCATTAGAGGATTTTTATATAAACAGATTTGGCAAGCCATTGTATGAGATGTTTTTCGAGGATTATACAGAAAAGCTTTGGGGAATTCATCCATCTAATATTTCACCTGAATGGGGCGCTCAGAGAGTTAAAGAGCTTTCTTTGAGCAAGGCAATAAAAGAAATGATAGCAAAGGCTGTTAATAAAAATTATAAAAGTAACGAAACATCTCTTATTGAACAATTTATGTACCCCAAAAAAGGGCCAGGGCAACTTTGGGAAACTATGGCAGATGAAATACAGAAGATGGGAGGAGAAATTCGCTTTAACTCTAAGGTAGTATCTGTTTATGCAGATGGTGATTGCATAAGTGAGGTAGGGGTGCAAGATAAAGACGGAAATGTAGAAAGAGTAGCTGGAGATTTATTTTTCTCTACAATGCCAATAAAAGATTTAGTGAATGCTATGGGGGACATAGTACCGAGCGAAGTAAAAGAAATAGCGACAACCCTTCCGTATCGTGATTTTATTACAGTAGGATTATTGTTGAAAAAGCTGAAAATAAAAAATAAAACCAATATAAAGACAGTAGGAAACATTGTTCCGGATTGTTGGATTTACATTCAAGAAAGAGATGTAAAAATTGGAAGATTACAAATTTTTAACAACTGGTCGCCATATATGGTTAAGAACAATGAAGAAACTGTATGGGTTGGGCTTGAATATTTTTGCAATGAAGGAGATAAAATGTGGAATATGAGCTCAGAGGAATTTATTAAATTTGCAATTGATGAGCTGTCTAAAATAGATGTTATAGATAAGGAAGATGTTATAGATTCAACACATATTAGAGTAAAAAAGGCATATCCGGCATATTTTGGATCATATGCACATTTCAGCAAGGTAAGAGATTATTTAGATAGTTATGAAAACTTATATTGTTTGGGAAGAAATGGGCAACATAGATATAATAATATGGACCATTCAATGCTTACCGCAATTGAGGCAGTAAATCTAATAAATTCAGGAGAAAAAGATAAATCTGTTATTTGGAATGTAAATACGGAGGAAGAGTACCATGAGTCCAAATAACTTAAAGCATTCTAATAGTTATGCTTTAAATATGTTAATATCTCATCCGTTTATATTTTGGCTATTAGGTTGTTTAATAAGTAACTTTGGACTACTTATATGTGAAAAGCTAAGCTTGTCTGTTAATAGAACAAATGAAATAATATACTTATTTTTATTTACAATAATATATGCTTTGTCTATATTGGTAATAGGTAAAGGGCTGATAAAAAGAAAAGTCTTATTTTTTGGAAGTATTATCTTATTTTTATTAATGTATGTATTATTAATATTAAATGAGTATACTTTAAATAGCGGTAAATATTTTGCTTTTCTAATGGTAATATCGTTATTTTTGTTATTTTTATTTATACTTTCTATACAAGTAAGCGATAATTTATATGAAGAAAAAACTAGTGTACTATTATTGTTTGCATCTTTTTTATTAAAATTAGGGTATGTATTATATACACCATACTATATGAATCAACATGATTCTGGTTATATAGGAGAAGCGAGTGGACACATCGGTTATATAGAGCATTTTATTAGAAAAGGCTTTCATATACCAGATTTCGATCCAAGAAATGTATGGCAGTTTTATCACCCGCCATTACATCACATTATATCTGCAGCATGGGTGAAGCTGAATAGCATATTGGGTATGGATTATGCTCATGCAATAGAAAGCATACAAATTTTAACGTTATTTTATTCAGGGTGTGCTGTAATATTATGTTATAAAATATTTAAAGAGCTTGATTTTAAAAAATTAGCTGTCATTATTCCGTTAGCTATATCGTGCTTTCATCCATCATTAATTTTACTGTCTGGAAGTATTAACAATGATGTTCTTTGTTTGGCTTTAATGTTAGGAGCAATATATAACACTATAGTTTGGTATAAAGAAAGCACACTTATAAATATTTTGAAAATAGCGTTTTGTATAGCATTTGCTATGTTATCAAAGTCCTCGGGTGCTTTAATTGCGCCGGCAATTGCAGTAATATTTTTAATTAGACTTATACAATTAAAAGGTAAACGTATAAAATTATTAATGCAGTTTATAGTTTTTGGGATAATATCTATACCTATTGGGATGTCTTGGACAGTGTATAATTTCGCTAAATATAAAATGCCATTAAACTATGTGCCCTCGGTAGGTGACTTACAATATATAGGGGGATATTCTTTAGCGGAAAGATTATTTGGTAGTAATTCGTATATATTAAATTCGCCTTTTATGTCGTTTGAAGGAGAAACAATAGACTATAATATAATAATCGCATTGTTAAAGACTTCAATTTTTGACGAACATAATTTAGCTATAGTTAATCAATCATTATATATCCCTTCTAAGATCCTGTTTGCTGTAAATGTCTTATTAGTATTTATTTCAATAGTTTGTATGATTTTATCATTACTTAGGAAATCTCCTCATTTAGATTATGGGTTAAAAATATTTTTTTCTACTATTTATTTAGTTCTATTTGGCTCTTTTTTGAAGTTCTGTTTTGAGTACCCTAATGTATGTACACAATCATTTAGATATATAGTGATTCTATTTATAGTAGGAGCGATAGCAATTGGAGATTTTTTAAGCAAAATTCAAAATATGAAAATGACTAATATAAAAACTTTAATTACTTGCTTAATAGGTACAATAACTGCAATGTTTTGTGCTTTGAGTGCTTATATATATTCACTGTATTCTTATAAAATAATCTAAAAAATATGTCCTTGAGTTTAATGGCTTATGGACATATTTTATTGATACAATAAACCTTATGAACAAATTGATTTTTTGGAAAAAGCTTGATATAATTTAAAAAAAGATAAAGAATTAATTCGCGTATATTTATATGAATATGGGGGTATATATGTTAGTTTCATTTGTTATAGTTGCTTATAACGCTGGTAAAAATATATTAGACGCACTTAAATCATTGTTAAATCAGGATTATAATAAAAAAGATATAGAAGTTTTTTTGGTGGATAGTAGTTCATCAGACAATACCAAGCAAATTATGTGTGACTATAAAGAACAATATGAAAATGTGTTTAATAAAGTATATGTTTTAGATAACCCTAAGAAAACATTGCCCTGCGGATGGAATGTAGCTCTAAGGCATGTTAGTGGAGATGTTATAATTAGGATAGATGCACATGCAGTTATGTCGGAAGATTTTATAAGCAATAATGTAAAATTGATTGAAGAAGGTGAAAAAATAGTAGGCGGTCCATGCATAAGCATAATAGATGAAAATAATGAATGGCAAAATTTGTTATTAATGTCAGAGGAGTCTATGTTTGGTGGAGGCATAGCCGCTTTTAGAAATGCAGGAAAAAATAAGTATGTTAATACACTTGCATATGCTGCATATTCAAGAGAAGTATTCGAGAGTGTTGGTGGATATGATGAAAGACTTACTAGGACAGAAGACAACGAGATGCACTATAGAATGAGACAAGCTGGATATAAATTTTGCTTTAATACAAATATAAGATCTTTTCATAAAGCGCGTAATTCATTAAAGGGAATGGTAAGGCAAAAGTTTTTAAATGGTTATTGGATTGGTTTAACAATGGGCGTTTGTCCTAAATGCTTCTCTATATATCATTTGGTTCCGTTTGCGTTTGTGTTATCTCTTATTGCGACTCTGATTTTAGCGCTATTGGGATTTCCATTTCTGTTTTTGCTTTTAATATTGTTATATGCATTATGTAATATTTTCATGTCTGTGTTATCTATTATACAAAAGAACAAATTTTCACCTATTATGTTGCTTCTGCCAATTTTATTTTTTATTTTACATATTTCTTATGGCCTTGGAACCTTAATAGGCATTGTGAAGTTAGTATTTTGGAAAGAGAAAGAAATTCCTTGCCAGGAAATAATAAATGTGAGAAATGTATTAAAGGAAAAAGGTAGATGTAATGAATAATAAATTCAAAGATAAGGTTTTAACTCAACAAGAGGTAAGAGAAATACAATTAAAGAGTTTAGAAATACTTTTATACTTTAAAAACATTTGCGATCAAAATAATTTAACATTCTATTTGTGCGGAGGATGTTGTATTGGAAGTATAAGGCATTCTGGATTTATTCCTTGGGATGATGATATTGATGTTTTTATGCCAAGAAAAGATTATAATAAATTGCAAAAAATATGGGATAGTGTTGCTGATACTGAAAAGTATTCTTGCTGTGAAGCGGAAGGGAGAAGAAATTTAGTTGTTAATATTAGCGATAATACTACAACTTACATAAATGAATTGCAAGTTGACATGGACATCAACCATGGTTTAATGATTGATATTATACCTTTAGATGGTTGCCCGAGTGGAAGCTTAAAGAGAAAAATGCAGATGTTTTGGGCATTGATATATTCATTGTATATAACTCAGATTGCACCTAGGAATCATGGCAACTTAACTAAACTTATAGGTGGCCTGATGTTGGCAATTGTACCTATTAAAGGGGTAAGAAAAAAAATTTGGAAGTTTGCTGAAAAAAAGATGACTCAATATGATATAGATGATTGTGAGTATATAACAGAGTTGTGTTCTGGTACGACATATATGAAAAATAAGTATCCGAAAAAATTGTTTAGTGGTGTATCATATAAAGAATTTGAAGGGCATTTAATGCCTGTACCTAAAGGATATGATGAATATTTAAAGATGGTGTTTGGAAATTATATGGAATTGCCGCCGGAAAATCAACGTATTCCAAAGCACAATGTTATGTTTTATGATTTGAATAACAGCTATACACAGTATAAAGGTGAATATTATTGTAGGGAGGATAAATAATGATATTTGCAGCAATTTTAGCAGGTGGAGTAGGTTCGCGGATGAGCATATCTGATGTTCCAAAACAATTTTTACCATTAAGTAAAAAGCCTATTGTTATACATACTATTGAGAAGTTTATGATGTGTGAAAGATTCGATGCTATATATATAGGAATGCACCCTGATTGGATATCATATATGGAAGACTTATTAGAAAAATTTTCTTTGAAAGATAAAAGAATACATGTTGCAGCTGGTGGAACAGATAGAAATTCTACACTATTTAATGTTATTAAAGAAATAGAAAATGATTATGAGGAAGCTGAAGATAACATTATAGTTACACATGATGCAGTGCGCCCATTTATAACGCAGAGAATCATAAACGAGAATATAGATACAGCAGAAAAATATGGAGCATGTAATACAGTTGTGAGTGCTATTGATACGATTGTGAGTTCTAAAACAGGGGAGTTTATTGATGAAATACCAGATAGACGGTATATGTATCAAGGTCAAACACCGCAAAGCTTTAAAATTTCTTTATTAAAAAGGCTGTATAATGATTTGACTAAAGAGGAAAAATTAATTTTAACAGATGCATGTAAAATATGTATAGTTAGAGATACTCCTGTAAAATTAGTACAAGGAGAGACATCTAATTTAAAGATTACTACCGTTAGTGACTATAAAATTGCACAAGCAATGCTTGGAGGAATAGAGATTGATTAATTATGTATATCAATTGGTTAGTCCACAAATTTTTTCAATTAAATATGAAAGTCTAGATTTTAAAGACGATGTTATAGTAAAGCCTGCGTATATGTCTATTTGTAATGCAGATCAAAGGTATTATCTAGGAATGCGAGATACTAAAATACTAGAGAAGAAGTTGCCAATGGCACTTATACATGAGTGTTGTGCAAAAGTTATATATGATAAAAGCGGTAATTTTAAAAAGGGTGATAATGTAGTTATAATACCAAATGTGCCATCTTCAGGAAATGATGAAATATACGAGAATTATAGAAAGGGATCAAAGTTTTTATCAAGTGGTTGCGACGGATTTATGAGAGAATATGTTAATATATCGCCCGACAGGCTTGTTAAGTTTGAAAACATAAATCCAAAGGTAGCAGCTATATCTGAATTTGTGAGTGTTGCCGTTCATGCTGTGTCGAGATTTGAAAAATTATCACACTCTAATAAAGATAAAATTGTAGTTTGGGGAGATGGAAGCCTTGCATATGTTGTTTGCAATATATTGAAGGTTAGGTTTCCTAATTCAGAAATAATAGTGGTAGGAAAAAACAAGAGAAAATTATCAATTTTTTCTTTTGTTAACTGCACTTATCTAGTAGATACTTTGCCAAAAGATTTTGAGTTTGATCATGCATTTGAGTGTGTTGGGGGAGAAGGAAGTTATTATGCTATTAATGATATAATAGAACATATAAATCCACAAGGAACATTGGTGTTGATGGGTGTGAGTGAGAACAAGGTTTCGATAAACACTCGAGATATTCTTGAAAAAGGAATAACTGTTGTTGGGAGCAGTAGGTCCGGAAGGGTAGACTTTGAAAATGCTATACAATATATGGAAAATTTAGAATTGCAAAATAGATTGAGTGTTATTATATATGAAGATAAGCCAGTGTCTAGTATAGATGATATTCATAGAGTGTTTAGCACAGATTTAAGTACTCTTTTTAAAACAGTATTTAAATGGAATTTATAGTAATGAGAGTGATTGTTAATTGAAGAAAATATGTTTTTTGCATCCGGATATATCTCAGAAGTCTGGGGGCACAAGGGTTTTATCATTGTTGTGTGAAGAATTTAAAGATAAATATGAAGTTTTTGCGCTTGGCGTGATTTGCTCGACAGGAGAAGCGGCATATCGGATGGATGGAGTCAATTATAGTACATTGTTTAATAAAAAAATACGTATGAGATATGCATTTTTTGCTGCAGTAAGAAAGTTGAGAAAATTTTTGAAAGATAATAAAATAGACATAGTTTTTTCAATTGGTTGCTCACCGATTATGATAGTATTGTTAAGTGCTATTGGTCTAAAGGTAAAGGTTGTGTGCTGTGAGCACTCTAATTTACTGAATAATATGGACACAAGCATTGCGCAAAAGTTATCTCAATTTACCGGTTCAAAGTATTCAGACATGTTTGTAACTTTAACTAGTCAAGATAGAGATGAATATATAAAGAGATTTAATTTAAATCCAAGTAAAATAATTTATATACATAATTGGATTGATGACTCTTTGATAAATAGTGAATATAATTATGATTTAAATTCTAAAAAGATAATATCTGTTGGCAGATTTATGCCTGTTAAGGGGTATGAAAATCTTGTAGATATAGCAAAGGGTGTTTTTAGCCTGTATCCAGATTGGACTTGGGATATATATGGCGATGGAGAAACATATAATAACATAAAAAATTTAATAGATAAAAATGGTATTGGAGATAAGCTAAAATTAAAGGGTATAAATTCTAATATATATAATATTTATAAAGAGTATGCTATTTTTGTTTTAACATCTTACTATGAGGGTCTTCCAATGGTATTGTTGGAAGCAAAGGCTAGTAATTTACCGATTGTGAGTTTTGACTGTCCAACAGGGCCTAGGGAAATTATTGAAAATGGAGAAAATGGATTTCTGATAAGTTGTTATGATAATAATGAGATGCTAAAAAAAATATGTGAGTTGATTCAAAAACCACACTTAAGAGAAAAGTTTGCCCAAAATAGTTGCAATAATATTTATAAGTTTAGTAAGGATAAAATTTTATTACAATGGGTTAATCTTATTGAAACAATTTAACTGATGATAGGAGAGAGTAAATGAATTTAAAAGCATACAATATGAAAGAAATAACTTTTAAGCTAAAAGGAATTTACATCATTTTATTCACATTACTAATGTATACAAGATTAATACCATATTTGGGAATTATAATTAAGCCAGGGGTAACATCTCTTTTATTTGCTGTGATTGCAACATTTGGAATATTGTTGATTGTATTTGATCTTGTAACAGAAAGAGCTTTTCTTAAATCTAAATATGTATTTTGGTTGTTTGGGTTTATTGTGTCAATGCTGATATCATCAATTTTGAACGCTAATTATGGAATAATGAGCAACATAAATTGTGTTGTATGGACATTAATTTTATTTTTTGTATTATACACATATGATTACAATAGACCATTTGAAGAAGTAAAACATCAAATAAAGTTGATAGAACATATATTTATTATTATATACTTTTTTTCTAGTTTAATTTCAGATATGATGTTCTTGTTGCAAACTAATTATACAATCCAAAAACATAATGGAGATATTGTGAGACAAGGATTTGTGAATTCAAGACTATTTGGCATATATGTTGATCCAAACTATGCTTCCATAATAGCTGCTGTTATTATATTATTATGCTTAAAATATTTTTTGTGTTCTTCAAGTATTTGGATTAAGGTATTATATATAATAAATATAATAGTTCAGTATATTTATATAGTTCTTTCAGGATCTAGGACAACAGAATTAGCTTTATCACTTTCTATTTTTGTTGGAGGTTACTTTATCTTTAGGAATAAGATTAAGGAAAAATTTAATTCAAATATAAAAAAGGAAATGTGGAGTATAGTATTATCACTTTTAATTGTTGTTATATTTATGGTTATAAATAGTGCTATAAAAATTTCTTTATCATATGCTCCAAGCTTATTCTCTCTTGAATTTAACAATATTGAACGCATAGACATGACTAGAATGGATGTTAAAGGTAATGACGATGTTTCTAATTTAAGGTTTACAATTTGGGAGAGTGTGTTTGAAATATTTAAAAGTAAACCAATTTTTGGAACATCTCCTCGGAATATGATAACATATGCAAAGGAATGTTTTCCAGATGGAATAGTAGCTGTAAGAGGTTACTTGCCTCATAATTTGTTTTTTGATATATTAGCTTGTACAGGAATTGTTGGGACAATTATATTCTTCACTTTTATAATAAAATGCATATTTTTCATAGTTAGAAACTTACTAACCTTAAAAGGTGATAGAGTAAAAAAAATTTTATTTTATGTAATACCAGTACTATTAATAGGAGTATCATCAATGTTTATTCCTGACTTGATGTTTTATAATACTCAAGGAACAGTTATATTCTGGGTGTACTTAGGATATATTATGTATCATATAAATATGTATAATACTCAAGAATTAAAAAGTGAAAAATAATATAGAATTAAATTATGCAAATTAAAAAAAGTATTAACACAAATCAGAGATTGTGTTAATACTTTTCTACTATTGAATCAGAAGATTTATAAATTTTATTTTGACCTATGACTCCTCGAACATTCGAAAGGGGATATATGTTAGTATTTCTTCCGACAATAGTTCCTGGATTTAAAACAGTATTGCATCCTATTTCAACATAATCTCCAATAATTGCACCAAATTTTTTTAGATATGTATTAATTTGTTCATCTGGTAATTTCAAAACAATTAAAGATTTATCTGACTTAACATTAGATGTTATAGAGCCAGCTCCCATGTGTGCTTTATATCCTAAAATAGAATCGCCAACATAATTGTAGTGAGGTACTTGCACATTGTTGAATAATATTACATTTTTGAGTTCTGTAGAGTTACCAACAACACAATTATCTCCAATTATGCAGTTGCCTCTTATAAATGCACAATGACGAATTTCAGAGTTCTTTCCAATTATAGCGGGCCCGCTAATACTAGCAGATTTCGCTATGTTCGTATTTTTAGCTACCCAAACATTTTCACAAACTTTTGTATATTCAGATTCTGGAAGTGAATTGCCAAGTGTAGAGATAAATTCACTTATTTTAGGAAGTGCCTCCCAGGGATATTCAATATTTATAAATAAATCCCTTGCAATAGTATGGTTTAAATCTAAAAGGTTATTAATTTTTAAAGTGTTTTTCATGATGTTACATCCAATCTTATAGTATTATATATTATAATTGTTTAACTTAAAACATAATTTTAGCAGAATACCTTAGTAATAAAATTAATTAAAAAGGATTATTCTGCTAAAGGTTAAGCTAATTAGGCTTTATCGGCACATCCAAGCACATTTTCAATTTTATGTTTAACCATATCTTTAATTGCTGCTCTAGCAGGAGATAGATATTGGCGAGGGTCAAAATGAGAAGGATTTTCAGCAAAATGCTTTCTTATAGTTGCTGTCATAGCTAATCTTAAATCAGAATCGATATTTATTTTGCAAACAGCCATTTCAGACGCTTGGCGTAACATGGTTTCGGGAATACCGATAGCATCTGGCATTGTTCCACCATAATTATTTATCATTTGCACAAATTTTGGAATAACAGATGAGGCACCATGAAGAACGATAGGAAATCCTGGAAGACGTTTTTCGACTTCTTCGAGAATATCAAATCTAAGCTGAGGCTTTTGACCAGGCTTAAATTTATATGCACCATGACTTGTTCCAATTGCGATAGCCAATGAATCTACGCCGGTGCGTTCAACAAAATCTTGAACTTGAGCTGGATTTGTATATGAAGAATCAGACTCAGAAACATTCACATCATCTTCAACACCCGCAAGTCTACCGAGTTCAGCTTCAACAGTTATACCATGTGCATGTGCATATTCAGCGACTTTTTTAGAAATAGCAACATTATCTTCGTAATCATAATGAGAACCGTCAATCATAACAGATGTAAATCCTCCATCGATGCAACTCTTGCAAAGCTCGAATGAATCGCCATGATCTAAGTGTAAAGCTATTGGAATGTTAGTTTCATGTATAGCAGCTTCAACTAACTTTAATAGATAAGTATGATTTGCATATTTCCTTGCCCCAGAGGATACTTGCAAAATTACAGGGGCATTAAGCTCATTGCAAGCTTCTGTGATTCCTTGAACAATCTCCATATTATTAACATTGAAAGCACCTATGGCATAGCCGCCTTTATATGCTTTTTCGAACATTTCTTTTGTATTTACTAATGGCATAAAGTCACACTCCTAAAAAGATCATTTTATAAAGTTTTAACACCATAATTATACATTATAATTTATGAGATATAAAGTATAATATTGACAATTTAAAAACATTTGTATTTTGGGGAAAATGCGATTAGTTATTTTAAACATAAAAAGCGATACTAATAAATAAATATAGTTGATAAAATAGAAAATAGTAATATGGTATTGAAATATTATAATTTGTGGATTATAATAAAGAAGTAATCAGTTAATTAAATACCGCGGAGTGGAGCAGTTCGGTAGCTCGTCGGGCTCATAACCCGAAGGTCGTTGGTTCAAATCCAGCCTCCGCAACCAGCCGAAAACCTTGGCGCGCACGTCGCGTTCAGGTTTTTTTTTAATAAAGTTAATCATGTGCGCTTTAAGATTTCAGGTCTCTTAAAATTACTTGCACTAGAGTGTCTGTGAAGGCACATCACACTCTTAGTCCGAGCATGACTTTTTTGTTTTTGCACGCGTTTACAATCTAAGTTCTATAAGACTGCTCATATCAAAGTAAATTATTACATGCATACAGCTTTTGAGGACTTTTTTCTGTATACGCTAAAGAGAACAAAAATAATTTTGTGCTCTAATCATCATAATGGCATTACAGCCAATGATATAAATCTTATAAATCAGCCTAAAAAAGAATATTTTAGAATATATTGTAAAAAAATAAAATTACATGTTGAAATTCCAACTAGCTTTATGCTATAGCAGATAAAGTAGTATGGAGTTACTCGTGGAGAGTAGTGTCTCGTTCACTCCCTAATTGAAAGGGGGTGACATCTAAATGGAATACTTAATAATGTTTGCGATATTATTGCTTATTTTACATAAGTTTC
>CALWVF010000013.1 GCA_944384925.1 uncultured Clostridia bacterium
ATAACCAAGCAACAATATCAAACTGGAATATGCCAATTGAACCCCAGTTAATACCACCGATGATAAGAAGAATTAAAGCTAATTTGTCGAGCATTGTTTTCACTCCTTTGCACTTTACATTAAAAATATTGCTATTAATATTTTGCGGAAGTTCCGCATAAGTTAGTTTTATCTTAAGAGCAGTAATTTATAACAATAATATTTTTCAAGAATAGTTGGCATATAAATGAAAAATTTTTATAAATATATATAATTACAAACATAACATTTTAAGGTTTTTTATTTTTTAAATTTAACAAAAGTATATAATTAAAATAAATTGCGATTTTTTGTAATATGATATGAATTATCGTTTTTATTAGATGCTGCAATGTTTGTATACGTAATATGAATACAAAAACACAAACCAGCAAAAAATAAAACAACAAGAGTTCTAAATGAAAACCAAAAGTGAACGTAAGAATGATTTACGGCAAACATATACCAAAAAAATGGCATAATGCAAACTAATATATACTTAAAACTTCCTAAAATTATTGATTTAGTAATATTTTTTCTATTTTGAATAATTTTATATATAAACCAAAAAAAAATGATGGAAAAAAGCCAAAAGTATCCTATTTTACAATAAACTGATATATTTCTCCATATCGCACTAGATCGAGTAATTTCAATATTACTAGAAGTAAGAGAGGTTCTGTTTCTAAATGCTGATATAAAGTTAGATAAAAAATCATTTCCTAATAATATATTGCTAATAAGAGGTTTTGATATCCACATACCCCCATAACCTATTCCCCAAAAAGTGCTATATAGAATAATTTTTTTTATATAGAAAAGTAAAGTTTTATTTTTTGTTAGTATTAAATACATTATTAACGGCATACCTAATGTAGATGTTGGATAGGTTAAAAGATCTATATATGAAGTAACAATACCTATGATTAAGAAGTAGAATATCAATGCATTGTTTTCTTTAAGCTTTTCATAAAATTTCAACATTACAATTAAAGATATATTAAATATATAAAATATTGCAGAAAATTGTAATGATAACGATATGCTTAGAGGTGATATTAAAATTATAGAAATTAAATATGGAATAATATAATATTTCTGTTTACGTAGAAGCATTAAATAGCAAACAATGAAAACTATAAAAAATTGCATTATTGAATTAATAACACGAATATCGCTATAGTTAAATATGATTAATAATGGTTTTAAAAAAATAAGATAACCATGCCAATATCTAGAATACGCATCTAAAATTTGTTCGTAATTAAAATCGTTTGATAAAGTTAGAATTAATGAATCTGTTGGATCTTTACCATTAGCACATAATCTATAAACATTAATTGTTTTATCTAAAATAGTGTTATTTCCGTTGTATATTGCATTTGAAATCATTAGTGCATCTGTATAGTTATCTAATTGTGTTTCATAATAATCAAAAATTACCTGAGGATAAGTACCTTCGGATTTAAATAATGGTACAGATTCTTGAACATTTTTATACATATTGTCGACAGGAAGACAATAAGAGGCATATAATAAAATAAATCCTATTATACTTCCTATAAATAATATAATGACTGATTTTAAGAATATAAATGCAATTTTTATAATGTTGTTATATGCATGAAGTTTTTGCATGTATTTAACTCCTTATTTGGTACTTATATAAAAATATTTTACATCTCTCTGCATATTTTTAATTTATAGTATAATTATTTATTATTATTAAATTTATAGTATTTATGAAGTGAATTATAAAAATTAGAAAATAAATAGTTAAATGTTAAATTTAAGTCTAAAAACATTATTTAATACTAAATATTTCAAGTTCAATCAAATTTTTTAACATTATTGTAGGTGATATTTTTTTCCCTTAAAGTTATTTTTAATAATATAGGAGTTATTAAAGTAGTTATAATTACCATTAGTACAATAGGAGAAAATATTTGTTCATCTAATAAACCTAATTGAGCACCTTTTTGTGCAACAATAAGAGCTACTTCACCTCTAGAAATCATGCCAATTCCTATTGATATTGCCTCGTGATTACTAAATTTACATAATTTTGCTCCCAATGAGCAACCAATAACCTTACTAATGATAGAAATGACTATTAATAGTATTGAAAAGCTAATAAAAGAGCTAGATATTCCATGCAAAGTAGTTTTTATACCAATACTTGCAAAAAATATAGGGGAAAAAATTAAATAAGATGGAACAGTTATTTTTTTAGCAATATAATGTTTAATATTTAAATTACAAAGTAATAGGCCCGAAAAATAAGCACCTGTTATATCAGCAATACCAAAAAATCTTTCTGAGATATATGAAAGTATAAAACAAAAAGCTAGGGCTAATATAGAGATTCTTCTTTTTTGGTTGTATTTTTCAATTTGTTTAGAAAGAATTTGAATAGTAAATGCTAAAGCAGACATAAATATAAAATAAAGAACTATTTTTATTAATATATTGCTTAAACTTACATTTTCACTTTTTAAACTAGTAACTATAGTTAGTACAACTATTCCTATTATGTCGTCTATTATTGCGGCACCTAATATAGTTGTACCAATTTTTCCATTTAATTTTCCAAGCTCTCTTAATGTTTCTACAGTTATACTCACAGATGTAGCAGTAAGTACAACACCTATAAAAACAGCTTTAAGAAATTCAGTATAATCATTAACATTTACATGAAAATATATTTTATATACAAAAAAACCGCTTAACAAAGGCACAATAACACCAATAGTAGCTATTACCATAGATGCTATGCCATTTTTTTGCAATTCTTTAATATCAGTATCTAAACCAGCTAAAAACATTAGCATAATTACACCAATTTCTGCTGCTTTTGTAATAAAATCTGATTCACTTATAACATTCATTATGGAGGGGCCTAAGATAAATCCAGCCACTAAAGCACCAATTACTTGGGGCATATTAACCTTTTTAGAAACTAAACCAAGCAATTTGGTAGAAATCATTATTATAGCCATAAATAATAAAAAATTATATGATTCCATAAAAAACTAACTCCTATATTATATAATTTTAAAGAAAAATTACTTATTTAATAAAATACAACTTATTTTAACATGAAATGACTTTATTTTCTACATAAAGTTTACTTTTATTTTAATAAAATTTTTGTTAATTAATTTAAATATAATGAATATAATTTTAAATATTTGAAAAAATATTTGTAGTTTATAATTTTTATGTTTTTAAACATGAATCTAATAAAAGTGGTGAAGTAATGAATTCGATTATTATATGTGGGAATAGGAATGATATAAGTGTTACAAATATAGTAAAAAAGGCAGTTTCTTTATATATTAATCCTACAGATGATAATTCAAAATTTATTTTTAAAGAATGTGATAACGTTTCAAAAATAGAAAAAGAAGATAAGGGTGTTGTAGTATTTAAAAATTCTTTTAATTATAATAATGAGCCAATTTATTTGAAAAACATGATTCCAATTTTTGATTCACAAAATTATGAAGCTAGAAAAGTTTTGAAAAAGCAAGGAAATATTGCTATTTCGTGTGGAATGTCGTTGCATGATACCTTAAGCATTTCTAGTTTGGATTTTTCGAGTGCTATAGTTAGTTTGCAAAGGCAAATAATTAATTTTAATTTAAAAGTAATAGAACCATATGAATTTAGAGTCAATTTTAGCGAAAAGTCAGGAATATATCCAATTCTAGCATCTTGTGCAATTTTGTTATTATTAGGCATTAGTCCTAAAAATAAATATGATTTTAATCAATAAATTACCATCTATAAAATACATTCTTATTCATAAAATATTATTGCAAACGCAAACAATAAATTAAAAGGAGTGTTATAGTATGTCTAAGAATTCAGTGATTGTACCTGAAGCTAGAGAAGCTCTTGATAAATTTAAAATGGAAGCTGCAAGTGAAGTTGGAGTTAATTTAAAAGAAGGTTATAATGGAGATTTAACATCTAGGCAAGCAGGATCTGTTGGTGGTCAGATGGTAAAAAAAATGATCGAGCAATACGAACGTAATATGAAATAGTTGAATTAAATTTAAATAATACCGAATTTAATTAAGTTTTTAAATTCGGTATTATTTTTTAAAAAATTTTATTTTTATCTATTGACAACCGATTAATTATTGTGTATACTAATTTAGCAGGCAAAAAGTTATTACTTTAAGGACCATTAGCTCAGTTGGTTAGAGCAACCGGCTCATAACCGGTTGGCCCGGGGTTCGAGTCCCTGATGGTCCACCATTTAAAACAAATCCGAATTTAATTTGAATTCGGATTTATTTATTTTTATTAGGGGCATGACCCTGCTGAGTGCGCAAAGCGTACGAGATATCAACCACCTGCTATGCGGGTGTGAGGTGTTTGTTATATAAAAATCGCCTTTTCGTTATAATGAGATTGTTCAAGCCAATTTACAACGAAAGGAAGGGTGATTTGAAGACTATTTTTAAAAATTTTATATTTAATAATTTAAAAACAGCCATCATTTTGATAGCTGTTTTTATTATTTTTGTCAATAGGACCTATAGTTAACAATAGAAAGTAAATAGTCTTAATTTTTATTTTATATAATCAATAGGGTATATCACTGTAAAGATAAAAATTTATCAATTAGGCAATAAATACAATCTATATTTGCATTTTTATTATTTAATTCATCAACAAAACCTTGCAAAGAGTTAGAGTCAGTAGATACATCAGATATAAAAATATTATTCATATATTTTATACCGTAAGATTCATATGTACCTATGTCTTCATTATATAGTGTTTCTTTAAAGATTTTATAATTCATAATACAATGCCCTCCTTGAAGTAGATTATATAGTAATTGAGCTGGCTATGTATTGAGTTTTTTATGTTTAATTTTTTTTGTTTTTTTAGGTTTTTAATGTTTTTATAAGTATTACTTTTGTTTTAGGTATGAAAACTTTTGAATCATATATGATGCTAATTCTTTAATTGAAGGATTGCCACTTCCTTTAGCAATAATTCCTGTATAATTTTTAGACAATGTTTCAGGGTCAACTGTTGACCATGTTCGTTTTATTGCATTAGCAATATTTCCTTCAACACTTTTTACACTATTAGATCCGGTGAGTTTAACAATTTCAGGATAAATGTCATTCTTGATATCATAATTTTCATTGTAGCAATACATACATAACAAAACCAACAAAATTATTTGCTTATATCCTTTATATTTTGTATTCATACCAAGATCTAATAAATAGTTAGAAAAAGCGTTACATTCATTTTTATAAAGTGTTTCAACTTCTTGAAAATTATTTGCCTGAGCTAAGTTTTTAGGGAAATTATATTTGTGCTTTTTATTTGTTAAATATTTATTATTAGGAATATTACTTATACGTTTTAAAACAGAAAATATTATCAGTAAGCTAATAGTTAAAGTAAATCTTATCAAATGAGATAATTTATGCTCTGTAATTAAAAAATTATAAAATAAGATAAACATCCATAATGTAGTTATAGTGTACCTCGCAAACTTATAATTTGATATTTTATATATTATTTTATAATCTATTATACCTGTAGCAATTATGTATGCATTAGAAACTATATAAGTAATAAAGACAATTGTATTGTTATAATTAGTTTGTAGTAGATAGGTTTTATTAATTACTATTAGACTTAAATTAGAAATGGATTCACTAATCAAATATGTAAGCAAAGTTAAAGTGTTAATAATAATTGAAATACATAGAATTTCAATTATATTTTTTTGATTTTTATGTTGATGTTTTAAATATATAGTAAATATAACAAGGGGAGTAAAGAAGAAACTGATTTTTGGAAAAATATAATATAAGATAAGGGACAAAATAGAGTTGAGAAAAATGGTTTCTACAGCTAATATAGGATTTTTTATATTAGAAAGTTTTTTTATTGATATAGGTGAGTTTAAATAGAGAAAATATAATAAACTATTTGTTATTGGATATAAAAGAATAAAAATTAACCGCATTTAATTACCACCCTTAACTAGTTTGAAGCATAGTAATTATATCAGACTAATCGAAAAATAGCAAAGGTACTTATAAAAAGATTTTTGTCTTTATATAAGTACCATAAAGATAAAAAAATACAATTTTAATAATTTTTAATCAATTAATATGATATTTAATCATATATTTTGATGACTATAAAATATTAAATTTATATTAGTTTAATAAACTTATAAGGGAATTGGACCATACTTTTACCCAATCTGCTAGTTCTATAGTAAAATTTAAAAAATCCATTTTTTTATCTCTTTTTTAATCAATAATATAAATTCAATTATATATTTTACTATTTGTAAAATATTATATTTATATTAATGAAATAAACCCTGAAGGGAATCAATCCATACTTTTACCCAATCTGCTAATTCAATAGTAAAGCTTACAAAATCCATTTTTTTTACCTCCTTTTTCAATACATTTTTTAATCAATAATATAAATTTAATTATGTATTTTATTATATGTAAAGTATTGAATTTGTGTTATTAATATATAATTCCTCCAAGAGAATCAAGCCATACTTTTACCCAATCTGCTAATTCAATAGTAAAGCTTACAAACTTCATTTTTTTACCTCCTTTTTTAATAATTTTCCGAATTGATAATATAAAATTAATTACGAATTTTACTATCTGTAAAATACTACATTTATATTAGTGAAAGAAACCTTGAAGAGAATCAAGCCATACCTTTACCCAATCTGCTAATTCAATAGTAAAACTTACAAACTTCATTTTTTTACCTCCTTTTTAATTTTACAATATTATATTAATATATATGTTAATATTATTATGTCGTTTTTTAGTGTCGAATAATATAAAAAAATCGACTATTTTATATAAATTATGACAAGCTTTTACTTATAGTTATAATTTATCAATTATTTTCGACATTGTTTTTAAATAGTTTATTTTATATAAAAGTAACCAACACTAAAAAGTGTTGGTTATTTTCAGTTTAAAACTTTATGTATTAAATATATTTTTTATTTAGTACCGAAGATCCTGTCTCCTGCATCTCCTAATCCTGGAACAATATATCCGTTTTCATTCAAACATTTATCTAGTGATGCACAGTATATTTGTACATCAGGATGGCATTTAATAAGTTCTTTCATTCCTTCAGGGGCTGCTATGATACACATAAATTTTATGCATTTTGGTTTTTCTCTTTTTATAATAGATATAGCATCTATCGCTGTTCCTCCTGTTGCTAACATAGGATCTAATACAATTACTTCTCTTTCATTTATATCAGAAGGCAACTTGCTATAATATTCGACAGGCTCTAGTGATAATGGATCCCTATATAAACCTACATGACCAATTTTTGCTGCTGGAACTAGTTTTGTAACTCCATCAACCATTCCAATTCCTGCTCTTAATATAGGAACAAAAGCTAACTTTCTTCCAGATATGACATTTGATTTTGCAATAGCTACAGGTGTTTCAATTTCTACTTCTTTCAGAGGTAAATCTCTGGTTGCTTCATAACACATAAGCATTGTAATTTCACTCACAAGTTCCCTAAACTCCTTGGACCCTGTATTTTTATACCTCAAAAGTGTTAACTTATGTTGTATAAGTGGGTGATCCATTATAAATAAATTATCATTTTCCATATTCATCAATATTCCTCCTACTTTATTCCTCAATAAAAATATTAGATAACTAATTATTACTATTTTCTAATTCATTAATTTGATTTAGCCTATCGGCATGCCGCCCTCCATCAAAAGGAGTATCTAAAAATATTTTTGTAAGCTCCACAGCTTTAGCAGGACTTATTACTCTACCACCTAAACAAAGTATATTAGCATTATTATGTCTTCTACACATTTCAGCACAAAATTCATTTTCACATACAGCAGCTCTAATTCCCTTAACCTTATTTGCTGCAATTGAAATGCCAATACCTGTTCCACAGCATAATATTGCTTTATCGCATTGCTTAGAGGCAACCTCTTTTGCAACTTTTAATGCGATAGGTACATAACTTACAGAGTCATTGCTAAATGTACCAAAGTCTATATATTCCTTTTTATTTTCATTTAAGTATTTTTTAATAGCTTCTTTTATTTCAAATCCACCATGATCAGCTCCTATAGCTATCATAAAAAAACCTCCTTTAATGTAGTTATCGACTTGAATGTTTTTTAAGTTCTCGTTCAGCTTGAGATAAACGTAAATATTCTGGGCACAATTTCTGTGCTGAAGTAGTTTGTTCAGGATGTGAAGAAATATGATTGTAAGCGAGATATGCAACAGAGTTAGAATTTTGATATCTCATATGCTCAGGAGCTATATTTATTGAATTAATCTTATTTTTTAATTCATTATAGCATATAAAGGCTCCATCACCAACTAAATTAATAATTTTTTCAAAATTAATTAGCTCTTGTGATAAAATATCTATATCTATAGCTCGATCTTCTGTTAATCTTTCCATACAACCATTTTTGCATTCAAATAATGCATTATAAACTTGATGGCAACGAGCATCCATTACAGGGCAGATTATACCATTGAAATATTTTATGTTATATGCTAAAGCACTTAGTGTAGAAATACCAATACAAGGCTTATTATAAGCTATAGCTAGACCTTTTATCACAGACATTCCTATACGTATGCCAGTAAAAGAACCTGGACCTTTAGATACACAAAAAAGGTCAATATCTCTTATTTTAATACAAGTATTTTTTAGTAATGCTTCTATCATAGGCATTAATGTTTGGCTATGTGTTTGTTCTGTATTAATATAAAAACTACCTAATATTTTTTCATCTTCAAATATTGAAGCAGAAGCAGGTTTAGCTGAAGAATCCAAAGCTAATATTTTCAAATTTCATCAAATCCTTTTATATTGAATAAACGTTCATTTTCATTTGAACCTCTTTTAATTTCTATTTTTATAATATTTTCAGGAAGCGCATTTTCTATGTTTTCACTCCATTCAATTATTATAATACCTTTATCAATGTATTCAAAAAATCCAGTAGAATATAAGTCATCCCAAGTATTTACTCTATACATGTCGAAATGGTATATGTTATTTTTACCTTTATATTCATTAACAATTGAAAAAGTTGGGCTTGAAACTTCGTCTTTTACACCAAAATGCTTCGATAATCCTCGGGTAAAAGCTGTTTTTCCCATGCCCATACCTCCAAAAAGTGCAATTATTTCATTTCCTTGCAAGTGTTTAGCAATATTTTCTCCAAGCTTTTCTGTTTCTTGTTCAGATTTAGAGATTATTTGTTTCATATTATCTCCTTTTTATGTGGGGTATTGACATTTTATAAATTATATTAAAAAAGTCCAATTATTTTACCATTACTATTAATATCAATATTTTCAGAAGCAGGTAATTTAGGCAAACCTGGCATAGTCATTATGTCTCCAGTGAAGACAACAACAAAGCCGGCACCGTTTGACAAAGTAATATTTTTTACAGTAATTGCAAAATCTTTAGGTGCTCCTAAAAGTGAAGGGTTATCTGATAATGAGTATTGTGTTTTAGCTACACATATAGGAAGATTATTGGCGCCTAATTTTAAAATTTCATCTAATGCTTTTTTAGCTTCAGGAGTATAGACAACTTCCTTAGCACCATATATTTCAGTGGCTAAAATTTTAATTTTTTCAATTAAATTAAGGTTATTATCGTATAATAGCTTAAAATTAGATGGTTTGTTACAAATGTCGCATACTTTTTGAGCAAGCTCTATTCCACCATTTCCACCTTTTTCAAATACTTCAGTTATAGATGCTTCGATACCTTTTAGATTACAATAATCTTTTATATAATTTATTTCTTCTATGCTGTCTGTATAAAATTTATTTATAGCGACAACGATAGGTAACCCAAATTTATTTAAGTTTTCTATATGTTTTCCTAGGTTTACAACACCTTTTTCTAGAGCGTCAAGATTTGGAATAGTTAGTTCATTTTTTGGGACACCTCCATTATATTTTAAAGCTCGTACAGTTGCTACAAGTACAACTGCTGAAGGAGTTAACCCAGCTGTTCTACATTTTATATCAAAAAATTTCTCAGCTCCCAAATCAGAGCCAAACCCAGCTTCTGTAATACAATAATCACCTAATTTTAAAGCTAGTTTTGTTGCCCTTATAGAATTGCATCCATGTGCAATATTTGCAAACGGACCACCATGCATAATAACAGGAGTTCCTTCTATTGTTTGCACCAAATTAGGTTTAATTGCATCTTTAAGTAATGCACTCATAGCACCATGTACTTTTAAGTCTTTTGCATATACAGGTGAACCATCAAATTTATATGCTACCAAAATATTTCCTAATTTATTTTTTAAGTCGTTTATATTCTCTGAAAGGCATAGTATAGCCATAACTTCACTTGCAACAGTAATTGTAAATTTGTCTTCCCTAGGAATACCATTAACTTTGCCTCCAAGCCCAATAATAATATTTCTTAGGGCCCTGTCGTTCATGTCCATACATCTTTTCACAAGTATTCTTCTTTGATCAATGCAAAGTGAATTACCTTGATGGATATGATTATCTAAAACAGCGCAAAGCAAATTATTAGCAGAAGTTATAGCATGCATATCCCCCGTGAAATGAAGATTTATATCTTCCATAGGAAGAACTTGGGAATAGCCTCCACCGGCAGCCCCACCTTTAATTCCAAAAATAGGACCTAATGATGGCTCCCGCAATGCTAACACGGCATTTTTGTTAATTTTAGCCATAGCCTGGCCTAAACCAGTAGTAACAGTGGTTTTACCTTCCCCTGCGGGGGTAGGATTTATAGCAGTTACTAATATAAGTTTTCCACTTTTTCTATTAGCTAATTTTTGATTTATAGAATCACTTAGTTTAGCTTTATATTTACCGTAGTATTCTATATCATCTTCATGAATATTTAATTTTTCTGCAATTTCTTTAATTGGCTTTAACTTTACTTGTTGAGCAATTTCAATGTCTGTAAGCACAATAAATACCCCTTATAATTTATTTTTTATACAATAAAATTATATCATAATTATTTATTTCATTAAAGTATTTTTCTTGAAATTTTTATATTATGCCTATATAATATACTGTATTGTATAAGATAATAAGGGGATGAAAATAAGTTTGTTAAAATTAAATAACCTTGTAAAAAATTATTTTTCTAGAACAGATAATGTGTTATGGGTCATATCATTGCTAATTTCAATTTATTGTCTATTGCTTTTAAAAAGTGTATCTAGAACAGGAGATGATCATTTTACGACTCAACTTATTGCGATTATCCTTGGATACATAGGTGCAGTAGCAATAAGCTTTATTGATTATAGAACTTTATCTAAATACTGGAAATTTATAGCAGGATTTTGTGTTTTAATCATATTATATACATTAGTATTTGGTAGTGCTGTTAAAGGTTCTGCGGGCATAGATGCAAAGGCATGGATTGTATTGCCAGGTGGAATTACATTTCAACCTTCCGAGCTTGTAAAGATAGGTTTTATAATTACTTTTTCTGAGCATTTATTTATATTAAAGCAAGAAGAGAAGATTAAAGACTTTTTAAGTTTAGTATTTTTAGCTGTTCACGCATTGGTGCCTATAATTTTAACACATCTCCAAGGGGATGATGGGGCAGCAATTATATTTTTCTGTATGTTTATTTTCATGTCATTTATAGCAGGTGTGCAATTAAGATATTTTGCAATGCTATTTGCGGCAATTATTGTTTTGTTGCCATTTGCCTGGAAATATGTATTAGCCGATTATCAAAAAAATAGACTTATAAGTCAATTTAATCCCCAATCTGATCCGTTAGGGGCAGGATTTCAGCAAATACAAGGTAAAATATCTATTGGTTCTGGAGGAGTATTTGGCCAAGGACTTTTTAATGGACCTAGAGTAGGAAGAGATATTGTTCCTATACAAGAGAGTGATTTCATATTTTCTGTTGCTGGGGAAGAACTGGGGTTTTTAGGGTGTGTATTAATAATAATTCTTTTGTTGGCTCTTTTATTAAGAACAGTTTTTGTAGCAAAAGTATCGTGTGATGATTTAGGAAAACTTATATGTTTCGGTTTTTTTGGAATGATAGCATCTCAAATGATATTTAATTTAGGAATGTGTCTTAGTCTTTTGCCGGTAATGGGTGTGACGCTTCCGTTTTTTAGCGCTGGTGGATCTTCGGCCGCATGTTTATACTTGGGTTTAGGGTTAGTTCAAAATGTATTTGTTAATCATTATGATACCGATAAAGTGGAGATAAATACATATTAATTCAAAAAATTACTTTTTAATAGCTTGATTATTTTTAAAAGATATTTCAATACAATAATCAGTTTTGTAGTTTTTTCTAATATACTGTTCTATTAAACATTTTATAGATTCAATTCTCCTGATTTTTTCTTCTTTTTTAATTTCTCTTTTTACAATACCAATCCTAGCTCCATAATTGTTATAAAAATTTTGTTCAATTATTTTATCAACATATAAATTATTATATGGGTTATGATCTAATGCAGATATTTTGTCTCTTGAAAAATTAATTTTACTCATGAACCTTCACCTCAATAGATGTTATGTAATTTATGAGTTGTCTTATGATATGAAAAATACCAATGTTATATTTTAAATATAACATTGGTATTTAATTTTTGATTTCTTATTTTTTACAATGCTTTAGATACAGCTTCACGTATCTTATCAATATATCCATTGTGGAATATAGTACATGCAGCGTTATCGCATCCAAAATAATCATTGGAATATAATAATGCTTGTGCTCGGCATCCGCCACCACATTGATATTTATATTCACAGCTACTGCATTTTTTATTTTTTTCAAATAGAGTACTTATTTTTGTTTCTATTATAGACAAGTAATCCGAGTGACTAAGTGCTTCACGTAATGGCATATCAGTTACGAATGTTTTTTTGCCATTAATGTTATGTCCGGCTAATGGTATACAAGGCAATAATTGGCCATCGGGAGCTATATACATAACATTTCGTGCATGTCCACATAAAGCATGTGAACATGTTTTTTCAGTATTATCAAATCGTACACTTGGTATTATATAATCTTTTTTTCCTTTATTGCATAGAAAGAATCCTCCCAAATGTAAGTTAAGTGGAGAGCCAGCGCGCAAAAATTTAGGGATATAATCTAAATAAATATCATAAAGCTCTTCAGTTGTTAAATTATATTTACCATTTTCATTTGTCCAATCACCAGTTTCCTGAACAGGGTTAGTTTTTAAGCTTTCAACTCCCAATTCACTTAAAAGATTGACAGTATCCTCCAAAGTGTGCATATTATTTTTATGCAAGCACATTTCTACATCAATGGAAAAACCATGTTTCTTTAGTAATTTGAAAGCATTTATTGCTTTTTCTTCAGCACCATCTATGCCTCTAAGCCAGTCATGCCATCCTATTCCATCGAAACTTATAGAAAATTGAGGCTTTATCCCTCTTTTTTCTAATTCATTTAATAAATTTTCATTAACTAATGCACCATTACTATAAATTTGATTAATGTTAATGTCTTTGCTTAATAATGCATCGACTATTTCCATAAAGTCATTACGAACAAGCGGCTCTCCGCCAGTTAAAGAAACATTCATTATTCCACATTCAGCTAATTGATCGATAATATCCATACAAACTTCGTGAGAAAGCTCGCCAAATTTAGCACCTGGTGCAGATAGATAGCAGTGTTTACAAAGGTAGTTACATTTTCCTGTTATAGACCAATGAGCTTGTTTTATATATCTACAAGGATATAGCTTGTATTTTTGTTTTTCTGTTATAGTATCATTTTTTTCACACTGCTCTATGATACCTAATTTTTCAAAATTTTTTATAATTTTTCTTTGATTATCTAATATATACAAACTGTCTACATCTGTTTTTCCGTCGCATAGTAGTAGTATATTAAAATATATTTTGTTTAAAATGCAAATATTGTTTATAGTCTTAATGTAAACACAATGAGGTAGTTGCTCCCATCCTCTAAGGAGAACTTCATTTTTTAGTTTATAATACATATTTAACACTCCTATAACATAATTTCAACAAAAATAAATTTATTATATATTAATAAATTATACATATTTAACCATAAAAGTCAATACTAATAGCAAATAATAATTATTATTGACATAAAATGGATTATTTATTGCTTCTTTCAAATTTTTTTCTTAGTTCAAGTAAGGCCTTTTTTTCAATTCTAGATACGTAGGAACGAGAGATTTTCATTCTAGATGCTACTTCTCGTTGTGTTATTGGTTGATTACCATTTAATCCATATCTAAGCTCTATTATAAGCTGCTCTCGAGGAGAAAGAATTTCCGAGATATACTTATGTAGTTTTTCGGATTTAATTTTAATATCAATTTGATCTAAAATGGAATCTTCAGTGGACATAATATCAATTAAAGTTAAAGCGCTACCATCTTTATCTGTATCTATAGGCTCATTAATAGAAATATCTAAAGAAGACTTTTTACCATTTCTAAAAAACATTAAGACTTCATTTGCTATCCTCACATTTCGGCTCAGAAATATTTATTGTGCTTAAAAGTAAGCTATCTCCTATTAGAAAAGATAAATATATATATATATTTGTGCCATCCCATACTATTTTATCGACGAGAGCCCTTAATGCCTTTCGTTTTTGCTCTATGTCCATGGTATCGAAAGTAGTGCCGAAGGATAATGCGGACTTCTTCAAATTGTCAAATTTAATTTGTGATAAGTCTTGACTTCTCAACAAATTTTTGAGTTCTTCTTTCTTTTGTAATAGTTTATTCTTTTCACTGTCAAGACTATTTATTTTTTCAGTAATGTATTTTTGTGCAGGGGTATTTTGAGCGCTTAAGAGGGCTTGCACTAATGTCGAAATTTCTTTTTCTATGTTAGATAAAGACTGCGAGATTTTTGAGATTTCATCTTCATAATTTTCACTTTTTGTGGAAATTATTTTTCTTACTTTAGCAAGTTTCTCAAAAAAACGTGAGTTATGTTCGGTAAGTTTCTTAATTTCTTTGCAAACCGCTTTATCTAAAGTATTCCCATTTGGATTTTTAATTTTACAGTTATGAAGATGGCTTTTTTCTTTTAATTGGCAAAGGTAGCTATATATATATTCCCCAGATGCATTTTTTCTCTTGCTGAGTTTCGGTCGCATATAGTCTCCGCAATTTCCACAAAATAAAAGTCCTGATAAAAGCGCTACATTGCTTTTAGGTTTATGATACGATTTTGAAGAATTTTGAGCTAATTGTTTTTGCACAGCAATCCAATCTGATGAGGGAATTAGACCTTCATGTTTACCTACAGAAATAATCCAATCTTTAATATCTCGAGTATAATGACGTTTTCCTTCTTTTTGGATTGTTTTGTTATAAGACATTATTCCATGCTGACCGTTGAATTTATTTTTAATGTCATTTTCGTCTGAAAATTCTACTCCGTTACTAAGAAAAAATTTAAAAGCAGTTTCATCGGCTATCATGTACACAGGATTTTCTAAAATATTTTTTATTGTAAATCTCGTAAATGATTTTCCATTTTTTGTTTTAATACCATTTTGTATTAAATAAGTTTCAACTTTTGTAAGAGAATTGGTTTCAATAAACTTTTTGAATATTGATTTTACTAAATTCGCTTCATCTGGAATGACCTTAAGCTTAAACATTTGTTTTGATTTACCATCAACAACTATTTGTTCAATTTTCTCTGATTTATAACCTGTTGGCGCTGTTCCACCGAGCCACCTTCCTGTTCTTGCAAGCATTAGCATATTATCTCTTATTCTTTCAGCGATAGTTTCTCTTTCAAGTTGTGCAAAGACAGAAGCGATATACATCATGGCTCGCCCCATAGGGGTAGAAGTGTCAAATTGTTCTCTTATAGAAATAAAAGAAATATTTCTATCATTTAAATCGTTTATTAAGTTTGAGAAATCATTTACACTTCTGCTTATACGGTCTAATCTGTAGCAAATAATATAATCTACTTTTTGACCTTTTGAATCAGCTATCATTTTTTTAAACATGGGTCTGTCAAGATTTTTTCCAGAAAAACCTTCGTCTTCATAGACCCTTATATTAGTTTCTTTAACATTTTTAAAATTAGTAAGTATATAATTCTTACACAACTCAACCTGGTTTTCTACAGACTCTCCTTTACCAGTGAACTTAGATTTTCTACTATAAATAAAAAAATACATATTAATTGTCACCCTTTTCTTTTTCAACGTAATCTGAAATTATTTTCGCGCATAAGTTAGATAATGAACGTTTTTCTTTTTTTGAAATAATATCTAACTCTTTTTTTAATTCTTTTGGAATTGTTATTAGAACTCTAGTATTTTTTTGAGAAATAGACACTCTACTCACCTCAGCAATAATTATAACACAGTGAATCACTTTTAACAATAGAAAAGTTAAGAGGGTGAAGATGGAATGAACAAAGAGTATGTGGATATTCAGAAAGGATTTGAGGAAACAACAAAAAATAAATATCACAATCAAATAACAACAGACTTAACGTAGGAGCTGAACAAAGATGGAAGAAAAGAAATGGAGAAGATATTACAGCGGACGGTATTATAAGAGGAACAGAGAAAAGATGTAAGAGAGAAGGAAGGAGTATGTAGAAAAGAAGAAAGAAAAGATGCAGGAATATCAAATGAAATATTATAAGAGGAACAAAGGTAGGATATTGGATTATAGAAAAGAATACTATCAAAAGAACAGAGAGAAAATATTGGAATAATATAGGAAATATCGAGAAAGGAATAAAGAAAAAGCAAAATCTGAGTAATAAGAAAAAACAGAAGAAGGAGAGAATAAAATGACGAAAATAGCAGTTATAATGACAATAATAGTATCAATATTAGCGATATATGAAACAATACAAGTAAGAAAATTGAGGAATCAAACAATAGAAGCATTTAAAAGGATATGTGAGGGAATTAAGGAAGATGATAGATGATAGATATTACCAAGAACCGCCGGATAATGAAGCAAGGGAGATGTACAAATGTGATAAATGTAGAGAATACATATAT
>CALWVF010000014.1 GCA_944384925.1 uncultured Clostridia bacterium
AAAAAATTGCAAGTGATAAGGATTTTCAAAATAAATTAAATGAACTACAAGATAAAGCTACGGAAGGCTTAGAACTTCCATTAGCACCAGATAAAAAAGAGGAAATAACCAAAGATGTGATTATTCCATTTGCAAAGGAGCAAGGTTTTGATTTCTCTATAGAAGACATTAAAGAATTCGAGCAATCTATTGTTGAGAAACTTGATGAGGAACAATTAAAAGATATCTCAGCTGGTGGGGGTTTAGGAGCTACAATTTGTGCCATGTTCGGATTAGGTATTGGCGGATGGGCTGATGCAGGAACGGGTTTTTGTATTATAATTGGAGCTGGATTTGGTAGCGGACGCTGTGCGGGCTCGGGATCAGGGTATTTCAAACTATAATAGAGGGGCCTTCGTTGTTGAACATATTTCAACATCCCTGACATAGGTTAATTCCTAGTTTCTGTTACAAAAAACAACCTTTATTTAATTACAAAATATAAAATTGATGAATCTTTTATGTCACCGATCTTATATTAGTTAATTAGATAAAGGTTATTTTATAATAAAAAATTAAATTTAATTGCTTCAATCATTCTCAGATTTATAATATTCACAATTGCTAGATTTTTTTAATATATAAAGAGGTTTGGTTGTATATTTTTTACATGATGCAACAGTTTTCAATCTATATACACAATCCTTACATTGCAGTTTGTTATTACTTAATATTTTAATTTCATCTTCACCCGTATATACAAAATTTTTTTCATAATTTTTAATATCTTGATTCATAATCCTATACTCCTTGCTAAGCATCTTGTAATAACTCTATATAAAGCTTATATCTGCCCTGCCCCAAAATCTCAACTTTCGAAATCTTATAATAATAGCCGGCATCCAGTGTAAGTTCATTTTGTCCCCTAGACCTACTTTCTTTTAAATACATAGTATCTATAAACATAGCATTAGTTCCCTCAGGTACATAAACAGACATTACATGTGAACCTTCTATATCATTATATCGTTCTTTATAACTACATATTTCATTTGCTTTTTCTGTTTCTCCCTGTTGCGCATATTTATTAGCTAAAGATTTATGTACTAATTCATTGGCCCATCTATTAGCAAAAAATTCATTTGTAGTTGTACTCACAAATGCCTCATCTTTAAATACTACTCCTTCTAAATTTAAATACATATCATTTTCTAAAATACTTTCATGATTTAGAGTGCCATCTTCATTAAACACTTTAGAAAATTCTTCTTCACTTAAATCTAAAGATTTAAAAATCCTTATTATAAAAGTATCTGTAACCCCTCTATACACTGTAATGTCCGATGGCAATTGATGATTGGCAAAAGCCTCTTTCATATTTTTAATTACTTTATCTACGTAATCATTATAATATTCTTTTTTGCGAAGACTAGTATTTATATCTGTTGAATCCGTAACATATTGAGAAAACGCTAATAATTCATCTTGTGTTAATGAATTTTTATCAATTTCAGATAACTTTAAATACTCCTCTCTATGATTTATGTTATTAGAATGATTTCCAAAATATCCTTTATAGGACTGTTGAACAAGTTTAAATTTCTCTATATCACTTTTAGTATAACGAGTAACATTTTCCTCTTTTGCAAGGTATTGTCCTTGGTTATCATCAGATTTTATAGAGCTTTGCTGTTGGTTATTATCAGTTAAAGTATCTATATCATAATTATTATTAGCTTTTATATCGTTTGTTTCCTTATTTATTGCATTAGTTTGTGAGTTTTGGTTTTCCTCAAAAATATATTTGCCCAAATCTATATTATGACTACTATCACTTTTTAATATATCTGTAAAACCTTTATTCAAGTCATCAATCATATTGCTGTCTAGAGTAAATAATTGACTTTGATTATCTAAAGCTGTATTTACGTTCAAAGTGTCTTGATTCAAGTCCTTCATGTACTTATACATAGGTATAGTTCCTGCTAGCATAGAAAATACAACTAGTGGAATGGCTGCCTTTTTGCCAATTCCACCATTAATTAGCATTAGTTCTGCTTCGCTCAATTCATTCGAGTCTGATTTATAATTTATTACATCTTTTAAATCTATATTATATCCATTTAGCTTAGCAAATGGAATTAACTCATTAGTAATAAATGTTTTGAACTGTTCTTCATCTTCAAATGAGCAATTGCAATACCTTTTTATTGTATCTTCAAATTCCTCTATCAATACTTTATTATTTCGTAATTCCTTGTAAAAGGCCTCTAAATCAGCTATAGACATTGATACTCTCCCCTTAATTTAAGACATTATTAAAATATCTGCATAAAGTCATAGACATGATCTTAAAATCAACAAATAAAGATACTCACTTGGAACTAAATAATGCCTTACTAATAACAACTATTTAAGCAAATACCAATGTTCCCCAAAATCTTCTCTCAACAATATTTTGCCTTGTTTCTCAAGCTCATATTTTACTGCCTTAATAATATGATACATTTCAACTTTTTTGCTAGATTTAGCTGCTAAAAATGCTGCCACAACTGCAATATTTTTTATATTACCTCCCGATATTGAAAATTGTTTAGCCAAATAATCAAAATCGATATCATCACTAATTGGCATTTCTTTCGGAAACATTGTTTTCCAAATTTGTTTTCTTGCGTCAATATCCGGAAATGGAAAATGAACAACATAACTAATACGTCTAAAAAATGCAGGATCTATATTTTCAAGATAGTTTGTCGACATAACTGTTATACCATCATATTCCTCCATTTTTTGCAGTAAATAAGATGTTTCTAGATTGGCATTTTTATCATGAGAATCCTTAACTTCAGTCCTTTTTCCAAGCAACGCATCGGTTTCATCGAAAAATAAAATAACATTACTTTTTTTGGCTTCATTGAAAAGATCACTTAAGTTTTTTTCAGTTTCGCCTATATATTTAGAAACTATTTGGGATAAATCAACTTTATACATTTCTATTCCAAGTTCCCCTGCAACAACCTGCGCTGCCATAGTTTTACCTGTCCCAGGAGGTCCTGCAAAAAGCATGCTAACACCCCTGCCATATGCCAGCCTTTTATCCATACCCCACTCATCGTAAACTATATGCTTATATTTTATTTGGTCGCAAGCATTTTTAAGCATTTCTTTTTCTTTACTTGTTAATATTAATTGATCCCAATTATATTTAGAGTATATCAATGTAGCATGCTTACTCAAATTATGAGATACTTGTTTATAAGCACAATCATATATATCCTTTTTGGTTAATATATTAGATTTATTCCAATACATTAAATTCTCCGCTTCTTTGCAAGTCCCAAAAATTTGACCAGGTGTAAAAGAAAATTTATTAGCAATTTCAAAAGGTTCTAAATCATCCTCTATATCTAAATTTTCCATACCTTTTTTCCAAAGTTTTATACTCTCTAATTTAGTTGGTATATCAACTTGAACATCAACCCACATATATTTGTTAACTAATTCTCTATTTGTTTGAGGTTTTTGAGAAAGTATGATTATAATATTTGAAAACTTTTTAGTGACACTAATTACAGCTTCCTCATATCCCTTAAAGTCCTCTTCCTCAGATTGTATAACATCATAGTTATATATACAAACACATCCCTGATTAATTACAGCTTCTCTACATGCTACAATTAATGTGTTATAAAGGCTTTTCACACTGTTTTCTAAAACTTTACTAAGATCTATCATAGCAATAGATGCATTAAGAATATCTGAAAATCTTCTAACAATAGTCCTTTTTCCAACACCATAAGGACCATATATGTAGAAGTATAAATTATCAAATTGATCCGATGCAATAGACACAGCCTCATACAATCTATTTGGTATATCTTCGTTTATTAGCAATTCACTACTATCTGAAGGAAGATATACCTCCACACCAGACATATCTACTGATGCTCTGCCGTTTGAAATAATAAATGAATATATTCTATCATCAAGTCTTTGAAAATCAGGCTTAAAGCATAGAGCATTAAATTTCGAAAGTATTCCCAATTTATTCTCATAAATATTCTCTACCTCGAATAAATCTTTTGTAAAATAAAAAAGTTTAATAGAAACATTTAATAAGTCATATTTATCTCCGTCTATCTTTTTAAACATCTCTTCGTATTTTGAATCTATCTCTAAAGATAACATAGCAACAAATATAAAATATTCTTCTTCTTTTAAAGAGTATAAATTTTTTAAATACTGTAAAGCATCAAAGCTAATAATGTTAAGTGACTTATTTAACCTGTTGTCTATAATTTCATCGATCTTTTGCAGTCCATCTTTAATTTTTTGCTTAATTTGGTTAAAAGAATTTTCATCATCTCTGTACTTTAGGTAGCTCAAAGCAAGAAAGTCTACTCGTTTCAACACATCTAAAATATATTCATTATAATCTCTATATGGACTATCTAATAATTCTTTTGTAAAAAGACTTTGAAATATTTTATCCATCTTGTTTTCTCCATTTCTAAAATATTAAGGTGATTGAACAGACCTTTCTCCTGGATCTACTATAGATATAACACCACCATAAGTACAATTTAACTTAGATAAATCATTTAAAGCAGGCACATTACCAATTAAAACCTTTGTACTTCCAGGTGCCCAAGGTGCTGCAAACACTGGAACACAAGGAGCCGGTGTCGGTACTCCTAAGGCTGCTGCAGTTGCAGATGCAACTGCAGGGTTTGCTTGGCAACTACACATACCAAAAGATTTTATATTAACCATCGGTTTATTATCCATAATAGTTGCAACTGGTAATCCAGAAATATTTGTATTTACAGTAGGTAAAACGTCAAGCGTTGCAGGGGCAGCACCAAAACTGCATTGGCATATTGCTCCGGAACAAACTAAATTTCCCATTTAACCAGTATAAAGCTACTAAATAAGTAGCTTTATACCACTCACCTCCAACATAAGTAATATATTCTAACTTTTAATTTACCAAATTATACACTAATTATTCTTATTATTAAAATTATGCATTAGAAGATTCATTATCGGTATTTTCATTTGATTCTACTTTTTTGCTCAGATTTACATCAACTACAGCATTATTAGAAATCTCGCTTGAAACTGTTGCTTCTAAATCATCACATATAATTGTAAACTCAGCATTTTCTTCAGTCATAAAAAATGAATTTATCGGTAAAACCACTCTACCGTTTTTATCTGTTTTCATCCTCCATACGGGTTTTAAATATCCACCTGGATTAGCTTTAGCTTGATATGGCTCTCTAGTCTTATATTTATTTTTTTCCCAATCATAGCTAACAAGAAATATACTAGTATCTAGAGCTTTATCATAATAATATTCTTGAAATAAAAGATTTTTATTATAATCATAGTTAATACTTATAAAATTACTGCCTCTTGAAATAGGATCTATAACCTTAAGGAATGATACTTTTGTATCTAGCCTGATTATTATATCTTTATTATTTAACAAAGAGCCATCATTATATAAATTAAAGACTATTTTATCAATATTCATTCTAGAAATATCTCCCATTGATGCTTGCATTGATAATCTTATTTCTACAGGCTCATCACCTTTTACTTCAACTTCATAATTAACGGTATTATATCCTGCGCAAATAATTGTAAAGTTATAGGTTCCACTTTGTAGATCCAAAAACACATAGTACCCATCATTTTTCTTTATATACTCTGCTGAATCATCACTGCATTTCAACAGAGCGTTAGTTATTGGAACTTTAAAATAATCATCCATTATGTGAAAAATAACTGATGCTTTTGATAATTCCTTAATCATTGTGAATCTACCTCCCTACTTTGAATAATTCTTCTACTCCCAACTCCAAAAGATGTAACTCTCTTAACAGGTGGCTTAATAACTTCAGAGTCTATAATAAGTGGCCCAACTGAATAAAATACAGATAATTTATATGGCTCACTAAACATTGTCCATACTTTAACTTTTTCTTCAAGCTCTAAAGGAAGCATTTCTATTTTTATTTCTTCATTTGAAAGCCTTAATGACTCTGGCATATATTTTTTAGGAATTACTGCATTATCTCTTAATACTTGTACAATTCGTCCTAAAATTCTATGCTCGTCTTCTGCTTTAGCAGTTTGCTCCGATTTACTTGCAATAGATATCATATAAAAAATTTGATATGATGTAGACGGATTCTGCAAGTTGCCATCGGGTAAAACAATAGGATCTAAATTCCTCATTTCAGCATTCTCTTTAAAGTTATATGGATGTACTCCCACAACAAAGGAGCCTCTTTCTTTTGGATCACACATTCCTATTGTATCTGGCTTTGATACTGGCTCGGGCACTAACTTGTCTTTCAATAAATCAATTATTGATTTACCTACATCTGCTATAACTGTGTACTTACCCATAATAATCACCTTACCCTTCAAACAATAATTATCAATTTTGATTTAAATTAGAATACAATATAATTGTATTTTGAGGCTTTATATACTCATACCCAACTCCATATGTAGTTGCAAAAAATTCCACCGATAAGTAGTTTTTTCCGCTTATATTTAAAACAGGTACATCTATATTTGTTGACTTATCATTAACATAAGCAGAATTTGTTCCTCGAGTAATTTCAAGTAATATATTGTCTGATAAAATAGATATTGTTGCACTATCATCTGTATACTGTACATTTGCATTTATAAATTGCAATATATCTTCAATAGACATAAGCAATTTATTATCATACATAATTAGTGCATTATTTAGTTTAAATGGTTGATTAAACATAATTACTTGCTCGGGAACAGCACTATTTGCTTTGTTTGCATAATCACCAAATCTAGATGAGTCTGAGCATAACTTAGAATATTCGTCTGCTGAATATTTTGACTTCTCTGCAATAGCTAAAGATGTTAGTGCATTTGAAATAGCATCTTGAGCAGCATTTACTTGACTTGAATCTATTAAGTCATTGTTGACTGCACAATTAAGAAGCAAGATTTCTATTAGCTTTCCATCTTCGTAAGAAATTAAACTCGTATCTGCTAACTTTTGTTGTATATTTTCAACTTTAACCAGTGATTCACTCAGAGTACTCCATGCATCCTCTGATACGCCAGCCAAAATAGCTAAAGCAGATTCAGATAAAATTCCACTTACGCTATTATAAGATATATCTACATTCGTTGCTTCCTTTATTTGAGTATCAACCTCTTTTAGGCTGCTATCATTAGCTAATAATGCATTAATCGAAGCATTTACCTCATCCATCTCAGCTTTTAATTCGTAGTATTGTTTCATATATTCTGCATATTGCTTTAAAGATGAGTTTCCTGTTAAATTAGCTTTATTGATTAGTTCATCTAGCATTTTCATAATATCCTCATTACTTTCAGCAGATTGTATATCGTTTAATATTGCATCTACCTCCTCAGAAGACAGACTTGTTGTTTGTGTTACATCTACTTGATTTGAGTTTGTATCTGCTGTAACAAAACCTCTAATAGATAAGAGTAATACAAGAAAAACAGAAAAAGTTACAGAAATCATAATCATATATTTTTTCTTCACAGGCATATCTATAACCTCCTGCTATAAAAATATTTGAACAATAATTCAACTAATATTATATATCTTTTTGTTGAAAAAATCAATAACTTTTATACACTTTATAAAAAATAACATTTTTACTAAAAAACAATATAAGTTATACATTAGATATTTCTATTGCTAATATTTTTGTTTCTTCAGAATTGTAATAGCATCTTATAAAATAACTTCCTAAAACAAATTTGATACTGGGAGCTTGACTATTACTACTTAAACCTATAGATAAATTTGAAAAAACTGTATCGTAATATTTATCAAATTGATAATTCGCAGATGTTAATTGTGTACCAAATATACTAACAAGTTGTTCCTTTGTACTAGTAGACGTAATTCCTTTAAATGGCTCTTTTGTCCCCATAATAATTTTTTCACAACTATACGTTCCTTTATCTTCATCTGCATTAAATACTAATGAAGCATCTAAACTTACATAAGTTAAAATTTGCCTTGTATCCACTTGAGTTTTATAACTGTATTTACCAAATTGTTCAGTAACACTATCCATAGATTGTCCAAGATAACTAATGTAATCTATACTTCCCTCTTTAAAGCTTCCACTAAATACCTGAGTTCCCAGTTTGTCATATGCTATACCTTCTCCATCTTTATAGCCTTTTAAAAATTCTCCTTTATATACTACTTTCGAAGTAATTTCATCATAAAGTGTCCCTTCACCTTCATAAAGTCCATCAACAAATTCACCCTGATATAAAATTTTTTTTGTAGACGTATTATATAAAGTACCTTGTCCATTAAAAAGATTTTTTGCAAAATCACCCTGATATTTCAAAACTGTATTTTCATATAAACTTCCTGAGCCACTATACTCTCCTGCAGAAAAGCTTCCTTCATATATCACAGTTTTTCCGTCAGTATCATATGCAAGCCCAGTACCCTCTTTTAAATCATTTGCAAAATCACCATAATATGCTTTTAAACCTGTATTAGGATTGTATTCTATTCCTTTCCCTGATCTTTGACCAAGAGAGAAATTACCGCTATAAATAAGCTGACCTTGTTGATTATATAAGCTTCCTTGACCTTCATACATATTTTTAGAAAATGCACCCTCATATATCATTACACCGCTATTGTACAGTTTACCTTGTCCAGAATACTGGGAATCCTCAAATGAACCTTCATATACCAGCTCCCCATAATAATTATATTGTTTCCCTTCTCCAGTTATCTTTCCATCTACCATATCCCCTTCATATATTAGCATTCCTGATGTATCGACAACTCTTGCTCTACCTGAAAATGTTGAGTATTTTTCACTATTTATAATTATTTCAGCTGTCCAAAGATTGCCTTCTGCCCACGGAAATAAAAATTTTACAAAAATATATACAAATATAATAAACACTACAGTTCCTATTGCTATAAATCTCTTCGATAAATATAATCCGCCAACCTTAACGTAATCTTCTTTTTCTGAAGGTTTTTTAAAAAATAATCTAAAAATTTTATTTGCGAATTTTGTAATATTTTGGTTAAGTTTTTGGAGCAGCCTAGATATATTAAATTTGTTCTTTATCATCGAAAACTTGCTTTTTATCATGCCTGTAACGCCCGATAAAGGGTTTATTCTCATATTAGATGCTCCTTTCAATAAAAATTAAAACTTATAGTTTAAAAAATATATCCTTTCCAATCTTCAAATGTTTTTCCTTCATTTCTGTCGCAAAGCATTAAATAATATTTAGAAACTCTGTCTTCACCATTCACTCTTAAAACATTGGCAAATGCCTTTCTTGCAATCATGAATTTCCCCTCTATATATGCTTGAACTCCAGATTCAAATAATCCTTTTGTAACACTATATAAATCTTTTTCATATAGGTTAGTTTCATTTATAAATTCATAAATCTTTAACGGTGCTCTCGAGAAAAGGTCTTCCACTTGTCCTACTAATCTGTAATTGCAATTTTTGCTATATCCTAAAGCATGAATTATAGGTTCTATTGCAAAATGAGATAACCTCAAGTTTGAGATTTGTTTTTCTATATAATTTATTTGATATATAGAAGACGACAATAAAGATATAGACATTCTCGATTTTGTTCCCATAACACCAATTAGCGTTTCTCCTGTATTTAATATCATTTTAGCGGTGCTCGACAAGATGCTGTCTTCAAAAGCCTCTTTAAATTGTAGTGAGCTGGTAACAGCGTCTTGCGCACTATATGGAAATAGAATTGTCATTTCACTTGCGTTAAACCAATGTACAACACCATTATTATTTTCTACAATCAAAAATAGTTTATCGAATATTTTGTTTAATATATTAAAATACTGAGTATCTTCAATATTAGAATATGAAGGATTATTTTTTATATTAAAAGATACATACAAAATATTTATAGTCGAAACTTTCTTATCATAAAGTCTTACTTCTTTTATTTTGTCTTTACCTAAAAGATGCAATAGTTCTACAGGCAAAAACCTTATATATTCCTTATTTAAATCCACAAGTTCTGAAACATATTTATTCATTCTCTCTGTCATTAAATTAAACGCTTTACCTATTTCAAATAATTCATCTCTAGATTCAATTTGAACTTTTATATTCCAATTACCTTCTCCTATAGAATTAACAGAATCTTTCAGCTCTTTTAAGGGTTTAAATGACTTTTTTAATATAAAAAACAAATAAGCGAATAATATAATCGTAGATATACCTATAGCTATTAAAAGTTTACTCAAAATATTAGTATATATTTTAGTTTGATATTCTTGTTTATCTGATCGTACTTCTAGCATACCAACTATACTACCAGATGAATTTTTAATAGGCAAAAAAGAACTAATCCACTCCCCATATGGATCCTTTATATTTGACTTGTAATTATAAGTGTCGAACTCGCCGTTAATCATTTGATTCCATATTCTATAATATTCGTTAACTGTATTATCATCTAATAAATATGTTAATGGTATTTTAGGCGTATTTATTATCCTAAAATTAAAATCCTTACTTTGGTAGTATTCCCTTTCACTATAATAATTGTTGAATGCTATATAAATTTGTTCACTATCAGCTGTATAAGTAATATAAGTTTGAAGAATGCCTCCAACAATCTCCTCAGCTGTTTCAAATCCATTAAATATATTGTCTTGCACTGCTGTGTATTCAGGGCTCATATAATCAGACACATGATTTAATTTTACAAAATCATCCGCTTTAAAGCTATTAAGAATAATATTTCCACCGATATTATGAGATGTTGAAATAACTTTAGAGTAATTATTCAATGAATTAGTTACCGACACAATAGCAATAGCTACCATAGCTAAAATATACATTGGAAATGCTAATATTCCTATTTTTAAACTTAGTTTTATATTTCCAATTTTAAATTTGTTATATAAAAATACACTGCCAATTAATATTCCAAATACTAAAACCGATGCAATTAATATTTTCCAAGAACTATCTGTAAAAAAATTATAGTTCATTTTATAAAAGACGTTTTGATTTTTACCAAATCTAATATATCCCTGATTATTAGTTCCCTTAATCATTGCAAAATAATCCGATGATTGTATAGCATTTATATAAGTAACATCTTCTAAATTTATATTTCTCTTGTTATTGATGATACTGGATTTACTACATAAAAGCTCTATAGTTAAATCAGATACATTAAACTTATAAAAATTGCCACTCATTATATCTGTAAAATACAAATTGTCGTTCTTATCAACAGAAAAATCAGTTATACAAGCTTCTCCGCCAATTGTCGAAGATATATCTTTAAATATATTCTGATCATCCATTATATATAGTTCTCCACGTTTAGTTGCATATGCAATTTTTCCATTAGATAACACAGCCATATCTGTAACCCAGCCATAATCGGTTGATGTATCCACATCTGATGTTATTCCAAATTGACTCATAATTTTAGGTTTATCAATTACATTTAAATCCGAAGATAAGATTTCATATCCTTCTCCTCTATTGCACATAATTTTAAGATCTTTTCCTACTATTTGCATTTTATATATATATGGGTTCCTTTGAACCTCCTCTTGGTTATTATAATCTACAGTAGCTATATCTCTAAAGTATTTTCCTTTCTCATCAAATGCTATTATTTTCTCATTAGTTAATTGCAATTGGCTAGGATCACTTTGATCTATAGGTGAAAATTCACTCTCCAACAAATAAATATTCTCATCACTATCTACTTCAATCTGACCATATTGGTGGTAGTTTCCATTTTGCATTTCTTTAATCTTTTTTTCGAATACAATAGTACCATTTGAATTAGCTTTAATAATATTATATATCTTAGGTTGGCGCTGATAACTTAGTATATATACATTTCCGTTTACATCAACTGTACAGTCTACAACATTATCTATATTTACTTTGTTAAACAACACTTCTATGAAATAACCTATCACTATGCTAACTATAGCAATGATAAAAATTAGTTTTCTTTTCATATACTCCTCCTAAAATATATAAATAAATTATCTATATAAACAAAGCAATAATTTCTATTTACTATTTTTATAGACTGTTGTATAATATAAATTATACAATATTATTAAAAGGATGTGAAGCATATAATGGCAAATTTTAATATAAAAGATTACAAAATTGTCGGAACCCTTACACAAGGTAAATCTTTTAGTGCATTAATAGCTTCTAAAAATAATGATGATGATAATTTATATTTAATAAATAAATTTCCTCACAACAAAGAACACGAAAAATTATTTAAAGAATTTTTTTCATATTATTCATCCAAGCAGAAAAGTAAAGATATGGATAATTTCTTTGCAGATTCACATTCGTTTTATGTTGTTTTCAACTATAGAGATAGCGAAAGTATAAAAGAAAAGTTTTCTGCTCAAAAAAATACAATGTCTTACGATAAAAGATGTATTATACTAAAAGAAATACTTTTAAAGTTAGACAGTTTATCGAATATGCCTATTAGTGCACTAGCCTGCATAACAGATATTTCAAATATATGTATTGACAAAAATAATAGTATAACTATATTATACAATCTAAATAACATTTTTGAAAATCAGTCTGCTGATATGCAAGATATTTTTAAAAACATTTCTATTATTATAGAAACCACCTTACAAAATGAATTAAAAGAAAAATACACAAAAGCATTAAAATTAGTTGTTAAAAATTGCAAAAATAATGTTTACAAATCTATACCTCAATTAATAGTAGAATTAGAAAAGTCTGAAAATGATTTCGATAACACTAATATTTTTTCTAAAATAAAAAAATATATGTCGCAAAATAAAGGAAAACTAAAAAAATATTATAAAATAGGTGGACTAGCCGCTGTAATTATATTTGTGCTATTCATTTATAATCTATTATTCTTAAAAGGTAATCATATTGTAAATGGTAGTACAAAAGCTACGGTTGGTAATATTGAGTACTTACTAGAATCCATGCCTACAGATGTTGGAATAGATCCTCATATGATAGAATTTAGTCGTCCTTCCTCATCAACTTCAATAGATTTAACTTTACCCGAAGGGATAGAACTATCTTCTGAAGATTACATAGTTCAAAATGGTGATACGTTACAATCTATATGTGAAAATTATTATGGCAGTAAAGATTTTGTATCGGCAGTAAGAAGTTTTAACAATATAGAAGAAGAGAATCTTAGTGTTGGAATGGTAATATTGCTACCAGATGCCCAAGGAATATATCAGTATTTCTTTAGTTAAATATATTATTCTTTTATATATCCCAAAGAGCATATATTGCCCTTTGGGATATACTTTTTGATATAAATTTTTATTCTGCTACACTTACAACAACATAAGCTGTATCGACTTTATCTGGGAATTTAACACTTTGAGCCCTTACTTCATATACACCTTCTTTAGAAGGAGCGGTGTATAATCCATTTTTATCAATAGTTCCAGAACCAGGTTCTGTTAAAGACCAATTTACTTCTTGGCTACTTGCTCCATCTACACTTGCAAAGAATCTAACTTGACCTAAAGGTTCTACTCTTGTGGTATTCGGTGTAATAGAAACATTAACATTTTCGCCACCCATATTTGGTGTCTCTACTTTTGGAGCTTCTGACTCTACTTTAAATGGTTTAAATGCCCACCATCTTATATAAATATATGGTAAGTCTGTCTTTTCTTGAAGCCTTACTCCTATTTTCATAGTTCCTTTATCTGGGTTTACCATAGAAGCAATCTTAACATTCGGTGCAGATACTCCAACTTCATTTTCAAATAAACTACTTTCGCCAAACAGCATAAAATTGTCTGTATTTGTTTCATAGTTAGATTGATTTTCAATAGCCGTCATAACACCAATACTTCCAAATCCTAGACCATGTACAAATTCATATGAGTAAAATGTGTCTCCTACCTTTGGTGATAATCCTAATTCTATTCTTTCAACTCCTGTAACTATATTGTCTGCTACACTCTGAACTGGAGCTGCTTCTGCAGGGGCTTGAACAACTGTTTTTATAGTCTTAGTATCACCTGATTCAATTTTAACGACTCCACTTCCAGATACCTCTTGCAATACCTTTAATAATTCATTACTCAACAAATATTGTTTAAATGGATTTTTTTCTATGTCTTCTATAGCATAAGAAGATTCATTAGATATAACATGCAATTTTGCAAGATATATATATTGATCGTCTTTTTCCTCCATAAACTCATCAAAATGCTTTGCATAATAATTTTCTATAATAACCTCTTTTAAATCCTTTTCGGTAATAAATACAGAATGTTTAACATCTTCCGCTATAGTGTCTTTATCTTTACCAACTTGTATATTAAATGAATTTTTAGAAATTACTAAATCAGTATAAGCATTTGCAATGGCATCGCAGCTTAAATAGTAGTCGGTTCTTTCTATCTTATAAGTTGAAACCTCTGATTCTTTATATACAATATGACATTTATCTTTACCATCTGATGATTTAAAAAATTCACCGCCTATATCAAAACTATAGCTAATAGGTGCTGTAACGTTAGATTTTTCAAATATAACACTAACTTTAACGTTCTTACCAGGGTTAACATATTTAGATATTTCTAAGCTTATCTTTAAGCCATTTTTGTTATACAATTCTATATTGTCGCATACTAAATGCTTTAATCCCAAATGGCTTGGTTCCGGCTTTTTATCTGTTACAAACAAATCATAAGTTTCATTAACTCTATTATATTCCTGGCTAACACCACTATCTTTGCCTGAACCAGCAACAGAAAATGTGCTTTCTTTAAATTCTTCTTTGTATTTTATACAAAGATATAAATCTCCTTTATCTTTGTTTTCTTCAAATCCTTTTATTATACTTAGTCTTTTTACACTAGGCTCATTTACAATTATTTCTCGACCTTCATAATCTATAGCCATACCGGATTCTAAAGAGAAAGTTCTGCTATCGACTAATATAACATCCAAACCGGAAACTATACCTGCACCATTAAGCATTCGATTCCCCAAACGCCTTTTTGAATTGTGATATATCTGCTCACTTTCAAAATCTCTAACTGTCATTAGCTTACCGAAAAAATAATTGTTTCTTTCGCATGAATAATACTGTTTATCACTCATAATTAAAACCTCTTTTCTTTACACAACTCTTTTCTACATTACTTCTAATAATCATTTAAAATTTTTACTAACCTAATACTATATTTTCATTTTGTGTTATATAGGAATTAACTCCCAAGTAACAATGATGATCTAAATATATCTTATTGTTTAATATAACCAGATTACAAATCGAATCCAAAGGTTTGCAGCTTTCAATAATTTTTAAAAGCTCAGCATATATATCAGAACCAATTTCTTTATCTGTATTTATTAAAACACTAAAGGTATAATTACTTTCCCCATAAAGTCTCTCTATGTTTTCTTTACACTCGCTATAGTAATCGTTTTCTGTAACCTTAAACTGCTCTATAATGATAGGTTTTATACCCATATATAATTCTATCATCTTACTTATGGAATAACTTGTCCCCTTCATCCTGTAAATTTCCATTATATTTTTCAAGAGTTTTCTTAACTTATCCTCTCCCCAAATATAACTATCCTCAACAGAAAACCAGCTAGTAAGCCACTCTAAGGCTTCTTTATTTGCTATATTAGGAGCAAACATTTTAGGAATATTATCTATATCATCTTCTAAGTCATAATAAATAGATTGAAATACTGCAAGAAATCTAGATAAAAATGAATCTTTTTCTTGCCCTTTACTATAAACTTGAGGTAAATAATTAATAAAAGATATTCTTGGAAATTCCAGTTTCATTTTATTCATTGAAAAGATTTCATCATTATAGCAAAATATTTCAATAGCAATCCAAATATACCTTCCTTTAAATGTATGCATTACTATATCTGTTGGATTATCATATGATTTTGCCCCTATATAATCTAATATTTCAAGCTTTTTATTAGAATCAGTATTTTTGTCCATCATTAAATTGTTTAAATTCTTTTCAGTATATTTTCCTGTCTTTTCATCAATCAAGCTTACAGTCAATCTATCACTTGAATATATTTTCACTTTAAACAACATATCCTGAGATAAATTTACATCAAACCTTAATCTATTCCATACAGTCTCAGACTTTAAACTATCGAAAGCTGATGATATATAAACACCCTTTTCACCTGAAGTATTTTTAAATTTTAAAGTATCATCTTCGAAGTATATATTTTCAATTACACTATTGTTAGACCAATCATTCTGATGATTTAATAAAAAGTACTTTGTTCCTGAAGCCAAAACATCACCCCCCTAAAAATTATATATTAGAACTTTGAATAAAGTTTAAATCAAGTTTATCTAATCTATATATTCCATTTGGTGGAATTATTATATCATCAGACAATGTTATATTTATATTTTCTCCTTCCGGAGTAATAGAAAATTTATCTACATAAGAAACACAGTCAAGTTTATCTATTGCACCAAATAATTCACCATAATAAAGAGGCTGTCCACAAACTTCATTCAATTTTTCTATAAAGCTTTTAATTTCATTCTCAATATCATTATTTCCTTTATTATAATAGGAATTAACAACAATTTGTCCATTTATCGATAATGGTATATACACAGGATTTTCAACATATATTTTTGTATTTATAAGCCTATATTTGTCTAAATGATTTTTAACATTACATTTATAACGGCTTAAATCCCTCATTGAATTTTTGTCTCCACCCCTTATAATAACCGTTATGCTATTAGATGTTTTGTTTCCGATATCATTAATATAATAAGGCAAAATCCTAACACTGTTAATAATTAGTCCCGGTGTAGATTTAACAATATTTTCATAGTCTTCTAATGTAACCGCACGCTTTCCTGTAGTTAATACTTTAGAAGCTTTCGCTTTTACATCATCGAAAATTTCAGAGTCCACACCACCTGTAGCTGGTGTAATCTGCTCTATCTTAGCTCCTGATAAAAACTCGTTTTTACTTATAACTTTATTTATAACACCATCTTTAATATTAGATCTTCTACCTAAGGTTAATGCCATATTCATAATTCTTATATTGTCTTCCCCTTTTGGTGGTATTAAAGACATTTCATTGTTTCCAAATAGCAATAAACCCTTTCTAATATTTAATATATAATCTTTCGAATTTTTATCTGACGAGAATAAATCATATACCTTATTCCACTTATTAAAATATTCTATATTATCGATCTTATTTCCAATCATTATATCAAATGAATCATATAATATATTCTCGTATTTTATTTTAATATTTTGGAACGATATTCCTGTTCCTCCACCTAAAATCATGTTATGTTCAATGGATTCATCATATGATATAACCAATAGTGCATCTTCTATATTTGTAAAGTCTTTAATCTGTTGCAACAATGAGTCTTCTAAATAAAATATTGCTTTATTCTTACTTTCTTGTTTAATACACTTATAATCTGTTGATTGCACCCACCCATTTTTGCCTTTAAAATATATTAAACTTTTTCCATATATAGCTAAATAATTACATAATTCAAATGAACCATCATTGCTAATATCGTTCTTAGTTATAATACTAGAATCACATAAAGTTGTTTTTTGAGTTACTTCAAAAACATTGCTCTTAACTGACGTAATTCTTGGTGGAAAGTCATACTCTTCATCTTTTAAAACAGCTCTTATAGAAAATCCATTATCAATTTTTTTCATGTTTCCTTGCATAGAAAAAGTAATAATTCCCGAGAATAAAAAGTTATGCGTTTGATCATTAATTACTTTTAATTCGTGCCATCCAAGAGTTCCATTTTTTTCTCCATAAAACTGCCAACTAATATTTGCCATTTCCAAAAACTGTTCATTTTCTAAAATAGGATTTCGATTATATCCATCCTCTATAAATACATCAAAATATAAATTAAAATCTAAACCTTTAGATATTGGAGCAGAAAAATTCAGTTTAAAAATGCGTTCATCTTCTTTTTTTCGTTTTTCTAAATTTTTGCCAAATGCATAAAATGTTCTAGAACCAGAAAAAGATTCATATTTAACTTTTTTAATCTTTTCTTCTGCTATAAATTCAGCACTAACAATATCCGAATATACAAGTGATTGGACCTTTTCGTTCTCGAATTCCATATCCCCTGCCAACCATTTTGTTCCTTTAGGTACATTAACATTATCTTTCAATTTAGAAACTTGTATAAGTGTTTTGGCACCCTTATTTTGAGCAAGATGTATGTCTAGCATTTCTAAAAGCTTATACTGGCTAACATTAGACACCTTGTTCATATAATTGTGTTGTAATACCTTAAGCCAAGCAAACAGTTCTATAAGGGTTATACCTGGATCTGACTCTTGAGTATTTGTCCATTCATCATCACTTAGCTGCGAAATTTGTTTTTTTGCTGCTTCAACTATTTCCTCAAATCCTTGATTATTTAAGTTTTCAAGTTCAATCATATGCAAACACCCTTTATTTATTAATCAATTGATATGTTGATTTCAGGTTCACCAAATATAGGCACTGTAAATTTTAAGTTTCCTATCTTTTCAAAATCAACTTCTTTCTTTCCTTCCAATGTCACCAATTTTGCAAATATATAAATATTCTTTATCCACTTAATATCCTTAGTGGTTTTTATATAGTTATATATCAATTCCTTCCTTGGAAGTTCTCCTATATTCCACCCCTTCCCATCAAAGTTTCCTTTAATAGGGTCTAAGAATGACTTAAGCTTATTATAAACAGAGCGATATACGCTTTGATAGCTATTATATTCATCTACTATGATATCAAGATTTACCGATATTTCTACATACATTACTTCAAAAACATCTATTCTATCTGCACTAGATAAAGTTAATGGAGCTTTTTCTTTAATAAATTTATCCACTCTTTTTTTAATTCCTAAAAACTTTTCATACCCTTGCATATAGTCATTTGGTAAAATAGCTACAGATATACAACCTACCTCTTCCTCGCTCATGTTATTAATATGAGGAATACATTTAATTGCAGCTATATTTCTGTCGTTATAACGTATAGCTCTCTCAAAATCATTCATCGAAATTATTCTATCCATTCCCGATAGCTCAACCGACATTCTCTTAGCTGCATCAAAAATGCTTTCTTGATTTATACCACCAACCATGGATTTGCTATTATAAACACTTTTTACAAATGGAATAGCATCAACAAAACCTTGTATCTGATTTTCTGCAATATTTCCTAAATCCCCTTGAGATATTCCATATTTAACCATTATGCTTTCTTGCGCCTGATATGCTGGTATTTTACCATTTCGGCCATTCCCAAATATAATTTTTCCGCTATTATAATCTATTTCGAAAGCTCTTTCATTTCTCTCTGCACAAAGTATATTAGAAATTGGGTTCCACTTAACCCAAATAGACTTAACCCTACCCTTTTCATCGTAATCTGTTTTTACACTATCTTCACCTAAATTAGCTAATGCTTCTTCTTGTTCTGAAGATAAAGTTCCATATTCATTTACCCAAACAGAAGCATCACATATATTATTTGAAGAAAGATTACATACCTTATTCTCCTCTTCATTTTCTATTGAAAAGTATTCTGTTCTTCTTTCCTCACGTTGAATAACATCAACAGTATTGATACTTATATTATTTATAATTGAATGACCCTGTATATTTTCATTAGAACTATATTTTTTATCATGATTACATATTCTAATAAAATATCCTGTTTTTCCAAATAAAGTGGTCTCTTTAAAATCGTTCTTTCCAATAAAAGTAACAATCGCTGTATGCAAGAAGTTATCTGTCAAATCAAAAACCTCTAATGTTTCCCATTGTTCCTTTCCATATTTTCCTGTAGATAAATATTCCCACTTCAGAGATGGATTTTCTCTTAAAATATTTGCATCTATATCAAATAATATCTTAACAGGTCCCTTATTTAAAATTGGTTTTTCCAAGCAAATATACATAGAAGGGTACTCATTTAAAGACTTCTTTAATAATGTTGTAGATTTTTCTCTTTCAAAATAAATTCTTTTCTTTTCCATATCTGAATATACATATATTTCTTCACATTTGTTGTCTATTTTAGAATAATTATATTCTATAGAAACATTATGTATATATGGAGTGATATAGTTTCCAAGAACATTAAATTGATTTTTTATTCTTAATATTCTAGCTCTTATAAAGCAACTTTTATATGGTCCCATTACTATTGGCTTCATATCTTCAGGGCAAACAAAGCTTAATTCTTTATTTTGCTTATCGCCATTTTCAGCAACAAAAAAGTCTTCATTTGTGTTATCCTTGTAAAGTTTTGCCCAACCAACACCATTCCAATATTCCCAAGAAACCTTTTCTATTTCTATATCAGTCGGTTCTGGATTTTGAAAATCCAAGTCTGTCATAATATATTTATATCGAGTGTTATCTGGAACATTCATAGCATCAGTATTGATTTTCACTTTAACAAACTGCATATCTATATTCAATTTTATGTTTGCACCAGATTTAACAAATGCTTCATCCGATGAAATATAAAAATCACTATATGAATTATATTGTTCGCCAAATGGGAAAAAGTCTTGTTCAGAAAGCTCTGTAGAATCAAATAATAAAGCATTAGGAGCCAACTTTGCAGCTTGCGATGACACCTTAACTTCTGTTAATTGTATAGGATTATCTGGTACCTTATTAAATACACATCTTATACATCTCGATTCTACTCCCATCACCTCAAATAGCTCAGTTGCATCATCAAATTGTAGTCTTACTCCATTTTTATATTTATGCACATTTTCTATATCATGCCACTCATTATTTTTATAATACTGCCACTTTACATTCTCTTTATCTAAAAATTCCTTGTAAACATTTTTATCATTTTTTGCTGATCTTTCATCATGAAATTGTAAAATAAAATCAGATTTATTCTCTGTTTTAAACATAACATCATCTTTGAAATAAATCTCATGACTTTGAAGATTATTATATGCTTGATTATTAAAGATTTGAAAAGGAGTTATTTTACCATCAATAGCAGTATCTCTATTATACACCTCTGTAATACTATCATTTTCTGAATTTGTAAAGAAAATAGCATTTATCCTATTATCAATAGCATACATAGCATCTTTAGTCTGATAATACACTCTTCCCTCATCATTATCTGCAGATGCATATAAACTAGCTCCTTTTTTTATGTGTATGCCTTTAGAATTAGGCACTACCTCCACTGTTACCATACCATTTGAAGAAACTGGCGGCATCTGTTTTGTCCCTAATAAATTTAAAAAAGCAACATAATGATTATATAAAGTCATGTTATATCTATTAAGTGTATTTTCAAACATATTTGCAAATATATTTGAAAATATTACACCCAAATCTGGATCTTCTTCATTAAATCTCCATTCAGGTACATATTGCTTAGATAGATTTTTTATATCCTTTAAAATTTCACTCGAATCCTTTGAACTTAACTTAGGTATAATCAATCTAATTCCTCCTTTCAAAAGTTTTTAAACTTTAATCCATCTTGTAATCAGAGTCAAATACTTTAACAATACTCTCCTCTTCCGGAGACATATCTGTTATATATTTAATTTCTGCAATTACAGCACTAATATTATCCTCAGATTGGCTAACATCAACTTGTAAGTCTTCTATATGATCTTCCCACATTTCTATAGATTCACCAATCTCTCTAGCCATATTGTTAACAAGCGATATGTCAATATTATCAAACATAAACTGATTTATTCTTGTTCCAAAAGTTGGTCTCATCTTTCTTTCTGTTCTTTCCGTTTGTAAAATTAATTTTATAGATTGTTTAACATTTTCATTATCTTCAACAGTCATAAACCTGCCAGTAGTCTTATCTACCTCAACCGGAAATTTCCAACCTCTAATCTTAGCCATCGCAAACACTCCCTTCACACATTATAAAATCTGCAATATCAAACATACAATATACTTAGTCTTAGTATTATTAACTAATTTATTTTTACTATCTTTCCTTCTACTCCAAGTGTGCCAGATGATTCTACACTTACTTGACCATTAGACTTTAGAACAGCTGAACTGTTTCCTTCTATCGAAACTTGTTGTCCTTTAATAGAAACATTCCCGCCACATTCTAAGTTTATAGAATTTCCTTGGCCATCTAAAACTAATTTAGAATTCTTAGCACCTACCTCAATTTTTGAATCTGAAATTATGCTTATTAAGCCACTGTTAATATCGATCTTTAAAAGATTTTTGCTATCCTTATCTCCTATTACAATGAGGTTGTCCTTATCACTCATATTTAGGTTAATCCCAGATTTAGTAACAATTTGTATGTTTTCTTCACCTTCTTTGTCTCCAAATAATAAGGTATGCCCACTTCTTGTTTTTATCATTCTAATATCATTTTCTGGTGCACTTTCCTTAACAGTTATAGAGTCTGGAAGAGTTCTCTCTTTACTCCACAAACTACCTAACACATAAGGTTTGCACAAATCTCCATCGCAAAAACCAACTAAAACTTCATCGCCTACTTCAGGAAGAAAAAACATACCCCATGTGTTTCCAGCCATTGGTGTTAAAACTCTAATCCAATCTGTTTCATAGTCAGACGTACTTCTATTTGTAAGTTTCACTTTTATTCGACCTAAACCTTCTGGATCTTCTAAATTAGTTACTATTCCAACAGTCATATTAATAAATTGCCTATCGTTCTTTAAGTCTTCTCCTATAACATCATAAATACTCATATCTTATTTACCTCATATTTACAAATTGTTTTATAGCTATTAATGTCTATGCTATGTGTAACCTCTTTAATAAAATAATCATTATTTATGTCATCATTTATTTTTTCTACTGTTACATATTTGCCTGGAACTAACTCAGGTATACCAAAAGTTTCGAATTCACCACCCGAAAATTTTAATGAAGCTTTAGTTAGTTCAGCTTTTGCCCTTGCTTCAGCTTCAGCAACCGACTTCACAGAGTTGTCTATTATTATTTTATGCATCTTATCATCTATTAAGGCTGTTATATCTGATGCTGACTTATTCCCCTTTCCAATAATGTCAAATGTTGTTGCACTTCCTTCTATTGGTGTACTTGGATTCATCTCATCGTTACTCCTTACTGTAACTTTTTTGATTTGAGATGACAGCGAAATTTCCCTTTTAAAACTCATTAAATAATCACAAGGATATATTGTCAATATTGATTCAGATATAGAATTATAGTTTTTAAAATAAACTGTTCCATTAATTATATAGAATAGAAAATTAAGTTTTTTTGCTATACTTACAATAAAGTCATAATCACTCTGATTGTACTGCTCTATAGGAACATTAATTTCATCTGTTTGATCAATATCTGATGTATCATATAAAGATGAATAATCCTTCAATAAATTAGTAACAGCCTCTGAATATCTTTTTATATCCTTTTTTTGCTCAGATCTTAAATTATTCATCATAAGGGATTTCAAATCCATGGCTTCTATATCATACTTAACATCTCTTCCTGAATATTCAAAATTTTCCGAAGTAATATAACCTGAAAATATTTTGAACTTATTTTCCTTACTTCCATAAGTAACATAAATGTCAACCTTCTTACCTAAAGAAAATTTAGACATATCCTGGCTTACTTTTAATTCATCCTCATCATAAACAGAAGTCGCTGCTAAAACAGAAAATGAGCAATAACTTGCTTCAAATCCGCTTGTTAGAGTTACTTGAACATTTTGAAAAATAAGAGATTTTATAGACATATCCTCTCCTTCAACTTCAACTACCAAACTATGATCAGAAAAGTTATTATACTTCTTAGCAAGATCATCTAATGTCATTCGCGCACTCAACTCTTTCACCTCCTATTATTCTATTCAAATAATCCACTAATGGCGGTTTCATTCTCACCCGAGTTAGCCTCTCTTATTTCTTCCTCTGTAAACTCAGTTTGAGTTCCTATAGACTGCACATTATTGCTAACTTTTAGCCAGCTTTCATCGTGTTGAATAGTCATGCTTACTTCTGCCCTCAGGGGCGCTCCATGGCTTGAAAAATATGAGAAATTTGTATTTATACTTTCAACTATTCCAATTACCTTTTTTACTCCCCACTCAAATTTCACAATACAATATCCATTATCAACACTCATTACATCCATTAAGTCTTCAAGGTATGCATATACACTCCATTTAGGATTAAGAATACTAATAGCAGTATCTTCTCCTGGCGAACCTTGTGTAAGACCTTTTTTCATTCCTTTTGCAAATCTTTTAAGTTTTGAGCCTTCAATCGAACTTCTTCCTTTATATCCCGCTTTTATTCTAGAAATTGCAGAGTCATATTCTTCTGATAAATCAAAAATTAAAGATATAGATGTAAATTTATCTACTAAACCTTTACCTTGCCCAATTTTACCTTTTTTATTCTTACTACTCTTTTTCTTCTTTTTTATACTCATGCCATCAGAAAAATTGTAACTCTCAGAATAGTATTCCGAAAATTCTGTAGGATTTATATCAATTTTATAAGGGCCATCCCAATCATCATCAGATATACTTGTAATTGTTGAATCTATGTAGCAAAATGAAAATTTTGCACTTTTATCAAACGCCTTTTTAACACTTCCTACCTTATCTTTCACTCCCATAAATTTCACTCCCTTCATTCTAATTCAAACTATCAAAGAGGACTTATTGATTGTAATTCCTCATCAGTTAACTCTCCACCATTATCTTCATTAACATTTTTATTTTCAGGATATGTAGGTGGTTGTGCCTCCACTATACTTATGCTAGCCTCCATCCTTAAGGGTACCCCTTGATCTGAAAAATATGTAAAGTTAGGACTAAAACTTTCTATGTATCCTGATATTGTTATAGCACCCCATTCAAAAGTAACATACATTTTTTTCTCTTTAGTTTGAGTTTGAACTATTATTTTATATAAAGGATCATTACAAATATCTATACTTGTATCTAGGCCTGCATCCCCTTGTGCAATACCGGCCATAAACCCCTTATTTTTTATACCTCTATACATTGACTTAACTCTTGAAGTTAGCGCTCCATGTTCTTCTACCAAATCAAAAATAAGGTTCATATTCATTTTTGTTTTTACTTCCCTAACTTTAACAAAGTCTAGCCTTCCATCGTTGTCATCCTTTGTTAAGTTATTGATACGTTCTAAGGAAGCATGAAATGATTTCGATATCTCAGACGGATTTATAGGAACTTGATAAGTATATTGGTGATATTCTTCACCACCAGATGAGCTGAAACCTTTTTGAACCTTTTGTCCTGTATTATCAACCTCTATAAAGGTAAATTTAGCCTTTTGTATAGATGCGTAACCCCTAACTTGCTCAAATCTACTTTTTACACCCATATTTATCACTCCCTTACAATCAATTCATCATACCAAATCTTCTTTTATCTGTTCTTAATATTTTTTCTATTCTATCTAAAACCTTCCTTGATAAAGATTCTACATTTATGTCTAAGCTGTTTACATACTCATCAACAATTCTCCTAGTTAATCTTTCATTTTCTTCAGGCTTAAAATGAGCTTGTTTTACTTCGTCATTACTCTTTTCTAAAGACATCTTTTTCATATTACCATCTAATTGAGATTCAAAAAATTTTTCTACATTCTCAATGTCAAATTCAGTATCTACGCTATCTTTCAAAGACGGCATTTTAATAGGAGATTTATGTATAATATTTGACTCACTAAAGTCTAGTCCATTTCTTCCTCTTAAATCCGATGATGTTAAACTTTGTTGTCCAACCTTTTCTACCATATCATTATAATAAGTCATATTATCATAACCAGCTGAATTAGATTTTAGGATTCTATTACTATTGGTTTTACTAAATGAATTTTTCATTCGTTTTGGACTTGTTATTATATTTTGTAAATTTACAATTTCCTTTTTACCTTCTTTAACAACATCTTTAATGTAGTTATTTTGATTATTATAATTTAACACATGCAATTCAGGGCTTAATTTATTAGTAGAATTCAATATATTTTCTGTAAAAGATAAGTTTTTTAACAAATTTGTTAAAACGCTTTCCTTTTTATTTGTTATATTTTCATTTATATTTTTTAAAATTTTATTTTCTTTTGTTATCTCGTTTTCAATTATCTTATTCTCAATTATTTTATTTTCAATTGTCTTATTTAAAAAGTTATTCCTAACATTTTTCTTATTAACAACTTTTTCAATTTCATTATATGTATTTTCTATAGAGCTATTTCTTTTAATAGTTTTTACATCAATAAGCTCTTGATTATTAAAAATATCATTGATTACTTTCTTAGTTAGCTTATTATACTTGTTAGTTACTTCTTTTTCCAAATTATTATATTTATTTATTTGCTTTTTAGACACAATATCGTAAATTTGATTTTCTATATTTAAAACATTTTCTTTTATTATTTCTTTTACTTCATTTTTAAAATTATTTATTATCTTATTCTTCTCAATTACCTTTTCTTCATTAGTTTTGTCGCTGTAGTCTGAATCAATATGATCTAATTGTCTATTGACCAACTCTACAGCATTTATAAACTTGTTTTCGGTATTTGTTAAGTAATTACTATCTTTATTTAGTATTTGTTCTTTTATTGTGGAATAAAAACTTAGATTTTCAGAGTTCATAAAATCATAAGTTTTGCTACTTATTTTATTATTTTCATTAACCAATATTTGCTCAATAACGTTTTTTATATCGGTTTTAAACTTTAAATTCTCATTTGAATGTACAATAGATTCATATACATTACTCAATACATTATTTACAATCTGTTCAGATAAAATTGATGTATCATGAGTAGTTAATATGTTTTTTTCTCTACTAATATTTTCATATTTCTTTAAAACCTTATCTATTTTAGTTTCATATATGCTAATATTATTTTTAATTAAATTGTCTGCTATATCCTTAACTAATAAAGTATTTCCCTTGCTGTATTCTTTATCTATAATATTTACATAACTACTATTAGAATTACTATTATAAATATTGGGGTACAAGCCTTTATAATCAAAAAATCTAATTACTCTACTCGACATATCAGTATATCTGTTAATAATGTCTTTATTAATATTATTATTAAAATAAACATGATTTTGAACTTTATTTATATCATTTGTCTTAAAGTTGTTAACATTATTAACATTATATGTTAAGTTTTTTTTTAAGTCTAATGAAATAGACTTTACTAAGGTATCTATACTTATGTTATCTATTTTTTTATTTACATTATTATTTAAAACAATATTTTTTATTTTTTTTATGTTAGGAGCAGAAATAGAATTTTTACCAAACAACAGTTCTCTTTCTATCTGTTTGCGAATCTGTTCTTGAATAACATACTTATTTTTAATGAATACATTTTGATCATTTTGTGATGCCTGCATTTGTAGTAACAGATTAACAATCATATCTCCAGAATGATTGGCTTCTTCATCAGAATTGTCTCCAGATAATTTATGTACTAATGAAGCACCATCATAGAAAGAATCGTCGTGTAGCGTACTCATATTTTTACCTAAAATAGTACAGCAAAATGTTCCACTATCAAGAACAGATAATGGTTTCAACGGTAAAAAATTATTAGTCTGTATATTTGTTGTCATACTATTTAAAATAGTAAATCTATGATTTAACATAATAAATACTTCCTCTACTTCCTCGCAATTTAAAATAATGTAGGTGGAACTGGTACTCTATGCAGACCTCTATGGGTTATTGTCATAGTCTCTATCAAGACTTCAGAATTCATAGCATCGAAATCGCTTACTTGATGCTCTACTATTCCTTCCGACATAAAGCTATATATTGCTTTTACTTCTCGGTCTACATCAATTACAAATATAAAACCAGGCATTTTTCTTCTAAGAAACAGTTTTTCTTGAAGTATATCTACTGCTAAACCTATTATTCCTCTATCGGACATAGGAACAGCTCTTTTAAAAGTTATTTTATGTGGACTACTTCTTGGCTGTCTTAGTCTTATAGGATAGCCATTTCTTCCACCTTCATTAATATACCTAAATTCCTCATCCATTTCCATCCCTGAAATAGATTGAAATGCAAATTCACATAAACCAAATGTGACTACAAAATTACATGATTTTGCTATTTTGGCCTCTGGATTAAATTTGAACATACTCATTGGCAACTTCATAAATATACCTCCCTTTAATTAAATTCTCCGCGACTTGCATCTGTTAAGAAACATCAAATATATTTTTTCTATCTGAATCACCATTCATTTTTTTGTTTATTTTTGAAACTTCTTTGCAAAATCTTATTCTTTCCTTATGATCAAGTTGCATAATTTCTTCATGAGACCAATGAAAATAATAAGCTAAAAAAGCTATCTCTTCATATAGTATATCTAAGGGATAGCTTTTTAAGATTCCCCCAGGAAAGGTACCTCCGTTTCAAACTTATGTGAGCATGAAGGACAACTTACTTCCATTTTTAAAGGTTCAATAGCATTAAACGTTTGATATAAATTTTGCAAATAGGCAATATCCGATGTGAATAACTTTTCAATTATCCTTGGAGTAATAGATTCAATTGTTCCTAACTTTGTTATAACTCTTGATAATAATATTATGCTTAGATAACTTGGATTAGCTTGAACCTTTGGTTCTCTTAAAGGCAATATTTCATCTGCAGCAGTTGCTAATCTCATAACACCTTCTCTGTGAATATCTCCATTTTCATCAATATAACCCTTAGGTAATTTAAATTCTATCTCTGTTTTAAAAGCCATATATCTTATTCTCCCTACTAAAATAATATACTATAAATTATTATGTGCTCTTTTTATGAAAAAATTATCTAAATATAGTAATTCGTTGCACCACATTTAGTGGTGCAACCGAATTAACCTTTTAATTAACTTATACGTCGAATCCCTTCATGTGCAATTTCTAATGATTCCATTGCAATTTCAGAAGCACTAGCATTAAGATCTGGACCAGTATATTTAACTGCCCATACATTTCTAAGTTCCCATCTAGCAGCTTCCCCTTGTCCGTCGTCTGTTAATAAAACAATGTTAACCGTAGGAATTTTTTCAACATTACCATTTAATTGAGTTTCAAGCATTGTGAAGAATTCCATGTCACCTATTAAAAGACCTCTTTTTAAAGTAATATTTCCATACTTAATAAGACCTGGGAATTTTTCAGGTGTTGCATACGTATCATCACCTGTTCTATATTCAACTACATCATAAGTAGCGTCGAACCCTGAAATTTCAGTAAATTTTGCTTGAGTTAACCCATTCATTTCTACTGTAAATCTAAAGCTTCTATTTACTAAACTGCTTGTATCTGGCATTTATAGTCACTCCTTCCAATATTGTTAATTATTCAGCAGATTCTGCAGACTCACCTGTATTTTGAGTAATACGGAAGATTACAAATTCTGCAGGTTTAACTGGTGCAACACCAATTACACAAATCAATTTACCATTATCTATATCATCTTTAGTCATTGTATTTGGTCCAATGTCTACAAAGAATGCATCTGATGCAGAAGCTCCAGCTAAAGCTCCACCTCTCCACATACCTTCTAAGAATAACTCTATAGTTCTTCTTACTCTTATCCATAAGAGTTCATCATTTGGTTCAAATACAACCCAGTTAGTGCTTGCTTTAATTGATTCTTCCAAGAAGATAAACAAACGTCTAACGTTAATATATTTCCATAGTGGCTTAGAAGTAGCTGTCCTAGCACCCCAAACCCTAATTCCTGCTCCTGGGAATCTTCTTATTAAGTTTACTCCCTTAGGATTTAATATATCTTGTTCACCTACATTATAATTGCAATATAAGCCTGTGCAATTAGCAACAACTTCATTAGCTGGTGCTTTATGAACACCTCTTGAGTTATCACTTCTTGCAAATATACCAACAATTGAACCTGAAGGAGGAACAAAAGTATTAGTTTTATTTAGAGGATCATATACCTCTAACCAAGGATGATACATTGCGCAATAGTCACTGTCTACTATATCTCTGTGTTGTAATATATCTGAAACAGATTTACTTTCTTTAGGCATATCTAAAACAGCAAATCTACTAGATAAATTTTCACAATGTGATACCAATGACAGTTGAACATTTGGACTAACAATTCCAGGAACTGCTATTATGCTTACTTCATTGTTATCTAAGAAGGCTTGGATTCCAGTACGAGCTCCAGGGCCTTTATCAACACCAATAAAGTCTGCATCACTTAATGCGCTTGCTGTTCCGTTAGAACCGCCTTTAAGCGTAATAACTTCTCCTCCAAAAACGTCTTGTATAATACTAATTGGAGCTACTGGCAATACATTTTCAGAAGCTACAACATCAACTAAAGCTGATTTAGACATTTTCTTTGAAATATATCCAACTACAGAAGGATTTAAAGATACATACTCGTAATCTTCTACAGTGTCACCACATTTTACTTGAATGTCTATTTCACAAGTTTTAATAACAACTTTTGGCAACAATGCTTTGTCAACTGCACTTGAAACAAATGGTGCTTCAAAAGTAACTATATTATCTGTTACACCAGAAATAATGTTATACTCAGGAGAATCTGAGCCACTTAACATTACAACATCTCCTACATTAAATCCAATTGCATTTTTAACTTTATAAGCACCTGAGCCTAAGTCTTCTAAAATTTGAGTTTTAGCTTTGCTAGACTCTTTGAATTTAATAGAGATTGAGTTACCCCAAACTCCTGGATTCTTAGCCTTAAATTCTAAAACATCCTCTTGTCCACTTTCAGCAACACTTTTTGCTACTGATGCATTTGAAGGGCAAACCCTAGCAATATAAGCTCTTGTTCCACCATTAGCAAAGAATTGATTTACTGCGTATGCTAAATAGCGATACTCACCAAATTCATTTTCTTGCAAATATCCTCCATACTTACGATTAAAATCTGCTGGGCTTGTAACTAAAACAGGTGCACCTGATACGCTGCCCTTTTCAGTAACCCCAATAAATCCTGCTGTACTGGTACTGACACCTTGCATAGGTGCAGATCCACTGTCGAATTCTTCAACATAAACGCCTGGAGATAAATACTCAGCCATAATTTCGGTTCTCTGCTAACTACAGCAAGAACCATTCAACTCCTTTCATTTTAACATTTTAGTCTAATAAGTTAGACAAGTTTTATTAACAACTAGATTTAAAATTAAATCTATTTGTAAGCATAATTAGTAAATTTTTAAGAGCCTGAAATATTATCTTTTTCAGAACCCTCTTCTGTTTCCCCTTGTTTATTGTTATTATCATTATTTTTATTGTTGGGGAGAGTTCCATCGTCTTCGGTTTCATCTATAAGTTTTTTCTTAATAAAGTAAATTGTGTCGTCATCTAAAATAATTCGTTTTTTTGAATCTTCAACTGCTTCATCTAGATATCTTGCAAAATCCTCTTGTTTACGAAGCTTTTCAGAAATACGTGATTCTAAATCTGATATAACTTTTTGAGCTTCAGAGTTATTTATAAGACCCTTATCTCTCATGTCTCTTATCTCTTCTATCTGATCTTTTTCGGTATCAGTTTCATGAAAAGGCAGATTTTTATCAATAATGGTCTCCTTGTTATTATCTGCTGAAATTTTATTAAAATGAGCCTTAAGATCATTTTTCAAAAAATTTCTTCTATCATGTTTAAGATACATCGCTCCACCCTTAAGGTAGTCTTCTCTGTTCACACCATATTTTTCCCCATTAAAGGATCTTTTATTGTATGAACTTGATTCTTTTACAACTTTTTCATCTTCTGATCTTTTGCTTTTCGGAAATCCCATAATAAATTGTTTTTTTCTACGGTCATATCCAAATTCAATCTTTTTTCTATCCAATTTAATTTCAGCAAGACTCTTAAGCTTATTTCCTTCTGTGGTTGAATCTGAAACTTTCACGCTTTCCATTTCTTTATTGCCACTTTTCACTTTATACTTAAAATTAGATGGAACCTTAACAAAAGATTTTCCGAGATATTGATCATCAGGAGCCTTGTCATCATCTTCAAACTCTTTATTTGATCTATTAATAAGATCTTTTTTATGCCTCCATTTTTCTTCAAAGCTAGACAATTTTATCACTCCTTAAAGATATTTTTCATATCTCATATCGTAATAATATCACTAAGCTCGAATTTTGTCAAGTATTTTTTAATTTCTTTTGACTAATTTTTATTTGATAATTGTACATATATTGGTTATTTTTTATACAAAAAACAAAATTTGTATATATATATTGCTTTTTATATAAATAAAAATATCAATATATACAATGAACTTACACACCTCAAATGCCTTTAGCTCACACAGTTTTACACTTTGTTTATTTTTATATTTTTTCAATAATTATATTGACTATAATTATAAAATATGCAATAATAATACTATTAAAAATTCTTCTACAGGGGGTATCAATATGTTAAAAATAACAAATTTTACTAAAATATACCAAAATCAAAAAAAAGCTGTCGATAATTTATCTATTCATGTCGAATCAGGAGATATTTATGGTTTTATTGGACACAATGGGGCTGGAAAAACAACAGCAATCCGCTCTATAGTAGGCGTAATGGATTTTAATGAAGGGGAAATATTAATTGATGGTATTTCTATAAAAAAAGATCCTATAAAATGTAAGTCTATTATGGCTTATATTCCTGATAATCCTGATTTGTATGAATATTTAACAGGGCTACAATACTTAAATTTTATCTCAAATATATTTTCTATAGATAAATCCAAAAGAATCGACTTAATTAAAAAATACGCTGATGCTTTTGAAATCACTGATGATTTAGGTAAGCTTATATCTTCATATTCTCATGGAATGAAGCAAAAACTAGCTCTTACTTCCGCATTTATTCATCAACCAAAATTACTAATATTAGATGAACCCTTTGTTGGATTGGATCCAAAAGCTGCTCATACTCTCAAAACTCTTATACATGATTTATGCCAGCATGGCTCTTCTGTGTTTTTCTCTACCCATGTTTTAGATGTCGCAGAAAAACTTTGTAATAAAATTGCAATCATCAAAAAAGGAAAACTTGTTGCAAGCGGAAAAACTGAAGATATAAAAGGAAACCAAAGTCTTGAAGATGTGTTTATGGAGTTGATAAGTCATGACTAATTTAATAGAACTTTTTAAAATTCAATTATTAAACTTATTTGGTATTAACAAGGTTATACACACAAACAATAAAAAAGAAAAAATTAAATTTATATGTTTCTCACTCTTTATTTGTTTTTCTTTTATTTCTCTAATTGCTGTTATGGGTATAGGAAATTATTATATTGCAAACAGAATTTCAAATATTAAATATATTCTAAACATATCTGTTGCTTTATCTTCTTTAATGATATTTATTGCAACAATATACAAAGGAAGTTCCATAATTTTTAATTTTAAAGATTACGATATTCTTGTGTCTTTACCTATAAAAACCAATATTATTGCATTAAGCAGAATCTTTGGTATTTATTCATCTGCATTAATGGTAAATGCATTATTTCTGTTACCTACTTTTGTTGTATATTGTATTTTTACTCAAGTGAACGCTATATTTTTTATTATGGCAATAGTTTTATTCTTATTATCTCCAATTGTTCCTCTTTCTATCGCTACATTTCTTAGTATTATTTTCTCTTTGATTTCATCTAAATTCAAGCGGTCAAATATTGTGAATCTTTTATTTGATTTTATATTTTTTATAGGAGTAGCATTAATATCATTTAATAAAGATCAAGTTTTAGAACAGTCCGATAAAATAGTAAGCATTATAAATAAATTATACCCTCTAGCAGATGAATTCACTGCTTCACTGCACGATTATAACTTCCTCACTTTCTTTATTTTTACAGCTATATCTATTGTAGTTTTTGCAGTGTTTATCTTTTTAGTTTCCAGATACTTTAAAACTATAAACACTATATTAACATTAGGCCATGCTACACCAAAGTTTAACTTCTCAAATATAAAATATGAATCACCTCTATTAGCCATGTATAAAAAAGATTTTAAATTCTATTTATCATCTAGTAACTATGTTTCAAACACTGCATTCGGATTATTTTTACTCACAATGAGTGTTACTATTTTACTTATAACTGCAGATAATTCGATAAATGAAGTTTTAGAATTGGTGGATTCTAATATGTCTAACATGGTCTTTTCAATAGTTCCGTTTATTATTTCTTTTATCGTTGCTATGTCGTGTACAACTTCTTGTAGCATATCTTTAGAAAATAAAAATCTTTGGATTTTAAAATCTTCCCCTGTAAAATCAATAAATATATTTAATAGTAAAATGTTTGTTAACTTAACTGTATCCTTGCCATTTATAATAATAAATTCTATTTTATTTACAATTTTACTTGATATGAGCATCATTTACACGCTAATGTCGATATTAATACCATTTTTATTCTCTATATTCATAGGCATAATAGGAATATTAATGAATTTATCTTTTCCAAACTTTACATGGACAAACGAAATTAATGCAATTAAGCAAAGCGCATCTGTTATTTTAACCGTTGTCATCGGTATAGTAAGTGTACTATTATCTATTATTTTCACAGTTATTTTACTTGTTATAATCCCAAACCCAATAATAGAACTTTTTATTATTTCTATAGTTATTGCAACTACAGACCTATTTCTTTACATTAAGTTACGTAGAAAAGGTACAAAGAAATTTTTAACTTTGCTTGCAGAATAATATTTGAAAACAATAATCCCAGATAACAAATATAGGATTCCTGTAATAACCAAGAAGAACTTTATTTAGTAAATCTTCTAATTATTAGGTATAACTTCCTATCCTGTTATCTGGGACTTTTTATTTTAATATTTAAATATCAAATTTCAATTATGAATCTTCTTCTCCACATTCTAGCATTGATGTACAAAAAGGACATCTAGTTGCCTTCTCATCAATTTTAGAACAACAATATTTACATTCTTTTTCGTTTTTAGTCTTGTCTTTAGAATTTTCGTTATTAAAATACCCAAACAATCTATTCATACCTTTTACAAATAAAAATATAATAAGTGCCATTATCAAAAAGTTAATTACTGCAGTCAAAAATGCGCCATATTTAACTGTAACATCTCTAATTGAAAAAGATAAATAACTAAAGTCTGTTTTTGCCACCATTCCTATAAATGGAGAGATTACATCCGATACCATAGAATTAACAATAGATTGAAAGGCGGTTCCTATAATTACACCTACTGCCAAATCCACTACATTTCCCCGCAATGCAAATTCTTTAAATTCCCTAATAAACTTTTTCATACATCAATACACACTCACTATATTTAAATAAATTAAATAATATAGTTTACCCCTTCATAAAATACTTACGCTATCTTTATACAATCATAAATCATTAAAAAGTGTAATATGCTTCCTGCTAAAACAAATACATGCCAAATAGAATGCATATACTTTATTTTTTTCCCACTAATATATATAATAGCACCTATTGTATAAGCTATTCCTCCTCCTATTAAAAGCCACAACTGCTTTGTATTAATGCTCTGCAATAATGGTTTGAAAACAAAGACTACACACCAACCCATAGCTATATAACATGCCATAGAAAATTTTTCGAATTTTTTTAAATCTATTGAATTAAGTACTATTCCTAATATCGCCACCAACCAAATAAATATAAATAATGATAAACCAAGTTTACCTCCTATAATAAGAATGGTTATTGGTGTATATGTTCCTGCAATTAAAAGAAATATAGAACAATGATCAAGTATTCTAAATACCTTTTTAGCTGCACAAATTCCTAGAGCATGATATAAAGTAGATATAATATAAAGTAAAAAAAGTGTAAATGTATATAAGGATACAAAGAACATTGTTTTAAAGTCGTGCGAAGCATTTAAAGGTAAAAGCACCGATGCAACAATTGCCAATAAGGCCCCAACGCCATGAGTAATAGAATTTAATACCTCTTCTAACACTGTATAAGATGGTAATCCAAATTTAATTCTTTTAAGTTCCTTTATATTTTTTTTGGTATCTGTAATTTGTTTATCCATATTTTCAACCTCTCTTATGTAATTATTAAAATTCACGAGTAATAGTCACATAATATATCAAGTAAAAAGCTTCGTCAATTGCTTTTATTAATTCAATCCAAAATCAGGGATATAGCATTTATTCGCAGATGACAGCCCCTGCACATACCCTTCGATCTCTAAATTAAGTAAAAATTCTTCTACTTTATTATATTCTCTAAGCGTTATCCTCCTATTTATTTCATCATATAAGCATGCATTTTCATGTGGTATGTATTGACTCATCAAGCTAACCATTACATCGCTTTTAAAATTATCATTTATCCATTTCAATATATTTATTGAATCTTTTGTGTAACCTGGTAAAATTAAATGTCTTATTATTGTTCCCCTCTTAATCATTCCGTCCTTATTAAGTTCATATTTTCCTGTTTGCCTAACCATTTCTTTTATTGCTCTTGATGCCACTGAAAAATAATCAGATGCATTAGAATATTTTTTTGAAATCCTAGCGCTATAATACTTGCAATCCGGAAGATATACATCTATAATTCCTTCAAATTGCTTTAGTGTATCTATATCTTCATACCCGCTAGAATTATATATTATTGGTATAGACGGCTTATACATTTCAAAACTAGATATTATAGCATTTGCAAAATGTGTCGGATTTACTAAATTAATATTTTCAGCTCCCTCATATTCAAGTCTTCTATAAATCTCGCTTAATTCATAAATTGAAACGATACTTCCATTACCTTCTGCACTTATCTCATAGTTTTGGCAATAAACGCATCCTAAATTACAACCACTAAAAAATATTGTTCCTGAACCACTAGTCCCGCTTATGCAAGGTTCTTCCCAAAAATGCAGCCCTGTTCTTGCTATTTTTGGGGTATAACCCATTTTACAAATACCATATCCTATTTCATATCCACGCTTGGCCCCACACTTTCTAGGGCATATTGTGCAATGTTCAATAGTTGTCTTTCTAATGTTAAATCACCTCAAACTTATCATAGATGCCATTTCTCCATGCTTTTGAGTTGCTCTATGAGAAAATAGCAAATCATTATTGCACTTAGTACAAATATCAGACACTTGAATATTATGTTCTTCTAATCCCTTTTTTATAAGCAACTGCTTATTTACCTCGCAAAGATCTAAAAGATATTTATTATTTTCACATTTAGTTGTTGCTTTATTAATATCAATTTCCTTAATTTCTATAAATTGATTATATACTTTCTCATCAATTTCATAGCAACACTTACCAATTGATGGACCTATACCACAAACTATATCTTTTACTTTACATCCATATATGTCAATCATCTTATCTATCATATTACATACTATTTTCCCAGCTGTTCCTCTCCATCCGGCGTGAGCTAATGCTATTACTTTTTTCACAGGATCTAAAAAGAATATAGAGGTACAATCTGCATGATATGTTACCAATGTTACTCCCTTTTCATTTGTTATAAGTCCATCAGCACTTTCCTCATATTGTTCTTTATATATACCCTTTCCTCTATCATTAATTCCAACCTTTATTATATTAGTTCCATGTTTTTGTCGAGAAGCAACCAAACTGTTGTAATCAAAACCCGCTGCACTACAAAATATTTTATAATTTTTAACTACATTACTGTCTAAATCGCCCATATAAAAGCATAAGTTCATACTTTCAAATTCATTTGAACTCACTCCACCTAATCTTGTTGAAAAGGCATGATTTATACATTCATAATTCTCGAGCATTTTAAATGTCAAATACCCTACTTTGTTGATTACATTTAAATTCATTGTATTGCTTTTAAAAAACATAACATTCTCCTAAATAAAAATTTCATACTTATTGAGATAACAATGTGTCTTTTTTCCAATAATTTATATTACTGTAAATGAACTATAGTTTTTTTCACAATTACCCCATCATATGTTAATTTAAATTGTACTCGACCACTAAAATAATTATTACAATTTCTACATCTGAATTCCGCTCTGTGACTTCTATTTTTAAACTCCCAAGGGCTTATTCTTTTTGCTCTTTTACCGCAAACATCACATATAAAATATAGCTTTGTTTTATCAACCTTTTCGTCTTTTAAGTTAGAAATAAAAATATTTTTAAAAGACAAACGTTTATAAAACTCTTCATTCCCGGAATATTTAATATGTCCTTTAAAAGCATCTTTATCATATGTTTTTTTTAAGCACATCATAGCTAATCTACTGTCATCTAATGCCCTATGATAATTTATCCCATCATCATCTATATTCAAAATGTCTTTTGCTGTGCTTAATCCAAGGTTTTCCTTAAACTTACCACTTAATCTTTCTTGGCAATAAGTTTGCACATCAACGTAACTATTTATAAACGTCATATAATTGCCACCATTATAGTACTTATTATTTTGCATTAGCACCAACATATCTGAAATTCCCCAAGTAAGCAAAATAGCATTCCCAAGAAATTTCTTAAACATGTGGAATACTTTATTAAATGATTGCGCCTCTTTTATTTCATCTTTTTTTATGTTTGTTAAACTTTTTGTTTTGTTATTTAAAGTTCCAGAAACCTCCGGATATACCAACATAGAGAATTTAGACTTTTCAACAAAATCATCATCAAATTTTACCGCTCCAAATTCTATTATTTCATTAAAAAAACCATTTAATCTGCTGCTATAAGTGCTATTCCACTCTAAGTCCAGCATAACGTATTCCATATAAGCACACCTTTACAAAATTTATAAGCTAAAAATAATAAGCATAATTAACATATAGTTAGTCACAGCATTTTTAAAATGCTTTTTATCTTAATCAAAGTGCCATGATAACTATATATTAAATTCTTATGCTATTAAATAATAGAAACATAATATAATTATTTTTTCATTTTCTTCAATCGTTGTTCTTTACTAAGTACAACCTTTCTTATTCTTATACTCTTTGGTGTAACCTCCACAAGTTCATCGTCTGTAATAAACTCCAAACATTGTTCTAAACTCAACTTTGTATATGGGGTAAGCTTTAAAGCTTCATCTGAACCGGCCGCACGCGTATTAGTTACGTGTTTCTTTTTACATACATTTACCACTATATCCTCTGGCTTTGGACTAGCTCCAATTACCATTCCCTCATACACTTTTACACCCGGCCCCACGAATAGTCTTCCTCTATCTTGTGCTGCAAAAAGTCCATAATTTGTTGTTTCTCCTGTTTCATGAACAACAAGAGAACCTTGTTTTCTTTGAATGATTTCTCCTTTAAATGGCTCATAACCATCAAAAATATGATTTATTATTCCATTGCCATTTGTGTCGGTTAAAAATTCCGGTCTATATCCCATCAGGCCTCTTGAAGGAATTTTAAATTCTAAATGTGTTATTCCATCCCCTCTTGTAGACATATTTATCATTTCAGCTTTTCTTGTTCCAAGTTTCTCCATAACTGCACCGACATAACTGTCCGGTACCTCAATCATTAATAATTCCATTGGTTCACACATCTGGCCATTAATTTCTTTCATTATAACTTTTGGTCTTGAAACTTGAAATTCATAATTTTGGCGGCGCATTGTTTCTATCAATATAGATAAATGTAACTCACCTCTTCCTGAGACCCTAAACGAGTCTGGAGACTCTGTTTCTTGAACTCTCATTGCTACATTTGTTTCAACTTCCTTAAATAACCTGTCTCTCAAATTTCTCGATGTAACAAATTTTCCTTCTTTTCCTGCAAAAGGACTATTATTTACCATAAATAGCATTGACACTGTTGGTTCATCTATTTTTACAAATGGTAATGCCTCTATATTATCCTGAGAGCAAATAGTTTCACCAATATTTAAATCAGCAATTCCTGAAACACATACTATGTCTCCAACACTAGCTTCATTGGTTTCAATCCTCTTTAGTCCTTCAAATTGATATAGTTTGCCTATTTTCACATTTTTAGTACTTCCATCTCTGCAGCATAAAGCGACACTTTGGCTATTTTTCACTGTTCCCCTTTCAACTCTGCCTATTCCAATTCGTCCTACATACTCATCGTAATCTATATTAGAAAACAATATTTGCAGTCCACCGTTAGCATCACCTTTTGGAGCAGGTATTTCCTTTATTATAGTTTCAAATAAAGGTTTCATATTCCCACCTTTATTTTCAGGGGATAAACTAGCATAGCCTTCTCTAGCAGACGCATACACAACTGGAAATTCTAATTGTTCTTCATCTGCCCCTAATTCGATAAATAAGTCTAGTACTTCATCTATAACTTCATCTGGTCTTGCACCAGGGCGATCGATTTTATTAACAACTACTAATGGTTTTTTCCCAAGAGCAAGTGCTTTTTTCAAGACAAACCTTGTTTGAGGCATACAACCCTCAAATGCATCTACAAGCAATAATACTCCATCAACCATCATTAAAATTCTTTCAACTTCTCCTCCAAAATCAGCGTGACCAGGAGTATCTACTATATTTATTTTAATATCATTATACATAACTGCCGTGTTTTTAGATAATATGGTAATGCCACGTTCTCTTTCTAAATCATTAGAATCCATCACACGTTCAGCTACTGACTCATTTGTTCTAAATATGCCACTTTGCTTTAATAATTGATCAACCAAAGTTGTTTTACCATGATCAACATGAGCAATTATTGCTATATTTCTTAAATTATTTCTTATATTCATTAACATACCTCTTTGTTTAAGTTATTGCATATTCATTATACCATATTTTATATATTTTTCAACTTATGATTTTGCCAAATAAACACATTATTGCAACAATAATATGTAAAAAATATATATAATCCAAAAATATAAACCAAATAACCATATTTATATTGTAATATTATAAGCAATAATCCACTTAAATACAAATAAATTGTTTACAATATAAAAATTAGTTATTCTGGTTTTAATAAATGTATTATAAAAAATTTAAATTAAATCTGCCAATACTTCTAATACTATTTATTTCTTTTGCATTATTCTATTTCACCATCTAATTGTTCTGGTTTATTAGGAATTTTTGCATATACCTCTGCAACCATATCCCTCATCCATAATCCTGGGTTTATACGTATTGAATAGCCAAATCCATTATCAACAATCCAATCAAATGATTTTGCTCTAGGTATACCATAAGTAGCAAGTATTGTCATTATTACTCCTCCATGCGTTACTATCACTGCGTTAGTATTCCCACTTCTCATCATTCCTTCAACAATCTTTTCAAAACAAGTGCAAACCCTTTTTGCAAATTGCAAACCACTTTCTCCACTTGGAGGTGGTGTATTTTGCGCATCATCAAGCCATTTTTTAAACTCAGAATTATTTTCAAGTTCTTTTACAGTTTTACCTTCCCATTCACCAAAATTACATTCAGATAAGTCATCCACAACAATAGGATTAACATTTGGATATATTATATCACACGTTTCTAAACAACGTTTCAATGGACTTGTATAAACAATCTCTGCATAAGGGTATTCAAAATCTTCTACCTGTTTGCCCAATTGATATCTTCCTTCTAAAGACAGCGGTATATCAGTAATTCCTATATACTGGCCTTTTACATTAGCTTTTGTTAATCCATGCCTAATAAAATGTATGTAATATGATTTCATTTGTTACTCCTTTTTCTTAAATAAGTTTTTAGTTTTATCTATTTACAAACAGTTATAATTAAGTTATAATTTTACAAGTTGTTTTATTTCATTACATTATTTGGAGGCCATAAAATGGAACAAAATTTCTCTAGAATTATTACCTTGCTTAGAAAACAAAAAAAACTTAGTCAAAAACAAGTTGCCACAGACCTCGGTATCTCTCAGGCATTATTATCTCACTATGAAAAAGGAATTAGAGAATGTGGACTACAATTTATTGTTAAAATTGCAAATTATTATAATGTTTCTTGTGATTATCTATTAGGAAGATCTCCTGAACCTTCAGGAACTACAATTAGCGTTGAAGACATCGACACTTCTGAAGATCCTTCCGAAAATAAATACAAAGGAAGTTTGCTGCCTATTTTAAACAAAAAATTAATTATAAATTCACTTCATATAATATTTGATTTGCTTCAAAAATTAGGAAATAAAACCCTTACTAATGAAATATCTTCATATTTAATGCTCTCTGTTTATAAAATGTTTCGTATTATATATTCTTTAAATTCTCAAAATCCTCAAGGATTTTTTTCTATAGATTTTGTTTCATATAGGAACTTAATTTCTGCAACACAGGATATTTCTGAGGCTCATATAATTTCAAGTATACCAAGCACACAATCAAGTAGTAATAACAATTCTAAATGTGAAAATACTTTTAACATCACTCCTGATTACATATCAAATGAATATAAAATATATGCTTCATCACTATATAACCTTATACAAACCTCAGAAATAAAAGTCAGAAAATATAAGTAAATTTCCTTAATTAACCTATACAGTATTATTATTGTTTTCCTTTACTCACTACTATTTTAATCCTCGAACCATATTCCACTACATCCCCTGCCTTATAATTATAGTATCCTATAATTATTCCCTCGTTTACAGAGTCATTGTATTCAAATATTGATTCAGGAATTAATTTTAATTTTGTTAATGCTATCGATGCCTCAGATAATGTCATTCCTTTTATATCCGGAAGCTTTTTCATCTTTGTTCCTTTACTCACAGTTACTACTATAGCAGAACCCCTTGTCACCATTGTACCATAACTTGGTTCTTGACTTAATATAAGACCTTCTGCTATAGTATCGCTAAAGTCTTCAGATGTTTGTATAATCTGATAATCTTGAAACGCACTATATGCCTTTTTGACATCTGCGTAATTCTTTCCTATTAAGTTCGGCACTAGTAATTTATCTTCTTTTTCAAGCTCTGAGCTATTTGAATTTACAAGTACTGTATTTGATTCTTCGTTGTTGTTAATTATTTCATTTTTTTTATTTAAATTATATATTAGATAACAAATCACCAATATAACTAAAAATATAGTTAAAGTTATAATCCATGAAGCATACTTTGGAATTTTTTTACTCTCTGTATGCTTTTTATTATTTTCTATTTTATATTCCTTTACCTTCGCAAGTATTGTGAGTTCTTTTTTAAAAGTTTCAAATGTTCTTATTCTATCATTTTTATATACTTGGAGCCCACTTGCAAGTGTAGAAATAACATGTTCAGGTATCATTTCCAGAAGTTTGTTATTAACCATTAATCGAGCATTTTTCTTTCTAGATTCAATACTCGGCGGAAAGTTTCCTGTTAATGCAAAAAACATCGATGCCGACAAACCATATATATCTGTTCTCTCATCTAGAATATCTTTTGGATTATATTGCTCGAGTGCAGAGCATCCTTTATATAATTTAGGCTCTATATCTGTACCATATTTTCTTAATTGATAAATTGCAAAACCTGTAAGTTTCATTTTACCATTAGGTAATATTATAATATTTTCGGGTGAAATACCATAGTGATTAATTCCAATATTGCTCATTTCAATAAGAGTTGATATTACAGGCATAAACATTTCACTAATACTAGACCAGCTTAGCCTTCCACCTTTTCTCTCAACAAATTGTATAAGATTAATTCCGCTAAGCCATTCATATACAATATATATAGTATTATTTTGAAAAACTATATTGTATACAGAAACAATACTAGGAAATTCCCTTAATCTTGCAATAGATTTAAAATAATTAGAAAATTCAGTTTTATACTCTTCAAACTTATCTTTTAAATCATATTCAACAATAACGCCTTCACCACGTCTGGAACAAAGATTTTTTGGGTAAAATTCTCGAATATATACTTTACTACTAGTTTCTATATCATATGCTATATATCCTATGCCTTCACCATCACAGTCTAAATCTTTACCAACTTTATATCTATCTTCAATTATTGCCCCTTGTTGTAGTGCATAATCAGAATTTGACGATTGTTTATATCCACAATTCGGGCATATATTTTTCTCTCCAATATAGTTCATACATGCCATACATAATTTACTAAATTCTTTCAAATGAAAAATCCTCCAAACTAAAACATTTTGGAAAAATCATTCCAATAAAATTATATCATGTATTAATTTTCCTATCAACAGATTTATTTAAAAAATACATACTTTTCAATTAAAGTTAACAAATATTTAATAGTCCTTTGTCAAGCATAAATTGTATAGCAAGCATAACTCCAATCTTTGCACTATGAAAATTAAGTCCACCTTGCATCCATACAGCATATGGCTCTCTTAGGGGTGCATCTGCCGACAATTCTATTGAAGATCCTAAGGTAAATGATCCGGAAGCCATTATTACTTTATTTTCATAACCAGGCATATCCCAAGGTTCAGGAATAACAAATGAATCTATTGGTGCTCCTTTTTGAATACCTTGGCAAAAAGCTATTAAAGATTCATCGTTTCGAAGTTTAATAGCTTGAACTATATCTGCTCTAGGCTCATTGTATTTTGGTATTGTATCGTACCCTAAATTTTCAAACAATGCAGCTGTAAATATGGCATTTTTCAACGCTTCTCCGGTTACATGAGGTGCATTAAATATTCCCATAAACAACTCTCTATTTTGCCCTAAGGTTGCGCCTACCTCTTTTCCAAGACCTGGCGTTGTTAATCGATAAGAGCATTGTTCTACTAAATGTTTTTTTCCTGCTATGTATCCACCTGTTGATGCTATGCCTCCACCTGGATTCTTTATTAATGAGCCTGCCATTATGTCTACTCCATTTGATAAAGGTTCTTTTTTTTCTACAAATTCTCCATAGCAGTTGTCTAGCATTACAATGCAGCCTGGACACTTCTTTTTTACTATTTCTGCAACCCTTGAAATATCCTCAACAAATAACGAGGGCCTTAATGTATATCCCCTAGACCTTTGAATATATACCATTTTTATTTTTTCGTTGATTGATTCCTTTATACTATCATAATCTAAATTACCATCGTTCATTAAATTTATTTGTTTGTAATTAATTCCAAATTCTTTTAATGTGCCAGATTTATTGTGATTTAATCCAATAACACCCTTTAAAGTGTCATAAGGCTCTCCTGTAACACTAAGCATAGTGTCTCCAGGACGTAGCATTCCAAATAAGGCAACTGTTAGCGCATGTGTACCACACACAAAATTATGCCTTACTAATGCATCTTCTGCCTGAAATATGTTTGCACAAACAGCATCAAGAGCTTCTCTTCCTATATCACCATATCCGTATCCAGTAGAAGACACGAAATGTCTTTCACTAATGTCATTATCCATAAATGCCTTTAAAACTCTATGTTGATTATATTCTGTTATATCATCTATTTTTGCAAACTGTTGTTTGCATTTATCTAAGGCTCTTTCAGATTCTCTTAGTATTTTTTCATCTATATTAAATATATTATTCATTATTATAAGTCCCCTATGTTAAACTCAAACCATTTATCGTAATTTTTAAATCCAATTTTATTATAAAATTCTTCATTTTTATTTTCTTCTCTAAAAATATATATTTTTTTATTTTCTCTTAGCAAAATCTCTATAAAACTCTTAATAATATTACTGCCATACCCCATATTTCTATATTCACTTTTTACCAATACTGCACCTATGATGGCACAATTGCTTGTTTCATACATAGTACATGCACATGCGATTAATTTCCCAGATACATAAATCCCTTTTATCCTAGAGCCATTATGTCTAATTCTGTGTGACATATCTACATAAAAGCTTTCAAAATCTACATTACTGAATCCTGAGTCTTGCTCACTGCTAAGAAAATCATATATAGGTTTTATTTCAGTAATAGATTTTACTTCAAATTCAAGTCTAGAACTTTCAATTATAGAATTATTATATTTCATTATATAACCATGCGATTTAAACTTATTATTAAAATAAGAAGCAACATTTTTACCACATAATATTTGTTCTGCGCCAATATATTTCATAAAAATCTTCAATTCTTCAAAATCTGCATTATTATCTGCACAAATAATCAGTGTCACATAAAATTTAGATATTATTGATGTGACACGATTATTTTCATCATATTGTATCCAGAACCCAGAAAACATTTCTATATTAAAATACAAGTTAAATAGTGATACTATTTTGCACCTAAATGGACATTCTTTTTTAAAACTTAGAAAATCACATACATTATCTTTAGATAAATAATATATCATTAAAAAAGTCCACCTGCGATATTTTTAGAAGTTTCTTTAACTGTATTTAGCACAGCTTCTAAATCATAACACGTTGCTAAAGATACCGGTGCATGCAAATATCTGCATGGCAAAGAAATTGCTATTGTTTTCACACCGCTTCTAGATGATTGAATAACACCTGCATCATTACCTCCAACAACCATAGTCTTAGTTTGCCATTTAGCGCCCACATTCTCTGCAGACTTACAAGCTATATTATATAATTCTCTATCGTATATAGTTCTCTTATCCATAAAGGTTACAACAGCGCCCTTGTTAATCTCACAAACTTTTTTCTCTTCATCGACACCAGGAATATCAGAAGCAGTCGTAGCTTCAACTACAATTGCAGCATCAGGTGCAACAGTGTAAGAAGCAGTTTTTGCTCCTCTAAGTCCTACCTCTTCTTGCACAACAAAAGTAAAATACATGTCATAAGGTATATCTGATTTTATAATATCTATTAAAACATAGCAACCTATTCTGTCATCTAATGCTTTTGACTTTATCACTCCATTTTTTTCTTCAAAAATAGAATCAAAATATATAGGATCTCCTAAGTTTATAATCTCCAGAGCTTGATTTTTAGTTTTTGCTCCTATATCTATAAACATATCCTCTATGGAAGGGACATTTTCTCTTTCATTGCTCGATAATAAATGTAGTGGCTTTACACATACTACACCTTCAATCTCATTTTTTCCGACTGTAACCCCCTTACCATAAATTACCTGCTTGTCTACTCCTCCAACCTCAGTAAACTTAATAAGACCATCATCTGTAATATGTGTAACAATAAATCCAACTTCATCCATATGCGCCGATAACATTAGTTTTAACTTAGGTTTATTGGCCCCTTTTTTAAACGCAATAACATTTCCCATTGAGTCTACGTTTACTTCATCTACATAGTCAGATATATTCTTAATTATTAAATCTCTCACAGCATTTTCATCACCAGAAATTCCTTTTGCACAACATAATTCCTTTAGTAATTTTAAATCAAGCATTCTCTTCACCCTTTTTCTTTATATACGAAACAAGAAGCCTTGCAGTATATTCAATATCATCAATCGACACTTCCTCTACAGATGTGTGCATATTTCTCTCTGGTATAGAAATCAATCCACATGGTATCCCCGTTCTAGAAGAAGATATAGAATCCGCATTTGTTCCTGTTTTTCCACCCATAATTTCTAATTGATACGGTATATTATCTGTTTTTGATAAATTAATTAAGTCGCTGCTTATTTTTTTAGATAATACTGGTGAAATACCTATCATTGGTCCACGCCCCATAATGCCTGATTTCTCTTTTGGAACTCCTGGCTGAAAAGCGAAACTTACATCCACAATAATTGCTTCATCTGGCTCTATAAGGAAAGAAGCTGTTTGAGCACCTAGCGCACTTGTTTCTTCTTGAACGCTCAATATTATTGTAAGCTTGCAGTTGATAGAGTCTTTGCTTAAAATCTCAGCGCATCTTATTAATGCTGCTACACTTGCTCTATTGTCGAGCGCTTGTATTCCTATAATATTGTTTAAAAGTCTTTTTCCTTTTGAGCATATTACAGCTCTATCCCCAACAGAAACTACTTTCTCTATATTCTCCTTTTCTAAACCCGTATCTATAGTTATATCTCCAAATGCCTGAATTTTATTATCAGTACTCGATAAATGTGGGGGTACACAGCATATTATTCCAAATATTTCTTCTCTTCCGAGTATTTTCACGGTTGCTCCCGCAAGCACTCTTCTGTCTATACCTCCACAAGAAGCAATTTTTAAAAATCCATTTTCATCTATATGAGTTATCACTAATCCTATCTGGTCCATATGTGCATCAATCATAATATGATATTTAGAATCTTTATTGCCCATTACAGCGATAATATTTCCATTTACATCTTTTTCTACCTCTGCGTAATTTGATAACTCTCTTGTAACTAAATTTCCAATATCTTCTTCATCACCCGATACTCCACTAGATTGACACAATTTAAAAATTAACTCTTCCATAATTCACTACCTAACATAAATTTATTAAACTTATAATCTGTTTACTATATATTTAAAATGATTTCCTCTCTCTATAAAATTTTTATATAAATCAAAGCTCGCACATGCAGGTGACATACTAACTATATCACCGTATTCTGCATTTTCATAAGCAGCATGTACCGCTTCTTCCATATTTTTAACTTTAATAATTTTAGGATTTCCTTCTTTATATGCAGAAGCACCCTTTACTGCAGCTTCAATTTTTTCTGCTGTATCACCCATTAAAATTAAAATTTTAACTTTGTCTACAATAATTGGACCTAATTCATCAAATGGTATTTTTTTGTCGTATCCTCCAGCTATGATAATTATTTTCTTATCGTATAATGAAAGTGTTCCTGATGCTGTACGTGTTGGACTAGACGCAATAGAATCATTATAATATTTTACACCATTTACTTCCCTAACAAACTCTGATCTATGCTCAACACCACCAAATTCCATCGCAACCTTTTTCATGAATTTTTTATCTACAAGCCCCCAAAGGGCACTTATTGCTGCCAGATAATTTTCGAGGTTATGTTTACCCGGTATTTTTATATCAGTAGATTTCATTATGCTTTCATCTTTGCCATTAATAGACATATATATATGTCCACTTTCTGAAACCCATGATCCATTATCACATTTGTCTTTTCTGCTAAAATAAAAAACTTGGCCTCTTGCAGAGCTATTAAATCCCTTTGTTATTTCATTGTCTTGATTAAGAACCAATCTCGAGAAGGCATTTTGATGTATTAAAATATTTTTTTTAGCATCTATATATTCAGCCATATCCTTATGAATGTCTAAATGATTAGGCGATAAATTAGTCACCACAGCTATATCAGGGCTTTTTCTCATAGATATCAATTGAAAACTAGATAATTCTACAACAGCTACATCATCCTCTGAAATTTCCTCGATAGAAGGCAGCAATGGGCGCCCTATATTACCACCTAAGTATACACGCTTACCAGATGCTTCAAGCATTTTAGCTATTATAGATGTTGTTGTAGTTTTACCATCACTACCTGTAATTGCAATAATTGGGCAGGGACAAACATCAAAAAAAACTTCCATTTCAGATGTTACCACAATATTTTTATTTCTCGCCTGAATGAGTTCCGGCAAATAATATTTCATTCCCGGTGTACGAAAAATTATATCTACATTTAGATCTTTTAAATAGTCTTCTCCTAAACACAACTCTACACCACTTTTTTCAAGGCCTTCAATATCAATTTGCAATTCACTTTTGGTTCTTGAGTCACACGCAATAATGTTTGCGCCTTTATTTAAAAACATATGTATAAGTGGCAAATTGCTTTCTCCTATACCACAAAGTGCAATTTTTTTACCTTTTATTAAATTATAAAACTTATTCAAATTTCTATTCATAAAACAGTATTCCCCCTGATATAGGCATTATTTAACATCTCATATCAATTATACTTTTTTAAAAATAAAATATCAATTAAAAAGAAAATATTTATTATTCTCACCTTATATATACCATATATCTATAATTATAAATTAAAAGTAATTATTTTATTTGTATTATTTTGTTTTAAATAATTAATTTAAATATAAACGCTTTTTATAATGAATTTAATATGATATAATATTTAATTGGAGGTTTAATGATAATATGAATTTTTCACTTAATTTAGGTAATTGGAATTCTATTTTTGCTGTTCCAACTTGTATTGTAGATAAACATATAAAATTAGCCGGAAGCGCACAATTAAAAGTACTTCTGTGGGTTTTACGTTACTCTGGAACAGTGTTTTCTATAGACGACATCGCTTCTTTTCTATCGATGCATCCAGCTGATGTCAAAGATGCTCTGCAATATTGGACGACTATTGGTGTTATATCTATAAATGAAAACACTATTGTTCCATCAAATAATACTTCTCAAGATAACAATTCTTATAATATAATCTCAGATAATAATGCAAAACTTCAACAACAAGCTGCTCCATGCACTCAAAAAACTAAACGTGCTATCTCCAGGCCTCAAAAACCCAACAGTGTGCACGTTGCGGAAAGAATTAATGGCGCTCCTGAAATCGCATTTTTAATGCAGGAAGCACAAATTATTTTAGGTAGACCTATATCTAATGGAGATTCTGCTATATTATTAATGCTTCACGATAACGATGGCCTTCCTGTTGATGTAATAATAATGATACTACAATATGCAGTAAATAACGGAAAAAGCAATATGAAGTACATAGAAAAAATAGCAATCGACTGGGCTGCTGAAGAAATCGATACTCTTGAAAAAGCTGAAAATAAAATACGACAATTAGAAGAACAAAAAAAGTGTTGGACCAAATTAGAAAATATAATTGGAATTGCACATCGTGCCCCAACAGCAAAAGAAAGTGAAATGGCAAATAGATGGATAAATATATGGCACTTTAATAGCGACTTAATTAAAGAAGCTTACGACAGATGTGTAAATTCCCAGGGCAAGTATGTTCCAAGTTATATGGATGCTATTATTAAAAGATGGCACAATAGCGGCATTCGAACAATTAATCGGGCTATAGAAGAAACTTTTAATGGTAAATCTAAATCAAAGCAAAAGTCTTCATATAGCGCTTCTTACAATATAGAAGAATATGAAAACTCAAGCATATTTGACGAATAGTCAGACTTTACAATTATAATTTTAAATTACTAAAAATTATGGTGGTGATTTAATGGGTTATGGGAAAAGTGTTTATGAATGTGTATATAATAAGCTTTCAGAGAAAAGAAAAAGAGCATTATACGAAGCAAAACAAAGAAAAAATAAATTATACGCACGCTCTAAGCGGGCAAAACAAATAGAGTCCTTACTTTCATCTACCGCTATACAAGCTGCCAAATCTATATTAAGCAGTGGAAACGCTAAATTAAAATTAGAAGAATTAAAAAAAAATAACTTGTTATTGCAAAAAGAGTTAAAAAATATATTAAAGGAATTTGGTTTACCTGATAATTATATTGATGTGCAATATGATTGCAAACTTTGTAATGATCAAGGGTATATTGATGGTAAAATGTGCACTTGCATGAAACAAATGCTAAGAAATGAAGCATATAATCGTTTAAATTGCATTTCAGCGTTGTCGTTGTCATCATTTGAAACATTTTCCCTAGATTATTATTCATCTGAGCCTATCGGTAAGGGTTTGCCATCACCTCAAAAAAGAATGAATGACATATTCAGGTTTTGTAAAAATTATGCCGACAATTTTTCAAAAGATTCTAAGAGCCTTATTATGCAAGGTGCTACGGGGTTAGGGAAAACTCACCTTTCTTTATCAATAGCAAAATCCGCAATAGATAAAGGTTATGGAGTTATTTATATATCTACTCCAAATATAGTTTCAAAAATTGAAAAGGAAAGATTTCGATATAACCATGAGACATCTCAAGAAGAAACCGAAGTATTGTTGTGTGAATGTGACTTATTAATATTAGATGATTTAGGTACAGAATTCTCAACCTCATTTTCTAATGCTACAATATATAACCTAATTAATTCTCGCATTATGCTCAATAAACCAACTATAATTAATACAAACCTTTCGATGCGAGAACTTGAAAAGGGTTATTCAGAGAGATTAGTATCAAGAATCATTGGCGACATGATTCGTTTAGAGTTTTTGGGAAGTGATGTAAGGCACCAAAAAACGTTAAATAAAATACGTCAAAGTAAAATACATTTCGACAATTAAACATTAGAATTTCTTACTAATTATTTAAATTGTTTAACAAAAATTATTTAAATGCATAACAAAAACGCTATTCACTAAGTTTTAACCTTAGAAATAGCGCTTTTTTATAATAAAAACGAAAAATTACCATATGTGACTGGGGAACCCCGAAATATGTCCAGTAATAAAACAATTCTATCCTTTGTTACAACTTAAATTCCCACAAACAAACAGCCTGTTCCGCCCCAACCAAATCCTATAAGCACACAGACACCAGCGCCTTCTTCACCTATACTCATAAGCCCTCCAAATCCAATCAATTTACAAATGATAGCACCAAGGCCAAATCCTATACTGCCACCAGCTGAGATATCTTTTAATTGTTCCTCATCAAGTTGCTCAATAATAGATTGCTCGAATTCTTTAATGTCTTCTATAGAGAAATCAAAACCTTGCTCCTTTGCAAATGGAATAATCACATCTT
>CALWVF010000015.1 GCA_944384925.1 uncultured Clostridia bacterium
CAAAGCGTCTTGATCCCAAGATTTTATTCTCTCAGGAAAACGTTTCATATAATCTATTGCTTTCTCTGCAACACTATTTTCACGCCAAAAAGATAAATTTATCAACATAAAACCAGAGTTAAAATACCCTAATGTAACATCATAATTATGTCGTATACAATTTGCTTTTATTGTCTCATCTACTGCAGCCACTGCGTAATTTTCAATATCCATTTTCCATAATTCTTCTAAGGATTTACGAACAACAATATCTCCATCAATATAAAGAACCTTTGAACAATTAAAAGGTAATACTTGAGTGGAGAAAAGTCTCAAATAAGCAGCTAAAGAGACATAATCAGTCTCCTTTCTCACAAATCCTGACAACATTGCTTCATTCACTTGATACAAATAAAAATTAGAATGATATTTATTTACTACTTCTCTTAAATAAGCCACATTACCATCATTTAATTGCATAGTTATCACATAAATATTATGATGTTCAAAATCGTTATTTATAAAAAACGAAGTTAACATAACACTGGTGTGCTGAACATAATTATCATCTAAACAACAAAGGATATTCATCTTACTATTTTTTACTTATTATATTTGTAATGGAGCGTAATTCTGGAATATTAAATAGAATCGAAATCAATACATAAAAGACAATTCCACTTAAAATCCCAATAACTAATTGTAACAATGAAGAAGAAAACAATGATACCACCAAGTAAACCCCTCCTCCCATTAATAAAGCAGCTACAAATGTTGGCAAAATTGAAGTAGCTTGAGCAGTATAACCTACTGAAATAACACGCCTAACAAAATAAATTACTATTATAATATCTATAATACTATATAAAACCAATCCCCAACACATAATTTCTAATCCCCATGGCATGGTAGAAAACAAAATAATAAAAGCAACTGTTTTTTTTATTATTTCTGATTTCAAAGACAAGTCACTTCTTCCTTTTACATTTAATATTTGCCAATTAATATTCATCACAGGGTACCACATATAAGACAGACACAAAATTGACAGTAAAGGAGCTGCACCTTTCCATGTTTCGGTCAAAATAAGATTAATAAAAGGCGTAGATAATACCGAAAGTCCTATCATCAAAGGAAAAATAATATATGACATCATTCGTAAATACTGGAGAAAAGCTATACGTAATTTGTCACCATCATCCTGGATTTCACACATTAAAGGATAAATGGGGCGACTAGAAATATCTGTAATATTTATAGCTGGAAAAGTGGAAAAGGTTTGCGCGCGATTAAAAAGTCCAACCTCAGCAGATGTGAACTTTCTTCCTATAACCATTGTATACAAATTTGTATATATAACATGTAATAATCCTCCTATAAGCAATTTTGATCCAAACGAAAAAAGAATTTTAAACGAAGAAAAAGAAAAGCTCCAAGAAGGATGCCAACGTACAAAAAAAAATAAAAATATTGTATTGAAAGTTGCATTCATGAAAGATTGGACTGCTAATGCCCACACACCATAACCTTTTATAGCCATAAATATTCCTATTGCTCCACTTATTACTACAGATGTAAGAGAGACTCGGGCTAAAAGTTTAAAATTAAGAGATATACTAATTTTAGTCCGTTGAATGATAGAAATATTAGAAATAATTAGCCCCAACCCAATGAATCTAAGCAACTTTACTAATAATGGTTCATGATAAAATAAGGCTATAAAAGGAGCTAAAAGATATAATAACCCATATACTATTATTGAAATGACAGAACTAAAATAGAATACTGTATTAAAATCAATATCTGTTCTATCATTCTTCTGAATCAATGCATTTGAAAAACCTGAGTCTATGAATATCTGTGCTATAGCAAGAAAAATTCCAAGCATAGCTATCAATCCATATTCGGAAGGAGCAACTAAGCGAGCAATAATAATACTTAATACAAACTGTATACCTTGCACAGAGAAACGTTCTACAGCACTCCATACAACACCTTTTATAGCTTGATGTTTTAAAGATTCAACCACGAATAATTTTATTGGATATTAGAAACTACTGCAAATATTATTTAATCTCAAACGTCTTTAATGCGAAACAAATTTTCTCATTCAAATTAAGGAACAAGAATAATCTTGCTCGCAAATAATCCCCAAAAGTACATGTTAGATAAATAAGAATAAATTAAATATACTCCAAATATATAAGGAGTTAACCGGACAATAAACCGATACAATATGTTATTTTTAAAGAAATAATGCTTTGCTCATAAAAATAACAAAATGGAAGAGAAAAACGTGTATCCATTATAAGCAGGAGAACTTCGATAAGAGATATTCATACAACAAATAACAGATCAACAAAATGAAGCAGAATACTAAATAATATTTTCCATATTTAATCTTCCATTGTGCAAATGGATTAAACAGTCGTATGTATGCAGCAATATAAAATAGAAATATAAACTATGATATATTGACAGGAGAAGAATAAATATCTCCATAAGAAAATCCAAAATTCAAACTTACATTTATAATAAACAGAACCAATAGTAACAACTGATTTTTTTTAGTTAGAGATAATGCTAATTTTGATAAAAACGGGCTTAAAAATAATAGGGCTGTATACTGTGTGACAAACCAATAAGTATTGTTTCTTATTATTAACCTAGACAGAACAAAGCCTTTTATATCAAAAATTAATAATTCCTACACAAGTGAGAATGACATAAATTCCAATTGAATAAAAAAGCTTTTGAAACCATATTTTCACCACTTTATGCAATTTAAATTCAGACTTTACTAAAAAATAACCGCTTATTAAAACGTAACAATTAACTCCAACAGTAGTAAGATAAATGATATATTCAATAATTATCTAGTTAGTAATAGATTGAAGTAAATTCATTTAATAAATTAAAAAATCTCGGAAG
>CALWVF010000016.1 GCA_944384925.1 uncultured Clostridia bacterium
CTCCGTTTACTATGTTAATTGTGTCATCAATAACTTCAATAAGCATAGTTTTATTTGTTATTTGTTATAAAAAAATAATAAGAAGTAATTAATTGTAATGTTTGTAGTTATTTGCTATATTATATATAAAATTGAGCTGGTATTGTATATACAATACCAGCTTTAAATTAATCAATATAATTCTATTTGAGCCTAAATTTATATAATTATCTTGTCAATTCTTTAATACAATTTTTGCAGATATTTTTTCCTTTAAATAATGTTACATCATCTATGTTATCACAAAATACACATTGGGGCGCATATTTTTTTAAAATAATATTTGCTCCATCTATAAATATTTCCAAAGAATCTTTACACCCAATATTTAAAATATTTCGTAATTCTATTGGTAGAACAATCCTACCTAAATTATCTACCCTTCTTACAATTCCTGTTGATTTCATAATAAAATAATCCTCCTTAAAAATATATCGCATTATGTCGCTTAGAAACACAATAATACTATTTTTTTACAGTTTTGTCAATAGGTGTTTCTTAAAAAACTTTAATACTATCATACAATACTTTATACTTATCATATATTTATAATACAAAAATAAAGTGGTGGTTATATTGCTTAATTATATATGGGGCGCGTTAATGATAATTAGTATAATATGTGGATTTGTTACAGGAAGAACTAAAGAATTAGCTGATTCTATATTTTCAGGGGCACAGGAATCAGTTGAATTAGTAATTTCATTGTTTGGTATGATGTGTTTTTGGACTGGATTTATGAAAATAGCAGAATTAGGTGGATTAACTTCTGCTTTATCTAAAATATTTTCTCCAATTTTACAAAGATTATTTCCTGAGTACAAATCAAATAGTAAAGCAATATCTGCAATATGCATGAACGTTACTGCTAATTTACTAGGACTTGGTAATGCAGCTACTCCTATGGGAATAATGGCAATGAAGGAAATGCAAAAGAAAAACATAAAAAAAGATACTGCTAACAATAGCATGGCTATGTTTGTTGTTATTAATACTGCATCAATACAATTGATACCTACATTTATGGCGATATTGAGGCAAAAACATGGCTCGAGGGAACCCTTTGATGTTTTGCCGGCTATTTGGATTGTTTCAATTATATCTTTGATTATAGGAATAACTGTTGCAAAAATTTTAGAAAAGCGGGGTAAAAAAATTGAATAATATAGCTTCGTATACGTTACCAATTATAATAATGTTGATTTTAATTTTTGGATATAGTAAGAAGGTTCCTGTTTTTGATGCTTTCATTAGCGGATGCAAAGATGGCATGAATTCTACTATTTCAATAGCGCCGTCTTTAATAGGATTAATAACCTCTGTTAGTATGCTGAAGGCTTCAGGTGCATTAGATATTTTTTCTTCAGCAATTAGTCCTTTTACAAATATGCTTGGTATACCTGCAGAAGTTATTCCACTAGCAATATTGAGACCAATTTCAGGGAGTGGTTCGATTGCTTTGCTAAATGGAATACTTTCAGATGTTGGAGTTGATAGCTTTGCAGGAAGGGTTGCAAGTGTAATGATGAGTGCAACAGAAACAACATTTTACACAGTTACCGTTTATTTTGGGGCTGTTGGCATAAAAAATACTAGGCATACAATACCTTCTGCATTGATAGCTGACATTTCAGGCTTTTTTCTTTCTGTGCTGGTTGTAATGTTATTGTTTGGTGTGTGATTGATTTAAATAGAAAAATTTATCTAATTTAATCAAAATATTATGATTGTTATTATTGTAAACTATATTGTTAGCTTTAAACTTTTTAACATTTTATTAAAACTACAAAATTTTTACACATGCCGCTAAAAATCTGATATAATAATATACATAAGCAAAAGGAAAGGTAGGATGAGTTTTATCCTAATGGTTTTATTATGAAATTTGTTTCGTGGAATGTTAATGGCTTAAGGGCTTGCTTAGAAAAAGGTTTTATGGATGTTTTTAATAATTTAAATGCAGATTTTTTCTGTGTCCAAGAAACTAAAATGATTCAAGGACAAGCTGAAATAGTTTTAAATGGTTATGAACAATATTGGAATAGTGCAGATAAAAAAGGATATTCAGGTACAGCAATATTTGCTAAGCATAAACCTATTGGTGTATTTTACGATATTGGTATAGAGGAGCATTCTCATGAGGGAAGGGTAATTACTCTTGAAATGGATGGGTTTTATTTAGTAAATTGTTATACACCTAATTCTAAAGAAGGGTTAACAAGAATAGACTACAGAATGAAGTGGGAAGATGATTTTAGAAATTATCTTATAAAATTAAAGGAAAAAAAGCCGGTTGTGTTGTGTGGAGATTTAAATGTTGCTCATAATGAGATAGATCTTAAAAATCCTAAAACTAATAGAAAAAATGCAGGGTTTTCTGACCAAGAGCGTGGGAAAATATCAGAGCTTTTATCCTCTGGATTCACAGATACGTTTAGATACCTTTATCCAGAGAAATCAGGCATTTATACTTGGTGGTCTTATAGGTTTAATGCAAGAAAGAATAATTCTGGTTGGCGTATAGATTATTTTGTAGTTTCAGATGAAATAAAAGATTTAATAAAAGACTCTATTATACACGACAGCATTTTGGGGAGTGACCATTGTCCTGTAGAATTAGATATTAATTTGTAGTTAATATAATAAAAGTGAAGGGAAGTTACAAAATTGAACAGTGCAGGTAAATCAGCGTTATCTTATGTTTTTGGGTGGATATCAGGGCTTGTCTTTCTGATTATAGAAAAAAAGGACCATTTTGTTCGAAGAAATGCAGCGCAATCATTTACACTTGGAATTTTAATGTTGATAATTAGAAATGTTTTTAGTTTTACACATTTGTCTAAATCTATTACTTTTTCAGCAATTTTGATTGTATATATTGTATTGAAAATTATTTTAATAATTAAAGCACTTTCATATGAATTTTTTTATATACCAATTTTGAGTGATATTTCAGATAAGTATGTTTCGAAATGGTTTAGGCAATAAAACATGATATTTTATTTATAAATGAAATATATTATTATTTAGGGAGTGTTATCGGTGATAGAGGTCAGAAATATAAAAAAATATTATGGCAGCAAAATTGCTGTTGATGATGTAAGTTTTGCTGTTAATGATGGTGAAATTTTAGGATTTTTAGGCCCTAATGGTGCAGGAAAATCTACAACTATGAATATACTTACAGGATACATATCATCGAATGAAGGAACTGTGACAATAGATGGGTTTGAAATTTTGAAGGAGCCAATAAAAGCTAAGTCGAAAATAGGATATCTACCAGAAATACCACCTCTTTATTTAGATATGACAGTTAGAGAATATTTGAATTTTATGTTTGATTTAAAAAATATTAAGTTTCCGAAGATATCTCATATAGAGGAAATTTGTGAAAAAGTTAAAATAATCGATGTTATAGATAGGCTTATAAAAAATCTTTCTAAAGGCTATAAACAACGAGTAGGTTTAGCACAAGCATTATTAGGAAATCCCAAATTATTGATATTAGATGAACCAACTGTTGGGCTAGATCCAAAGCAAATTATAGAAATAAGGAACTTAATAAAAGAACTGAAAAAGGATCATACAATTATACTTTCCTCGCATGTATTGCCGGAAATACAATCGATTTGTGATAGAGTTCTTGTTATAAATAAGGGTAAAATAGTTGCTGATGATACAGCAGAAAATTTATCGAATAACTTACAAGCTGAAACTAACCTTATAGCACAAATACAAGGAGACAAAGAAATAGTATTAAGAACTTTATCAAACATACAGCAAATTATAAATATAGAAGCAAGTGAAGAGAAATCAGAAGGAGTATTTGAATATAAAATTAAATCTGTTTCAGATGATGTGAGAAAACACATATTCAGAGAACTTGCAAAAATAGATTGCCCGATTATAGAACTTAAGACCTCGACAGTAAATTTAGAAGATATATTTTTACAGCTTACTAAAGATGAAGATGAACTTAAACCAAATGATTTAAATATTAGCTCAAATAATGCTGAAAGTGAATTCGATAAAGGAGGAGAAAAATAATGTTAGCAATAGTTAAAAAAGAATTATCTTCATATTTTCATTCATTGATAGGATATGTATATCTAGCAGTATTCTTTGGGTTTTCTGGTTTTTATTTTTTTGCAACTTCTCTATATTCCAATACAACAAGCCTAAATTATATGTATAATGGCTTATTTGTCATAATATGTTTTTTAATACCTATTTTAACTATGAAATTATTTAGTGTAGAAAGAAAACAAAAAACAGATCAAGCTCTATTAACAGCGCCGGTTAGCTTATTCTCAATTGTTATGGGTAAGTATTTGTCTGTTCTTTTAATATATTTATTTAGTATATCTATTACTTTATTATACGGAATAATCATATCATTTTTTGCACCGGCTGAATGGGCTGTAATATTGGGAAACTTTGTGGCACTATTTCTAATCGGAGCTGCGATAATAGCTATAGATATGTTTATATCTTCGACAACGGAAAGCCAATCGATAGCAGCAGTGGCAAGCTTTGCAGTTTCTTTTTTAGTTATAATGTTTGATGCAATGACAAGCTTAGTTTCAGTTGACTTTATATCTAAAATATTAAAAGGGATTTCTTTGACTCAACATTATTATAATACTTTTACTGTGGGAATATTTAATATTGCTGATATTATATTTTTCTTAAGCATTTGTACTTTATTTGTTTTTTTCACTATACGTGTGTTTGAAAAAAGAAGATGGAGCTAAGAAAAGGGGATTTTTATGCTTAAACCAAAAGATAAAAATAAAAAATTTAATTTAGATATATTTAAAACTCGTAAATTTAAATATGGAACAACAGCAACAATTGTTACATTATTGTTTATTGTATTTATAGTGGGGATTAATATTTTAGTAAATTTGTTTGATCAAAAATTCAACTGGAGTTTTGATCTAACTAAAAATAAGGTTTTTGAGCTTACAGATGAATCGAAAAACTATGTAAAAAATCTTAGTAAAGATGTGCAAATTATAATTTTAAGCAATGAAGATGAATTTATATCGAATGGTGAATATTACATACAAGCGAATAATATAATAAAACAATATGCTCAAAATTCCGACAAAATTGATTTAGAATATATATCATTGTCAGAAAATCCAACTTTTACTATTCCATATAATGAAGAAAATTTACAAACAACTTCAATAATAGTAAAAAGTGAAGATAATCATATAATCCTTAATGCAACAGATTTATTTGATATACAGTCGTATTATTATAATGCGCAACCGATATCATCAAAAGCAGAGCAAGCAATGACTTCTGCGATATTAAATGTAACGTCTAATGATAAAATAAAGGTAACATTTTTACAAGGATTTGAAGAAGAAGATTCAACAGCATTTGCAGGCCTTTTAGAAAAGAATGGATTTGAAGTATTAACACAATCTGCATTAACAGAAGAAATAGATCCGGATTCAAGGGTAGTTGTTATTTATGGGCCTAACAGAGATCTAGACAATGAGATTATAAATAAATTAAATAAATATATATATAATAATGCACAATATGGTAGAAATATAATTTATGTTGCATCTCCTAGCAAAGGATCGACTCCAAGGTTAGACAAGTTTTTGGAAGATTGGAATATAAAAATAGGGGATGGAATGGTATTTGAAACTGATATAAAAAAATTGTTGGTGTATAATAACCCGTTTTATGCAATAAATGACTATGTAGACTATGAATATTATAATGGGATAAAAAATATAAATATACCTGTAGCTCTAGCATTTTGTAAACCAATTGAGGTGCTGGATGAAGACGCTGTCGATGTGTTGTTAAAGTTTTCAGAAACTTCAGGAATACGTCCACAAGAGCCGGGAAATAATTGGTCACCAAGTGAGAAGGATTTAATAGGAAATATTCCTTCTATGGTAGTAAGCAAAAAATTTAATGAAGATGGTGCAATATCTCGGGTATCGGTTGTTGGAACAACAATAGGATTAGATTCAGAATCATTGTCTAGAACATCTTTAAACAATTCATCGTATATGTTAAATGTTTTTAAAGTATTCACAAATAAAGAGGATACAATTACTATAGAACCTAAGTCTCTTGCGGGAGAAGAGCTTGGAATAAACGCAATTCAAGCCATTTATTTGGGATTATTATTTATGGTATGTTTGCCGTTGATAGTATTAGCAATTGGAATTTTTATTTGGATAAAAAGAAGAAATAGATAATTTTATAGTAAATAAGAAAATAAAAGTCATAGATAATTTATCTACGACTTTTATTTATCAAAATTATATTTTTATATTGTGTTATTTATAAACATAGAATTGAATATTTCCTTAGCTTCTATTGCATCTTTTTTAATAGCATTAGACAATTGTTCCATACTACCAAATCTCTTTTCTGGTCTTATAAATTTTATTAACTCAACTTTCACTGTTTTATTGTATAGCTCTTGTCCATTATAATCAGGCATCCATGTTTCTAAATTAGGAGTATTACTTGTAAAAGTAGGTTTAATCCCTATGTTAGTTACCCCCATAAATACTTTATTATCTATATGTACAATAGAGGCATATACACCAAATAGCGGCTTTATAATATTTTGAGGAATTTTTTGATTTATTGTAGGTGTTCCTAGCGTGCGTCCGAGTTTTTTTCCATGAATCACATTAGAGGTAAATGAGAAGTTTCTTCCAAGCATTTTATTCGCTGCAGTAATATTGCCACTTTTAATTTCATTACGAATTCTTGTTGAACTTATAGGATGTCCTTCAAAGTTAACAGCAGAGGAAACTGTTAAATCGACATTATGTTTTAAACATAATATACTTAAGTCATTTATACTAGCTTTTCCTGTATGTCCAAAGTGATAATTAAATCCACATACTAGTTTTTTAGCTTTTAACTTATTTAATATTATTTTACAAAAAAATTCATCTGGAGATAAATGAGAAATAGTATTGAAATTTACATTGTAAACTTGTTTTATACCGAGTTGTTTCACCAATTGATTACGTTCATTATTGGTTAATAGAAGAATATCACTGGTATTTTTAGACTTATTATCTGGTAATTGTTGAAAAGTAAAAATTGTTGGGATGAGATTATTATTTAGATTATTATCTTTTGTAAATGTTTTATAGTTAGACAAGGATACCGCATTATTTATTACAGATTGATGCCCTAAATGTATACCATCGAAAAAACCAAGGGCAACACATGTGTGGCTAAAAGATTCAGTAATTGTATTTTTAATTATCAAAATAATCCCCCCTTTTTAAACAGAAAAGATGTAAATATTAGTATTTGTATTGATACATATGGAATAGATATTATATAACATTATTGAATAGTTTATATATTTTAAGTTCATTTTTTTCCTTGCAAATAATACCTAATCCTATAAAAGAATCATCATCTCCATAAACACGTATGATAGTTTTATCTTTAATATTGGGTTCAATAGAGGTTCTAAATATATCGAGAGGACCACCATTTTTAAATCTTACTGATTGACCTATTGATACTTTAATAGCTTTATATAAATTAAATAATTTATCTGTTTTTATTAACTTAGAAGAAATTAAATTTTTACTTGCTAGGGTTTTAGCATTTTCAATTGTGATACAATCATCTATATTAAATCCACAAGCAGATGTTCGGCATAATTCTGTAAGAGTAGCACCACACCCTAAGGAGTCGCCAATATCATGGCATAGTGTACGAATATATGTACCTTTAGAGCATTTTACATCTATTTTAACAGTATTAATTTCAGGGTTAAAATCAATTAGTTCTAATTCATATATACTAACCATTCGGCTATCTCGCTCAATATTAATACCATTTCGTGCTAGTTCATATAATTTTACACCTTTTTGCTTTAAAGCGGAATACATAGGTGGAATTTGCTTTATTTCTCCTATGAAAGAATTTAAGATTGCTTGAAGTTCATTTATTGTTACTTTAACATTAGATGTAGATAGAACTTTTCCGGTTATGTCTTGCGTATCAGTTGTTATGCCTAATTTAAATGTAGCAGAATACTTTTTATCATCATTTGGTAAAATAGATTGTGCTTTTGTAGCATTTCCTAATAATATAGGTAACACACCGGTCGCCATTGGATCTAATGTACCGGTATGTCCTACTTTTTTTTGATTACAAATTTTTCGCATTGAAGCTACAACATCAAAGGAAGTATAATTTTTAGGTTTATTAATTAGAATTAATCCATTCATATAATTTCCTCTATTTCCTTCTCAATAGCAGCTAAAAAGCTGTTTTTAACAAAATCTATATTTCCTTCTATAGTACATCCTGCAGCTCTAGAATGTCCACCGCCATTGAAATTTTGACATATTTTTGATGCATTTAACGGAGACTCAGTCCTTAATGAAATTTTATATATATTTGGCTCTTTTTCTTTTATTGTTATGCCTGCTATAACGTTTTCTATTTTTCTTGGTAAACTTGTTAGGCCATCTGTATCGGAATCATTGCAGTTAGTTTGTTTCAGCATTTCTTTTGTAACTTCAATGACCGCGCATCGGTTATTAAAATAAAATGTAAGCGTTTGTAATACAAGTTTTTCTAGTTCTAGTTTGGCTTTTGACTTTGTATCGAACATTATTTTATTAATCATACTGAAATCTGCATCTTTATCTATTAAGTCAGCAGCAATTCTAAATGTTTTAGATGTCGTGTTAGAATACCTAAAGCACCCTGTATCTGTAGACAAACCTGTGTATATAGAATTTGCAATATCTTTATCTATAAATACATTAAGTTCATTAATAAGATCAAATATAATTTCAGCATTTGCAGCTGCTGTTGCATCTATAAAATAATTTTTAGCATAATGAGTGTTGGATGGATGGTGATCGATACATAAGTCTATTTTATCTTTATAAGCAAATAGGGGATTGCCGAGTAATTGAGTATCTGCTATATCAACAGCAACGATAAACTTTGCTTCGAAATTTTGGGTTTTTAAACCATCGAATAAATAGTCATATTTTGTAGGAATTGAATCACTACATAAGATTTTAGCATGCTTATTTAATTTTTGTAATGCTTTGCAAAGTGCAGCAGCAGAACCAAGAGTGTCCCCGTCTGGAGATTGATGTGTTAATATATAGAAGTAGTCTTCCTTTTTTATTATATCAGCTATATCTTTCAAGCTTTTCATATTATTCATCCTTTAGGCTGTGTAATATCTTAGAAATATTTGCACTATACTCTATAGCATCTGTAGCAGTAAAAGAAAGGTTTGGGATTTGCCTTAAATGAAGTCTTTGACCAATTTCCCTTTTTATATATCCTGTTGCAGATTTTAAACCTTGAATAGCCTCTTTAGCTTTTTCAATACCTTCCATAGCACTTATATATACTTTGCAAAAAGAAAGATCATTTGAAACTTCAACTCTAACTATACTTATGAAATTATTTTGAATTCTTGGATCTTTTAGCTCTCTTAATATAGAACTGAGTTCTCGTTTTATATCTTCAGCGTTTCTGCTTGATTTATAACTTGGCATTTTTATACCTCCTATACGATGTAAATGAGACATATAAATTTATACTTACGCAAAAATAAGGATTTATACAAGGTAAGATTCTCGCTTGTAAATCATATAGCGAGAATCAGTGAGTAATTAAGTCAAGTAGTATCAAAATTTCAAATCTAAAATTTTAATTATCTTTATATTCTTCCATAATAAAAGCTTCAAAAATATCTCCATCTTTTAAATCATTAAATTTCTCTAATCCAATACCACATTCATAGCCTTGAGATACTTCTTTAACATCATCTTTAAATCTTTTTAATGATGACAATTTATCTTCACAAATTACAATACCATCTCGAACAACTCGAATTTGAGCATTTCTGGTAATTTTTCCTGTTAATACATAACTTCCGGCTATTGCCCCAACATTTGTTATTTTATATACTTTTCTACATTCAGCTCTACCTAATTGAACTTCTCTAAATTTAGGTTCTAGCATTCCCTTCATAGCAGATTCAATTTCACCTATGCAATCATAAATTATACGATACATTCTTATGTCTACACCATTGTGCTCTGCATTTTCTGCAGCAACAGGATCTGGCCTTACATTAAATCCAACAATAATTGCATTTGAAGCATGTGCAAGCATAACATCAGATTCTCTTATTGCACCAACAGCACTGTGAATAACATGTACTCTAACTTCATTGTTAGAAAGTTTTTCAAGGGATTGCTTAACAGCCTCAGCAGAACCTTGTACATCGGCTTTAACAATTACTTTTAATTCTTTGATATCACCTTGTTGCATTTGATCAAATAAATTATCTAGAGTTACCTTGCGCTGAGAATTAAATTGTTCTTCTTTTTGTTTATTTTTTCTTTGTTCAACTAATTCTCTTGCTAATCTTTCGTCAGAAACACAGTTGAAAATATCCCCACCAACAGGAACATCATCTAATCCGGTTATTTCAACAGGAACAGAAGGAGCAGCTGATTTTACTCGTTCCCCTTTATCATTTGTCATTGCACGAACGCGTCCAACACAAGTACCAGCAACTATTATATCCGATATTTTTAATGTACCGTTTTGCACAAGGACTGTCGCTATAGGCCCACGACCTTTGTCGAGACGGGCTTCAATAACTGTACCTTTCGCAGCTCTATCTGGATTAGCTTTTAAATCCTTCATATCGGCAACTAATAATACCATTTCCAGTAATTCCTCGATACCTTCTTGAGTATGTGCAGACACGGGAATACAAGGAACATCGCCGCCCCATTCTTCGGGAACAAGCTCATGTTCAGTAAGCTGTTGTTTTACGTGTTCGGGATTAGCTCCGACCTTATCCATCTTGTTTATTGCGACAATTATAGATATACCGGCTGCTTTTGCATGGTTGATAGCTTCGACAGTTTGAGGCATAATACCGTCATCTGCAGCTACTACCAATATAGCTATATCAGTAACTTGTGCACCTCTTGCGCGCATTGTTGTAAATGCTTCATGACCTGGGGTATCGAGAAATGTAATGTCTCGATCATGAATATTGACTCTATAGGCACCTATATGTTGTGTAATACCTCCAGCTTCTCCAGAAGTTACATTTGCATTTCTAATAGCATCGAGTATGGAGGTTTTTCCATGATCGACATGACCCATTACAACGACTACAGGTGCTCTTGGGATAAGATTTGCATTGTCGTCTTCACTGTCATCTATTATTCGTTCTTCAATAGTTACAACAGTCTCTTTTTCAATTTTTGCATGAAATTCCATAGCTACTAGACTTGCGGTATCGAAATCTATAGTATCATTTATCGTTGCCATAACTCCAAGCAACATTAATTTTTTTATTACTTCTGCTGCAGTGGCTTTAAGCCTTAATGCTAATTCACCAACAGTAATTTCATCTGGAATAGACACAGTGATAGGTTTGTTTTTTCGCTCAAGTGCAATTCTTTTTAAACGCTCGGCTTCAGTTTCCTTTTTAGACATTTTAGCGCGATTACGTTGCTGCGATTTTTGAGTAATTTTTTGTTTATAAGACATATTGTCTGTTTTAAACCTCTCAGATGCCATTCTATCGTATTTTTCATTATATTTATCTATATTAACATGTACCGATCTAGTATCGACTACAATATTTGCAGGTTTTTGAATTTCTGATATGATTGATTCAGATTGAATTTTAGATACATTTTTTGATTCAGAAACATTTTTAGTAGCCTTTTTGGGCCTTGAAGATGCTTTTGCTTCTGGTTTAGTTTGCTTGGAATCGTTATTATTTTTTTGCTGTTTGTCTTTTTTATCAGTTTCTTTAGAGGCTTGCGGCTTTTTATTTTTGTGTTCGACATCCTTTTTAATTGATTTAGATTTTTCTGTATCTGTGCTTTTAGATGTTTTTTTAACCTTTTTTTCTTCAGAATGGCTCGTATCTTTAGTTGTAGCCTTTTTATTGGAGCTTTTATTTTCTGATTTAGTAGTTTTTTTAGTTTTTTCACTGGATACATTTTTATTTTCGTTTTCTTTTTTCATAGCAAAAAATTCATCAAAGTTTTTAACTTGTGTTTTAGAAGAAAAGTATTCAAAAATAAAATCAAGCTCATCTTCTGAAAGGGCAGTCATATGCTTTTTTGTTTCTCCAAAATTTTCTTTTATGAGTTCAATTATTTCTTTATTGGAAACATTTAAGTCCTTAGCAACCTCATGTACCCTATATTTCATCATCATATATTGAAGTCCTCCTATCAATACTCTCTAATAATATTTTTATTTTATTTGCAAATCCATTGTCATTTACCGTTATTATCCCTACACGTTTTCCAATAGATTGTTTAATCTGATCCATACATATTGGAATATTTTTTGATTCAATTTTATACTTGCATGAAAGAGATATTATACTTTGAGCTGATTTAATAGATAAATCTTCGCAAAGTAAGATAAGTTTTGCTTTTCTGCCTTTTATAGATTCGATGCTAGGGTCAGCCCCTAATGAAAGTTTACCGGCCTTGCGTGCTAAACCTAAAAAAGACAAAAATTTATTAATCACTTTTTACTAATTCCTCCTCCAAGCATTTATATACTGTTTCATCAATCTTTGTAGAAAAAGCTCGTTCTAGTCTCTTTGTTTTTCGGCAAAGATTGAGGCAAGATAAGTTCTTACATATATAAGCGCCACGTCCATTCCTTTTACCAGTTAAATCTATATAAATGTATTGTTGATTATTTTCTTCAAGTGATTTTACAATCCGAATTAATTTCGATTTAGGCTTCATTTCGCCACAACCAATACATTTTCTTAATGGAATATGCTTTTTATACATGTAATTTACTCCCTTAACAATTATATATATTTAAACAACAAATAATGTTGTTAAGTTTTATTTTGATTAATATATGTAAATATTTTAGTTTATACTGCTTTCAGGCTTTATATCTATTTTCCACCCAGTTAATCTTGCTGCTAAACGTGCATTTTGGCCTTTGTTTCCAATAGCTAAAGACAACTGATTGTCTGGCACAATTGCAACACACGATAAAACACCTTCTTCTGGAATTTCTATATTTTTTACTTCAGCAGGAGATAGTGCAGAGGTTATATACTTTTTAGGAGATTCACTATATTCCACTAAATCTATTTTTTCACCATTGAGTTCGCTAACAATTGCAGCTACCCTTGAGCCTTTTGGCCCAATACAAGAGCCAATAGCGTCAACATTTGGATCTTTGCTATAAACTGCAATTTTTGTTCGTGCTCCTGCTTCCCTTGAAATTGATTTTATCTCGATAGTTCCATCGCATATTTCAGGTACTTCAATTTCAAATAATTTCTTAACAAAATCTGGGTGAGTCCTAGATATTATAGCGCGAGGACCCTTATCTCCTTCTTTAACATCAACAATATAAACCTTTATATGCGTTCCTTCTTTTAATGTTTCTCCTTTAACTTGTTCACCTCTTGGTAAAACCATTTCAGCTTTCCCAATTTTAAGTGTCGCATTACCTGTTCTATCGTCTATACGCTCAACAACAGCACTAACAATTTCTTGCTTTTTACTTTGCATTTCATTCATAATTTGTTCGCGTTCACTATCTCTAATTCCTTGGCGAATAATATTTCTTGCTGTTTGTGCTGCTATTCTTCCAAACTGTTTTGTATCGAGCCGTACTGCAACTTTATCTCCTATTGTTACATTTGGATCTATAAGGCGTGCATCTAATAAAGATATTTCCTTGCCTTTTATTGCGACATCTTCAACAACTGTTTTTCTTAAATATACTTCGAAATCTCTTGTTTTGTCATTGATATTTATAACGGTATCATCATTACCATTATAGCTGCTTTTGCAAGCTGTTATAATAGCCTTTTTAATTTTATCAAGCATAAAGCTTAAAGGAATACCCTTTTCTTTTTCTAATAATTCAAGAGCATCATATATTTCGTTAGTATTTGTTTTCATGTTTTGTCCTCCAAATTAAATTTCAAAATCGTTAAGTTTTACATATACAGTATTTTTTTTCTCTATTTTTATATCCATACCGTTTTCTAGCTGTAAACTTATGATATTGTTATTAAAATCTTTCAAAATAGCATTAAATTCTCTTAATCCACTTTCAATTGGACGAATAGTTTTCACAAGTACATCTGAACCAATAAAAGCTTTAAAGTGTTCTGGTCGTTTTAATTCTCGCTCAATTCCTGGAGAGCAAACCTCTAAACAATAGGATTGACTTATTGGGTCATGTTCATCTAATGGTTTGTCGATAGCGCGGCTTAGATTTTCACAATCTTCGATTGTAATACCATATTCATTATCGATAAAAACTCTTAGGTACCATTGAGTTCCTTCCTTAACAAATTGTACATCCCAAATATCAAGGCCAAGGTTTTTTGCTATAGGTTCAATAATTTTCCAAACAACAGTGGAAGTGTTTTCACTTGATTTTTTACTAGACAAACTTATATCACTCCTAATATAAATAAAAGAGTGGGAACTCCCACTCTAATTACATCAAACATATTGCTAATTTATACTATCACATTTTTTTACTTAAATCAATAGTTTTTAAAAAATTTTTTTATATATTAAATTAATTTTGTTTGCCAGGAAATTTTTATTGTATAAAATTGGAAAATATGTTATTATTTATGGATAAACAAGATAAGGAGGAATGATTTCCTTGGAAGTTAAATTAGAGAAAAAGTATGGTTTATTAACAGCGATTGCTATGATTGTAGGAATTGTAATAGGAAGTGGTGTTTTTTTTAAAACCCAATCTATTTTAATTAATACTAATGGAAACTTGTATATGGGTATTTTAGCGTGGATACTTGGTGGATTGGTCATGTTATCTTGTGCATTTGCCTTTTCTAATATGGCATCTCGGTATCAAAAGGTTAATGGACTATTAGACTATTCAGAATCCATTGTAGGGAAAAAATATGCTTATTATGTCGGTTGGTTTATGGCAACTATATATTATCCATCTTTTGCAGGAGTAGTTGCGTGGGCTGCTGGAAGATTTACAGTTGAATTTATAAAAGCTGCAAATCCTGAATTTGTATTAGCTGTTTCTATAGAAGATGGAGGGGCCTTAATTGGCCCGGAATGTATAGCCATTGGTGCATTCTACTTAGTTCTGTTTTTTGTAGTTAATGTTATTTCTCCTAAAATTGCTGGTAGATTTCAAGTGTCTGCTACTGTTATAAAACTAATTCCATTGTTACTAATGTCTGTTTTTGGAATTATTTATGGACTAAGTAATGGTGTCACAGTAGATAATTTTAAGTATTCTTTTTCTACAAATCATTATATGCAAGATGCTAATCATTTACTTGGAGCGGTAGTATCAGCTGCGTTTGCATATGAAGGCTGGATTGTTGTTACAACCATAAATGCAGAGTTAAAAAATGCAAAGCGGAATTTACCAATTGCATTAGTTTCAGGTTCACTGTTAGTCATGTTAATATATATTTTTTATTATATAGGAGTATGCAGTGGAGCTCCTATAGATAAAATTATAAAATCAGGAGCTATGATTTCTTTTAGTAATATATTTGGCGGGGTCTTTGGAACAATTATATATGTATTTATAATTATATCGTGTTTGGGTACGTTAAATGGTGTATCATTTGCAGCAAGCAGGGGAATGTATTCCTTGGCTGTGAGAAATGAAGGACCATATCCAAATATATTTGGTGAGATCGATAAATCTACAAATATGCCATCTAATTCTACATATATGGGCCTATTGTTTTCGGCTATATGGATGGTCTACTTTTATGGTGCGAATTTATCAACAGGTTGGTTTGGGTATTTCAACTTTGATAATTCAGAGCTTCCTATAATTACTATATATGCATTTTATATACCAATATTTGTATTGTTCATGATAAAGGAAAAAGAATTTGGTTTTTTTAAAAGAATTATAACACCAATAATAGCAATTTGTGGATGCTTATTTATGATATTTGCAACTATTTTTTCACATGGTCTACAACCATATAATAGGGCTAAAGCATACGGTAAGTTTGATGTTCCTGTGTTATTTTATTTAGTAGTATTTTTTGTTATAATGTTAATAGGGGCGATATTTAGAAAGCCTAAAAAAGATAAGTATTTATAGGATATATAAAGATTCATCGACAATGACCATGACACAAGTGTTGGAAAATAGTTATATTATATGATATTTGACATAAATAATAGGCCCCTTAATATAAGTAAAATCTATGTTCATTCAGAGAAATAATGGTATAATTTTATAATGAAGATATGAGAGAAGTGAAAATAAATGACTGTGGAAGAAGCAAAAAGTTACTGCCTTTCATTAAACAACACGTGTTTATGCATGCCTTTTGATGAAATGACTGAGGTTATAAAACATTGTTCTAACAGTAAAATGTTTGCTTTATTTTGCTCTCCAGATGAAAAGGCATCTATAAATTTAAAATGTGAACCTATGGAGGCTGATTTTCTAAGATCAGTCTATAAAGGGGTTATTCCGGGGTATCATATGAATAAAAGACATTGGAACACTGTTTACTTAGAAAGTGATGTACCAGATGATGAAATAATAAGAATGATTGACAATAGTTATAATCTCACAAAACCAAAATTCAAGTTACCAAAGAAAAAATAAATGCTTAATAAATAAAAAAACCTCTTAAATTTGCAAAATTCAAGAGGTTTTTATATATAATTGAAGGTTTATAATTTAAATATTAATATAAAATTTATAAATTAAAGGTTAGATAAGTAAGCTAATTAAGTAATAGAATGTAGATAAATAGGTTTAATAAAGATGTTCAATTAAAGTAAAGATACGCATAAAATAAGTACAATAAGAAATAAATTTATTTTAAAAATAAAAAAGCAACCATTCTATTGAATGATTGTTTTTAAAAAGATGTTGGCATCTTCCTATTTTCCCAGGCTGTCACCAGCCAAGTATTTTCAGCATCGCAGAGCTTAACTTCCGTGTTCGGCATGGGAA
>CALWVF010000017.1 GCA_944384925.1 uncultured Clostridia bacterium
CTGCCAAATTTTTAAATTGCTAAGCCCTGCTATCAAACTTCCTGTGTAAACACCTGTTAAAGGCAATGGAACAGCCACAAAGAAACATAATGCGGAAAGTTTATAAAATGTTTTACCATTGCCACCTAAGACTTCCAATTTTTTACGATATTTTTCTTGCATACGAGATAAAAATTTATCTTGCACAAAACCACTTGTTTTGTTTTTTATTTTTCTCACAATTAAAAGAACAATAATGCAAGGTATCATACTTCCAACATATGCACAAAGAAAGGACAAAAATGGTGAAAGTGTTCCCTCTCCCCAAACAGCATATGATAAACCAAGTGGAAGAGCGATTTTGCTCTCAAGCGTTGGTATCATAGCCACCAATATAACCGCTAAAAAGACAGGAAGGTTGTCAACAATAAATTCTAACATACTTCATTCTATGCTCAAAATTTTTAAATATGAACAATTTTTTATTTTTTAATGTATGAAATCTTAATTTGAAATTATAATTAAAAAAATCTACTATATTTTTATTTTTTACAATTCTTATAAAATTTGTTTCTTTCTTAAATTTCTTGCATATAAAAAAGACTTATGATTTTAGAGAACCCCTCATTTTCATAAGTTTTTTTATTTACCAATTAAATTTTTCTTCGCAGTCGCAGTCAGAATCAGTTATTTGTGTCACATCAGAAATATTATAATGACAACAATTAAATATTTCAGAAGAGTTTAAATTTTTATTGCAATAATTCCCAGCAAAAGTAGCTTGAGAAGTGTAGCAGTTGCTTATAGTTCCACCGCTTACATAACCAACAAACCCAGCAATATTCCTATTCGTTATTTTGTCAGATACAGATTCTACTGCAGAATCATCTGCGGATACATCTGAATCAGTTCCTTCAGTTATATCTGCCGTCTCTTGTTCAACAGTGCCCTTTGAACTTGAAACGGAAACTGAAGAACCTGTTACATTCCCCAAAAGTCCACCAACATTATATGCTGAACTTACAGTTGAAAAGGCATACGAATCAGTTCCACCAACACTAAACGTGAAATCATTAAATGCACCATTAGTTTCAGCACGTACACGTAATAATAAGTTTTCATTATAACCCGTTTCGCTAGTCAATGCTTTAACAATATTGTATTTTCCATATTTATCATTACCATTAATGTCTTCATAAGGTTCTCTCTCATCATATTGTCCATTTCCGTTCGAGTCAGTATAAGGTTCATCTAGAGTTTCATCATCTACCATAAAAATATGATTTGTTATAATATCATCACTAGAATTTATAGTACAACTATAATTATTAACTCTTGTTATTGTGGAATTTTCTGCATAACCAATAACACCAACATTGTTAAAGCCTGTGATAGAGCCGCCAACAAAATTAAGATTTTTAATTGTTGCATTCTCGACATATCCAAAAAGACCAACATTAGATAAATTTCCAGCATCAATTTTCAAATTATAGATTGAATAATACTGACCGTCATAACTTCCTCTAAATGGAACATATTCGCTCCCAATAGGTAAAAAGTTATAACCACTCATATCTATATCACAAGTTTGCTTAAACTTATAACCTTCAAAATCTTCTGATTCTCGATTGAAAGTATACAAAATAGCAAATAAATCCTCTGGAGATGAAATTAGATAATAACCATTTTTATCTCGTTCAAGAGCAAGATAACTAATATTACTTTGAACTTCTTCATATGCCATTAGTATTGAAACCTCAGTATTAATATCTGGATTACTAGATAATTGAAATGTATAATTAGGCAAATCTGAGGCCTTGACACCATTAAGATATATCCCATCAAATTTATAATAAGTTATAGCATTTCCACTAGTAAATGTAACAATTTGGTTAGTTTTAATTTCAATTTTAGAATACGATTTTATATTAGTAAATTTATTGCTTGAATCAGATGAAGAGTTTCCTGTACCATTTAAATTATCAAAAATCATTTCGTCATTAATCAATAATGCATAATTAAAACTACGTATGCTTCCGCTACTTGCAATATTTATATTTAATGTAAAGGTAGTCAAAGAATAATAAGATAATAAAAGATAAACCTCAGTATTAGATAAAGCTCCGTTTGCAAGAGTATAGAGGTCATTGTTAGTTTCGGACAAATCTTTTAATGAAGAATTTAAATTATCTATAGAAATGCTACTATTAAAATTAGAATCGTGAACTTGGAAATAGTTTACAGTAAAGCCATTATAATAATATCCATTTACAGGATCTTTCCCTATATTTACAATACTATTTAATGTGAAATTTCCACCAGTATTTTCATCATCTTTGCGATTTAAAGATTCTAAGTCCCAACCACTTGATAAAGGATCACCTTCATCAAAATTAACAAAATTAAAATCATAGAACAAAAATAGTGTGAAATCGATTCTATAACCAGATATTGAGCCATCCGAAGTAACCGTTAGTTTCCCATTATCATTTTCAACAGTCAAATTATTGACCTGCGTAACATTGACACTATAATATTGATTTTCATTTATCGAAGTTAACTTAGATAAAGATGTAATTCCGCCATTTGAGCCAAAAACATAGTTATTTACATCAGTTTCAACTGAAGAATCATAAACATCTAAAACATAGTAAGTATATGTCACATATTTACCACCTACGCTGTCATCTATGCCGTCACCATCAGCATCTACATTTTGATTTAAATAATCCTCATCGGGATCTACAACAAATTTCTTTAATGTTATATTAACAGTCTCGTTGTCTGTCAAATCTAAATTTCCTTGAGAATCTATCCCAAACAACTTACTTAGGTCTAAAGTTAACTTCCTATCATCGGAATAATCGCCTA
>CALWVF010000018.1 GCA_944384925.1 uncultured Clostridia bacterium
TGCGAAATGGAATCTATTATGAACATTACCCAAATTGCAGATTACATGAAGTTAAAAAGCGATGAATCCGGGAAAGTTATATTATATGTGGAATTTAATTTGGCAAGAGATTAAAAAAGAAAACTATAAAAAATTGAAAAAAATGACCTGAATAACAATTCAGGTCATTTTCTATATAATTTATCTATAGGTCTTTTATATTTTAATAAATTATTGTTTTCATTATAATAAGTATAAAGCGTTAGTTCAGTATATATACAGAAACTTGCCGCCTACCAAATTGATAACATTCGCTCAACGTATCATAATATAAGTCAACTAAGGCGCTTCCACTTTTTAATGCTCCTCCTGTATCTGAAGCCACTGCATAGCCATAAACAAATGATCCATCTGTTGAAGTAATATATAGCTTAGTTCCATAAGGAATCTTTTTGGGATCAACCGCTACATGGCCTACTTGAGCTGGCTTTCCTGTGGCTGTTAGTGCGCCTGGAGATGATGTATATGCTGTTCCAGAGCCGGTTAACACAGATTTATATGATATTGTATTGCCAAAATGGTCTACCAAAGTTCCATTTTTATTATCTTTTGCTGTTCCCTTCGATATCGAGCCTGTTGATTTGCCTGTATTTTTCATACCTACAACTCTTTTTTCCGATATCGCTTCTCTTTTTACTTCACTACTAATTTCTGTTGATTCCACTATTTCGCCATCGACAATTCTTTCTCTCTTAACTACAACCCTTTCGCCATCTACACCTTCTCTTATTACTTTTTGTTGGCCTTCTGGCAAAGCATCTGAAACAGAAATCATTGTCCCATGTTTAATTTCCTCAACATAAGTCGATTCTCTATATCCAACACGTTTTATTGTTATGTTCATATTTTCTCTAACTTGTTCATTTCTTGAAATACTAACAATATCATCTTCGCCCAATGTTACTCCTGCATATTCCATTGCCTCTGTTATACTAGCATATGATGGCACAGGCACTACTTTAGTTTCTCCGTCTACTGTTAAATTAACATTACATCTTCTTATAACTTCAATATTGGTAGGAATAGTAATTTCCTCGTCTAGAGCAGGCTCCACCGCATCTACACCTGAAAGTTGAATATTTGCTCTTGCCAGTGCATCATTAACGGTACCTTCATTAAAAGAAATCTTTTTGCATATACCATCGACAGATATCCACACATTAAATGCTCTTTTTATGGTTATATCAATATAATCATAACTATCATCATCACGCTTTACTAAGTCGTTGGCTTCAATAGCAATTCCTGCTTGTTCAAGGATTTTATCTGTTTCTTTGCTTAATGTTGTAAGTGTTATAATATTTTCACCATCGGTAATACAAACCTTTTTACTCAAAGCTGCAACAGATACAGTTGATGTTATAACAATAAATAACATACATACTAGTGCTACTATTCTTTTAATCTGATGTTCAATTTCACTTTTTATTGCATGTTTCATATATAAAATAGTCTCCCCTTATCCTTTTATTTAAGAGTAAATAACAAACAGTTAAATTTTGATTACATAAAATATAAATATTTTATTTACTCTTATCTGACTTGGCGTCAGGAATAATTGACTTATTTTAATTATAATTGTTTATTAATTCAATGTCAATCTCACAAAATAAATGTATTTTGTTAATTTTAAACATATTTTTTTAACAGCAATCTTGATTCACCCCCGATATTCGCCTTATTTTCCCTGCTATTTCACATTTTTTGTGCATTTTGACGATACCATTTCTGTGCATATTGTCAAAATGTTAAAAATTACAATCTTGTTACATTATGTTACAAATATGTTTCTCATTATCTTCTAAATTATTCGCTATATTATAAATTTTTCCTTTAATCAATCAATATTATTTCCTATAGCTACCCTTATGTAATATTTTAAAAATAATAAATGCCCTACATTCTTAATATGCAGGGCATCTTGATCTATAAATAATTTATAACTCTCTCTTTTCAAAAGATTCGCAATCTGTACACTGGCAAATTTTTGGGTCATCTTCGTGTGTTCCTATCTTAATAACATCTAGTGCACAATAGTCAACATCTTGACAATGATTTTTACATTGAACTACATCACATTTTATACATTTATTCGCATTTCTATTCATAACTTCACTCACCTCAAATTATTAATAACCTGTTTATTTCTCATACATCTAAACCAATATAAAATAAATACTGGCTTATTTATTATTTGCTAATCCATTAAATTTATGCCCGAATAACCCATTGAAAATATTGAGCGAGTGATATCCATAATACTTATGTAAAGTCCTAATTTAACCTTTATAATTTACAATTTTATCCAAATATATACTCAAATAAATTGATATTACTTGTTGTTTGAGAAGATAGTGAGGTTGTATTAGGTACATATTCCGCTAAAGTTAGTCCTATTTGCATTTCTTTTCCGCTTCTATCTACCACAAAATTTACATTATCTCCAACAGATAGCGCATCTATTATATTATCAATTTCTATACTAGTACTAACTTTTGTTCCATTAATCGAAACAATCCTGTCTCCGACTTTAAATCCTGCTTTTTCTGCATTAGAAGAACTTTCTATTTTAGATATATAAACACCTGTTTCAGACACTCTATACATCATAGCAGTTTGCGCCGAACTAATATCTATAAGTGACATTTGTAAATCTACTCTACCAGTTACGTATCCATGCTCCGACAACTGATCAACCACATACTTTACATCGTTCGATGGTATAGCAAACCCTAATCCTTCAATATCACTTCCAGAAGACTTTGCAACTACAAGTCCTATAAATTCACCCTTTGCATTAAATAACCCTCCACCTGAGTTTCCTGGGTTAATGGCAGCATTTGTTTGAATAAGATTCATTGTTTCTCCATCGATAACTATATTTCTTTCTAAAGCACTTATTATACCATTAGTAACAGTTCCTCCTAACTGCCCAAGAGGGTTTCCTATTGCTATAGCTGCCTCTCCAACTTGCAATGCTGAGGAATCAGCAAATACAACTGCTTGCAAACCTGTTTTTTCAATTTTTATCAAGGCCACATCTTCTTTTGAATCAGTAGCAATTAACTTTGCTTCATATGATTCTCCATTTCTTAATGTAACAGTTATTTTATTAGCGTCTTTAATAACATGGTTATTTGTGATTATATATCCATCCTCTGATATTATAACTCCACTTCCTGCTCCTTCGGATATGTATTGACGCAAAAATGAGCCTGTTGATACTACTTCTGTTGTTATTTCAACAACTGTATCTGCCACCGCTCCTGCAACATCTGAAACCGATACCAGCTCTGATGTCGTATTTACAATCGGCGATGAACTGCTTGAGGTTTGCAAGGACAGTTGTTTAGATGAGTTAAAAAACTTTGATGAAATAAAGCCACCAAAAAAACCTAATAAAATTGAAGCGACAATTGTAACAGATATTATTTTTTTCAAAGAGCCTTGAGTAACATAGTTTTCTTTTTGTATTGGTTCAACTGGTACAATTTCAAAATTTTTATTATTGAAATCATCATTTCTATTATACATTTTATCAACCTCCAAATAATTTCTTTATATATATATATGATATTACATTTTACTTCAAAAATCTTTAATTTTTTGTGAATTTAAATATTTTTCTTAAAAATTTTTTACCAACCATATATATACAGTAAAATAACCATAATCATTATATATAATATCCCTGTAATGAACTCTATGATATAATTTGTATTCTTACAAAAATATATTTTATACATTATTATATATTTACTCTTCTAAAACAATCTCATATTATAAAAATAAAACCACTCTATATGAGTGGTTTTTAAAAATGTCAAAAATAATTGTCAATTCAATTAAAATTCTATCATACAAAAATTATGCCTCCCAGCTGCTCCAGAATCCCTTGATAAGGCCTTTAGCTATTACCGCCAAAATCTTAGTTCTCTTAGCAACATATTCAGTTCCATAGATAATTCCATAGCTTAACATTTTAAAAGATATACACCTCAAAAGATGTCTAACTTTTGGGGTACATATCAATATGATCGGTATTACTTTTATAAAAAATGCTTATCAAGATAAATATAGTTTTAGGATGCTAAAATCGTGAATGTTATATGATTCAAAATACATTGACAAAATCTTGGTTCTATGGCAATCAGCCAGTACCATAATCAACTTAATTAATCCAGCTGATTTAATCATAAGGTAACCTTACATTTTATCACTCATAGCTCTAAGCCATCCTTTTGAAACACCTCTCGTTATTATTTCCATAGCATTACCTACATTTATAGCTAATACTTTAAACTGCAAGGACTAATTATTCATTAAATATAACCTATACAAGCCTTTAAGCATCAGGTGTCTATCGAAGTCTATCTCTCTATTGCAATGAGGAACTACATATTCACAAAGTCCCCCGGTAGCTACAACATAAACCTTTTCCCCAAGCTCATCTTCTATTTTGTCTAGAAAACAATCTATCATAGATGCTGAACCATATATTAAACCACTTTTTATGCAATCCTCTGTATTTCTTCCAATTACTTGTTTTGGTTTTTCAATCTGTGTATAGCAAAGCTGAGCTGTTTTAGAAACTAAAGCATCTAGCGACACTCTCATCCCTGGTATTATTGCTCCTCCAATAAAATTTTTATTACTATCTATAACTGAAATTGTCGTTGAAGTTCCCATATCAACCACAACAAGCGGTAATTGATAATTTTCAACACCATATGATGCTGCTACTAGTAAATCATCGCCTATTTCCCCTGGGTTTTCTATTTTTAAATCTATTCCCAAATTACTTAAATTTCTAACCATCAGCGGATTTCCTGGAATTATTTTTTCAATTGCACACTTTAAAACTTTATTTAGCATTGGAACAACTGAAGATATAATACTCCCTTCTAAATCAAATTCAGATATCCTATACATTTGTAGTATACTCTTTATTACTATCGCATATTCTCCACACGCTTTTTCAACATCCGATGTAATCCTTTCGGATACTAAAACTTCTCCCTTATCTACTACTCCAACTACAATGTTTGTGTTTCCTATATCTACAACTAAAACCATTAACTTCACCTATCTCAAATTAAAAATATTATAATAGTACATTTACCTCTGGCAATATTACTTCCTTTTTATTATTGTTTTTAACATACAAAGCAAGAACTAACGAAAATGGACCTATTCGTCCTGCAAACATTAAAAATGTTAAAATAATTTGCGAAATTTTTGAAAGTTGAGGAACTATACCTACACTAACTCCTGTCGAAAAAGATGACACTGTTTCAAATAAAAGATCCGTTGTTGATATATCGCTCCTCTTCTCTATAATAGATATTAGAAAAAAAGTTAACATTATACTTATTATAGACAACACACAAATTGTTAATGCTCGGTATACCAACATTTTATTTATTTTATGATGATGAATCAATATTTCCTTTTTACCCTTAAACACCGATATTATTGTATACAACATTACAGCAAATGTTGTCACCTTTATCCCTCCACCAGTTGAGCATGGCGCTGTTCCTATAAACATCATAATAGTTACAAATACTTTTGTTAAATTAATCTGATCACCAAAACCCAAATTATCAAATCCGGCGCTTCGAATTGTACTTGCCTCGAAAAAAGCTGCATTGATTTTCTGAAAAAAACTTTTACTTACAAGTGTATTATTATATTCCAAAAATGTAATTACAATTGTGCTAATGATTAATAAAAAAACAGTTGCAACTATAACAATCTTTGAATTAAACTCAAGATGTATATTGCTTTGGTGCTCTTTATACTTTCTTATTATGTATAAATATATATCACTTATTACAATAAAACTTATTCCACCCAATATAACAAGTAAACTCACGGTGATAGAAACTAATGGGTCATCTACATAATTTTTCAAACTAACATCTGCCTCTTCAATTCCCATTAAATCAAACCCTGCATTACAATAGCTAGAAACCGACATAAAAATAGAAATCCAAATTCCATATACTCCAAACTTAGGGATAAATCTAATCATTAAAATAAGAGAACCGATTATTTCACTTATAACAGTTACAAACAAAATTGTTTTTACCAGTAAAGGCATATTCATTATATTCCCACTAGTATATGCTTGCAGAAATGCCATATCCCGAAGGCCCATTTCTTTGCGCAACACAAGTATAAATCCCATCATAATACTAATAACACTCAATGCTCCAACCTGCATAAGTATTAACAATATAAGTTGCCCAAAAAACGACCAATGTGTCCATGTATCAAACACAACTAATCCTGTAACACATGTTGCAGACACTGATGTAAAAAAAGCAGAAATAAAATCTGTCTGCAAAGAATCTCTTGATGATATCGGTAAAATTAGAAATATAGTTCCTACTATAATAAATAAAATAAAACTTCCCACAATAAGCCTTATTGGATATTTAGTTTTTAAAATTTGAAACTTCTGCCTTATGTAAAGCATTGTATTCCTATCCTTTCAGAATTCCAATCTTTTTTATCAAACAAATGTATCATAACATATTTATCAAATTTTGGAAACGCTGAATATAAATATTTTTTTAAAAACAAGCCTTTAATGTAAAGACTTGTTTTGAATTATAATTTTAAATTTTTGAGAACTGTTTTTAAAATATTTGCCGATTCACATAGCTTATTTATTTCCTCATTAGAAAGTGGAGCTTCTAAGGTTGCTTCTATTCCCTTTCGGCTAACAATAGACGGCAATCCCATGCATACATCACTTATACCATAATGATTATTTAGCAAAGCCGAAACCGGCATTATTGAATGTTCGTTTCTCACGATACACTCCGCTATTCTTTTTGTTGCCATTGCTATAGCATAATATGTTGCACCTTTACTTTCAATAATCTTGTATGCACTATGTTTTACTTCTTGATACACTTGCTCAAATACCTCTTTGCCGTTTGAATAACCTCGTAATTTAAAAAATTCTTCTAACTCTACCCCTGAAATATTTGCACTACTCCAAATTGCCAGTTCGCTGTCTCCATGCTCTCCTATTATATACGCATGAATGTGCCTTGCATCTACATTTAAATATTGTCCTAATAAATACTTTAATCTAGATGTATCTAAAACTGTTCCAGAACCAATAACCCGATTGGAAGGAAATCCAGAGATTTTAAGAGTAACATAAGTTAATATGTCTACCGGATTTGAGACTACCAGCAATATACATTCGTCATTTCTTTTTATTATTTCTGGTATGATTTTTTTTAAAATATCTACATTTTTACTTACTAAATCCATTCTGGTTTCTCCCGGTTTTTGATTTGCACCTGCAGAAACTATTACCAACGAACAATTCTTTATATCATCGTAATCTCCAGCATATACTTTTGCAGGCATTGCAAATGGTATACCATGGTTAATATCCATAGCCTCTCCTAATGCTTTTTTATGATTAATATCTATTAAAACCAGCTCTGAAAATATACCATTTTCGGCTAGGGTAAATGCTATTGTGGATCCAACCAATCCACAGCCTATTATCGCACATTTCTGAATATTTATCATTTTATACGCTCCTTTAATAATTCTAACTTATAAGAGTATGTGTATTTACAGTTTTAATATACAAAGTCAATATATTTTGAATTTAATTGATATGGCAGTTTTAACTTTTAATAAGGTTACTCTTATATTTTTCGATAATTTAACATAGCCTACAACTAAAAAAGAGCCAATGGATTAATTATAATATCCTCTTGGCTCCTTTATTTTTTTGATTTTAAATATCTTAAATCTTTACAAATTTTTCTTTATATGAAACTATCGCACTAGATATGATTTTTATAGCCTCTTCTGCTCCCATTACTTCTTCAACAGCTGTCTCTTTGTTTTCAAGTGCTTTATATACCGAGAAAAAATGGCTCATTTCATTAAAAATATGCGCTGGCAAATCTGATATATCCTTAAATCCATTATATGTAGGATCGCTAAATGGTATTGCAATTATTTTTTCATCCCTATGGCCGTTATCAAGCATTGTAATAACTCCTATCGGATAACACCTAATTAATGTCATTGGATGAACAGCTACAGAGCATAACACTAGCACATCTAAAGGGTCTAAATCATCTGCATATGTACGCGGAATAAATCCATAATTTGCAGGATAATGAGTTGATGTATGCAAAACTCTATCTAATTCCAACAAACCGGTACGTTTATCAAGCTCATATTTAGTTTTACTTCCCTTAGGAATTTCAATTACAACTATAAATTCGTTTGGTGTAATTCTCGACGAATCAATATCATGCCAAATATTCAACACAACATCCCCTTTTATAAAAAAATAGCACTGAACCCAAATTATGCAAAACAGTTCAGTGCAAATAATAATTTTTTAAATCGTAAACAAGAAATAATGTACACTGAATCCACGCAGTACTTTTAAATTGGCCATATATTAATAACATAATAAACACATGCCCGAATAGAAATTGTACATACATATAAAGAAAAACATTATAAACTTATCAAGCGATTTAAATTTAATGAATGGCAACCTGCAAAATACTTTATTGCCGCATAAAATCTAATAGATTTTAGCTTAAAATAAAGGCATCAATAACTTACCATACCATTTTGACCGACACAACATGCCGGTGGCGCGCCAAGAGGGACTCGAACCCCCGACCTTTTGGTTCGTAGCCAAACACTCTATCCAACTGAGCTATTGGCGCAGATTAATTGCTTGTTTATATTACCATAAAAGATAAAAAAAATCAATAGTATTATTAAAAATATTGAAATTCTCTATAATTCATATATTAATAGCTGATATTATAAAATAAATTTATATAATACTACTATAACATTACTATAACATTTCTTTTTATATTATTTCCCAAAAAATATTTTATAGATTTTTTACTCTTTATATTATTAATATTATAAATTATTACATATATATTTGTTTGTGTTATCTATAGAAATTTTATTATTTTTGTAGTATAATTATATCCAATAATTTACATTATATTTTATAGGAGTTTGTTATGAATTGGACTGAAATTATTATTGAAACACCCTCAGAAAACATTGAATACGCTGGAAATATTGCCAATATGGTTGTTCCGTACGGAATATACATCGAGGATTATTCAAACATGGAACATGAAATTTTAGAAATCGCTAAAATAGATTTAATTGATAAAGAGCTGCTTGAAAAAGACAGAAGCACAGGCAAAATACATGTTTATATAAGCCCTGAAAGCAACCCTTCTGAAGCTATTTCTTTTATTTCCGAAAGGTTAAATTGCGAAAAAATAACTCATAATATAAATGTTACTACTTGCAATAATGAAGACTGGATACACAATTGGAAAAAATATTTTAAACCTATTAAAATCGGTCAAAAACTTTTAATAAGACCTATATGGGAAGACCACTTTGATTCAGATGGACGTATTGTTTTTAACCTTGAACCAGGCCTGGCATTTGGTACAGGTACTCATGAGACTACTCGTTTGTGCTTAAAAATTCTAGACCAATATATTAAGCCTGGAATGAATGTTCTCGATATTGGATGTGGCAGTGGCATTTTAGGTGTTGCCTCGCTATTATTAGGGGCAGATTCAGCTTTGGGGGTTGATATCGATGAACTCGCTGTAAAAACCGCTATTGAAAATGCAAAAATCAACAATGTGGATACTAAATTTAAGGCTATATGCGGTAATCTAACTGATAAAATTTCCGGTACTTACGATGTCGTTGTTGCTAATATAGTCGCTGATGTTATTATAGACCTTAGTTTAAATATACAAAACTATATGAATAGTAACTCTATTTTTATTGTCAGTGGAGTTATCGATACTCGCAAAGATGATGTAAAACAGGCTTTACTAAATAATTTTGATATCCTTGAAGAATATGGTGAAAACGGGTGGGTTGCTTTTAAAGCATCCTTAAAATCATAGCCATATTTATTGGATATTGTATAATTATTTATTTGCATATACTAATATCTTACTAGAAAGGGGAATTGCACTAAATGAAAAAAATTTTAAGATACTTAGTTCCATATAGTGTTTCTATATTATTTTGTTTATTAATGCTTTTCACACAAGCTATATGCGACCTTAATTTACCAAATTTAATGTCTAATATAGTAAACATTGGCATACAGCAAAATGGTATCGAGCACTCATCACCCGAAGCTATTAGCGAAAACTGCTTTCAGCTTCTAACTTCATGCTTACCTTCAGAAGAAAAGAATATTGTATCACAATCGTACACTCTTATCCAATCAGACGATGCTACTTCAGAATACCAAGAAGCTATAAATAAATATCCGCTTCTTAAAAATTCAAATATTTATATTTTAAATGAAACTACAAACAGAGATACTCTCGATAATTACTTTTCATCTGCTGTAAGCAATCTTTTAATTATTCTGCAAGATTTAAATAATCAGTATAATAGTGTTTCTGAATTATCTTATAGTAATATGAAAATAGATTTAAGTAGTTTATATTCACTGATACCATATATACAAAATATTCCTCAAGATAAATTCTTAGGAATAATAGAACAAGCCAATAACATAGATCCCTCGTTAAGCGAGCAAATATCAATACAATTTACAAAAACTATATATACAGAACTTGATTTAAATTTAAATAAAGTTCAAACAAACTACACATATAAAGTCGGACTCCAAATGCTACTAATAACATTGATAAGTGCTGCTGCAACTATTGCTGTTAGTTATTTATCATCTAAAATATCATCGCAATTAGCAAAGTCATTAAGACATGATGTATTTGAAAGGGTAGAACAGTTTTCAAATCCTGAATTCGACAAATTCTCGGTCGCCTCTTTAATCACTAGAACAACAAACGATATCACACAAGTACAAATGTTGATATTAATGATGATTCGGATGATAGGCTATGCTTTATTTATGGGAATTGGTGGAATAATAATGGCAATTAATAAGAGCTTAAATATGAGCTGGATTATTGCATTAAGTATTATAGTATTGGCGTGCTTAATATTAGTTATCTTCTCTATTGCTAAACCGAAATTTAAAGTCATTCAATCTTTAATAGACAGAATTAATCTTGTTGCAAAAGAAAACTTGAGCGGTGTAATGGTAATACGTGCTTTTTCAAACCAAGAATTCGAGGAAAATTTATTTGACGATGCAAACAAAGAATTAACACTAACAAATAGATTTGTTAATAGAGTAATTTCTTTAATGAATCCGGCAATGATGTTCCTATTAAACTCAACAAGTTTGTTAATCATTTGGATTGGCGCACAGCATATTTCAGAATCTCAAATGCTTGTTGGAGATATGATAGCCTTCATGCAATATTCAATGCAAGTAATTTTATCTTTCTTAACAATATCAATTATGTTTATAATGTTTCCTAGAGCTGCTGTATCTGCAGAAAGAGTTTGTGAGGTATTAGAAACGGAGCCTTCTATAAAAGACAAAAAAGATGTTGAGAAACTTGACAAAAATACTAGTGGTAAAATAGAATTCAAACATGTTTACTTTAAATATGGTAAGGCAAGTGAAAATGTTCTCTCAGATATTTCATTTACTGCAAATCCGGGGGAAACCACCGCCATCATAGGTTCAACTGGTTCCGGAAAGTCTACACTTTTAAATCTTATCCCTCGATTTTACGATGTATCAAGCGGTGAAATATTGATCGATGGTGTTGATATTAGAAACATAAGCCAACATGAATTACGCAAAAATATTGGATATGTCCCTCAGCGTGGAGTACTGTTTTCCGGTGATATCTATTCTAATTTACGATATGGAAACAAAGATATATCAGATGAAAAAATCCGAGAAATTGCTAAGGTATCGCAATCTCTTGATTTTATCGAAGAAAAAGAATCAGGATTTAATTCTCCTATTGCTCAGGGAGGCTCGAATGTATCCGGAGGACAAAAACAGCGTTTATCAATAGCAAGAGCTTTAGCTATCGAACCAAAAATTTATTTGTTTGACGACAGCTTCTCTGCTTTAGATATGAAAACAGATGCTAATCTTAGAAAGGAATTAAAAAAATATACAAATAATGCAACTGTAATAATTGTTGCACAAAGAGTAAATACAATTATAGACGCTGAAAAGATAATTGTCCTCGATGAAGGAAAAATGGTTGGTGTAGGAACACATAATGAATTGCTTAAAACATGCCAGGCTTATTATGAAATAGCACAATCACAGCTTTTAAAGGAGGAATTGCAATGAAACATAATGTAAATCCCTCTTCTGCACATGGAATGCATAAAGGACATCAAACGCCTCGTATGGAAAAAGCTAAAGACTTTAGCGGTACTTTAAAACAATTATTGCAATATATAAGTAAATATAAAGTAAGTATTGCTTTTGTAATTTTATTTGCTTTAATTTCCTCTGTATTCTCTATAGTAGGTCCTAAAATACTAGGTAATGCAACAACAGAAATATACAATGGCATTGTAGGAAAAATATCTGGATCAGGCGCTGGTATAAATTTTGATCATATTTTACAAATTGTAATTTCTTTGCTTTTCCTTTATTCCTTAAGTGCTGTTTTTGGGTATTTAGAGGGCTTTATTATGACAAACGTCTCTATGAAAGTCACCTATAGATTGCGTAAAGATATAATCGAAAAAATAAATAAGTTGCCATTAAAATACTTCGACACCACTAATCACGGTGAAATACTATCTAGAATAACAAATGATGTTGATACTCTAAGTCAAACACTAAATCAAAGCATAACGCAATTAATAACATCTATTAGCACTATTATAGGTATAACAATCATGATGTTTAATATAAGTTGGCAAATGGCTTTAACTACACTTTGCATTATCCCTTTATCTTTCATCTTTATAATGTTAGTTGTTAAAAGATCTCAAAAATATTTTGTCCAGCAGCAAAGCTACCTTGGCCATTTAAATGGCCATATAGAAGAGATATACTCCGGTCATAATGTTATGAAAGCTTTCAATGGAGAACAGGAAGCTTTAGATACTTTTGATGAATTCAATCAATCACTGTTTACATCATCCTGGAAATCTCAGTTTCTTTCTGGCTTAATGATGCCCATTATGAATTTTATTTCAAATTTAGGGTATGTTGGTGTATGTATATTAGGCGGATATTTATCTATTAATCGAGGATTGGCTGTTGGCGATATCCAAGCGTTTCTTCAATATGTCCGTCAATTTACTCAACCAATAATCCAAGTCTCTAATATATCTAATATTTTACAGCAAACATTAGCTGCCGCAGAGAGAGTTTTTGAATTTTTAAATGAAGAAGAAGAATCTAAAGATACTGAAAGCCCTATATGTATCGATGAAAATAATTGTAATAATTCTAATAACCAAGTTGTAGATATTGCTGGAAATGTTGAGTTTAAAAATGTTAAATTCGGATATACCGAACACAACACTATTATCAAAAACTTCTCTGTCAAAATTAAAGCAGGGCAAAAAATTGCTATTGTCGGGCCAACCGGATCTGGAAAAACTACTATTGTGAAACTTCTAATGAGATTCTATGAACTAAACGAAGGTGAAATATTGATTGATAATTATAATATAAAAGATTTCACAAGAAACGATTTACGTTCTTTATTTGGTATGGTTCTGCAAGATACGTGGCTATACAATGCATCTATAAAAGACAATATAAAATATGGAAATCTTAATGCTTCCGACAAAGATATAATTCAGGCAGCTAAAGATGCCCATGTTGATCATTTTATAATGACTCTCCCGGATGGTTATGATTCTATAATAAATGAAGAAGCTGATAATATATCTCTTGGCCAAAAACAATTATTAACAATTGCAAGAGCAATTTTGTCGGACCCAAAAATTTTAATACTGGATGAAGCTACAAGTTCTGTCGATACAAGAACAGAAGTATTTATCCAAAAGGCTATGAATAATTTAATGAAAGATAGAACTAGCTTTATTATTGCCCATCGACTGAGTACAATTCGAGATGCAGATTTAATCCTTGTTATGCAAGACGGAGATATTGTTGAGCAAGGCACTCACGACGAACTTATGGCTCAAAATGGTTTATACGCTAGCTTCTATGTGTAAAATTTTTATAAAAATAAAAAACTCCCATTCGAAAATACATTTAGATGGGAGTTTTTTCTATATAAACTATATAAATGAAGGATACAAAATTATTATAGATAGATTAAGTATGAACTAGCCTTATTATTTTTCAATTTCGAATTATATGCGTATTACAATAAAATTTACTTCCATAATATTCCATTTATAAACTTACTTAAATAGTTCAATATACTACTAGGTGTTATACCCTTGATCTATTTTCCGCAACCCCTCTTTTCTTTTTTTTTCTAAAACGGCTTCGTCGATATCTACTGGTATTCCATCTATGCATAATCCAGCAGCGTTTAAATAGACTGTGTCGCATATGCATATGTCTTCATCCCAATAAATACAAAAGTTATTTTCACAAAAGATTTTCGACAATTTTACCACCTCTTTTTCATTTTAACTTATTTTAAGTTAAAAATCAATAACTTTTTCTAACTTAAATACACTATACATGAGGTGATAAGCATGTATAGACGGTTAAGAGACTTAAGAGAGGATTGCGATAAAACACAACGAGAGATAGCTCAAATAATAGGTATGTCGCAAACTGGATACTCACAATACGAATTAGGAAAAAATGATATTCCAACATCAATTTTAAAGAAATTAGCTTTATTTTATAACACAAGCATAGATTATATTTTAGAGTTAACCGATGAAAAAAAACCTTATCCTAGAAGAACAGATAAAAATAATCTTGATTAATTATAATTATTGCTAACTCCAAAAAGCGTGCACTTCAAATAAGTGCACACTTTCTATTTGTCATCGTCTAAATCATATATATGTATGTTAGAATTCATATTTACATTTTTATTAATAACTTCTGTTGGCTTGCTATTTGTTTCGTGTTTTTCTTCTCTACTCAAAAAATTTAACTTAGGTGGAAATAAATCTTGTAATTGAGCAATGTCATCTTCTTCTACACTATTAATTTTCGTATTATCAATATTATAATCTGACAATTCATTTTGATTATATTCTACATACTGTTTCTGTTCTGGTAATACCTTATTTTCAGGTTCTACACTGTTTCCTGTATTTTTATTATCTCCAGATTGTTTGTCAAATTCATACTTTGGTTCCTTTTTAAATAATATTACTTTATGTGATTTTTGACCCTTTCTTCTCCTTAAAATTAAAAAAACAATTAATGACACAACAATTACTGCTAGTATTGGAATACCATATCTCATAATACTAAATATAGTATCTTTTGATTCTATATTATCTAAAAATTCAGGGTATCTAGTGAATTTAATACTTTTTATCATGTCGTCCAACACAGATAATTGTAGATTTGTTGGCTCTAGAGTATACGATATTAGCTCTATATTTATGCATTGTCCATTCACTATAGTATAGTTTTGTACACTATAACTTCCTGTCTTTTTATCGAATTGCGTTTTTAAGAATTTGGCTTGTGAAGTATCGTATATACTCACAGTTTGATTCAATTTATCATCTAAAAGCAAGGATTTGGCCTTTACTAAATCTACATATTCTAAATCCTTAAAATCCTTTATTTGATGTGTATTACTATTTTCAAACATTCTAACAACAATTTCATACTGCAAATCTCTCGACACAACATTAAAATATATTCCTTTATCCCTCATAGATTTTGCCAATTCATCTTTATCAATATTAATATATCCCGGAGCTATTCCGGTCTTGTCGACATCTTGTGTTAAAACAATATATCCTTCCGGCACATTTATTTTCATATTTAAATCTGGAATTTTATATTGTACAGTATTATTAGAAGCAGCAAATACTATATGATTTATAGGGTTCACAACAAATATCATCAATAAAATAAAAAAAACAATTTTCCTCATTATGTAAACCTTCCTTAAACCGTATATGTTTATTTAAATTATAATGTTAAATCAAATAAAAATCAACAATATAAATATGTTAAGTTATGGATTTATATAAATTTACCTTTCAAAACTGCGAATTAATATGTTATAATTTGATAATTATAATTATAAAATCTAAATTAAGGTCAGGTATTTATAATATGGTAAAACTCGCAAAATATTTAAATGGCTACAAAAAACAGGTAATTCTAGGACCAATATTTAAATTAATAGAAGCAATATTCGAGCTTATTATCCCCTTGATGATGGCTAATATTATAGATATTGGGATTAAAAATTCTGATTCACAATATATCCTACACATGTTAGGTATGATGATTTTAATAGGAATTATCGGGCTTATTAGCGCTATTTTAGGGCAATTTTATGCAGCAAAAGCCTCTCAAGGATTTGGAACTGCTGTACGAAATTCTTTATTTTGCCATATCAATGAACTATCTTTTACAGATTTAGATTCCATAAATACATCGTCTTTGATAACACGTATGACAAACGATATAAATCAGCTTCAAGTTGCAGTTTCTATGCTCATAAGGCTAGTAATACGTGCACCATTTCTTATTTTAGGTTCTATATTTATGGCTATGAGTATTAATATAACAATATCTTTAATCTTTATTGCTACAGCGCCAATTATTGGTATTACTATTTTTTTTATTACAAAAATAACAGTACCATATTTTAAGAAAATTCAAAATACTCTCGATAAAATTTCTCTTATAGTTAAAGAAAATCTAAGCGGTATTAGAGTGATAAGAGCATTTTCTAAGCAAGAAGCAGAAATAAATAAATTTTTAGAGTCGAATAATTTACTAGCTCAAACAGCGATCAATGTAAATAAAATTTCTGCTCTTCTTAATCCTGCAACATATTTAATTATTAACTTAGCAATAACTTGTATTATATGGGTTGGCGCTGAAAAAGCTTTTATTGGTGACATTAATCAGGGTACAATTATTGCACTTGTAAATTATATGACACAAATATTGCTTTCTCTTATTGTTGTCGCCAATGTTGTAATTATCTTCACAAAGGCCTCCGCTTCTGCTTCTAGAATTAACGCAACTTTTGAATTATCTTCATCTTTAGAACCTCATAACTCTAACCCTTCTGTTCAAAAAAATAAAAGCAATAAAATAATAGAGTTTAAAGATGTCTCATTTTGCTACGACAAAGATTGCGACAGTTCTTTAAACAATATTACCTTTTCTTTGCATAAGGGTGAAACTCTAGGCATTATCGGTGGAACCGGTTCTGGGAAATCAACATTGATACAACTAATCAGTGGATTTTACAAAAAGAACCATGGTGACATACTAATATATGGCAATGATATAAATTCATATAACGAACAAGAATTAAGAAAAATATTTGGATTTGTCCCTCAAAAAGCTGTATTATTTTCAGGGACAATTTTAGACAACATGCGATGGAGAGATCCAAATTCAAAATATGAAGATATTAAAAAAGCTCTAGATATTGCGCAAGCAAGCGAATTTGTTGAAAAACTACCTTTAAAATATAACACAAAAGTTGAACAAGGCGGAAAAAACTTTTCTGGTGGGCAACGCCAAAGATTAACTATTGCCAGAGCTTTAGTTTCTGAGCCAGAGATATTGATTCTTGATGATAGCAGCAGCGCTTTAGATGCTCAAACAGACTCATTACTAAGTCAAGCATTAATAAATCAATGCCAAAAAATTACTAAAATTATCATATCTCAAAAATGTTCTTCCATTGCCCATGCAGACAAAATTATTGTATTAGACAATGGTATACAAATTGGTTATGGTACACACGACTCCCTCTTAAAGTCATGCCCTACTTATGAAAAAATATTTGAATCACAAAAGGTATAAAGGAGTTGATAAAATAGTGAAAGATATATTAAAAAACTTTTTAAAATATTTAAAGCCATATAAGCTACATTTGGGATTATCAGTTATTTTTGTAATATCAAGCATTTCTCTATCTTTATTTTCTCCTATATTAATTGGTGATGCTATAGACTTTATAATAGATACAGGCAATGTTAATTTTTCTGAGATTTCTAAAACTCTTATTAAACTTATTTTTTTATCTTTAATAGCTTCCATGTTTCAGTGGCTAACAACTGTTTCAATAAATACATTAACATATAATGTCACAAAAGACATAAGAGAACAAGCATTTAAAAAAATCCATCTTCTTCCCTTAAAATATAGTGATTCTGTTGCACATGGTGATACCATAAACAGGATTATTAATGATATAGACGCTATTTCAGATGGATTGCACCAAGCATTACTTCATTTTTTCACATCACTTATTACTATTATTGTAACTTTAATTTTTATGGCATCTTTAAATATTGTTATAACATTTATTGTTATTCTATTAACACCCCTTTCAATATTTACCTCGTATTTCATATCTAAACATTCCTATAAAAGTTTTAGAAAACAACTAAATACTCAAGGGGAATTAAGCGGGTATATCACTGAAATGCTGTCTAACCAAAAGGTTGTAAAAGCTTTTGGTTATGAAAATCGGGCCATTAAACACTTTCAAAATATAAATTCTACTCTTTACGATAGTGGTGTAAAAGCACAATTTTATTCTTCATTGTCTAACCCTGCTACACGTTTTATTAATACAATTATATACACAGTTGTCGGCGTTGTTGGATCTTTAATGTTAATTCTTCATGGGAATATATCTATTGGTGAAATAACGAGTTTTTTAACATACTCTAACCAATATACAAAGCCTTTTAATGAGATATCTGCGGTGTTGACACAAGTTCAGAGTGCTTTTGTCTCCGCAAAAAGGGTGTTTGCTTTTCTAAGCGAAGAAAATGAGATAAAGGATTTACCGAATGCTGTTGAAATAGAAAATTGCAATGGTTCTGTAGATTTAAATAATGTTTATTTTTCTTATAGCCCTACTACAAAACTTATCGAAAACTTTAACCTAAGTGTCCAACCAGGACAAAGAGTAGCTATTGTTGGCCCAACTGGCTCCGGCAAAACTACCCTTATTAATCTTCTAATGAGATTTTACGATGTAAATCATGGCTCTATAAAAATAAATAATATTCCTATTCAAAATATTAAACGAAATAATTTAAGAAGTCTATATGGGATGGTGCTTCAAGATACTTGGCTATTTACCGGTACAATCGCCGAAAATATTTCATATGGAAAAGCAAATGCTTCTTTCGATGAAATCAAGTATGCTGCTACTCAAGCATATGCACATAATTTTATAAATCGACTGCCTAATGGATATAAAACTATTATTACGGAAGACGGCGGTAACTTATCGCAAGGTGAAAAGCAGCTTATTTCTATTGCTAGAATTATGCTTATTAACCCTCCTATGCTTATTTTAGATGAAGCCACAAGCAATATAGATGCTATTACTGAGCTTGAAATTCAAAAAGCCTTTAAAAAAATGATGAAAGGAAAAACAAGCTTTATAGTTGCCCACAGGCTTTCTACTATACGTGAAGCTGATATTATCCTTGTTATGAATAATGGAAATATTATTGAAAAAGGTTCTCATGTTGAGTTATTAAAACAAAACGGATTCTATGCTAAATTATATAAAACACAATTTTTAAATCAGTGAAGTTTTACCTTCAAAATAATTAAATTTTTCAATAATATGGTTATAATTATAACAAATTAGATTTTACCGAGTAAAAATTAACACTATAAATAAACAATACTCGATTCAATACCACAAAATATGGAGGATATTATGCTTATACATGAAAATATTATAAATACCGAGAAAGCATTACTTATTTCTGTTGATACCGGTGAATTCGATGCAATAAATTCCCTCGAGGAACTAAAAGAACTTACTCGCAGCGCCGGCGCCGAGCCCTCTATAACTCTTACGCAAAAACGAGAAGCTCCAGATCCTGCAACCTGTATCGGTTCCGGAATGATCCAAGAGGCATCTAAACTTTGCAGCGAACTTGAAATAACCTTGATCATATTCGATAGAGAACTTACTCCAACACAAATTAGAAATATAGAAAATATCACTGATGTGCGAGTTATCGACCGGACCATGTTAATCTTAGACATATTTGCTCAAAGGGCACGTTCCAAAGAAGGTAAACTACAAGTTGAATTAGCGCAATTAAAATATATTATGCCACGATTAAGCGGCAAGGGCATTTCTATGTCTCGATTAGGTGCAGGTATTGGCACTCGAGGTCCAGGGGAAACAAAGCTTGAAACCGATAGACGTCATGTTCGGCGACGCATGGAAACTATTAAATCTCAATTGGCAAATGTTGAAACTCGCCGAAATCAGCTTCGTGCACGACGTAGAAAAAATGGTGTTATAACTGCAGCTATTGTTGGATACACAAACGCCGGAAAATCTACTCTTATGAATTTATTAACACAAGCAGGTGTGCTTGCAGAAAACAAGCTTTTTGCTACTCTGGATCCAACCTCAAGAGCTTTGAAGCTTCCAAATGGAGTCTCTATAATGTTAATAGATACAGTTGGTTTAGTTCGTCGGCTCCCTCACCACTTAGTCGAAGCCTTTAAATCTACCCTCGAAGAGGCTGCACTAGCTGATATCATCTTAAATGTATGTGATGCATCTAATCCCGAGGCAAAACTTCATCTCGATACCACAAGAGATTTATTATCTCAATTAGGATGTACTTCTCAACCCATTATTTCAATTATGAACAAATGTGATTTAATCCCAGGAATAAAGGATACTCCTACTATTGGAAACACTGTGAAAATCTCTGCAACTGAAGGATATGGAATCGAGAATCTTCTTCATGCTATCGAAGCAAACCTACCTATAAGAATACAAAAATTAAACCTTTTAATCCCTTTTTCAGATGCAAGCATTATATCTGAAATTTATAAAACCTCTACTGTTATAAAAGAAGAATACACCGAAAATGGTATAAATCTCGTTGCTCTAATAGAAGGAAATTTAATTAACAAGGCCGACAAATATATTGTTCGAAAAACTAAATAGCTATATTGGTAAAGACCTTTGGTGGCATCTTATTTAAATAAAATATTATAAAAAAATATAGAGTAATAAATATTTCTTTTAACACTAATAGGGATGACATAGATATCAGTAAATCTGGGAAAGTTAATATCATATTTAACATAAATGGCAAAAATCCGCTCAAATTATGATACTAAGCGGATATTACCAAAGTTGATGCTTATGAAAAAATAGTTTTGTCAAAATTGTGGCAGAACTATTTTTATTAGTATTGCATAATTAAATATGGATTATTTTTAGTTTATTATAGTAAGGGCTGAATTTTGATCTTTTATTAGTTTAACATTGAAAGAGCTTTAAAAAAACATTATGATTTACTATAACGGTAGGATAGCATCGTACACATACGAGGTATTCAATAATATAATGTTATTTTGATTGAATTAAGTTGCAATTAGAGAAAAGGTGTTTTTATAATGATAAACTATGAGGAGTAATCGTAATTTGATTTTTATTAGTAAGTAATTGAGATTGCTTAAAAATTTTGTTATGTTAAGAATATGAGTTTCGACAAAATGGAGGCAAAAAATGATGTATAAAATTCTTAATAGAAGTATTTATAAAAAACTTTGTACTATAATGATTGCTTTAGGATTAGTCTTCTCTGGAGGGAAACTTGTATATGCTCATGATCAAGAACTTAAAGACGCTGAACGTGCTGCAATAGTCAATCCAACAATGAAAAATTTAGTATATCTATATCACCTTTATGTAGAAGATGTAGAGTATCATAACTCAAAAGGAGAGAATGCTGAAGCAGAAAAATCATCAATACATATGCAAAAGATTAAAAATATGATAATAGAAAAAAAACAAACCGCACATATGAAGGCACCTAATACAGAAGAAACAATAAAATACGCAACACAAATAGCAAAAGAAGATGACAAAAAACATAACTGGGAGTGGGTGGCAAAACGTTGGGCTGAAGTGGTTAAATTGTATGAAACCGTTAACTTTAGCCGCAATGAAACGCATGCTATAAAGAAAGCAGCTCGGGCTAGGTCTATGGCAGCTTCTGCTGAAAAACGTTATGTAAATAAGTTGATAAATGACATCAGCCCGTTATTGTGCAACGCGGCACGTAAACTATTTGATGATCCAACACCAGAGAATTATAGCAAATACACAAAGTATCGTGATAGAATAGTTATATTATCTGAAGCAGTCATAGATGTCCACGATGCTACATGTATTAAAGCGAAGCCATTATTGCTAATGGCGGATGTAGCAATACATGCAGCACATCGTAAGAAAACAGTAGAAAACTATGAAAAATGTGCAAAGTATTGTTATGAAGTAGTTGAATATTTCACACCCTTAATACATAATGATAGTGACTATATCGAGGGACAACATACTGTGGACTATTATAGAAACCAGGCCGCTCGGGCTAAGGCTGAACAAGCAAAAATGATAGCAAAGGCTGATGGCACAGCAGAGAATTACGAGAAACTAGCACAATGTTGGGAGATTGTTGCTGACTCATATGAAAAACTTTCTAACTGGTATGGACAAAATTCTACATTTGTATATCTCCAACAAACAGAACAAGCTAGACTAAGGGCAGTAAAGGCAAGGGCACAACAAGTGAAAATATTAAAACAGGGTAATAAATCTACAGAATATTATGGAAAATTATCACAGTGTTGGGAGGATGATGCTAACTCATATGAAAAAATTGCTAACTCGTATGAAAAATTTGATGCAGTTTACTCCATCGAAAAAATAAAACAAGCTAGAGTGAATGCTACACAAGCTAGAACAAAGTCAGAAAAGGCAAGTAAAAAGCAAGCGGAAATGGCAGAATTGGATAGATTATTCAGGCCTATGGTTTCTTATGTAGTAAGTGAAATTATATCTTCTGAATCCAAATAAAATATAATAATAAAACATCAAGCAATAAATATTCCTTTTAACACTTACGAGATAATTTAGATAGCAGTGAGGCCGGGAAAGTTAATCTAATATTTAAGGTAAACAGTAAAAGGCCTCTCACACTATCATATTCAGCGAATATTACCATAGTTAATGCTTATAAAAAATAGTTCTGTCATAATTATGATAGAACTATTTTTATTAATATTATACAATTAAATATAGATTACTTTTTGTTTATTGTAGTAAAGACTGAATTTTGATCTTTTATTAGTCTAATATTGAAAGAGTTATAAAAAAATATTATGATTTACTATAAAGGGAGGATAGAATCCTACACATTCGAGGGTTTTAATAATATGATGTTATTTTGATTGAATTAAATTGCAATTAGAGGGAATGTGTATTTATAGCTATAGGCTATCAGAGGTAACCATGACTTACTTTTTATTAGTAAGTAAATGAGTCTGATTGAAATTTTGGTTATGTTAAGAAAATAAATTTTGAAAAAATGGAGGCAAAAAATAATGCGTAATAGAAATACTTATAAAAGGCTTTGTATTATAATGATGGCTTTAGGATTAGTCTTTTTCGTAGGTCAAATTACATATGCTCACACCGGGGAACTTATAACAGCTGAACAAATTGCAGACACCAACCCAACACCAGAAAATTTAAAACGTCTATGTGAACTTTATAAACAAGATGTAGAATATCATAATTCCAGAAGAGAATATGATGAAGCAAATGAATCACAGATAATGGAAATGCAGACTAAAAATATAATAATTGCAAATTTACACAACTCAATGGCAAAGACAGAGCAATCAAAAAAAAGAGCAATGAAATATAATCATAAAAGAGACTGGGAAGATATGGAAATATATCAGAACGAAGCAGCTGATTGGTTCACATTAATCAGGTATCTCATGTCTCTGGAATGTGAAAGACATCATGAAACTCCTGATAGCATTCGTATAGAGATGAAAGCAGTGAACCGTTTAAAAGAGCAGATACGAACCTGTCCAACACCAAAGAAGTATAAAAAGTTGGCAAAGCATTGGAATTCCATAGTTAATTTGGCAACAGCAATTGAAGATAACAAAAAAGTAATGCATGCTAAGCTTAGTGCCGCTTGGGCTAAGGTACAAAAGGCGGATATGATAGCAAATGCTAATGGGACACCAGAGAATTATGAAAAGTTAGCAAAGTGTTGGGATAAAGCATCTGAATTGTATGCGGAAGACCATGATATCTACTACACAGTATTTGCTAAAGAGAAAGCAGCAAGAGCTAGGGCGCATAAAGCGGATATAATAGCAAAGACTTATGAAACACCAGAGAATTATGAAAAGTTGGCAAAATGTTTGGATGATTTAACTGAATTGCATACTGAATTGTGTAAAATTTCCTTTGAGCACCTATCCCCCCTAGACACAAAAATTTTTAGAGCAGAGGCAGCTTTTGCTAGGGCTAAACAAGCAGCAATAAAAGCATCGTACAACGAAACACCCGAGAATTATGAAAGTGCAGCACAATGCTGGGATAACGTAATTAAATTAGCAAGCAAAGTTACAAAATCTGAAAATGCCCAAGATAAAGACATAAAAAAGTTTACAATGTGTATAGCAGAGGCTAAAGTTCAGGCAGCTCTTGCTAGGGCTAAACACGCAGGAATAAAAGCATTGGACGATGAAACACTAGAGAATTATGAAAATGCAGCACAATGTTGGGATGAAGTAGTTAACTTGGCAGAAGAACTCAATGATGTCCAAACTGCGGCAGGAGCTAAAGTGTTTGCGGCTCAGACAAGGGCACAAACAGCAGATATGATAACACAGGCTGAGCCAACACCCGAGAATTATGAAAGTGCAGCACAATGCTGGGATAACGTAATTAAATTAGCAAGCAAAGTTGCAAAATCTGGAAATTCCCAAGATAAAGACATAGAAAAGTCTATAACATATATAGCAGAGGCTAAAGTGCAGGCAGCTTTTGCTAGGGCTAAACAAGCAGGAATAAAAGCACTGGACGACGAAACACTAGAGAATTATGAAAATGCAGCACAGTGTTGGGATAAAGTAGTTAACTTAGCAGAAGAACTCAATGATATCCAAACTGCAGCAGGAGCTAAAGTGTTTGCGGCTCAGGCAAGAGCACAAACAGCAGATATGATAACACAGACTGAGCCAACACCCGAGAATTATGAAAATGCGACACAACGTTGGGATGAAGTAGTTAAATCGGAAGAAATTGACAGCAGTAACGAAACTGCAGAAATGGCTAGGACAAATACAGTTCGGGCTAGGGCGCAATCAAAAAAGAAAAGATAGAAACGGATAGGTTGTTTATATCCACGGTTTGGTGTATCATATCTAATTCTAAGGTTGTCAATGATATTTAACTATAACTATATAAAGCTTCGTTTAAGCTAATGCAACAGGATTTATATGCACTGACGACTTTGTGAATTTTTTGAACTAACTGTTAAAAATCCTTGTCTACCATACTCTTTTTAATAACACCTTTTATTCAAATAAAATATAATAAGAAAATATCGAGCAATAAATATTTCTTTTAATATTGAAATGGATTATATATAGCATTGAATTAGGGAAAGTTATCCCCCTCATTTAAGATAATTGGGAAAAGGTCCTCAATCGATAATACTAATCGGATACTCCCAAAACTGATGCTTATGAAAAAATAATTCTGTCATAATTATGACAGAATTGTTTTTATTAGTATTGCACAATTAAATATAGTTTATTTTTAGTTTATTGTAATAAGGTCCGAATTTTAATTTTTTATTAATTTAATATTGAAACTTTTTTAAAAAAACGTTATAATTTACTATAAAACAACAATGACAACAATGACAACAATGAAATTGTATGCATTTGAAACATTCAATCATATAATACTGTTTTGATTGAATTAAATCGCAATTAGAAAAAATGTGTATTTATAGCAATAAGCTATGAAAAGTAATTATAATTTGCTTATCATTAGTAAATAATTCAGGTTGCTTAAAAATTTTGTTGTGTTAAAAAAATAAATTTTGAAAAAAATGGAGGCAAAAAATAATGCGTAATAGAAATACTTATAAAAAATTTTGTACTATAATGATTGCTTTAGGATTAGTCTTCTCTGGAGGGCAACTTGCATATGCCCATAGCCAAGAACTTAAAGAAGCTGAAGCTGTTGTAGCAAGTAAGCCAACAATAGAAAATTTAATATATATACACGACCTTTATAGGCAAGATGCGCAAATACATCATTCAAATCATGAACTTGAGGAAGCACATTCATCAAATATCCTCGCTAACCAAATCAAAAATCAAATAGATAAATGTATTGAAAACACGATAACATCAACACTTGTTTCAGCAAAACGCGCTGCCATCTCTTATAGGAAAGTATCTGAGTGTTTTGATTGGGCAAATTTTCTAATTAAATCATCTGAATTAGAAGAAATAATAAAAAAATATCCAAGCATGGCAACTAATATAGTGCGTTCATTTTGGATACAAGCAGAACATGTATATGCTACGGCAGAACATGACCAAACGGAAGAAAATTATGATTACTCTAAACTTTGTTGGAATCTTGCAGCTCATTTATCGAATTTAGTTGGAAATTTCGAAGAGGAAAAAATTGCTGATACAAAAGCAATTTGGGCACAAGCAAAGTCTATGCAAATAACTGCAGACCGAACAGCAAAGCACAATGATTATTTAAATTCGGCAATTTCCTGGAACTTTGCAGCTCGCTATTCCGCTACAATCGGAGATTTAGAAAGCGCAAACTTAGCAATAAACAACGCAGTATTGGCAAGACAAAATGCAAACTTAGCAAGACGTAACGCAAGAATATAAAAATTGGTAACATTGTTTAAATATAAATCTTTACATATAATATCTAAAAATTTTAGCTATATAAGAATTCAGCTTATATCAAACACTAAATTTCAAAATTTCTTACTAATAGATTTTATATGTTTTTAACCTTTTGTTCCATTTTATTAAATATATAATCTAAAATTTGAAAGTTTATGTATTGCAGACACTACTATATGTATATTATTTACTTTGATCACCATTCTAGCTTTCGCTAAGAACACTTATAATATTTAACTATATAAAGCTCCGTCTAAGCTAATTACATAATGATTTATACTGCCTGATGACTTTGTGTTTTTAGATAACTGTTATAAAAATTTTTCTCTCTCAACACTTATTTCTCCTATATTACTTGTTAGTCTTTTGATTTTAGAGTTTAATATATATTTTTTATATTTATACATTATTGATGTTGAAAATAATTTACAATTATGTTATTATTGTATTAATGTTATACGGAGGTGTACAAAATGAGTGTTATGGAAATTATTTTTGGTGTTATTCTTATACTATTCTCAGTTGCTATTATATTAGTTGTTCTTCTTCAAGAAGGTCACCAACAGAATCTTGGAGCTATTACTGGCGGTGCCGATACTTTCCTATCGAAAAACAAGGCCCGTTCTATTGATGCATTCTTAGCAAGATGGACTAAAATTATTGCTGTTGGATTTTTCCTTGTGGTCATCGTTATAAATGCTATAATGTTTCTATGGTAACCTAATTTCTTATCACTTTTATGCCCCCACGTTATAAACGTGGGGTTTTTATCTTTTACTGGGAATAATAAAAACACCGATATTGTATAAATACTTAAAAATAGGAGTTTTTTTATGAGAGAGTCTAAAAAAGAACAAATTATTAGAATATTAATTAACAGCAATATCGCACTTGAACCTAAAGATTTAGCTGAAAAGGTTCATATAAACGATTTGAATAAATTTTTATCTATTATACGTGAACTTCAAGGTGAAGGAAAATTAATAATCACAAAAAGGGGTAAAATTATCTCTAGCAAATCTAGTGGACTTACTCCTGCTAAGATAATTTCACAGTCTAAATTATTTGCATTTGCTCGGCCTTTAGACAATAACGAGGATATTTTTATCTTGGCTGAAGATATGAAAACTGCTATACTTGGTGATATTGTGTTGTTACACAGAATCAAACAAAGTGATAAAGGACCTCGTGGTGAGGTAGAACGAATCGTTTCCAAAGGCAGCAGAACAATAACAGGTACAATTGAACGTTGGCACAATGGTTGTGAACTTGTCCCAGACGTCGCATTTAGATATAATATTCCGATTCTCCGAGGAGCTACTCTTGGTGCACGAGATGGGGACAAAGTAAAAGTAGTTCTATCGTCTAGTCCCAGACGCAAACAACTATCTGCCAGAGTTGTGAAAATATATGGTAAATCTGAATCTGCAAAAGTATGCTCGGATGCCATAATAGATGAAAATGATATTCCGTCTGTGTTTCCACAAGCAGTAATATTAGAAGCAAAAAAAGTTGCATCCAAACAAATCACAAGCAAAGATATAGACAGCCGACTTGATTTGCGCGATAAACTTATATTTACCATCGACTCTGAAGATGCAAAAGATTTAGATGATGCTATTTCTATCGAAAAAAAAGATGATTCTTGGTTTTTAGGTGTGCATATCGCAGATGTATCGCATTATATAAAAAAAGGCAGTTTAATAGATTCTGAGGCTCAATTGCGCGGGACTTCCGTTTATTTTGCCGACAGAGTCATCCCTATGTTGCCTAAAGAAATTTCAAACGGAGTATGTTCTCTCAATGCGCATGAAGATAAGCTCACCTTCTCTGCACTTCTGGAAATAGATAGTAAAGGAAACTTAAAAAACTTTGAGTTTGTTAAAACAATAATAAATTCAAAAGTTCGCGGTGTTTACTCTGAGATAAATAAAATCTTAAGCAATACAGCCGATAATTCACTACTTGAAAAATATTCCTGCGTTTTACCTTCTATTTTTGAGGCTGCTAAGTTAGCTAAGTTACTAGAAGAAAAATCAAATCAACGTGGCAATATGGATCTACAAAGCTCAGAATCTAGATTTAAATTAGATGAAAATGGTGTTTGTATTGACGTTTCCCCAAGAGTCCAAGGCGAATCTGAAAAATTAATAGAGCAATTTATGATCATGGCTAACCAAGCTGCTGCATCATATGCAAAAAGTGTAGAAATTCCTTTTGTTTACCGTGTTCATGAATCACCCAATCCTCAAAAAATAGATGAATTAAAAAAACTTGCAAATGCTTTAGGTTTAAACACTAGCAGGATTAATGTTAACTCCAAATCTTCAGATTTTTCTAAACTATTAGAGAATTCCAAAAATACAACTTTCTCAAAAATTATATCCCACCAAGTCTTAAGGACAATGTCTAAAGCTAAATATTCTCCGAATCCTCTTGGACATTTCGGTTTATCACTTCAAGATTATTGTCACTTTACATCGCCCATTCGCAGATATCCCGATACTACCATTCATAGAATTTTATCGGATTTAATTTCAGGTGTACCTATAAATACTATTGAGAAAATTTATGGAGAATTTACCTGTGAAGTGTCTAAAAGTTGCTCTGATTATGAAGTGCGTGCTATGCGGGCAGAACGCGATGCTGAAAAGTGTTATATGGCTGAATATATGGCGCAACATATAGGTGAAATATTTAATGGCATTATTAGTGGCATTAGCTCTCGAGGAATATTTGTTGAGCTTGAAAACAGTGTTGAAGGTTTTATAAGTCTGGATCTTTACGAAAATCGTAAATTTATTTTAAGCAACCCCGTTACTTTAACCGATGAAGTAACTAATGATAATTTTTCTATTGGCGACAACATTAAAGTTAAAGTTTTATCTGCAAAAATTGCTAATGGATTAATTGATTTTGCTCCATGTGAAGAATAGATAATTATTAAATTTACAAGTAAAAATTTTACAAGATAAATCAAAACCCTTAAACTATTATAAAGGTTAACAAGTGATTTTTAGAAAATTATCTTTTAAAAGATTAAAGAGTTTTCCTATAAAAAATCAGTTATGTTAAAGAATAATAGTTTAAGGGCTTACATATTTCTAAAAATATAACTTCACATACAAATAAACTTTATTTTTTGCTAACTGTTAAAAACATATTCTGTAATAGCAATGGATCCAAATCTTTTTCTTTTGTATATCTGCTATATGGCACAAACATATCAAACATTTCCTGGTCTATATCATTACTATAGGAGTACTTATTAACATCATTTAATGCATAAAAAAGTGCTTTTTCCAATTCATTTTTAGTTAAAACTTTAGCATCTTCTTTTACAATTTCCTTCTTTTGTATATCTTGATAGAACTTAATTAACAGCACTGCTGTTTGCTTTTGAGATAGGTTAAATGTATCTGTAAAGGAATCTTGCCATTTCTTTTTTTCCCTCGATAACAATGCATGTTTATACTTTGCAGACTTTTGTGCATTACTGTTTATAACTATATCCCAATCCTTAGATAACCGTTTTACTTCACTGTCGTGCACTATAATTGGTTTATAGTCAGGAACAGAAGCAAGAGCCTCGCAATATTCTTCATAAGTCTTATTGTATTTTGCATCTACTATAGCAGTATGTGAAGGACAACATATATCCTGCAAATAATGACATGCACTTCCTAAATGTAACGATGACTCGCTAAGTTCTCCTGCTAAATATAACTTTAACGCCTTTTTGTAATGATAATCCAGCCTTGTCCTTGCTGTTTCATAGGTTTTTTTATTTACAAAAAGTTTATCATATTGACGTGTCTTTTCTTCATAGTCTGTAAGAATATGATAATAATGATATTCAGAATTATATTTTTTCTCTATTGGTTCCATAACACCTTTATATAGCATATCTATATCTATTTTTTGATTATTGAACCTTCTGGCTTCCGGATTTGACTGACTCACAATATTTAATGCCCTGCTCATAAGAGAGTAATGAGTTTTAGTTCCCCAAGCCTTTGCCTTTGACGTTACCATTAAACATAAAGTTAAGCAAACAATTCCTAAAAATCTTGTTAATTTTTTCACGGTAAGAAAACTCCTTTAATCTTTAAGCTTGCTTTAACTTACCACATACTAACGCAAATAAATTTCCTTAAAGGAAAAAAACATGAATATTATACAATTTGCACACTATAAGTGTCATAAATGCGCCTTACATACTAATATTATATAAATAAATTATAAAATCTAAGGTAAAATATTTGATAAGAATTAATCAGCCAATAATTTATGCAATAAACTATCAATAAATTAATATAAGCAATGGTTATCGTAAAAATACAATTTATAACATAAAAAATCTTATTTTTTATTCATTGCTAAAAACATGTTTTGTAAAGTTGGATCCAAATCCTCTTCATTCATTTTTTGAGAATCCTGTGTAAACAAACTAACTAGAGATTTTTTTATTTCCTTCTCAGTATTTGTCTTATCTCCCATCATAAACATATAAAGAAGTGTTTTATCTAAGTTTTCTTTAGTTAAAGCTTCAACACTTTATTTCGCGCTTGCTTATTGTTGTATATCTTGGTAGAACTTAATTAATAACGCTGCTGTTTCTCTTTGAGATAACTTAAATGTATCTTCAAAAGAAGCTTCCCATTCACCCACATTTCCAGACAATACTGCCTTTTTATAGCTTGCAGCTATCTGAGCATAATTATTGATTGCTATTCCCCAATTACTTGATAAAGATTCTATTTCTCTTTCATCTATATTATTTTCTTGATATTTTGGTACATATGAAAGCGCATCACAATAAGTTTCATACTGTGCATGGTGATTTTTTCCTATTATAGGATATTGTATTCCTGAAGCATGAGGAGGACAACATATATCTTGCAAATAATGACATGCTCTTCCTAAATGCAATGAAGCTTGTTTATAATCACCTTTTTTATATAATTCTATTGCTTGTTTATAGTGTTTCTCTAATCTTGTTCTTGCTGTACCCGAACCTATTTTATGAAATCTAGCTGCACCATAATACTGACCCTTGTTTTCTTTCAACCTTATAGGCACTACATAATAATGAGAACCACGTGCTTTCTCTTCCCAATCAGGATCTTTTACCCCCTGATACAACATATCTATATCCATACTAATAGTATAAAAATTTTGTGTTTCCGGTCTTGCTATTTGAACAAGATTTAACCCTTTTTCCATAAGAGCATCATGAGTAGTTGTGCCCCAGGCCTTAACCTTTGGTGTTGCCATTAAACACAATATTAAGCCCATAAAACCTAAAAATTTTGTTAGCCTTTTCATTGTAACCACTCCTTTAATTTTAAATGTAATTTTATAATACCACATGATGCCATAAACAAATTTCTTTAAAAGAAAAAATATGTGTTTTTATAATAAAATTTACACTATTAATTTATCAAATATATGACTAGTCATCTTTAATTTTATTATAAACACTAGAAATATTCTTATTATTTTGTAACATCATATATAAAAGGTAAAATCCAAAATAAAATTTTTAATAAAAAGCTGATTATTGAATAACTTATGGAATAAAGGACCAATATATTAACATAACTATTGGTTAGGATAAAAATATAACTTTTACAAAGGAGATGTTAACATGGAAGGGGTCTTAAAAATGATTCAATTAACATACAAGGGAGTTAAAAAGTCACAAAAAGATATCCAATTAGAGCGCAATGATATTTTAAATCAAATACGTGAAGTGTGTTTACAAATGCATTATACCGATAAATGGTTCCAATCTGAGGTCGATGATGATTTAATTGATGCTTGCATATACCAACACGAAGTTCTTAATGCCAAATATAAATACTTAATTAAAAAAGCCAGAAATGAAAATATTTCTATTCCTTCTTTTAAAAACACAAATAAAAGAAACGAGGAAACTACATGACTCAAAAATCAATACTGTTAATTGCCTTGGGAATTTTTATTTGCCTTGTATGTATACAAGTACTTATTCGTTCTAAGCACCCCGTTAAAAAAACCATTTTCAATATATTAATTGGTATTTTTTCACTCATAGCAGTAAATATAAGCAGTACATTTACCGGTGTTTTTATTCCTGTAAGTTTACTATCTCTAGGCGTAGCTGCGGTATTAGGCCTTCCGGGAGTAACCATGATATTAATGCTAAATATGATTTTATAATGATATTTAACCACCACAAAACATCTCAACATTAAAATACCATGATATTTTTATAATTGTTCCGACATACTACCTATTGTATATATTGGTTAGACATTTTAATTTGTGGGCTAAATTATTTGAAAATGCATTTTTATCTGCTCTCCATTCCCAATTGCCATCTATCGTTCCGGGAGTATTCATTCTGCAATGTTCCGGTAAATTCAATAAATCTTGCATTGGTATAATTGAAATATCTGCGTTACTTTCATATGCATATCTTATTAAATCCCAGTTATTTGGTTTTTCTCCTTGAAAGTCTACATAAATTTTTAAATTATCCATTTGCTTTTGAGAAAGTTCGTTTAACCAACCATTTATTGTATTATTGTCATGAGTTCCTGTATACACTACACTATTTTTATTATAATTATGCGATAAATATGGATTATTTTCATCTGTATCAAACGCAAATTGCAAAACTTTCATTCTATAATACCCCGATAATCTCACAAATTCAGTTATTTCATTATTTAATCCTCCCAAGTCTTCAGCTATAATATTTACATTTGGTATATTGGTTTTAATCGAATCAATAAATTTCATTCCATCTGCTCGCTTAAAAACACCTCTTAATTGGGAATTATTTTCACATGGAATTGCATAAAATGTATGTAAGCCTATAAAATGATCTAGCCTAACAATGTCAAATATTTCTCCCATAAATTTCAACCTATTAATCCACCACTTGTAATTTTGACTTCGCAGGTATTCCCAATTATACACAGGAGTTCCCCACACTTGCCCTTCGGGCGAGAAGTAGTCTGGTGGACAACCTGATATAAACTGTGGTTCATTATTTTTATCTAATAAAAATACTTTTGGTTCTGACCAAACATCTACACTATCTAAAGGAACATATATTGGAATATCTCCTATAATTTTTATACCTCTTGAATTAGCATGCATTTTTAATTTAAACCATTGATTGTAAAATATATACTGTATATATTTCCAAAAGTCTATTTCATCTAATAATAAGTCGCTATAATATTTTATAGCATTTGCTTCACGATGTTTAATTTTTTCATCGTTCCAATGTGTATAATTTTCACCATTAAAATGCTTTTTTAGTGCCATATATAAAGAATAATCATTTAACCAATACTCATTTTTCGCAATGAAAATGTTGTATTTTTTTGTATTTTTAAGAAATGACTTGGCATTGTTATATGATTTTCTAAGAATTTTATATCTTAATTTATCTAATATTTTATAATCAATTGAGTTGAAATCTCTATACCATTTTTGATGTACAAAATCCTCTTTTTCTAATAATCCATCATTGCTCAATAAATCTAAACTAATAAAATAAGGATTTCCCGCATATGAGGAACATGATTGATACGGTGAATTTCCTAGCCCAGTGTGTCCAATAGGAAGTACCTGCCAGTATTTTTGATTTGCTTTTTTAAGAAATTCAATAAATTCATATGCTGATATTCCCATATCACCTATTCCATATGGTGACGGTAATGATGATATATGCATAAGAATTCCAGCTCCTCTATTTTCCATATTGTACCTCCACATCATTAAATATAGTTTAACTGAAAGGACTATTCTATAATATGAATGAAAATCACATCAATAAGGATTACATTGAAAACAATATTTATACAAAATATATTGGAAGAAAAATATACATTTTTAAAAACATAGATTCAACTAATCTAGAGGCTAAACGACATATTAATAACCACCCCATTGATGGTAGTGTGTTTATCTCCGAAAGCCAAACTGCGGGAAAAGGCAGAAACAATAATTTATGGTTTAATTACCCTAACCAACAAATATTAATGTCGATAATATTAGAAAAAAAACATTCTCAATCGAACCATTTTTTAACATTAGTGGTAGGATTATCAATTTGCAAATATCTAAGACATCTTACAAATAAATCTTTTTATATAAAATGGCCCAATGACATAATCATAAATAATAAAAAAATCTGCGGAATACTTACTGAAGCAGTCACTATAAATAACTCAACTCACTTTATTGTTGGTATTGGAATGAATATTTTTCAACATAAATTTAATCATGAAATCTCTAAAAAGGCTACATCCTTGGTTTTAGAGACATCTGACCATTACAATATTAACAACATTATATGTGATATGCTCTTTTATATAGAAGAACAAATAGAAAAATTTTTTCACGATAACCCCAATGACTTTATATCGCACTATAAACAATTATGTATAAATATAGGACGGCATGTAAAAGTAAATTATAAAGGGAAATTAATCGATGGTATTTGTGTGAATATAAACCACAAAGGTGAGTTAGTTGTCGCTGTAACGTTAGGACAATTTTTAGAAATAAATTCCGGTGATGTAATTGTTCAAGACATCTATTAGTCTATATCATATTTAACCTTATCAAGGTCTTATTTTAAACCACTCCCACCACCTCTTTAAGCACAGCTATATCTTGGCAATTTATTTTAGAGGCTATTTCAGCTGCTGATACAGATTCATTAACATCCTTAACAGAATCAATTATACAATCTAACTTTTCATTGATTAATGAATATCCCTCAAAAAGAACATTAAATTTTTCACTATGTTCATTTTCAACACATATTTCCATCTTTTTTTCGTGTTGTTCTAAAAGCTCTAAATTATCTTTGATTTCTGTAATTTCTTTTTTAATATGTGACATACTTTTTATTAAACCTTCTTGTTTTTCTTGCATTTCTTCAATTTTATGTACAATAGACTCTAATATAGTATTTTCTTGCACCATTATCCCTCCTGTAATTAGCAATTATTGAGCCTTTTTAAATATATCAGAATTCATCCTGCTATAATGAAATATATATTGCTGCGCTATTCCAGCATACATGCCAAAGTCTTCGGGAACCATTTCCGGAAACATTGTCGCCAATGCACGTTTCATCCAAACATCAATCGGAAATGCATCTAACCTATGAAAACCATACAACAATGTACATTCTGCTACCTTTGGACCTACCCCCTTAATTTGTTTAAGGGTTTCTCTTGCCTCTGAAAGTGGCATTTTTTGTATGTCTTTTAAAACTATTTGTCCACTGCTGATTTTTCTTGCTGCATCTATTATATAGCTCGCCCTAAAACCACATTTAATCGGTTTTAAGTCGTCTTCTGTTAAGCGCGCAATCACATTTGGTTTCGGAAAACTAAAACTCTTTTCTTCTATTTCTTGTCCAAAATTTTCACACAGCCTTTCAATAATCCCTTTTATACGAGGTATATTATTATTTTGCGATATTATAAAAGAGCAAAGTGCTTCCCAAGGTTCTTGATTAAGTATTTTTATTCCTGGGGCATAATCACATGCTTTTTTTAAGTTAGGGTTAATTTTTCCCAATATCTGCTTTATGTATGTATAATCCAGATTAAAATCAAAATAATTCAACCATATGTTTGTAAAGTCTTCTATATCGACATTTTCAAATATTATTTTATCATGTTTTTCCCTAATTCTAATCTTTTTTCCGCATGCTATTCCTTCATATACTCCATCTTTCATTTCATTCCAGCGAAAGCATTGCCCACACTCAAACGTATCGTGCAAATTAAAAGCTTCTACACCACTAACTTCTATATCATTTGATACCTCTTTATATTCCACTTTTTTAATCCTCCAAAACCAATTTTATTATACCATATCACATTATCAAAAAATGTCGTACCTGCGGTACGCAAGTTGCGATTGAATTCACTTTCTATCAATAAGCTACCTTACTCGCATTTATCTCCTCTTGAGAACATATCATATCTAGATCACGCAACGCCCGGAGGTAACTCGAGATTTTAACTTTTTCCGTCATAACTTCTATCTTCCTACATATCGATATTTTCGCAATTTTTAGTTGCAATTAGTTCCAGCATCATGCCGCCAGGCAATGCCTGGAAGCAATTCTTGCTAGCGTGACGTTAAGCTAACGTCACGCCGGCATGATGCTGGATTGATACCACTCACAAAAAAACCAATTAATTTTTCACTTTCTTACTCATGATGTCACCATACTGAAACCATATTATACTCCCATCAAATTTTTCATATCTGCTTCTATTTGACTCTTCAAATGCAAAGAATCATCCAGGGATTTTCCAACAGAAGTAACATACAGCTTAATTTTAGGCTCTGTTCCAGACGGCCGGACAATCGCAGAAGCTCCTCCCTCTAGGAAATAAAACAGCACATTTGATTTGGGTAAATTTATAGGTGTCGATTTGCCAGTTAATACATCTTTGGTTTCCGACAATACATAATCATTTATCTTTACGACCTTCTTTTCTGCAATTTTTTCAGGTGCATGAGCCCTTAACTTTTCCATAATTGCAGTCATCTTACTCATACCAGCGGAACCCTCAAATTCAAAGCTGCTGGTAGAGTTTTGATAATAACCATATTCATTATAAAGTTCATTTAAAACATCTATTAGTGACTTATCAAATTGAGAATAATAGGCAGCCATTTCGCATATTAGCATCGAGGCTACTACTCCATCTTTATCGCGAACATAGGTACCTGCTAAATACCCATAACTTTCCTCAAATCCAAACACAAAACGATTTTCTTCTTTATTTTTTTCCAAATTTAAAATTTGTTCTCCAATATATTTAAAACCTGTAAGTACATTTCTTATTTCACAATTATATCGACTAGCAATTTTACTAACCATTTCGCTTGATACTATTGTTTTCACTGCTACCGGTCTATCTGGCAAAGTACCCTGCTTACTTCTACACGATAAAATATAGTTAATTAACAATATTCCAACTTCATTACCTGTCATCAATCTATAATTTTCTTTATCCTTAACTGCAATCCCTACCCTGTCACTATCTGGATCAGTCGCCAACACTAAATCTGCATCTTCTTGCAAAGCTAAGTTAATTGCCAGATTAAGTGCTTCCTTTACCTCTGGATTTGGAAACCTACATGTTGGGAAATTTCCATCAGGCATTTCTTGTTCTTTTACTACTCTAACATTATTAATACCTATGTCGTTAAGAACTCGTCTAACAAGCTTATTCCCCGCACCATTAAGAGGCGTATATACTACCTTAAAAGAATATTTTATATCTATATCCTTATTGATTCGTTGTCTTTTAACATTATCTAAATATTTTTCGTAAACTTCATCATCGATAAATGAGATCTTTCCTGCATCGATAGCTTTTTGAAAATCACAAATTTTTATATCTTTAAAAATATCTATTTTCTTTATTTGTTCATATACAGCATTAGCCGATATATCTGTCATCTGGCACCCATCTTCACCATAACATTTATATCCATTATACTTAGCAGGATTATGACTAGCTGTAATCATTATTCCAGCCAAACATTTAAGTTCTCGTACTGCAAAAGACAACACTGGTACAGGTTGCAGTTCCTTTGAAATAAATACTTTTATTCCATTTGCAGCCAATACACAAGCTGATTCTTTAGCAAAAATATCAGACTTTATTCTCGAATCAAATGCTATTGCAACAGATGCATTATCTTTTTTTAAAGAATTTATATAATTTGCAAGTCCTTGTGTAGCTTTTCGCACAGTATATATATTCATCCTATTGGTCCCAACACCAATTATTCCCCTAAGACCTGCAGTCCCAAATTCCAATTCCTTATAAAATCTCTCGTATATTTCACCTTTATTTTCCTTTATGTCCTGCAATTCATCAATTAAGTCTTGATTATTATCCATATTATTGATCCAGTTAGCATATAATTCATTTACATCCACATTATCTAACTCCTTAAGTAAAAATAAAAATACAAGGTAAATTTTACCACAACTTATATATTGTTTCAATTATATTATATTTATAAAAGTACAAAATTATTGGTTTGAAAAATATTTCCAACAAAAAAAATCTAAATTTTAGAATACTAATTGCACATATGTAGATAATAATTATGTATCAAAAGACAAAAATCCTTAAGGAGGTAAATATAAATGAAAGCCACAGGCATTGTTAGAAGAATCGACGATTTGGGCAGAGTTGTTATTCCAAAAGAAATAAGAAGAACTTTAAGAATCAGGGAAGGCGACCCTTTAGAAATATATACTGATGTAGACGGAGAGGTTATTTTTAAAAAGTATTCACCAGTTGGCGAAATGTCACCATTCGCTACTCAATATGCAGAGGTTTTGGCAAAAGCATCTTTATTTCCAACTTTAATATGCGATCGAGATCATGTTGTCTCTGCTTCGGGAGTTCCGAAAAAAGAATACTTAGAGCGAAGAATAACTGCTTCTTTAGAAGATATAATGGAATCAAGGCAAAATTTTATATCGACAAAAAGCAACAACACCGTTCAGCCGATCGAAGGAGTCGACCGCGATGCTGCTATTATTTGTCCCATTATTTCTTCCGGAGATGTTATAGGCTCTGTAATTATGCTTGCCACCGATGACAACGTGAAGCCTACCGAAACAGAAATTAAATTAGCGCATACTGCTGCTGCTTTCCTTGGTAAACAAATGGAAGAATAGCTTTTTAGTATATACTACCCAATAAACTTAATAAAAAAATCGACTCTTATTGAAGAGTCGATTTCTAATATAACTACTTATACAAAATTCCTTCACTGTCTCTAAAATTACCTGTCGCCAACATAATTAAATCAACTATATATCCTATTCCACAAAGGCCTCCTGTTAGCAACCACAAAACACCTGTACCGATCTTCCCTGCATAAAACCTATGGATCCCTAACACTCCTACAAAGAGGCATATTGTAAACGCAACCCATCTTTTTGAGATTTTTCCACTACCAAAATTATCGCATGGAACAGCTGGTTCTACACTGATATCATCTGTTAAAGCTTTACCACAATGTATACAATATTTTGCGTTTTCTTCATTCTCCCCTCTACAATATGAGCATATCATAATATTCACTCTCCATTTTTGTTTAATTATAACTTAAATATAACACATCTATTACAAAATGTCAATTATACACTTGTTTTTAATTAATATTTTGTAAAATTTTCAAGTTGGTGATAAATTTGCAAAAAAGAAAGCTTGCAATAAATAGTGTTATTGTCTGGAAATTCAATTATATTTTCATTGCTGTCGTTTCATATTTTTTTATCGGCTGCATATCTGTTTTTTCCATATCACTATCCATCATAATATCTATTATAGGAACAGTCTTTCTATTCTTTATAATATTTTTCTACCCTTCTGCTCGATACAACAATACTGAATATTACATTAATACAAACATTTTAAGGATAGATAAGGGCGTAATATTTAAAAAGGAAATAATGTTAAAGACATCTTCTATACAATACATTGATTCTATACAAACTCCTATACAAAAATTTTTTAAAACATACACACTGATTTTTTATACAGCAGGATCAAAAATTTCCCTGGGTCAGCTTGATCTTCAAGACATAGATTACCTTAAAAATTATTATTTAGAGGATAAGTTTTATGAAATATAATCACATTCACCCATATGCAACATTAGAATATTTATCGCGCTTTGCGTTTCTTTTTATCATTCCAGTACTCCAACAACTCATTTTAATACCTCATGGTATGTCTGAGTTCTTGGGAAAATTAGGTTTTAATATTTTAATCTGTGTAGGTATAATTGTTTATTGCATAATTGAATACCGAAAATTTAAATATTTAAATTCAACCAATTTTTTATCAATTCAAACAGGCGTTCTTATCAAGCGTCAAAGCTATATACTATATGATAAAATACATTTTTTAACTATAACTAAAAAAATTATCCCAACAATATTCGGTGCAACTAAATTGCTAATCGGAATGCCATCAAAAGGAGTCCATAAAAATCTACACCTCACCTTATTATCAAAAGCTTTAGTTAAAAAGATTAAATTTAAAGATTTAAACTTTCAACAAAATACTACAAAGATGTGGAAAATTGCTTTAATGGCCGCCACATGGTCTAACCCCGCTACCGGTCTTCTTCTTTTTGCCCCTGTTGTGAATAGAATTGGTATAATTCTAGGGCAAGAAATAGCTGATCGAGTGTATTCCACTGTCGATATCAGTTGGCAGTTAATTGCTTGGGGTGTTCCTCCATTAACAGCAACTATAACTTACATTCTCATGTTAGGGTGGATTATATCTTTATTGCATAGATTTGTAAGCTACTACGGATTTTCCGCTATTGATGTTAAAGACAAAATTATAATAAAAAGAGGTTTTATAAGTACAACAACAGATATCATAGATAAACCAAACATAAATGCAATTTTTATTAAGCAAACCCTTTTTATGCGATTATTTAAACTATACAGTGCCAGTGTTAGCATTGCCGGGACAAAAAAACATGGCAACGATGCTAATATGATAATCGCTGCCAGTACCCTTTCGGAACTATATAATCAATTAAGCGAGATGTTCCCCAATTGTATCGATTACGAAAATGAAATAAGTCCTAATAAAGAAGCATTTAAAAGCTTTATTATTTTACCTATGTCTGCCATTATTCTTAGTCCAATTTTAATCCTTCTATTTTCATACTTTAATATAATTCGAGAAATTGCATATGTTATCGTAATATTTATAGAATCCATTTTAATCCTTTGGCTTTTAACAAGGATTATAGCATTTAAAGTATCTAAATTTTCTATAACAGATAAAACAGTTATATCAACAGGATATCGCGGATTAAATTTAATAACCGGTATTATTTTTATCGATAAACTGCAAAATATAAACATCACCCAAAATCCACTTCAAAGATTTTCAAACAGATGTAATGTCCGATTATTTTTCTTTTCTAATAAGCGTATTTATAATACAGTTCATCATTTAAATATAGACAGCACTTATAAACAGATAAACTATTTATATAATAAGCATTAATTTTAAATTCAATATTAAATATTTTATGTTTATTTTTACCTTTTATGTTGAAAATTCGGTTGAAACTATTGAAAACTTTTTTTAAAATCATTAAAATTATCTAAACTAAGTTTTTTTTTACAATAACAATCCACAATTGTTGAAAATTCAGTGGAAATTATTGAAAACTTATTTAAAAACTATAAAAAATCTCTAAAATAGACATTTTTTTCACCACATCAACTTAAAAATGTTGAAAACTCAGTGGAAACTATTGAAAACTTATTAATTTTTAATTCATTTTTGAAAAAAATTGAAACATTTGTCAAAAAATATAAATTTTCCATCTTTAATGTAAATTGTTATTCCCCGATTTCATTTTTAAGAAAAACGTGTCGATCAAATTAACATATGATTTAGCAACCTCAGCAGCAAATTCAATAAAATTTAATTCTGCCGACTCATTTGCATTGTCTGATATAGCTTTTATCGATACAAAATCCACATTATTCATATAGCAAACTTGCCCTATGCTTCCGCACTCCATGTCGCAAACTAAAGCATTAAAATCATTATAAATCATTTCTTTTTTCTCTCTGCTCCCAATAAATTGATCACCTGTTGCAATAGTTCCAATATGAATATTGTTTCCAAAGTGCTGTTCTTTTAATATTGTATATATAACCTGACTTATTTTTTCGCAGCAATTAATTTTAACCACTTGAATACCAGAAATAAATCCCTTTGGATCTCCCAGTCCGGTTGTGTCCATATCATGTTGTACAACATCTCTAGCAACAACAATATCTCCAATATGAATATCTGCACCTATTCCACCGGCTACCCCTGTGTTAATAATAAATTCCGGCGAATATTCCAGTATCATTGTTTGAGTGCAAATGGCAGCATTTACTTTTCCCGGACCACAAATAACCAACACACAATCTATCCCATGCAGTTTACCCTTAACAAACTCCATAGAACTTATCATTTTAGACTCCTTGCTTGTCATTATAGATTTCAAACCTGCAGCCTCTAAAGGCATTGCTACTATTATCCCTACCATACTTACACCTCTTTATAATTAAATAATTAAATGGTATCACATACTATAAACTTTTTCAAGCAAAAATTTGATTAAAAACGATTGCTTTTATGCTAATTTTTTATGGTTAATTTACATTTATGTATAATGCTGTTGAATTCACTATACCCTTATGATATAATAAATAGGCTTGTTAAAATAACAAAGATTGGATGGTTTTTATGAAATTACTTTCATTAGTAGTTCCTTGTTACAATGAGCAAGATGTTATTCCTTTATTTTATAATGAAATAATAAAAATTGCACATAAAATGGAATCTTATTTAAATTTTGAAATTATTTTTGTGGATGATGGTTCTTCCGACAATACTCTAAACGTTATAAAAGACTTAAATAGCAAAGATAGCAGAGTCAAATATATATCATTTTCAAAAAACTTTGGTAAAGAGTCTGCAATGTATGCTGGTTTTTCAAAATCTAAAGGCGATCTTATTTCCATTATGGACGTGGACCTGCAAGATCCTCCGGAACTTTTATTAGATATGTATGAAAGTATCACAAAGCTTGGATATGATTGTGTTGCAACAAAAAGGGTAACTCGTGAAGGAGAGCCTCCTATACGATCATTTTTCGCGAAATGCTTTTACTCTATAATAAATAAAATTTCTAATACTGAAATTGTCGATGGAGCTAGAGATTATAGAATGATGACAAGGCAAATGGTTGATTCTATATTATCTCTAAAAGAATACAATCGTTTTTCAAAAGGTATATTCAGTTGGGTTGGATACAAGACAAAATGGATATCATACAATAATGTTCAGCGTGCTGCTGGTACAACAAAATGGTCCTTTTGGAAGTTATTGATTTATTCCCTGGAAGGAATTGTTGCATTTTCAACAGTACCGTTAGCAATAGCCTCTATCGTTGGCATAATTTTATGCATCTTATCTTTAATCTTCGCTGTTGTAACCGCATGCAAAACCTTAATATTCGGTAATCCGGTTGCAGGATATTCATCATTGATATGTGCTATTGTATTCATTGGAGGTATTCAACTTTTTTGTGTAGGAATATTAGGCGAATATTTAGCCAAAACTTACCTTGAAACCAAAAATCGCCCTATTTATATAGCTAAGGAGGAAAGTTTAGATAATGAAACCATCTAACTTGCTTAAAAAAAATTCATTTATTTATTCAATGTCTTTTTTCATTCCTGCATTTATAATGTTCATAGTTTATGTAATGACACGTGTTTACCCTTTCGGCGATAATACTATATTAATCTCAGATTGTAATGCTCAATATATAGACTATTTTGCATACCTAAAAACTATAATAACAACTAATAACGACTTTTTATATACATTTAGCAAAAATCTTGGCGGAGATATGATAGGACTCACTGCTTATTACCTAATTAGTCCATTAAATATAATACCTCTGTTTTTTTCAAATGCAATGTTACCTGTCGGACTATCTTTATTAGTCTTGGTAAAAATAGGACTCTGTGGATTAACTTTAAATTACTTCTTAACCCATTCCTTTGATAAAACTACCTGGCATTCATTAATATTTTCGACAACATACGCGCTTTGCGGATATACTATGGCATATTATTGGGATGTTATGTGGATCGACGGTGTTATTATTTTGCCATTAGTAATACTTGGCATTGAAAAAATCATATTTTATAAAAAGCCTACAATGTATATTTTAGCCTTGTCCTATGCGATAATAACAAATTATTATATAGGATTTATGATTTGTATTTTTTCCTTAATATATTTTCTATATAAATTTTTAACATTTATTGATACAATAATAGATTTAAAACAAACCCTACATAAAGCATATTGTTATATTTTTTCATCATTATTTGCAGTTGGAATATCTTGCTTTACTTTATTGCCAACACTATATGCATTAAATGGTGGAAAAGCAAAGTTTGCTTTGTCTAACCTTGTATTCAAAGAGAACTTTCAGTTTATTGATTTATTTTCAAAATTCTTCACCAATGCGTTAGATAGCGGTCAATTAATAGATGGTTTACCATTTATATTCTGTGGAACTTTAATCGTTGTATTAGTAATACTATATTTTTTAAATTCAAAAATACTTTTAAAAGAAAAATTACTTTCTGCCGGTGTAATAGGTGTTTTGTTTATAAGCTTTCATATAAACACCTTTAATTTAATATGGCATGGATTTAATTCACCTGTTTGGTTCCCATATAGATATTCATTTGTTTTTTGCTTCTTTTTAATATACTTATCATACACATCTCTTATAAATATCAAAAGTGGAATTACTCCTAAAAACATCACTATTTGCTTTGCTATCATTTTAGTGACAACTATACTTGTTTTATCAAAACCTTTTGAAAATATTAGCATCTTATGTGTTTATTTTGATTTGTTCCTAATTTTAGTAAGCTGTATCTCTATATATCTAATGATAAAATCTAAAATAAACAATAATTCTCTAATGTTAATATTATCTTTACTACAAGTCGCTAATTTAGGTTTAAATTCACTATGCTATGTCTTTAAAGAACAAAATTGGATACCATCTAAAATGAGTTCATATACGCATTTTATTAAAAGTAATAAATCGATAATAGATAAAATTAAACATTCAGACGCTAGTCTATATAGAATCGAAAAATCTTATAAAAGAAGCTTAAACGATGCTATGCAACTTAATTATAATGGATTAAGCCATTTTAGCTCATGTGAAAAATTATATATAAGGCAATTTATGAGGAAAATGGGTTGTGTCAATAATTCATCAAACGCATATTATAAACCTGCTGTGCCTGTCTCAACAGATAGCCTGCTTGGTGTAAAATATTATCTCTCTAAAAAAGATATCTCTAAACCATATAACTTTTTATTTTCTGAAGATAATATAAAAGTTTATCAAAACCCATATGCCTTACCCTTTGGATTTGCTGTCGATAAAAATATTAAGGATTTATCTATAACAAACACAATTGATCTTTTTGATATACAAAATAGCATGTTTAAAAGCATGGTATCAACCAAAAATTTTGGTGATGTCTTTACTCCGGCAGATATCTATGATGTTGAATTTGTAAATTTAGAATTAGCTCCAGATGATAAAAAGTTGCCAGCTGATAATTTCGATGACGATGATGATGATTTATTAAATAAGTTAAACAATGAGGAACTCGATGACAACGATGAACCTTACATTACCTATAAAAAATCGTGCACTGCTTCAGACGCATATATTAACTATACAATAAGTGTTACCAGCCCCAATTATTTATATATGTATGCTAGCGCCCCCACAACTCAAAGCACTGAAATATTTGTAAACGATATACCTCTGGGAAAATACTTTAATTATGATCAATGGAATATTAATCAACTTGGTGCTTTCAATGTCGGGGATACTATAACATTTAAAATTAAGGTCTTAAATTCATCTATCAAGCTAGGAAATATTTATTTCTATTATGAAGATATCGATACTTTAGATAACTACTGCAGCGAATTGCAAAAACAGCCTTGCAACCTTGAAAAAATTTCAAGTTCACACTTAAAAGGAACAATAAACATTGAAGATGGAAATAAATACTTATTACTAACTATCCCGTATGAAAAACCATGGAAGGTAACTGTAGACGGACAAAAGGTTACCCCAATCATGGTGTGCGATGCCCTAATGTGCATTCCTACCGAAAAAGGTATGCATAACATAGATTTAAAATATAGACCAAATATTATATATATTGGCTGCATTGTTACATTACTTTCTGTTGTTTCAACAAGTATTTATGTGGTTTCTTTAAAGCGCAAAAAATAATACAACTTTAAAGGGGATTAAAAATAATCCCCTTTTTAACGTTTTAAATCATTATAATTAACTTGCGCATAAACATATCATTTTGAATTGTTATTTCGTATAATAGAGCCCTGCTTTCCAAGTTGATGCACATATACTGCTACTCCTGCTCCTATTATGCCTTGCATAATAGCATTTAGGTTGAATCCCATCATTATAATGCACGTAACTATTCCTAATACACTTAATATGTATGGGATTGACCAGTTCGGGATCTTGGGTGTTTTTTTCAAAAATAATCCAATAATAAAAAGTACTACAGACACAATATACACATTGTTACTAATAAATTGACTTAAATTCAAAATAATCGCCCCACTTACAAATAAAAAATTAATCTGTTAATCTTTATATATTTATTCTATATATTAAAAATTATGATATCATTTCTTATATAATAATTATAAAGACATGGGAATGATTATATATCAAATTCTATTACGACAATAAGGAGGTAAAAAAATTGTCGATAGATAAGCATAAAATAGAAGCTGCCATAAAAGATTTAATCATAGCAATAGGAGAAGATCCCGATCGAGAAGGCCTAATAGAAACACCCGCTCGAGTTGCAAATATGTATGAAGAACTATTTTCTGGCATGGAACGTAATCCAAAACAATACTTAAAAACATTCGATGAACCTAACAACGACAACGATATTGTTTTTGTAAAAGATATACCATTACATTCTATGTGTGAACATCATCTTCTTCCCTTTGTCGGTAAAGCACACGTTGCATATGTTCCCAAAAACAACAAAATAATAGGTTTATCAAAGCTTTCACGGATTGTAAATTGCTTTGCAAAACGTTTGCAAGTTCAAGAACGATTAACATCTGAAATTGCCGATTTTATATCAGATAATCTAGAAACCTATGGCACCGCTGTTATCATAGAGGCAGAACATCTTTGTATGACAATGCGTGGAGCCAAAGTTTATGGTTCAAAAACCCAAACATCAAAATTCACAGGTATTTTTAGAGCAGATGTTGACAAACGTTTAGAAGTTATTTCTTTTCTTCTTAGCAAATCCTCTTAATTTTCTCATTTTCAGCCATTTATTTTTATTAATGAAAAATATTCTTTGCTTTTTTGAAATTGCTAGGAGGTAACAATCATATGGCTATATTTAAAACTAAAAACCATGAGTTTGAACTTGGAAAAAAAACGTATATTATGGGTATATTAAACGTAACTCCAGATTCATTTTCAGACGGAGGTGATTATTTAAATATAGAATCTGCTATTCATAAAGCACTCGATATACAAAATTGCGGTGCTGATATCTTAGATATTGGAGCACAATCTACTCGACCCGGATACTCCAGAATATCTCCTGATGAAGAACTCAAAAGAATTATTCCGATACTTAGTGCACTGCAAGGACAATTACACATTCCTATTTCTATAGATACATTTTACCCTGAAGTAGCAATTGAATCTATAAAATATGATATCGATATTATCAACGACGTTTCAGGATTTCGCGATAAACGCATGTATGAAATAATGCTTAAAAGTGATTGTGGTGCTATTATTATGCATAATATGCCAGGAACTAATGTTAAAGCATTTTTCGAAGAAAAATTATTAGAAGCTCAAAAACTAGGTATTAATGTAAACAGAATATGTTTTGATCCTGGCATAGGGTTTTCAAAAACTTATGAGGAAAATATCCACATTATAAAACACTTAAATCAATCTATTATTCCAGGGTGCGCTATGCTTATAGGAGCTTCGAGAAAAAGAGTAATTGGTCAATCTTGCGATAACCCTGCATTTAAAGAGCGAGCCGCAGGAACAATTGCAGCTCATACTATTGCTATTGCAGGCGGTGTTGATTTTATTAGAGTTCATGATATTAACGCATCTGTCCAAGCTGCTAAAGTTGCCGATGCTATCCTTCGAAATACATATTAATTATATTAAAACTTCATTGAGCGGAGACAATAATATGGATAAAATTATAATAAAAGGTTTAAAAATATTTGCATATCATGGTGTCAATCCAGAGGAAAAACAAAATGGTCAAACATTCGAAATCGATGCTATTCTTGAAACATCTTTGAGCAGTGCTGGCAATACAGATAATATTAACGATACTATTAGTTACGCTAAAGTAGCAAAAACAATTAAATCTGTTGTTACAAGTAAATCTTATGATTTATTAGAAACTGTAGCAACAAAAATATCAAGGCAATTACTCTGTGATTTCCCAACAATAGATACTGTTTGTATAACTGTTAAAAAACCTGAAGCTCCCATAAATTTAACATTCGATTATATGGCTGTGGAAATTACGCGTACACGAAAAGAGATAGAATTAGATAATTTTTAGAAAGGAGTAAAATTATATATAAGCAATACTACATTTAGGGTTGCAATATATTAACTTTTAAATTATGAAAGAAGCTGTTTTAGAATTTGGTAGCAATATTGGAAACAAAATAGAAAATATAAAAAAAGCAATTAATAGTATAAATGGTCTTCCAAATACAAAGATAGAGAAAGTATCTAACTTTTATGAAACTGAACCCTTTGGTGTTCCCGATAAACAAGATAATTATATAAATTGTTGTGCACAAGTTTTCACAACCTTGTCTCCTCTCGCCTTGCTTGGAGCTTGCTTAGGAATTGAGTCTGCTATGGGACGTATTCGGCTGTTTAAAAACCAGGCGCGGATTATAGATATAGATTTACTTTTATATGAAAATTTTACTTCAAGTTCTAGTGAATTAACCATCCCTCATCCTCGAATATTAGAGAGAAGTTTTGTTATGATTCCTTTAAGCGACATATATAAAAATAAAATTGCATTGAATTTAAATTTTAAGGATTCGCTATCAAAAGTCGGAACTCATGGTGTCAAGTTGATTAATTCATAATTGCAATAAATAAATTTAAATATCCTGCAAATATAACCCATAACAGGTATGGAATAAGAAGAAGAAATGATATTTTGCTTACCTTCTTAAAAAAATACATATTCAATAAAATCAATAATATAAGTGTAATCAATATCATAAATGATAGCCAATATTCTTGTTCATTAAAAAATATTATCGACCATATAAAATTAATAATAAGCTGAACTGCATAAATCGCAAAAGCTACTAATTTATGATTTGATTGTGACTCCCAAACGAAATACGATGAAATACCCATTAAAGTAAATAATAGAATCCAAACAACCGGAAATACCCAACCAGGCGGCGATAGAGGTGGGGTATCAAGTTTTTCATATAAATCCATGGATTTCATTGTACATATTGCACTGCCCCCTGCTATTAATACCAAAGGAATCAATATATTAATTAAAAGTTGTTTCCATTTAATTTTTTGCATCAGGATACCTCTCAAAGATGTTTTATTGCAAATAATTTTATTTTATTATATGTATTCCAAGCCTATTTAACCAAGGCTTGGATATTTTACTAAAATAATAAACAAAATCACATCAAATAGATGTGATTTACTGTTCTGTATTAAATTTTAAAATCAATACAATAAAATTAAAGATACAACAATATTTCTAAATACAGACTTATTCAAATAATATCTTATACTTAACAATTTTTATAATCAAAAAAATATACTACTAATATTAGGCATGCATCTACAAATGTAATTTTTTATTTAAATAAATTTTTAGGGCTAAAAAATTTCATAATAAAACCAGTAACAATTATATACCGAAAAAATGTATGGAAATAATTTATATAAATAATTTTACAAATAAACATATTATAATTAAAAAGCATATAGAAACATATGCACAAAAAGAAAAGGGCTATAGGCTTATATACCTATAGCTATAATCGATCAGAAAATACTTGACTAGTACTCCTTCACATATAATTATACACTACATTAGGTGTTTGTCAAGCAATTTTGCAAAATTTCTTTATTAAAACACAAATTATACTCCTAGTAAAAAATACAAAATTCAAATTATTAACAACAATTTTTAAAATATAATACAAAATATCTATCAACTAAATTCAGTTATAAGCATAGAATGAAATATAAGCACCGGTTTAAATAAATATAGCAAATAGTTTATTGTCGGGTATAAGCACCTGACTGAATAGGTGCATAAATTACACTTCTTGGAGGGAAACATATGGAAAATATCAATGTAACAAATGTTACATTACCTACAGCTAGAAGCACAGGTTATGAACATGCACAAACTCACACATTTACTTCGGATATGAATGAAAATTTTTCTACATTATCTAGCAGTAGTGAGCCTAGTTGTGGGTGTCAAAATGAAATTATTGTAAATCCTTGCGATGAAATAGTTTGCCACAATCTTGGTGATTTTTACCCAGATTCTCAAGGAAGCATATTAGAATTGTCTTTGACATTAAAAAATGTATGTAGAGGAAAGAGAGTTGCTGTTGGTATACTTCTTTATGAAATCAATTGTAATGATGAAGAATATCCTCGAGGCTTCAAAACCTTGGAAGTTCCCGCCCAAGAACAATGTGCCAGAGACGATATAGAAGTCAAAAACATAAGATTTATACTTCCAAGCACACCATATTCTTCAGGAAATATGGAGCAAAGAAGATTTGTTGTTAAAGCAATATCACATTATATTGATTTTAACACTGATAATCAATGCCAATGTATATAAAATTTTAGCTTTACAAGTCTATAAAGGAGGAACTATCTATGTGTAAAAGCAGATATTTTGACTGTTTTGCAATAGTTATTGCTGTTTTGCTTAGTATTGTCATCGGTGTATTAACATATGCTGGACTAATTCCTGGCTTAACTTCTGCTCCGATTGTTGCACTTACAGTATCAAGCCTATCATTATTAATATTGACTCTAGGTTCCACAAGTTTACTAAGGCAAGACAAAAATATTGATAAATGTGTTTGTAGAAAAGGTGCTGGTTTGTTAATCTCTTCTATCTTCACTATAATTTTTTCCACCGCTGCTTTACTTGCTAATTTCGTAAACATTATTGCATCCGCTATTTTGATACTATTAATATTTATTTTCTTTATATATCAGTGGTTTGCATTGTTCTCATTCTTATACTGTATTATTACCGCTGGATGCCCCAAAAATAAATGCTGTTCATGTGATGATGATTAATTGTTACTACAATGCTTAATCAACAAGCAAATGTAATATACTTTTAGTAGGAGGATGGATTTTTCATCCTCCTAAAATATTTTATTTTATATTGAATATAATTATTTTTTAGGCTATAATCTATTTATCATTGTTTTAAAGGAGAGTTTTTGCATGAATTTTAAAAACTTATCTACAAAGGAATTAACTGGAAATATATTCACAGAATTGCACAATGATTGGATGTTAATTTCATCTGGCGATGAGCAAAAATTGAATATGATGACTGCAAGTTGGGGAGGATTTGGTGTATTATGGAATAAGCATGTGTCTTTTGCATTTGTTCGTCCTCAAAGATACACTCTGGAATTTTTAGAAGCACATGATTATTATAGTCTATCATTTTTTGAGCCGGAATATCGGGAAGAGCTTTCATTGTGCGGCCGCAAATCTGGCAGAGATATAGATAAAATAGAAGCTACCGGATTCAATCCCATATTTTCATCGAGTGCACCTTATTTTAAAGAAGCTAGTAAAGTTATGATATGCAAAAAAATATATACAGATTTTATTAAACCAGAAAACTTTATCGATAAAAAAATCATTGATTTTTATCCAGAGCACGACTACCATAAAGTTTATATAGGAGAAATTGTCGAGGTACTTGTAAAAAGATGAGCAAAACAGTCTTAATAACAGGATCCTCTCGAGGTATTGGTGCAGCCACAGCACGAGAATTCGCTAAAAATGGATATAATGTCATTATTAATTACCTAAACTCAGAAAATGCTGCGATATCTTTATTAAAAGAATTGGAAAATTATAAAATCAAATGTATTGCTTTGAAAGCAGATGTGTCAAACGAAGAACAAGTACATTATATGATTGATTCAGCTAATAAATATTTTAACTCTATCGATATACTAGTTAATAACGCAGCAGTATCAGGGCAAAAACTTTTTACGGATATTTCTTTAGGTGAATGGAAAAAAATATTTGCTATAAATGTTTATGGAACATTCAATTGTTGTAAAGCCATTTTGCCACAAATGATCCAGCGTCATGAAGGAAAAATTATCAATTTATCTTCTGTTTGGGGTATGACAGGAGCATCTTGCGAAGTACATTATTCTGCCACAAAAGCTGCTATAATTGGTTTTACAAAAGCACTAGCCAAAGAAGTCGGGCCATCTAACATACAGGTAAATTGTGTTGCGCCGGGAGTCATCAATACCGATATGAATGCTAATTTATCTTGTAATGATTTAAATGCACTTAAAGAAGAAACCCCTCTTGGAACTATAGGAGAGCCAATTGATGTAGCAAACACAATTTTATTCTTAGCAAGTAATAAATCAAATTTTATAACTGGTCAAGTAATCAGTCCAAACGGCGGCTTTGTCATTTAGTTTTTTATTGTAAATAAGCAATGAAAAATTAGCATTTAATCACATAAATTTATTATGTTAAAAAACATTTTATAATTCTAAAAAACATGTTAAAATTGTAAAATTTTAGAGTATAATAGTTTTCTGTAACAAGAGGAAATGTCCGCACAATGGGCGGTTTGTCACTCCTTTTTGAGAGGGGTGATATTTTTTATGACTTTAGATTTATTACTGATATATCTAATTTTAGTGGTAACTTATTTAACACTAAAAATTGACATAAAAAAATAACCGCCCTAAGTAGAAACAGCGGTTATTAATCAATAATTTTGCTTAGGACAAACCGTCTTTTGAACGGTAACCTCTTGTTACTTCTATTATATCACTAGGTTTTATAATTATCAATATTAATTTTAGAATAATAAATAATATTTTATAAATTAAAAAAATACATTGAATTCTGTATAACTTTCATGTATAATAATGCTCTGTAGCAAGAGGAAATGTCCGCGCAATGGGCGGTTTGTCACTCCTTTTTGAGAGGGGTGATATTTTTTTATGACTTTAGATTTATTACTGATATATCTAATTTTAGTGGTAACTTACTTAACACTAAAAATTGACATAAAAAAATAGCTGCCCAGCCAAGATAGCAGCTATTAAATAAAAAGCTATAAAGGACAAACCGTCTTTTGAACGGTCACCTCTTGTTACTCCTATTATATCACTAAGTTTTATGATTATCAATATTAATTTTAGAATAATAAACAATATTTTATAAATTTAAAAAATACGTTGAATTCTGTATAACTTTCATGTATAATAATTCTCTGTAGCAAGAGGAAATGTCCGCACAATGGGCGGTTTGTCACTCCTTTTTGAGAGGGGTGATTTGCATGGAATTATTATATTTTTTATTAATACTTATTGTATTTGATAAAATACTTAATGATACAAGCGCAAAAAAATAACCGTCCTCGCCAAAAGTAACGGTTATTAAGACTAAAACTTTAGGACAAACCGTCTTTTGAACGGTCACCTCTTGTTACTTCTATTATATCACTAGGTTTTATAATTATCAATATTAATTTTAGAATAATAAACAATATTTTATAAATTTAAAAAATACGTTGAATTCTGTATAACTTTCATGTATAATAATTCTCTGTAGCAAGAGGAAAGGTCCGCACAATGGGCGGTTTGTCACTCCTTTTCGAGAGGGGTGATATTTTTTATGACTTTAGATTTATTATTGATATATCTAATTTTAGTGGTAACTTACTTAACACTAAAAATTGACATAAAAAAAATAGCTGCCCTGACCAAAGTTGCAGCTATACAATAAATGCAATGGACAAACCGTCTTTTGAACGGTTACCTCTTGTTATTTCTATTATATCATTAAGTTTTATTTTTATCAATACTTATTTCAATATTTAAAAAGTAAATGTCTAAAATAATTCATTATTTTAAACTTTTTCTATTTATTTCAAGTTACATAAAACAAAGGGAATACACATATGACAGCTGTTCATGTGTGTATCTTTTTTCACATAATTTTAATTTATAACATTTCAGATTTGCTATCTTGTTCATCTAAAGTAGAATGTCTGCCTGTTTTTATATATATTACCCATTCTGCAATATTAGTACAATGATCTCCTATACGTTCAATATATTTAGCAATAAACATATAATCAACATAATGGGTTACATCTTTAGGATTCAACGCTATATGTTTGCAGCTTTGCAATATAATATCAGAAAAAAGTTTATCGATACAATCATCATATTCACAAACAGATACTGCATTATCAACACTTAATTCCTTAAATACATCTATCGACTTTCTAAACATTACCGCCATAGCTTCCAGCATCTCTATAATCTTTGATATTGATATATCATCTTTAAACAATGCTTCATTATTTATAATTTCACATATATCTTTACATTGATCTGCAATACGTTCCAAGTCTGTGATAATTTTTAAGCAACCTGTAACAACTCTTAAATCACTAGCTATAGGTTGTTCTAATGCAAATATTCCGATACACATTTGTTCTATTTGTTGTTCCATTTTATCGATTTCATCGTCTCCAAATAAAACATCTTGTGCTGCACTTTCGCTTTTATTTTTTGTTGCTTCAATAGTATTCTCAATTCTGTCTAATACTTTTTCAAACATGGTTATAACTCTTTTATTTAAGCTTTTTAGTTTTTTTTCAAATGTTTTTCTCGGCATATGCATCCTCCTTTTTCAAGAATAAATTATATATCAAATTTATCAGCCAAATCTTCCGGTAATATACTCCTCTGTTCGTTTGTCGGCAGGATTACTAAACATATCTGATGTTTTAGAGTATTCAATAATTTCTCCACTTAAGAAAAAAGCTGTTTTGTCTGCTATTCGAGCTGCTTGTTGCATATTATGAGTTACTATAATTACTGTATATTTCTTTTTTAACTCTTGAACTAAATCCTCTATTTTTAATGTTGAAATAGGATCTAATGCCGAGGTAGGCTCATCCATTAAAATTATATCGGGTTCAATTGCCAAAGCTCGCGCGATACAAAGTCTTTGTTGTTGGCCTCCCGATAATCCTAAGGCAGAACCTTTTAATCTGTCTTTCACTTCATTCCACAATGCACTGCTAATCAATGATTTTTCTACTATTTCATCAAGGATACTTCTACTTTTTATGCCATGAACCCGAGGTCCATAAGCAATATTATCATATATACTCATTGGAAATGGATTGGGCTTTTGAAATACCATACCTGCTTTTTTTCTAAGTAAATTTACATCAATATTATCATCATAAACATTCAATCCATCTAATAAAATTTTGCCTGTTATTTTGCAGTTATCTATAAGATCATTCATTCTGTTTATTGTTTTCAAACAAGTAGACTTCCCACAACCGGACGGACCTATAAAAGCTGTCACGCTATTTTCTTCAATATCAATGCTAATATTTTTTAGCGCATGGAAATCTCCATAATATAAATTTAAATCTCTTATTTTTAACTTTATACTCATATAAATATCTTCCTTTTAAATAATAAAGTATACGATATATGCAGAGTATCTATTTCACTCTCTTCTAAATACATTAGAAAAAACTTTTGCTAGGAAATTAAATAACAAAATTAAAATCAGCAATACACTTGCTGTAGCAAATGCTATGTGGAAAGCATCTGGAGTATTAGCTTGCTTAGCAGATTGATATAAGTGAAGTGTAAGGGTACGACCAGACGAAAAAATATGTTTAAAAAATCCCTTAGGCATAGTATAAGACATCCCTGAAGTATATAATAACGCTGCTGATTCTCCTACAATTCTACCTATTGCCAAAATAATTGCTGTTATTACTCCCGGTAATGCACATGGCAAAATTATATCAAATATTACCTTTAACTTAGTTGTGCCAAGCGCTATGGCACCTTCTTTATATGAACTTGGTACAGAGTTTAAAGATTCCTCGGTTGTGCGTATTATAAGAGGTAATATACAGATTGTCATTGTGAGGCAACCTGCTATAATTGAAGTTCCTAATTTAAATAGTCCACAAAAAACAGTATAGCCAAAGAGACCAAATATAATTGATGGTATTCCGGACAAAACTTCTGTTGCCATGCGAACTAATTTTATAAATCTTCCTTGCCTAGCATATTGGCTCATATATATAGCAGAGCCTATGCCTATTGGCAAAGAAATCAAAAGTGTAATTACAACAATATAAAGTGTATTTATAAGCATTGGTAAAATTCCCTTCTGGGATTCATCGTTTTCGGAGTACTTAGATATTAAAAAATCAAAAGATATATATGGTAACCCGTTATATAATACATATATTATTAAGCACGACAACACAAAAACTGTTAATGCAGCTGAAAAATATACTCCAAATTGCAGTATGATATCATAAATAGAGACTCTTTTTTTATTCATTATAATGCCCTTGGACTCATTTTTCTTCAATCTTTGCTCACTCCCCTTCTAGATATGAAACTGAATAACATGTTCACTATCATTATAAACACAAAAAGTACTAAGCTAATTGCAAATAGAGATTGTCTATGAAGACCAGATGAATACGACATCTCTAAAACAATTCCGGTTGTAAGTAATCTCACAGTACCAAGCAACGATGGCATATTTACAACATTTCCTGCTACCATTATCACCGCCATAGTCTCTCCAATAGCTCTTCCGATACCTAAAATTACTCCCGAGAGAATTCCATTTTTTGCAGCAGGTATAACTACCCTAAAAATTGTTTGAGTTGGGGTTGTCCCAAGAGCTAATGCAGCTTCTCTATAATAATTGGGCACTGCTTTTATTGAATTTTCAGTTACAGTCACGACAGTAGGCAAAATCATTATAGCTAAAATTATAATCACCGCTAGTAAGCTATCTCCAACCTTTTGATTAGGTACTAACTTTTTAATTGCTCGGACTACAACTAACATTCCGAAAAATCCATATACAACAGATGGTATACCTGCTAATAGCTGCACAGAAGTCCGAATTATATTTGAAATACCTTTTCCGGCAAAATCTGTTAAGAATATTGCTGTAAAAATACCAATTGGTACACCTATTATTACCGCCCCAAATGTTGCTGCAACCGAGGAACAAATCATTGCTAAAATTCCATATTGTTCTAAGCTGGGCTTCCAATTATCATAAAATAAAAAGTTAACTATTCCTATTTTAGAAATAGCAGGAGCTCCCGATACAATAACATACAGCATTATTGTAAACACAGAAATCACTGAAATAAATGCAAGGCTTTTAAAAATGCAAGTTGCTAAAGTTTCAACCCCCATCACTAAAACAGATGTCAATGCACCAATAAATCCAAATAATATTATAAAAGCTATCGGAAACATATATGTTACCTTTACTTCCAAGCCAGTATCTACTATAGAAACATCCGTTAGAGAATCTCCTAGCATAGCAATAAGCGGACATATACAAATTATGATATAGCTAAGTCCTGCAAGCAGATATTTTTTACATATGAAAAATATAATCCCTAAAATTGAAAATAATAAACAACCTCCTATTCCCAATCTTGTGAGTAAATTTATATATACAATATTGTCTCCAATCAAAAAGCCTTTTGAAAAAATAAGATTATAGCCTAAAACACCAAATGTTTTTTCAATTGTATAAAAAGCATACTTAAATGATAACAACACCAAAATTATTGCAGAGCAAATATACGGAGTTATTAGCATTATAGATTTAGTTTTAGATTTATTAATTATATTTTCCATTACGCTTACATTTGCCCCTTTTAATCTAACTTTATAAAATAAATTATAAATACTTGTAAATTTAAAAAATATCAATTTATGTCTTACAACTTAAATTTACATAGCATTTATTACAACAGGAATTAATTTTTCTCGTTTTATTATTTCTACACCTTGAGACGAAGTTAAAAACTCAAACCACTTTTTAATGTTGTCATCATTATTATTTTTTTTATAAATTTGTATAAATGGTCTTGATACAGAGTAAAGTCCATCTAATATATTTTGTTCCGATGGTTCTATTCCATCGATATTAACTGCATGAACATCTCCCGAAACATTAAATAGCGATGCATACCCTATTGCCCCTATATCTTTGCTAACTTTTGCTAAGATATCCCCGGCTTCTGGGTACTCTACATCATAAACACATTGTCCTTCTATATTAAATGCACTCTCAAATCCATCTCTTGTTCCCGAAGATTCTTCTCTTCCAATTAGAGATATCAACTCATCATTTCCACCAATCTCATTCCAATTTTTTATTTCGCCTTTAAAAATTTCTCTTACTTCCTGTGACGTCAATGCTCTTATAGGATTATTATTATTTAAAATCAGAGCTATTCCATCATATGCAATAACTATAGAGTTGAATTGTTCTGGATTTTCATAATCCTTTAATTCACGCGAAAGATTACCAATAGACGCTGCGCCAGATATTACATCTTTAGTCGCTGCTCCCGAACCTGTATCTAATTTTTCCACATATACATTCGGATACTTCTCCATAAATTTTTCACCAATAGCATTACACAACTTTGTTAAAGAAGTTGAGCCAGATAGGATTAACCTTTCATTTTTATTTTGAGTCTCTTCCTTATATCCACTATCTGATATTGGATATATTACTTTGCCACATGCTGTCGCCAGCAATAACGACATAGATAAAAAAATAATGAGCAAAAACTTTTTCAAATCAACCACCTATTTTTAATATTTTAGTTAAATGTAGGTTTTCCAAACACGAAATGAAATATTTGCTCATTAAATATTTTTATCTAACAAAAATTATTTAATTCTGTATCTTATTCAACTATATGTATAATTTTAATCAATTTTTAATTATAATTGTTCTATACGTATCGTTTAACGCCTTTTTAATAATTATATACACCAATGTATATGTAAAAGTTAATTTTATTTTCTTTAAAATCTTTTTATTACAATTAAAGATTTCATCTCCAATATATCATTTCTAAATATATACTTTCATAACTTTTATACAACTGAAACTATCAATAAGACTAGCAAGTTATAACAAATGAATTTTAAAATCGATATACTAAAAGTAATTACTTAATAAATTTATACGTATTGTTTATATATTAGTTTTTTTCAACTCTTAATATAATATACCAATAATAATTTAGCTAATAATATATACATATAGTATTAATTTATATAATAAAAGATTCTCTCCAATAAATTTAATTACATTCTAAAGATTTAATAATTTATAACAATATTTATATTAAGAAAATAAAGTTGCAACATACCTTAACAATATACCGGCTATAAAAATAATTAATTAAACCATCTATACTTTTGGTTAATAAAATTAAAATGAGATACTAGGTCCTTATGTAAATCATTAAAAACGACTATTTATTATTACGACAAAAACAAATATCATAACTAAAATGATTGATTTACAACTTATACTTTTGAAGGTTTTATATAGGTTCATTTATACAAATGCCTACTTATAACTCCTCTAAAAATATTTATGATCCAAACTCAAGCTAATAAAATCTTCGGAAGCAGATGTTAAATGAATTAAATATGTCCAAACAAACATAAACTCAAAGGAACTAAGATAATATAATAAAAAATAGGGCTTACTTTTAAAAGTAACCCTACAATTAATTGGCTCCTCGTGTTGGGCTCGAACCAACGACCCTGCGGTTAACAGCCGCATGCTCTACCAGCGTTGCGGCCACATACCGACAAGCTGTCATTGTCCAAACCATTAGAGAAGGTGCTAATATCGGCTATCATTTGATTGATAACCTCAACTTTCCCATTGATCTGGCAATAGGTAATCTTAAAAAATGTTTACCTTGTTACACACCGGATTTTTGTCAATAGAGTCTGTATGCCTGCCGTTAAACAGCAGATTTGATAAATAATCCACTATCCCACTCGGAGCAAAACTGCTGATAGGTCATATTGAGTTCGACTGAAATTTGATAATCCCTTCCGACTTCGACACGCTTAAATAACTGACAGGCAATCATTTTCTTCTGCTCAAGGGTCGCTGTATCAAACTCATCCGCCCAACTCTTGAATTGGTTATAAGCGGGGGTTATTAAATCAAT
>CALWVF010000019.1 GCA_944384925.1 uncultured Clostridia bacterium
GAAATGGGAGCGCCCCTATCTGGCGCTCCCAAATCTATACACAAGCGCGAACTCATTCCGAAAGAAGAATAGTTCGACGCTTCCTACTCTGGTGGAGGCGAGGGGAGTCGAACCCCTGTCCGAAAACTAATTCCCAAGGCTTTCTACGAGCATAGTCGTTTAAAAAAATTCCCTTAAAGAGTTAATAAACGACAATTAAATCTAAAAGGTAGATTCAAATTCATGATGGGTTAAGAATCAATCACCCATTCACGTTCACTGCTAATCGACGCTCTATACTAAGCCGCAGTACTCTCAGCAAGAACGGCAGCCAATTTAGGCTGCGAGTGCAACGTTATTATCGTTGTTGTTTAATTTATAAAATTGCAAAGTTTAAAGCGATTTGCGCCGCTGCTCGCTTACCAAGGTTCACAATCCCCGTCGAAACCATTACGCCCCCAAGTAAGAACTAAGTTATAATACGGTGAATAAAGCTATTCAAAAATAACAATTATAATTTTATCATATCATATTTATTATGTCAATCACAGAGAAAGCTTTGTAAAAAAGTCACTATAAATAAAATATGTATAGAAATTAAAAATATTTTTATGTATATTATTTTAAAATTTGCATTTATTAGAGTTAATTTGTTGACAAATTATAGAAAATGGTGTTAATATATAGTTACTAAATAAATAATTAGGGGGCTTTAGCTAAGTGCTTAATAATATTTTTATAACAATAAATAATAACTTATCTTATATATTAGTAGTCATGCTTGTAGCATGTGGGTTATATTTTTCTTTTAGAACAGATTTTACGCAGTTTAGATTAATACCAGATGCGTTAAAATCATTAACCAATAAATCACATGGGCAAAGTGTATCGTCATTTCAAGCATTGATGATATCGACAGCATCAAGGGTTGGAGCAGGCAATATATCTGCTGTTGTAACAGCGATAATATTAGGTGGACCAGGAGCTATTTTTTGGATGTGGGTAATGGCTATCATAGGGGCATCGTCTGCATTTATAGAGAGCACTTTAGCGCAAGTTTACAAAATTAAAAATGAAGACGGCTCGTTTCGTGGAGGACCATCTTATTATATGCAGAAAGCTTTGGGGAAAAGATGGCTTGGTATTTTATTTTCTATTGTGTTTACTATATGTTTTGCTTATGCTTTTAATGCCCTGCAGTCTTATATTCTTTCGTCTTCTTTTGAATATTATTTTAAAGATTATAACAATTCAATTTATCCTATTATTTTAGGACTAATACTTGTATTTTTTGTTGCAATAATAATTTTTGGCGGTACACATAGAATAGGATTTATAACATCATATCTTGTTCCAATTATGGCAATGGTTTATATGTTTATTGGGATATATGTAATTGCTAAAAATATTTCAATGGTTCCACATGTGTTTTCTGAGATTATTAATGATGCTTTTAACTTTAAATCTATTTTTGGAGGTTTTGCAGGTAGTGCATTAATGGTTGGAATAAAAAGAGGGTTATATTCTAACGAAGCAGGAATGGGAAGTGCGCCTAATGCTGCGGCTAGTGCAGATGTTTCCCACCCAGTGAAACAAGGTATGGTGCAAGTAGTATCGGTATTTATAGATACAATTATAATATGCTCGATAACTGCATTTATAGTTTTATTATCGGGAGTAACAAGGGATGGTAGTGTGAATGGTATTCCTCTTATGCAAATAGCATTGAGCAGTCAAATTGGGGTAGCGGGTATTCATTTTATAACGTTTTGCATACTGGCATTTGCATTTAGCACTATTATAGGCAATTATTGTTACGCTGAGACTAATGTGTTGTTTATAAAGAATAATAAGACCGTATTAAATTTATTTAGGGTTACGTGCTTAATAGCAGTATTTTTAGGGGTGATATCTGGGTTCGATACAGTTTGGAATTTTGCCGAAATATTAATGGCGCTAATGGCTATTTTGAATATTATAGTAATATTTATACTTGGAGATATATCTGTAAGGTCTTTAAAAGATTATAAAGCTCAAAAGAAGTTAGGAAAGGATCCGGAATTTAATGCACCTAGTATAGGGCTGCACAATACTGATGTTTGGAAGTAAAGCAAACAACTGTGTTGCAAAGAGGTTAAGTAAGCTAATTACTTAATCTCTTTTTTTATGATTATTTATGAATACATGAATAATTGATTTGTAATAATAAAAGAAAGGAGTTGATATAATGATTTTTAGAACAGATTTGGCTATTGAAGCGGATATATTATCTCAACCTGCAATAGAAGGTATAAGCAGTAAAAATGAAAGAGTAGGCAGTGTAAATATAACTAGAATCAATATAGAAAATGACAGTGCATCTAAAAGAATAGGAAAAGCAATGGGAACTTATATAACACTGGAATTTCCGGCATTAACAGATCATTTTGAGAGTACAGATGAAAAAATTATAACTATATCTAATGAAATAAAAAAGCTTCTACCTAAAAATGGACTTGTCTTTGTAGTAGGATTGGGGAATGCAAATATAACTCCCGATGCTCTTGGCCCTCAAGCTGCAGATTTTATATTGGCAACAAGACATATACAAGGAGAAATTGCTAGGTCAACAGGATTAGGTAAGTTGCGCTCGGTAGCGGTGTTAGCGCCGGGTGTTTTAGGGCAGACAGGGGTGGAGAGTGCAGAATTGATAAAAAGTATTTCGGATTCATTAAAGCCTAGTGTAGTTATTTTAATAGATGCTTTGGCATCGAAGCAATTAGATAGGTTAGGTAAAACTATACAAATTTCAAATACAGGGATTTCACCAGGTTCAGGAGTAATGAATTCACGCCCGGGAATAAATAAAGAAACTTTAGGAGTACCGGTTATAAGTATAGGAATTCCAACTGTAGTAGATGCAAAGACATTAGCTGCTGATGTATTATCATTTAAGGAAAGTGAAAACGAGGATATGATAGATAAAAACATTTCTGCTCAAGCAGAATTTATGATGGTTACACCTCGAGAGATAGATTTGCTTATTGAAAGAGCGTCTCGCTTAACTGGAATGGCTATAAACTGTGCATTACATCCGGATTTTTCCCCAGAAGACCTATATTCGTTAGTATCATAATTGACAGTATGATAATTTGTGTATAAGTAAGTTTTTAAAATTTTTTCTATGACTGTGTATACACTATATATATTGGATTATGTTAATAACACGTCTTATAAATACGAATAAAAATATAAACTCACGCATAATTTACTAAAAGATATGTTTAGTATTTTTGATGCTTAATTAAGTGTCTTCAATCGGAGGGCGTGAGTAAAGAATGTTGAAAAAAACAAGACTTAAAAATTATATTTCATATAGTTTATCTATAATTTGCGTATTTGTATCATTACTTTGTTTTTGTTTGAGAATTCCGTATGGACTTAAAAATTATAAAAATGCCATAAAAGTATTTACTGCCGGATTTATGCTTCCGGATGGAATGATTAGAATGAAACAAAACAATGAAGAGATAACTGAAAGTAATCAAGTTACTAATTTTGAAAGATATAAGAAATACCCTGAATCTAATGCATCTAATATTTCATGTAAAGATAATGATAAGGAAATTGATGATGAATATCATGCACCGGATGAAAAGACCTTTAAAATAACTGAAAGCCAATTTAGGAATTCGGGTATAGCTTATGAAAACTTTTATGTTAAAAATAAGACAAGTTTTAATTTGAATATAGGAGATGAACTTTCAAAACCACCTGATATAAAGATAAAAAAGGATAATAGTCCTCAAGTTTTAATTGTTCATACACACACAAGTGAATCATATATGAAGAAGGATTTAGGATTTTATTATGAAAGCTTTTATCCTCGCTCTACAGATTCATCGAAAAATGTTATACAAGTGGGTAATGCCATTGAGGATAAGCTTAAAAAATCTAAAATAGGGGTGATACATGATTGTACATATCACGATGATCCAACATATAATGGTTCATATTCAAGATCAGCAAAGACAATAAGAAAAAATCTTGAGCAGCATTCTTCTATAAATGTTGTTTTAGATATACATAGAGACTCTATTGGAAATAATGAAACTGGAAAAATAAAACCAACCTTTAAAGTGAACGGGAGGAAAGCGGCACAAATTATGATTATTAGCGGGTGTGATTTAGATGGCTCGATGGGTTTTACGGATTGGGAATATAATTTAAGATTTGCATTGAGGTTACAAAAAACTGCGGAGACGATGTATCCTGGAATGACAAGAGCATTAAACTTTGCTAATGTAAAATATAATATGGATATTACCCATGGCTCTCTTTTAATAGAAGTTGGGAGTGATGCCAATACATTAGATGAAGCGGTATATACTGGTGGATTGTTAGGAGATGTTTTGGTTTCTGTTTTAAATGAGTTGTTGTAAAAATTAATTGGAGGTTAAAAGGTGAGAAGGTATAAAAAAGAAGTTAGGTATGCTATTTGTTCATTTTTGTGCACTTTATTGATCCTTTTTTTATTGGCTGGTTTTGTGATAGCAGATAAAAATACAAGAAGAATAGGATTTGGAGACGAAGAACCAATTATTGTTTTAGGCAATAGGGTTAATCAGCCTTGTGCGCTATCAATTAGGTTTATGGACAAAAAGTATACTTTAGATTTTACAGATGAATATAATCTAAAAAAGAGTATAGATGGAAAAATAAAGAGCAATTTGAATAATGCTCAGGAATTTTTTTCTGAAGTATATTTTAAAGCAAATAAATGTGTTGAAAAAATTAGATTTGTATGTAAATAAATTATATCAAGGAGTTCTTTATATTATTTGAAGTGAGAAATAATAAGAAGAAAGAGATTTTATTGTAATATTTAATAATAAATAGGAACGTTATATTAAAAAAACTAACATACTTTACCAACACTTTGTGACACATCACGACTTAGGAGGTATTATATAATGTGTTTACTATTTCGGACAAGCAAACAAAGTAAATGGTGGTGGTAAATATGAAATACGGAGAAGCAACAATATCAAAGAATTATAACAATCAATTACTAGATATTGGAAAGGGTGTATTAGTAAAACTAGCATATTTTTTTATAGGAATAGTAGTGTCTCATGGGACAGTATTAGAAGAATATGCACCGTTTAGTGCAGCATATTTGGCAGCAGTTCCATATGGAAATATATGGGCAGCATTAACAGGATGCATAATAGGATCAATTATACCTTCTAAGGTTAATGGAGGAATTAGGTATATAGCAACATCACTTGCTGTTGGAGCTATAAGGTGGGCCTTAAATGATTTAAAAAGGCTTAATCGTTCGCTATTTTTTGCTTCATTTGTGGCTATGTTTCCAATAGTTGCCACAGGAATAGCAATGGGAACAGTAAATGGGTTCACAACTACAACTATTATCACAATTATAACAGAGGGGCTATTGACATTTGCAGGAGCATATTTTTTTAGTAAAACAAGTTTGTTGTTATCGGGCAGTAAAGGTCTTTCGACATTTAATCAACAAGAATTAGTGTGTGTTGCTATGTCGATATGTATACTATTGCTATCGTTTGCAGATGTTTCTATAAAGGGGATATCATTAGGGCGAATATTATCTATTGTAATAATACTATTGTGTGCAAATAATGGTGGAATTAATGCCGGAAGTGTGGCTGGAGTTGCTGGTGGAATTATTTTTAGCTTAAGCTCTGTGAAAATGCAATATATATCTGGCGCCTATGCTTTTGGAGGTATGATGGCGGGATTATTTTCTCCGATTGGTGGTATAGCGAGTGCTTTAGCTTTTATATTTTGTAACGCTGCTATCACTTTTCAAACAGGAGACATATCTATAATAATAATACAAATGTATGAACTGATGATAGCTTCAGTTTTGTTTGCATTGATGCCTACACGAATTAATAACTATATAGCGGATTTATTTTACAATGGGGGGAAAAAAGTTTGTGTAGATAGCCTGAGAAGATCATTAATTATGAAATTAGAATCGTCTTGTAATGCTATATCATCTGTATCGGATTCTGTTATTTCTGTATCTAAAAAGTTAAATGAATTAAACAAAGGTGATTCAGATATGTTTTGTAGAAGGGCAGTCTCATCGGTATGTACACATTGTGGACTAAAAGTTTTTTGCTGGGATAAAGAGCGAGAAGACACAAAAGGGTATATTAATAATATGGTTAACATACTCACCACTAAAGGTTCCATAGATAAGCAAGACATTTCAGAAGATTTTATAACAAGGTGTTGTAAAAATAACCAGATGGTAAAAGCACTAAACAAACAGTATACTGATTATGTGATAAGAGAATCTGCAGAAAGAAGAGTTAACGATATAAGAAGTGTATTATCGGAGCAATTTTATTCTTTAGGACAAGTCCTTGAAGATATTGTAGAAGAATTTAAAGAATATGAGTATTTTGATACAGCATTGGAAGAAAAGATCTGTATGTCGTTAAGAGGCTCCGGAATAATACCACGAGAGGTAAGCTGCCGGGTAGACAAGTTTGAAAGAGTATTTATAGAAATAGAATCTTCTATAATTGATAAAAATAGAATCAATAAATTTACAATAAAAAAAGAATTATCGAAAATATGCGATAGAATAATGGATATTCCTTGCATAAGTTATAGTAATGAGAGTTGTATGATACAAGTAACAGAGAGGCCGTTGTTTGATTTGCAAATAGGTGCCTCTCAACATATATGCGATAATGGGAACCTTTGTGGAGATAATTATACATATTTTAATGATGGCAAAGGGAGAATGATAGTTGTGATGAGCGATGGCATGGGAACGGGCGGTCGTGCAGCAATAGATGGAGCAATAGCAACAGGAATAATGTCTAAACTATCTAAAGCAGGTTTGAGCTTTAATTGTGCATTAAAAATAATAAATTCTGCTTTATTAGTGAAGTCTGGTGAGGAATCGCTTGCTACACTTGATGTGGTGTGTACAGATTTATTTACAGGGAAAACTGAGTTTATGAAAGCTGGTGCAGCAGTAACATTTGTGAAGACAAGGGGAAGAGTAATTTCAATAGATACTCCATCTTTACCGACAGGTATTTTAACCGATGTTAGGTTTTCTTGTGAAAATATTAATTTATATGAGGATGATATTGTTTTAATGATGTCTGATGGTGCACTATCGACAGGTGACAATTGGATAAAGGAGATCTTAAAGAACTGGGGTGATAAAGATCCACAGATATTAGCAGATAAAATAGTAAATGAAGCTATAGAAAGAAGGAATGATGGTCATGATGACGACATAACAGTGCTAGCAATGAAAGTAATGGAATATGAAGATTAATGGGGGTAATAAAGAGAATATATAATAAAATAAATAAATCTATGAATTATCGGGTATGAAATGTTAACATTTCATACCCGATTTTAATATTAATTATTTCTAATAGGAAAAATTTATCCTTTTGCTATATTTACAATATAATCCCATAATATGGGTCCAACAACTCCATTTACTGGAATTCCTCTTTGGGCTTGAAGAAATCTAACGGCATTGTCTGTAGCATCGTCAAAAGTACCGGTAATGCCAACAGTTGGAATACTGGGATCTTTAGCAGCAGCAGTGTTAATTAATTGTTGTAAGGTTCTAACATCCTCTCCTTGAATTCCATAACTTAAATATCTCCCAGGGAATATTTCATCGCTAGCACTTACTACTTCGCTTGGCAAAGAATTAATAGTATTGTCATATACTCGTTCTATTTCATTCCATGTTTCCTGATCAATTACACCAGTTTCAGGAAGTCCGTATTGCCTTTGAAATGCCAAAACAGCATTTTGTGTATTCTGATCGAATGTACCTGTTGTTTGTATAAATGGTATTTGATCATCGAAATATCCAATAACAGCAAGGTAATATTGTATTAATCTGACTTGTATACTTGTATCTCCCGGGCCAAGTTCTTCTTGAAATATTCTGGATACTTCGTCATATGTTAATCCCTCTGACTGTAGTTCAGAAAGATTTTTTACACTGTTGTATATAGCTTTAATTTTATACCATGTAGCTTTACCGACAATTCCATCTACAGTTAAATTGAATATTTCTTGAAATTTTTTAACAGCATCTTCGGTTTGTACATCGAACACTCCGTTGGTCACTGGTATTTTTGGAATAGCTGGGTAATCGTCACTAATTCTATTTAGTTGTCTTTGTATAGTTCTAACTTCTTCTCTAAAGTCTCCAAGTCTCAAAGGTGTACCAGGATATGACTCTGCAATTTCAGCGACGGGTGCATTATATACTATGTTTATATCATCGCCATAATAATATTGAAGTATTTGATAAGGAAGCAGGCCTTGTTCTGCTAAATCTACAGTTCCCCACTGAGATAATCCTTCACAAGTTACAGTTGTTCCACTGCAATATTGAGTAAAATACGGTAATATACTACCTTGCTTTACAACATAGTTGTTAAATATTTCATCCACTATTCTAGATATGTTTTCGAAGTAGTCTCTGTTGTTTATAAATTTTTGATCATATGCAGTAGAGCTAGTAATATCAAAATCGTATCCCCTGCTTCTATACCATTCAGTATAGATTCTATTTAGAGCAAAACTAATTTGTGCCAATATATTTGCTCTGATTGCATTTTCAGGCCAAGTTGGATATATCTCGCTGGAGGCAACATTTTTTATATATTCTACAAATGGGACACGCACATTTTCTGCAGGTTGATCTGGGTTACCTAGGTGAACAGTAATATATTCTGGGATAACAGGTGTTTCAGGCACTATTTCTCCTCCTCTCTATCTTATGTGTTAATTTCCATTAGGAACTAATGCTATTGGTTGAATAGACTTTGTATTTGGAAATATTGGTACTCTAAGAAATGTTTGCATATAATATTTGTCATTTCTTGCGACTACATCATAGTTTTCATATGGTATATCACCATTTGGATCCATAGATAAATCTGGGCTAGGAGCAGGAAGTATGATGTTATCGATAATACCGCTTTCATCTGTGACTAAATTTTCATAAAAGACCTTTTTTAAGTCTGAGAATTGTTTGCTTATAGTTACATTGACTCCACTTACCGGTATAGCTTGTTGGGCTGCATAAGCCTGTATTTTTAAAGAGCCTGTGTCTGTGTTTTTTGTTAAAAAGTCTTGGTATGTTTCTATGATAGGTATAGATTCAACAGTGTATAATGTATTGGTATTAGGTATAGGTTGGCTGGTTATGTTTGAATCTCCGACTGTATTTGGAATAAAAGAAGTAGTATATCCTTGGGTTGCCTGTACTGGTGGTATATTTTGTGCTGGTGGTGTTTGTATATATTGTGTATCAACTTGAGATGTTGAATCATTATTTTGTTGTACTTCTGCTATTATTGGGACAGACTTATTTTGTTTACGACCAATTTTCATCAATTCATCTTTATATTTTTTGATTAATGCATCTAAATCTTTTTTTTCCATTTGATAACCCCCAATATCTATTTGTTTTTATTAAAATATTTTTTATAATTCTGTTTTATTTTCAATATTATTATATTGAAAATAAATTAAATTGTGATTAAATAAATAACATGAATAATTACAATAATATGTATTTGAAAATTTTTTGATGTAATGTTATTATGTAAATAAGCGAAGTGTATGTTTGTTTGTAATTACAAGAGCTTTATAGTTACTTATTAAGGAGGACTTACATATGAGAGTTATTATATTATCTGCCTCGACAGGTGGTGGGCATATGCGTGCATCACTGGCGCTTAAATCTCATATATTAAATAACGACTGTAATGCAGTTGTTGAAATAGTTGATACTTTAAAGTATATAAGCCCTATTTTAAATAAAACAGTTACAGAGGGTTATGAATATCTTGCAAAAAAAACACCAAAAATTTATGGGGTAATGTATAATACAACAAATAAAAGCAATATTTTAAATTCATTTGTTATGGCAATTAATAATCAATTTAGTAAAAAACTTATGCCATTGCTTGAAACATTTAAACCAGATATAATTATTACAACACATCCGTTTTCGACAGAAATGGTATCGAATTTAAAGGGATTAGGTAAAATTTCTGTTCCTATTCTTTGTATAATGACAGACTATGCGCCGCATAGAACATGGATTAATAAAAATATCGATGGATATATAGTTTCGAATGAAGAAATGGTAGAAGAAATGGTAACTATGGGCATACAAAGAGAAAAAATATATCCATTTGGAATTCCTATTGAAGATGCTTTTTATACAGAAAAAGATAAAACTCAAGTGTTTAAGGAATTAAATTTAAATCAATCAATACCAACCATACTATTAATGGCTGGAAGCTTTGGTGTTACAAATGTGTTAAAAATATATAATAGTATTGTGAATATAGACCTTGATTTTCAAATAATAGTAATAACAGGAAGAAATAAAAAACTTTATGAATCCTTTAAGAGGGCTATTAATAATCAATATAGACATAAGATGTCTGCTAGATTAGCTAGGCAAAAAAATATGTTTTTGAAAAGATGCGGGATAAAATATGAAAGGTCAGGCAAAAAAGAAACAAGATTGATATTTTTCACAAATGAAGTTTATAAATATATGAAGATAGCAGACCTAATTATTACAAAGCCCGGTGGGCTTACAATCTCTGAAGCATTAGCGTGCAATTTACCAATGGCTATATTTAATGCTATTCCTGGCCAAGAAGAAGAAAATGCGGAATTTCTTATCGACAACAACATGGCAGTTAGAATTGGGAAAGGGCAAGAATGCTCGAGAACAGTTAGGGAATTATTGGAGCAAAGAGAAAAATTAGACAGAATGAAGGATTCATGTAGAAGCTTTAATAAATCTTTATCGAACAAAAATATATTCGAATTAATAAATAAGTTTATAAAAGAAAATAATTAATAATATATTAGGACAAACCTTTGTGTATGCAGAGGTTTATTTTTATGCTTTGAAATTTAATATAACAGTAATTTTAAATTTAGGAATAATTTAAACCTTCAACTTATAGAAATAATACATATGTTAATTTTTAATCTTAGGACTAAATATTAGCATAAAATTTATAAAGTTGTCTTATTTATAGACACTTAAAATTTATAGTATAGTGTTGGAGGCGATAATTTGAAGATTAAAAAAGTGTTGTCCTTATTGGTAGTATTCTGTTTATTTTTGAGTATAGCACCTATATCTGCATTTGCAGAGGATTGCGAATGCATAGAAAGGAAATGTTGTTTTAACAGATATGATGCTAATATTATAACAGACTATAGTACCATAAATCCGTTTACAAAAAGTGTGTTAGATGTTGAAAGTTGTCAATATGATGAGAAAAACGATGGACGTATCTGGCTTGACAGATCTGTTACTACAGATAATGAATATAATTATAATAATAAGAATATAGAAAATGGCAATATAGATGTTATATTATCTATGCAAGCTCAAAATTATAAAGTTAAAAGTTCTATTGAATTACCTGTAGATGTTGTATTTGTTGTTGATGCATCTAGCAGTATGATGCAATGTATGTCTTCATCTAGTAACAGAAGCAAGGCTGAAGCTTCTATAAACTCTATTAATGCAGCATTAGAATGTGTAATGAAAAATGAAAAAAGTAGAGCAAGTATAGTAACTGTTGGTGAAGATGCTCCTGGTTATGCAAGAGTTTTAATGTCTATGAATCACTACAACCCTGTTCGCAATAAATTTGTGTCATTTGGTAGTGATGGCAGGATAATTAGAGAAGTTAAAGACCCACATGCAGAGGTGAACTATACAGATTTTTCTGGAACAACTAATTTTCAAATAGGAATATATAAGGCATATGAGGTTATGAAAAAATCAGCTTCAAGTGCCGGAAGTAATGTTCCTATAGTTATATTTTTAACAGATGGGGTGCCGATTTGGTATACACCTAGATATGATAATGATAAGGTGATGAAATCATCTATTATATCGGAAGACTATTGGCAAACTGCGGTTTTAAAAACAAGAAAAGGAAATACCAATTGTGGCGCGCAGGCTACAACGCCGCTGGCATCTTATTATTCAATCTTAACAGCTAATTATTATAAGGATAAGATTTCAAAAGAATATAATAAAGACGCTTATTTTTCGACAATTGGATTGCTGGATCAAGCAACTGTTGAGAAAAAAACAGAACGTTATATTGAGACAATGTTGAATCCTACATATCTTAATGTGGCGAAATGTAAAGGCGACACAACAGAACTATATTTTGAATCAGTTACTAGAAGTATATTTGGCAATCTTGGAAAATTTGTAAAATGTCCTTTATTGACTCCGGATAGATTATATGAATGTTTGACATGCGCATCAGATAAAAAATCTAAATATGATGAATTTAATATAGTTGTGAAAGACAGTGGTAAAATAAAAACTATACCAAAAGGAAGTTATAAAATTAAAGCAAATCCTTATTTAAAAAAAGGATATGATTATTCAGATACAACTTATATTGGTCAGCCAACAGAAGAAGAGTTAACTGAGATTTTTACACATATTATTGAGTACAATGTTGAAAAGAATCCTATAGATATATTAAACGATAAGGTTGTCGTGTATGACGAATTGCCAAAAGAAGTATCTGTTGTATCAGAGGAGATGATATTAAGAGTTAATGGAACAAACTATATTGCAAAGAAAAAGAACAATTTAAAGCAAACAAATGAAGAGCAGTTTATTTGTAATAGTGAGTGTCCTTCTCCAAAAGGATACAATGTAGATTTAAGTGGATGTAATATAAAAGTTATAAAAAATGATGAAACCGGTTCTCAGATAGTTAGGTTTGAAGTACCAAGAAATTTACTTGATTTATGTACTCTTAACATTGATAAAGGTTTTATTAATCCTATAAGGCTAATTTATACAATTCAACCAAACAAATCTTTGGGAGCAGGAAACTATTTATTAGAATCTAAAGCATATGCAGAATTTACTCCAGCAAGAGATAATATTTATTATTATGGAATGAATAGATCAATAGGCTATGATGATATACAATACAAAATTCATCCTATAACAAATGAAAGGATAAATCCTTCAGGGTCTAGTTTAGACTATACGTACAAAACTACTTTTAATGAAAACAAGCCGAATACAATTTTAGGAAATAATGCAAGGATAATACTAAGTGGTAAAAATATTATTATTACTAAAGAATGGTTAGATGATAATGATCGGGATCGAATTCGACCAAAGTCTATTGTGATAAATCTATTTAATAATAATGGGTTAGTAGAAAGCAAAGAAGTTACATCAGATGATGGTTGGCAGTGTGTATTTGAAAATCTGGCATTATATGATGATCAAGATCAACCAATGAATTATTATATTACAGAAGATTATATTGAAGGTTACGATGTAATTATAGAAGGTAATAATGTCAGAAATATTCATAATCCGGAAACTATTGAAATATCCGGGGTTAAGAAATGGCAAGGAGACATAAGTGAAGATGAAATTCCAGAGGCTGCAACAATATATTTACTGGCTAATGGAGAAATAATCGATACAAAAATTATTACTAAGTCAGACAATTGGATGTTTAGTTGGTCGAATATGGTGAAATATAAAGATGGAAATGAAATTGAATATACAATAAAGGAAGAAAATATTGAAGGCTACACAACTGATTATGAAGGTTATGATATAATAAATACAAAAGTTGAGTCGAAACCTAATGTGTCTGATACAATTATTTCACATATAATAAAAACAGGAGATAAAACTCCGTTTACTATGTTAATTGTGTCATCAATAACTTCAATAAGCATAGTTTTATTTGTTATTTGTTATAAAAAAATAATAAGAAGTAATTAATTGTAATGTTTGTAGTTATTTGCTATATTATATAT
>CALWVF010000020.1 GCA_944384925.1 uncultured Clostridia bacterium
TACAAATGTTTTTATCAATTAAAAAATTAACTATCAAAATTACAGCTGTAGTGGCTACTGTTCTTTTAATCACAGGTGCTACTTTCGGAATTAAGAAATGTTGCAATAAAACGCCTAAAAGGGTAGCTGTTGATACTAATTCTATTCATGTTGAAGAGCCCTCTAATGAGGTAATCCCTAGTACTCATGCTTTTCGCAATGTGGGAGCTTTAAATCATAATCAAGAAGCTGCTGAGGTAATCAATAGTGTTGAAATTCCTCAAAATAGGGGAAATCTAAATCCTACTCCAAAAAATGATGATACCGTTACAACTCCTACAGGTGATTCACATGCTGAGACAAGTAGTAGTGAGTCTGAAAGCTATCACAGTAATCCACAAGACTAACTAATGTATTAATAACGTTATCGATTCCTATAATCAATAAAAATGCTTAATTGATTCCACTGCAGAGCATTGCAATTAAAAAACGGAAAAATGGATTACCTTATAGCAGAAAAGAGTGCTCTCTTTTCTATGGATGAGTTAAATGTAGCTAAAGAATCTTCTAACTTACAACAATTTAATTAGATTACTAAAAAAAGACTAGATTCTTAATGGGATTCCATAAATTCATTAAATTTTATTTACAAAAATAAGTAATCAATTAAGTTTAAAATACATCCTAAAGATAATCTTAGGGTGTATTTTTTGTTTATAAAACAGAAGCTACTTATATATGTGATTCATTAATATTGGCAATACAATATATTGTTATTCTTATATTGCGGTTGTACTTTAATCTCCTCTTCACGGGAATAGATAAAGAGTTTGCAAATATGATTTTAACTAAGTTTAATGTTTTTATGAAAATATACGATAAATCAATGTAAATTACTGTTAATTTTATTTAATTTTTTAATTGACATTTTATATAATTTTAGTTTATAATATTAGTATAGCTTATTGTTAAATCTCATCCAAGCAATAAACCAAAAATTAAAATATTTAAATTATATGAAGGGTCGTTTACATATGCTTTTATTATTTAAAAAATTAACTCTTAAAGTCACAGCTATTGTTGCTACTGTCCTTTTAATTACCGGCGTTGCCCTTAAAATTAATAAGCATATTAGTAACAAGCATGAAAACGAGGAGAGTACTTCTAATTCATGTATCTCTTCAAAAGATAATAATCTAAATAACATTACATCTAATGATCAAGACGATATTTCACCCTCCTCTCTATACTTTCACAATTTAGGCATAGATTGTTCTTCTGAGTTGGAACGCTATAAGCAGAAACATCAAAGTTTCCCAATAATAAACAGCATCTGCAATGTTCAACCAGTTGTTGCAGGTAATTAACTTTTAGAATCTAACCATGCTAAAAATCAAGAATTTACACAAAATAACCAAGACTTTAATAATAACAAACAAAATATTATATCAACCTCTATTTCCGAAGTATCAGAATCGCCAAATAAAGAAAGTGAACCTGGTAAAAAACTTCTGAACCTCTTAGCATCATTGATTTACCAACTGTTTATGATTAGCATAATATTTGTAGTTTAAATCTTATAATTTAGCCTAAACAACAAGAGTGTGCAATAGCACAAGATAATGCCCTTTTTGTAAAAGCAATTAATAAATATTTAAATTATATGAAAGGTCGCGTACAAATGTTTTTATTAATTAAAAAGTTAACTCTTAAAATCACAGCTGTTGTGGCTACTGTTCTTTTAATTACCGGTGCCACTTTTGGAATTAAGAAATGTTATGACAACAAACATAAAACGGAGGCCTATAACCCTAGGACTCCTGTTACTGAGAAAGTCGGTGATGTTAATAAAGAACAAGCATCGGAGAACTCTAATTCAATTGAAAATTCTGAAGAAGCACTAAATAATGATATTCTAAGCAAAGGTTATCTTCCTCATTTTGAGTTAAGTCAGCTTTGCCTTGCAAGGAATAACATATTAAATGAAGAAGGCAGAAACGAAAAGGTCAAAAAAATAGAAAAACTTATATCAGAAAAAGTTTCTAAACTCTCTGTAGAAGAATTAAAAAGTGCAAAGACCTTTGGCACTTATGAATATATAATCGAAACCATTGATGAATTGAAACTAAATCCTAAATCTACATCCGTAACACATTTTATAAATACAAACAAGTAATCAATTAAGTTTGAAACACATCCTAAAGATAATCTTAGGATGTGTTTTTATTTATTAAATTATATATTATTTTACATGTTAGATTCTTCAACAGCTACAGCGCAAGCTACTGTTGCCCCTACCATAGGGTTATTTCCCATTCCTATTAAACCCATCATCTCAACGTGTGCAGGCACAGATGAAGAACCGGCAAATTGAGCATCACTATGCATACGTCCCATTGAGTCTGTCAGCCCATATGATGCTGGTCCCGCTGCAACATTATCTGGATGCAAAGTCCTTCCGGTTCCTCCTCCAGAAGCAACCGAAAAGTAATTACGTCCATTTTCGTATGTCCATTTTTTATACGTTCCTGCCACTAAATGCTGAAAACGTGTCGGATTAGTTGAATTTCCTGTTATAGATACATCTACTTCTTCATGCTTTAATATTGCAACCCCCTCATTAACATCATTTGCACCAAAGCATCGAACCTGTGCTCTCTCTCCTTTAGAAAAACTACGCTCTTCTAAAACTTGAAGTTTTCCTGTTGAAAAATCAAAATCTGTTTTTACATACGTAAATCCATTTATTCTAGAGATTATATACGCAGCATCTTTGCCTAAACCGTTTAATATAACTTTTAACTTTTTCTTTCTTGCTTTGTTTGCAGTTCTAGCAATTCCAATAGCTCCTTCAGCCGCAGCAAATGATTCATGACCTGCCAAAAACGCAAAACAATGAGTTTCATCTCTTAAAAGCATCGCTGCTAAATTTCCATGGCCTTGACCTACTTTTCTTTGTGCTGCAACAGAACCAGGTACACAAAATGCCTCTAATCCTATTCCAATAACCTCCGCTGCTTCTGCTGCAGTCTTAACATTGTTTTTTATAGCAATTGCACACCCTAATGTATATGCCCAACATGCATTTTCGAACGCAATCGGCTGGACTCCCTTTACAATAGATTCTACATTTATGTTTCTAGATAAACAAATTTCTCTTGCCTCTGCTAGACTACTCAAATTATTCTTAGAAAGACATTCTTCTATTTTTTTCATTCTTCTTTCTTGACCCTCAAACTTTATGTTAATAGACATAACTCAGTTTCCCCCCTTAAAATAAATGTAGTTTACTCTTCACGCGGGTCAATATACTTAACCGCTTCATCATATCTTCCATATTGACCAATATTTTTATTATAAGCCTCATTGGGTGATAATCCATGGCGAATATCACTAATCATTTGCCCTATTCTTATAAATTTATATCCTATAACCTCATCATTTTCATCTAGGCCCATCGATAGTATATAACCTTCTGCCATGTCCATATATCTAACACCCTTTTCTCTTGTGCTAAACATTGTTCCTACCTGAGAGCGCAACCCTTTACCTAAATCCTCTAAACTAGCACCTATCGGCAAACCTCCCTCAGAAAAAGCCGTTTGACTTCTTCCATAAGCAAATTGTAAAAAAATCTCTCTCATTGCAACATTAATTGCATCACAAACTAAATCTGTGTTTAAACATTCAATCAGCGTTTTTCCTGTCAATATCTCTGCCGCCATTGCTGCAGAATGTGTCATACCTGAGCATCCTATAGTTTCAATTAAGGCTTCCTCAACTATGCCATCTTTAACATTTAAAGTTAGTTTACATCCGCCTTGTTGTGGAGCACACCACCCCACTCCATGTGATAAACCTGATATATCTTTAATATCATATACATTAATCCATTTTCCTTCCTCGGGTATTGGAGCCGGACCGTGATAAGGACCTTTTTTAACTATACACATATGTTCTACTTCATTAGAATAATTCATAAATCTTCCCCTTTCAAGATATATTAATATAACCACATAATCAAATTATAAACTTATATAAGTTATTTTACAACATATTATAATTTATAAAAAACATAAGTACAAGTATAAAATGTCGTCTTTTTAAACACAAATAAATAATACATATTTTATATATACAATTTATACATATAATTAATTTTCATTTAATATTCTTGATTTTTTATAAAATTTATTGTATAATAATATAAGTAAATTATTTATTCTAAGAAATGTTATGTTCGGACTATCGGCAGATCTGGTGTCTAAACATATGCCAACTGGAGTTGAGCAAATTGATGGTAGATTTTTGTCCCATACAAAAGGGCGTAAGCAAAGCACAGCAACAGATTACAAAGTACCTTATCTAACCGAAATAGCTAACTTGTGGAAATTGGATTAACAACTATTTTAAATATACTTAATATAAGGAGATTCATAAAATTATGAGTAACAATTATCAACACATTAATTACATATACTATAAGTCTATGATCCATCCAAACCTTTATTTACGTCAAAATGGTTTTAATTTTGAGTATATCAAAGATGGCCAATGGCAACCTTACCCACGTGGAATGGAAATCATAGTTGGCATCGATTGCTACTTTGATGTTATTTCTGAGCAAGAAGTTGCTAGTTATCTACAATCATTAAAAGATAGGTAATCATCAAGTACATAAAAAGCCGGTTAATATGAGTTAACCGGCTTTTATCATGCAAATAAATTATACAACAAATACATTATACTTCTATTATGTAAATAAATTATATAAAACTAGTCTTGCTTAGGTGCACCAACTGGGCAAACAGCCGCACATGCTCCACATTCAATGCAAAGTTCCGGATCGATAATATATTTGCCATCACCTTCAGAAATTGCAGATACAGGGCATTCCACTTCACAAGCGCCACAACAAATACACTCATCTGATATTTTATAAGCCATTAACTACACCTCCTTATTTTAGTATCATATTATATATATATCAAAGCTTAAAGATTCATAAGTCATATTTATGTTATTAATTTTCTTCTAATCCTTTCAGTTTTTCTATTTCTTCTTTTTCTAATTTAATCTTACCGTCTTTAATTAATTTAACATCTCTAACAAAAACCACAATTGGAGGGCCATCTGGATTTTTATCTAGCTTAACACTCAATTTACTTGTTAATAAATTTAAGTCCTCAACCACACCTCTACCCTCTACCGTGTCTACTATTGCACCTATTTTTGGAGTATTTTTCAGCAAATCTAAATAAGCCTCTTGCTCATATTTTAAACAACACATTAATCTTCCACAACTTCCTGATATCTTTGTTGGATTTAAAGACATCCCTTGTTCTTTAGCCATTTTTATAGAAACAGGGTGGAAATCGTCTAAAAAAGTTGAGCAGCAAAATGGCTTGCCACAAACGCCAAGCCCACCAAGCATTTTTGCTTCATCTCTCACACCTATTTGCCTTAATTCTATTCTTGTTTTAAATACAGTTGCTAAATCTTTCACTAATTCTCTAAAATCTATCCTTCCATCTGCTGTGAAATAAAATAAAATTTTATTATTGTCAAAAGTATATTCTACATCTATCAATTTCATATCTAATTTATGTTTTGCTATTTTTTCCAAGCATATGTTAAACGCTTGTTTTTCTTTTTTTCTATTTTCATCTACTTTTTTAATATCATTATCTGTTACTTTTCGGATTACTGTTTTCAGCGGAGCAATTACCTTATCATCATTAACTCTTCTATTCGCTAAAACTACCTTACCGCATTCTACTCCTCGAGTAGTCTCAACAACAACAAAATCATCTATATTAAGATTTATGCCATCAGGCTTAAAATAATACATCTTTCCCGTATCTCTAAATCTTACCCCTACTATCTCGATCATTATTATCTCCTTTTTATTAACCAGCAGCAGTATTATACAAATCTATAGCAAAACTAGTTACAAGTAAATTAATATTAACATTTTTTTCTAAATATTCTTTAGTTTTAACAACAACTTCAATTAATTGCAATATCGTGTAGCTTGTAAATTTATTCGATATTCTAACTACATATTCACTATTAACATAATCTTCTACTGCACCACATGAAGCAACTGCAGCATCTCCAAATATATTCAATAAATAATCTAAAAGCTTGCAAAATATTTCCTTATTTTTTACACAAGTGCTCACAGATATAAGTAAATTATATTCATTTAAATTACATAGAGCATGCAATACTTTTTCTGACAAACGGTAAATCTCAGCATCATCTAGCTTAAATTCAGAATTAAACGATAACTTAATGCATCTGGATCTTATAGTTTCCAGCAATGAGCAATCCGAATCACATAATAATATAAATATTACATCACTTGGTGGTTCCTCTAATATTTTCAAAAGCGCATTTTGTGCCTGCATTGTCATACCACATGCATTCTCCAATATATACACCTTGCATCTTGCCTCATTCGACATCACATACGCCATATCACGTACTTCTCGAATGATATCCACACCAATTGAATTAGATACCCCTACCCCAGATATCTTTAACACATCAGGGTGAATATCTTTTTTAACTTTCAAGCAAGCTCTGCAAGCATCACAAGGCTTATCATCGCTTAAGCAAACAGCTAATTTAGCTATTACATCAGCCGCTACAACAAGTTTATCGGAATCTTTACTCTCAATAATAATTGCATGAGGAATATGATAATTATCATTTGAAAATGATAACTTTGATTTAACTTCATCAATAAAATTTTTATCTTCAAAAATAGTACACATATTTATAGCTTTTCATGTTTTTCTACATCTAATACAAAAACTGTTGCTCCTCCAACAGTAATTTCAACCGGGAAAGAAGTATACATACCGACATCAATAGCAGATGTGCTTGGTACAACCTGAGTTCTTTTGCTACTATATTCTCTTAATACTTCTATTACTTTATCTACCTTTTCTTTTTCAACACCTATTAAGAATGTAGTATTGCCAGCTCTTAAAAATCCTCCTGTTGTAGATAACTTAGTAACATGGAATCCCTCTTTAGTAAGGGCATTAAGTACAATTGGTGCATCATCATTACCAACAATAGCTATAACTAACTTCATAAGTATGTCCTCCTTAAAAACTTATAATCATTATTTTATCACTTTTATAAAATAAATTCTATAGTCCAACAACATATTAATTATTTTTTTGTTTATAACCTCTCCAGCCATAACAACAGGCATACCAGGAGGGCAAATACATGGTGATTCTGCTGCAATTCTATTATTAGCATCTATTACTTTTATTGTTTCAAAGCTTCGCATCATAGCATCTCTGGGCAGCATCTCCATATCAGGTAAATCAAATTCAGAAACAGTACTTTGTATTTCATCGGCAACATCTAGAAGTTTTATAGATCTTTCTAGTTTTATAAAATCTTCTTCAGAATTAAAAGGTGAGGGAATAAGAATAACATGTCTAGAATCTGAAAACTCAGGTTCCACGCCACAGCTTCTCATAAATTCTGCAGCTTCAAAACCGGTTATACCTATCGAGGCTGTATCTAGAGTAATTCTAACAGGATCGCAACCTTCTTTAGGCAAAGATATTCCTTTTTCGAGAGCAATAACTTTAATTTTATTTACTCTTTGCTCAAGTTTTTTAAAAGCATCCATTCCAAAAATATCCAGCCAGTTGCAACACAAATCTAGTGAAGCCATTATTGGATATGATGGACTTGAGGAACCAAATAGAGCCATAGAATCTCTAGTATTTTCAATATATCTCTCATCGTTTATATTCAACCAAGCGCCACCAGTGAGCACTGGTAGAGTTTTATGCGCAGAGCATGCAGTCATTGAAGCTCCTTGATGTATTGGATGCAAATCTCCCCCAACATACATTAAATGAGCTCCATGTGCATTATCAACTATTAAAGGTACATTATAAAAATTGCAAATATCTGAAATTGACTTTATATCTGAAATAATGCCATAATAATTTGGACTTGTTAGATAAACAGCAGAAGCATCAGCATTTGCTTTCAAGGCTTTTTCAACATCATATTTAGTAACTACCCCAGGAATTGACGGTACATTAGCATTTGGCTGGGGATATATCCAAACAGGTTGCAACCCTAAAAGGGCTATGGTATTAATAGCTGATTTATGTATAATTCGACTACAAATAATCTTTCCATTTAATGGTATGCATCGGTGAATCATAGCTTGTATACATAGTGTACATCCTCCTGCGGAGAGCAATGTTTTTTTTACTTTCAAAACTTTAGCAGCATACTTTTCTGCTTCTAAAATAGGTCCCGATGGAGCAAATAAATTATCAGTATCTGGTAATTCAGTATAGTCTAGAGACAAAAGGCTTTTTTTGATTTCATCAAAATTACCTTTATGGCCTGGAGTATGAAAAGATGACATATTTCTGTTATTATATTTTAAAAGAGCATCATATAAAGGCGTATTATTCATTTTAAATTTCCTCTTTTCATTATATAAATAATGCTACTATACAGAATAAAGATTGTCAACCTATTAAAATCTGGAATAGCATCTATATAATAAATAAAGAATACAGTTAGATAAAAAGTTGAAAATGTTACTTGACAATACATTAACTTATATATACTCAAAAATCTTTATTCCCTATTCAATTATTATTTATCCTCATTTTAGATACCCTAAAATTTTCTTATATATAAATAATACATTTATTATATTGACTAAACATAACCTTATATGTTATCTTATCTATTGTATTAAAGCATAGAATATAAGTATTATACGTTTTAATACTTTAAAAATTTTAAGGAGATAGTTATTTTTATTTAATAAATTTAGCTCTATATAATATATGAAACACTTTACAAGCCATGTACGCTCTGCCATTGACCACTATAATATGATTGATTTAAACGATAAGATTGCTGTTGGTATATCTGGTGGTAAAGATTCTTTAGCATTATTATATGCTTTATCAGATATAAAAAAATATTACCCCATTACTTTTGATTTAATTGCCATCACGCTAGATATGGGGATTGATGGCCAAACATCTAACTATAATAAGGTAAAAGATTTCTGTGATACATTAAATATAAAATATATTGTATATAAAACAAAAATTAGTAAAATTATTTTTGAAGATAGAAAAGAAAAAAATCCATGCAGCTTATGTGCTAGAATGAGAAGAGGGATACTAAATAGAGTTGCAAAAGAACATGGATGTAATAAAATTGCATTAGGTCATCATCTTGACGATGCAATAGAAACTTTTTTTATGAACCTATTTAATGGAGGAACTCTAAAATGTTTTTCTCCAACAACATTTTTATCTAATTCTAATATTTGGATGATAAGGCCTCTCATATTTTGCAGTGAGTCTGAAGTTAGTTCATTTGCGTATAAATATAATCTACCTATCCAAAAAAGCACATGTCCCATTGATGGAAAAACAGAAAGGCAAAAGGTTAAACAACTTATTGAAAATTTAGAGCTCTTATATCCAGATTTAAAAACTAAAGTTATGACTGCTATAAAAAATTTAGACTTAAATCATTGGGGACAACAAAATTAATTTTTCACATGACGTAAATCTCTTGTTAAAAACTATGTCATTATGCTTCATTACAACAGTCAAATTTACTATACTTTATATCTTATATAATAAATATACATGTTGAATTATTATCATATTTATTATATAATTAATTATGAATCATAAAAACCTAATAAACTATTGGAGTTAAAATATGGAGGAAAATATGAAAAATAAACTTTTAATTTTTGTAATTACTATATTTGGTATACTAATGACCGCTTGTGGAGCTGGAGACATTCGTGAAAACAACGCTCTAAATGAGTCTGGAACAGCTAATGTAAATTCAACTATATCTGATGAAAATTATGAGAATAATTTACATGGGTTAACACAATATCTTTTAGACAATGAATACATATCAGGTGAAGTTACAAAAATGTCGGCTGGAATAATTGGCGCACAGGATGGATATAAGTATGAATTTAAATATAATAGATTTGGAGTTGCTGTAGAGCTATATGAATATGATTTAAATAATCTGAACGATAAAGCTATTTCCATAATAGACCAAATTAATCAAAATGGTAAATTTACTATACAAAATATTGAAGTCCCTGCTATTATGTCTAAAAATGGCAAGTATATGATGGTTTATAAAACATATAGTAACTCTGATAATAGCTTAAAAAGAAAAGATGAAGTAACTAATGCATTTCTAAATTTTAAGGCCTAAAATAAAAATGAGAATACAGAAAACAAAAACAGCAGTATAAAGACATGAATCAAATAAAACAATATTAAAGAGAAAAGAGGTAAGCCTATTGATTTAGGATTACCTCTTTTTAAAGTAGTGGTGACTCGTGCGGGAATCGAACCCGCGTTACCGGCGTGAGAGGCCGGTGTCTTAACCTCTTGACCAAC
>CALWVF010000021.1 GCA_944384925.1 uncultured Clostridia bacterium
CTGGTGGTAACGTCGTGGTATTCGGAGGACAGGACTGAAGTCACGTGGGACATGCTATACGGGGAGGACGGCAACCCTTTTGTTAAAGGGGAAGCCGTCAAGTTCGACTGCTTCCCCTTTGGCTCCACCAACAGGCAGCTCTTGCATCCAATTTCGGTTGATATGCAGCAAGCTACCAAACTTTATTTCGCAGTGATGAAGTTTATATTTAACTTCGAATACTCTAAAGTAATAAAACATATATTTTGATACACGAGGAAAGCCCAGAATGCCTGGGCTTTTTTTGTTTTTATGTAGATATTGGCTCGACTAACCTTAAACTATTTATTAATCATTTTGTTATCTGTTCTTCCTGTGAGACAGTCTAATGAAACGTTGAAAGTATCTGCTATTTTTATTAAAATTTCCAGTTAGGTTCACGTGTCATCAATTCGTAATTTTGATACGTTTTTTCGGTGACATCTGAGTAAATAGCAACTTCTCTTTGTGTTAATTTTGCATTGTTACTTATAAATTAAATATTTTTAGAATTATACTAACAATTGTTGGTATATTCTGAATTTTAATATATTATAATTATTTTGCCAATGGCAACGGTAAGTGATAGAAAACAAAAAATGCTTTGGCAAAACGTTCAAGGAAGTGTTGGTAGGTAAAATGAATATTTTTAAAGACATGGAAGTGCTATTTATTGGACCAGGTTGTAAGTACATTACGAAATGTGTACAAGATTTTTGGGAACTATCTGCTGGAATACGTAAAGATCTTGGAGAAAGAGGCTATTATTTAGACCAGTATTTATCAAAAGTCATCGAAGTTTTGGCGCGCATTGATTTAGCTACAGCAGGTGAAATTGCAGATTATATATGCTGGAAAGTCCTTAATGACTGTTATATATTGTGTGGAACGAAAGCGAAAAAAGAAAAAAGTGAATTTTTTAATGTATCGAAAAAATATATCGAAAATCATCATACGAATTTTATTAATAGGCACTCGAAGGTGCAATTTTATGCAGGTAATATTTTGATAAATCACTTAGATATTTTTGCTGAAAAAGCAAAACATATTTATATGAAAAACATTTTATCCGGGGTTGATTATCCTGTATCTAATAAGATGTATGAAAGAATATCTAACATAATTGGTGAAGAACGTATGGAAAGGTTAAACGATGAAATGTGCGAGGCATTTGCGTTTGGTCCGATTATGGTATCAGCAACACAACAAATTGTAATTCGAGGGCTTGAAATGTTTTGCTATGTAGATGCTGAAAGCTCTAAAAAGCTATATCATTTCATGTTGGAGGAAAATATATAATTTAGAATTTCAATGCTGAGTTTCAAGATTTTTTAAATGAAATGATAAAATGTGTCAACTCTTCAAATGTTTTTAAAGCCTCATGGTAACAATATAAAACTACCCAACTGGACAATTACGTGCTCTCACTAATCACCAGTTACCTAAAATAAGCACACAAACCTCAGTAAACTAACAAGTTCTTTAAGCACTTTTTTCTTATGTGTATCTATTATAATTTGCATAATTGTAAAGCTTCAAATAATCTGCACCTTTTTACATTAATATAACCCTATTATAATTATCTTCACTATTCATATATTAAGGTTTTATCTATAACCCATTTTTAATCTAAAGTTTTCCAATATTATATTATATATATTGTGTTAAATATTTAGAATATATTACTATAAAATTCACCAGTATATAAAATATAATTTTTCCATAATTTAAGTAGTGACATTTTATTGTTTTTGTTGTATGATTTAATTGTTGAAAACAATGAAAGGAGTTGATAAAATGAATAAAATTTTATCAATATTTTTAGCTTTTTGCTTTATTATTAACCCTGTTGTAATTAATACCGCATATGCACAATCTGCAGAAAGCCAGGTAGAAATCAACAGCACAAACTTCCCTGATAGTAAATTTATGGAAAAGGTTAAAGAATATGACCTAGATTCAGACAATATTCTATCAGAAGAAGAAATCAGCCAAGTTACATATATGTTTTTAAACTATATGCAAATTGAAAATCTAAAGGGCATTGAGCATTTTACTAATTTATCAACACTTCATGCTGATATGAATCGCTTAACAACATTAGATCTTTCAAACAATCAAAATTTAAAATACTTATATTGTAACAACAATATGTTAACAGACATCAACCTTCCCGCAAGTTTGGAACGTCTTGAATTATTCGCAAATGAATTTACTCAATTAGATTTAAGTAATTTAACAAATTTAAAATTCCTTTATATAAACGACAACTACCTTACCAACTTAGATTTAAGTAATAACCCTCTCGACGGAGGCGCTGGATTTGTTGCAAATTATAATTTTTTAGAGAGTATCACATTACCTAATAATAATATGGAATTTGATTTCAGTGGTCGTCTTGCTGAACAACTATACCCAAGAGAAAAAGCATACGGATATAATATAACATGGTATAAGAATGCAGAAAAAACTGAAATATTAGATCCAGAAAGCGAACCTAATATCACCCTTCAAGGTCAAACATTATATGCTGAATACACTCCTATAGAATACACAGTTCAATTCGATGCTAATGGCGGAGAAGGTGAAATGGAGTCTCAAAGCTTTACATACGATAAGGCTGAACAATTATCAACAAACCAATTTACCCGCTCTGGTTATGACTTTTCAGGATGGATTAGTGAATCTGGCCAATATTTTTCAGATGGTCAAGAAGTAAGCAATCTTACATCTACAGAAGGCAAAACAGTTACTTTAAAAGCAACATGGCAAACTCACGATTATACCGGTGAAACTTACAATATAACCTTACATGCAAACGGTGGAGAGGGTGAAGATGTAGAAATAGATGATGCTACTTATGGAAACGAATATCAACTTCCTCAAAATACGTTTACAAAAGAACACGCAGAATTTAAAGGTTGGTCTTTTTCTGCAGACAATAGCCAAGTAATATTTTCAGACGAAGATAATGTAAATATTAAAAACCCAGATTATACAAATGATAATGGTACACTCCATTTATACGCTGTTTGGGAAACTAAGACATATGATGTGAGTATGATAGCTCACCACGTTCAAGATACATTTAAAGTTGAACATGGACAAAAGATTTCTGAACCTGAGCAACCTCTTCAATCAGGATATACATTTAATGGATGGAAAGCAACTGATGAAGAAGAAATGTGGGACTTTAATAACACTGTTGAGAAAGACTTAACTTTATATGCAGAATATACACCTGTTAGTTATAATATTGTATTCAACGGAAACGGAGCAGATAACTCAGATGCAATGGATTCTAACAATTTCTCTATAAATTACAACGAATCTAAAGTTCTTCCAAAGAATACATATACAAAGCAATATCATACTTTCTTAGGTTGGTCACTTGAAGAAAATGGTGAAGTACACTTTTTAGATCAAGCAACCATATTTGAATTAACTGAAAATAATAGCGAAACAATTAATTTATACGCTGTTTGGTCTAGAAATCCTGCAAAAGTAACAATTAATGTTGACGGTACAAAAACAGAGATTAATCTTAATCAAGGCGATATACTTGATGTTGAAGCTCCATCTAAAGTGGGATACGAATTCTCTGGATGGAAAAACGATGAAACTCAAAGCATGTGGGATTTAGAAGATCCTGTTACTCAAGATATGAATCTTACTGCAGAATTTACTCCTATATCTTATACTGTTCAATTTAACGGAGCAGGAGCAGATAACAGTGATGCTATGGATGACAGCAGCTTAGAAGTTAATTACGACCAAAAAGTAAACTTGCCTAAAAATTTATATCAAAAAGAAAATTATACATTTGTAGGATGGGCAACACAAGAAGGTGGCAATGTAGTATACAACGACGAGGCAGAGATTATTAACTTATCTCAAACTCAAGGTGAATCAATTACATTATATGCTATTTGGAAAAAAGATGTTGTTTATGTATCAATAAACGACGGAGTTAATGGTCCATATCAATTGCCAGTTGAAAAAGGAGATATCCTTCCTGAAAGTATAAACACAGAACGCAAAGGGTATACTTTGGAAGGATGGTATACAGATGAGTCTTTAGAATTAAGCAGTAAATTCGATTTATCTAGTCCCATACTTTCATCTGTTAATTTATATGCTAAATGGACCCTAAATAACTATACTATAACATTTAAAAATATTGACCGTGAGCCTATAACTTATACCGTTAATGATGTTATAACCTTAGAATCTCCTTATAAAGAAGGTTATGAATTTCTTGGCTGGGTTGATGAAAATGGTAAAGAAATTAGCAGCACAATTCAAAATAGTGCAGAAAATATAAATCTTTATGCTAACTATAAAAAAATCGAAGATAAAAACCCGATTATTTCTTCCGGAAATTACTACGACACATTATTAATAGGTATGATTGAAGAAAATAAAAATAAAAGTGAAACTATTTTAGAACATACTATAAAAAATATAGCCTCTATATTGGGAAACAATACAGAGCTAATTGAAAAAATAAAAGAAGCATATCAGCTTAACAAAAATGTTAAAGGATATATAGAAACAAGTATCCTAAATGAAGAACAGGTATCAGCATTTGAAAAGAGTTTAATTGCTAACACTTTAAAAAATCTACAAAGCCAACATTCAGGTCGTTTATTCAATATACTTTCTTACTTTGACATATCCGTTCCTGTTAGGATTGATTCAGAATTAGTTGGTCATATATCTAATCTTTCAGAAAATATTACATTTAGTTTTGCTGTTCCTGAGCAATTACAACGTGATGGAAGAATGTTTAAAATATTACGAATTCATAATGGTGAAGTGTCTGTTATAGATCCTTCAGAATTAGTAAACGGCATTCTTTCATTCCAAACAGACAGATTTTCAACTTATGCACTTGCATATGCAGATCCGGATAGTAATACTTCTGTTAATGATACTCAATTCACAGATGCTGCAGACGATTCCAATACATCAGACGTTGCTTCATGGGTAGAAACAGGAGATACTAGTAAAACTATAATATATATAATATTTGCTACTTCTTTAGTTCTATTATGCGTATTTGCTATAACAAATAAAAAAAATTCAGAAAATGAATAAAAAATATTAATATGAAAATAACTTATTAAAATAAAAATTATCATATTAAATTTAAAACTTTTAAGATCTTAGGAATATTATTATAAAGTTGTTAATATAAACTAAAAAGCCTAGTTACACTAGGCTTTTTACATTATTGAATATAATATTAATGCATTCTTCAGGATTTTATTTTCTTTCTGATATGATATCATCCACATTAATAGTTGCACATTTTTATAAAATCTAAATCCATAAGAATAAAATCCTCAGTGTATCTACGGATTTTAAATGCTTTTTATAATTTTATTTATTAACAACAAAAATACTTGTTATAAAAAATTACAATAAGTATTTTTAATATTCAAGTTGCTATACTTACACTCCAAGCTAATATTAAATACTATATATTATTGCAATATATTCAAAAATCTATAAAATCTTAAGTTAGTGAGTTTATAAATTTTTTAAAGTATTGTATAATAAAGTAAGAATTTTTTTTGATTAGCGGTGGTTGTTTATATTTATAATTGACTATAATGCCTAAAGCTTCGACAAAATCAAAAAGCCGAATACTACAACCCCTAAAGGAGTAATTAATGAACCAAAAAAGAAAACAAATATACATAATAACTCTAGCAATTCCCGCATTAATTGCCTTAATAATATGGATTTATTGGGGAAACTCTGCACTTACAGTTAATAAAATTATAATTAAAAGTAGTAAAATACCTCAAAGCTTTTCCGGTTATCGCATTGCTCAGATATCTGACCTTCATAACACAAAATTTGGAAGTAACAATAACAGATTATTAAACAAGCTAAAAGAAACTAATCCAGATATTATTGTCATTACTGGAGACTTTGTAGATTCCCATCATACGAATATAAATATTAGCCTTGATTTCGCAAAGCAAGCCGTATTAATTGCTCCTACATATTATGTAGCGGGCAATCATGAGGCCAGAATACTTGGATACAATAAATTAGAGAAAGAAATTGAATCTGCCGGTATCGTTGTTTTAAAAAATGAAAAAATCCAATTAAAGAAGGCTAAAGAATATATTACTCTTATTGGCATCGATGACCCGAGTTTTCGACAAAACTATTTAATCTCTGACTCTAAAATGTTAATAAAATCCATCTTAAACAACTTAATAACTAAAGATGATACATTTACAGCAGTACTTTCCCACAGACCTGAATTATTTGATGCTTATGTAGAAAGTGGTGCAGACCTTGTATTTACAGGTCACGCTCACGGTGGCCAATTCCGGTTACCATTTATAGGAGGTATTTTAGCTCCTGGGCAAGGATTATTTCCAAAATATGATGCTGGACTTTATTCAAAGAATAATACTAATATGATCGTAAGCCGTGGACTCGGAAATAGTACTTTTCCATTTCGTATAAATAACATTCCTGAAATTGTTGTTGTAGAACTGCAATTTAAATAGATGTATCATAAACCTTAATTATGTCATCGATAATTTTAATATTTATACAATATGAACAATATATGTTTTTTAAAAAATAACATATTATAATATATTTCATATTCTTGATTAAAATATTGATTTACCATTTATAATTTTATTTTACCTCACATATAAATTTACTATATTTATTATGAGGTGAAGAATTTGAAATTAGTATTGTCTATCTCAGGTGGAGGAATTCGCGGTATTATTCCTGCTATAATACTTTCTGATATTGAAAAACGCGTTGGAAAACCAATTTCAAAATGTTTTGATTTAATCGCTGGTACATCTACAGGTGGAATAATTGCTGCTTTACTTTCAGTATCTGAAAATAATAAACCTAAATATTCTGCTTCACAAGTTGTCGAATTATATAAACAATTTGGCACCCAAGTTTTTAAAAAAAATTTGTTCCGTACACTCATTACTTTAAATGGATTAATTAGCACAAAATATAGTTGTAAACCACTTGAAAACTTATTAAAATCATATTTAGGTAAGGCAACATTATCTAATACAACAACCAATCTGTTAATTCCTGCATATCAAATCAGCAATATCCCATACCCACATTTCTTCAAAACATCTAATGCAAAACTCCAGAGCAGCAATAAACTGAGTAATCCTAAGCTTTGGCAATGTGCACGAGCCACAAGCGCTGCTAATGGATATTTTAAGCCTTTTAAATTAGATAACAACCATACATTTTTAGATGGAGGCTTATTTGCCAATAACCCAGCTATGTGTGCATACGCACAAGCCAAAAGCAACTATGGAAATCGCGAAAAAATAGTAATAGTATCTATTGAAACCGGCGAAAACCTTGTCGGATACAGCTATGAAAAAATACGAAATTGGGGTATACTACAATGGGCGATACCATTTTTTAAACAAACCTCCATCTCTTCCTCTGCAACTATAGACTATATGTTGAGAACACTCTCACAAAATGGCGATAAATATTATTGTGTCCAGACTGATTTAGACAAACAATCTCTAAGAATGGACGACGCTAGTACTGAAAACATTGAAAGATTAGAAATCGCTGCTAAACACTCACTTGTTAATAATTCTAAAGTAATTAGCGATATTATTAATATAATTACATATCGTTCACTTTAGATATAAAAGTAAAGTACAGATTTGATATTATTTAATCTGTACTTATATTATTTATCAATTATTATTTTATTGGTTGCTATATTTTTGTTTTACCGAATTAATTTTTTGTTGGTCAACTTGTTCAGTTGAATACCATCCCTTTTGAGACATTTTATTATATATAGTATCTTGCATGCAAAGCGATTCCTTTAATGCATCATTAAAGGTATTATGAACATTGCTTGTAGACGATTCAATTGTACCATGCATATACAAATCACAAACACCCTTTTGAAGAAGGAGTATATTTTCGACTAAATTTTTATCATCCATATTATTTACCCCCAACAATATTATAACAAATTGCAGAAACTTTTAAATATCTGCTGATGCTTTTGGTTTAATTGTTCAACACAAGATTTTAAATCTGAATCTTGTATTTTATTAATTGTTTCATTACAAACTGTTTGAAAATATTTTTCATGACTCAATGCATCTTCAATATACAATAATTCTTTTGTAGTCATTTACATCACCTCTATGTTAGTATGCTTTTTAGTTTAAATAATATACATTGATAATTAGTTTATTTTATATATTAAAGTGTAAACACATAATTTAATTATATTATATATATTTTATAACAATAATTTTATAGCACTATTACATAAATATTTACATTGTTAATATCTCCATAAAATAAATTTAATTATAATATCCTTTTAATTTCAAGCATACCATATAGTGGAGGGATTTTTATGATAAAATTAAAACCGCTTTTATCAAGTATATTAATAAGTCTTGGTACTGGCATCATTGCAGCTCTTATTACAATGAGTTCTATGAATTTATATGAAAAAATTAATTTACCTACATTATCTCCACCATCTGTCTTGTTTCCAATAGTGTGGTCTATATTGTATATTTTAATGGGTATTTCCTCATATCTTATATACATATCAGATAGTCCCAGCAGAGATTCTGCACTAACAATTTATTTCATACAGTTATTTTTTAATTTTGTATGGCCTATAATATTCTTCAATTTTGAAAACTTCCTTTTTGCATTTATATGGCTCATAATTCTGTGGATTCTAATATTAGCTATGATTGTGTCGTTCTACAAAATTAATCCACTCGCTTCATATTTACAAATACCATATTTACTCTGGGTAACGTTCGCCGGATATTTAAATCTTGCCATATATTTATTAAATTAAACTTTTTAGTATTAGATTAAAAACTTAATTTTTGTATATAATAATTTAATAAGTGCCAAGGATAGAATCACAAAAAATAAAATCCTAACAGTTTTAGATTTATTGCTTGTATTCTATATTAATTGTCACTTAAATATGCTAGGTTTTACTCAAAAAAACTCTGCAAAATTAATGATTTTAATTTCTAACTTAATATTTTTATTGACATAATATAAAAAGGCTCCTATAATAAACTTACAAAATAAATAAGGAGATTTTTATAAAATGAGAAAAATATTTCGTTCGTTAGTAATTGAGTTATCATTCGTACTTGCACTTTTGATTTGCTTTACGTCTGCGTGTTATGCCCAAAAAAATTTTTATTGTCCACTTACGTCCAAAAAAATTTTAGGATATGAAGTTCCAGCTTGCGGAAAAGATCCAGAAAGTTTGGCCTTCTCTGAATTAACAGCTCGTGATGGATTTTCAGGTGAAATTGATTTTAGCAAGGTTATAATTTCAAAAAAAGAATTTGAAGAAAAATATTTACCAAAATATATAAATAGGTTTGATAATTCTAAATATGGAAAATGCTCAAGTAGACTTTGGTTTCTGACATATGAATTTAGAAAGCAAGAAAATGTGAGACTAAATGATTTTGACGCAGATTTATTTATTAAAGAATTTATGAGTAAGAATCCAAAAAATGAAATTGCAACTATGAATGACTTGTTGGAGACAATGTTTATTCCAAAACTCTTTGAAAATACATCAAGCTCAATTGATTCAGGTGAATGCTTAATTTCAATGGATATGGATAGTGAATCTATAATTCCAACAGATTCGGACACAACAAGTTCAGACGAAATGCTAGCTTTAATAGATGCTCATAGTACACTAATAACAATGTCACCAATCGGTTCACCAGATATAGGTATGAATATAAAAGGCGTCTTGGATGATACAATTTTTCAACCAATAAAAAATGAAAATCAAACACTTACGCAAATAAAAGAAATTTATAAACAATTGTTATGTGAATTAATATTTGATGAGCAAGTTGGAAATGAAATAGACCGTTTAAGTGAAGGTAAAACTTTAGGAGACACTTTCAAAATGGATATTGAAGCAACCAAAACCTTGAAAAAAGGTGTTTGCAGACAGTTTGCTAACAGACTTATAAGTGAGCTTTATGAAATAGGCGTTAAAGCTCATAACTTAATTATTATAAATGCAGATGGTACATCTCATATCGCTGTCTTATATGAAGTAAACAAGCAAAATTATGTAGCAGATTTGTCACGAGAAATTCAATATTGCGAAGCATTTCCGTACTTTTATAATAAAAGTACACCTATTTTAAATGCTACGCCTTTAGAAAATTATATAGATATGAATAAAGATGCAAAATCAATAGCATTTTGTGATGAAGTCCTTACTGATAATCAAAAAACATTTTTTACAGCTAATTTTGTACCTCTGTATTCTGTATAAGCCATTGTAATGGCCCCTTTTTAAAAAGCGATAATTTATACTGCTAAATGCTGATATATTTTATCGCTTAAGTTCTATAAAATAATTTCCTTTTAATAAACTGTACCAAGTGACGAATTTTGTAAAATTTAGATCTAATTTAGGCTAGCAGACAAAAGATATAATGTTATTATTTCAATTGTATTAAAAAGGAGAGATTAATATGGTAAATGATGATACAATAAAATTATTAGATGAATGTAATGCCGGGGTAAAAATGGGAGTTGCTTCTCTCGACGAAGTTATGGACCATGTTAAAAGTGAAGATATGAAAAAAGCCTTAAATAAATGCAAAGATGAACATGCAAGACTTGGTAATGAAACTCATGAATTACTAAATAAATACAATAATTCCGATAAAGAACCAAGCCCTATTGCAAAAGGTATGTCTTGGATGAAGACAAACATGAAACTTGCTATGAATGAATCCGACAACACTATTGCCGATGTGATTACTGATGGATGTAACATGGGCATAAAATCTCTATATAGATATTTAAATAAATATCAAGCAGCAGAAGAAAACGTAGTAGACATTACTAAGCGTCTTATAGAGTTAGAGGAAAATTTAGTTATCGAACTAAGACACTATTTATAATTCAATCTTAATATTTATGTTATTAACATTTCAGATCCTATAATGGTGGTTTTATAAATCACCTTATAGGGTCTTGTTTTTACCTTGAAAATAAAATCATAATTAAAAAATATTTATTATGTATTATATTATACAGATTATATTTTCACTTTTCAGAAAAATCATTATTATTACTAATCAATATAACCTCACAATGCAAAAATGCTTTACTTAATATGAAGTAAAGCATTTTAATTTTTACAAAAATACTTATTTATTGTCAACACTGTACATATAATCAATTAAATCAAGTACTTTGTTACTATAACCCCACTCATTATCATACCACGACACAAGCTTCACAAAATGTTCATTCAACATTATTCCTGCTTTTGCATCAAAAATAGATGTTCTAGAATCAGTATAAAAGTCTGATGATACTACGGCATCTTCTGTATAGCCTAAAATACCTTTCATTTCATTTTCAGAAGCTTGCTTAACAGCATCACAAATCTCATCATAAGTTACAGATTTTTCTAACCTACATGTCAAATCAACCACAGACACATCTAACGTAGGCACTCTAAATGCCATACCTGTTAATTTTCCTTTAAGCTCCGGAATAACAAGTGCACACGCTTTAGCGGCACCGGTTGAAGAAGGTATTATATTACCTGCAGCCGCTCTTCCACCCCTCCAATCTTTTGCCGAAGGTGCATCTACAGTTTTTTGTGTATTAGTTGTTGAATGCACTGTTGTCATTAAGCCTTCAATAATTCCGAATTTGTCATTTATAACTTTAGCTAAAGGTGCCAAACAATTAGTTGTGCACGATGCATTAGATACAATCTTCATATCCTTGGTATACTTGCCTAAATTAACCCCACACACGAATGTCGGTGTATCTTTGTCTTTTGCCGGTGCAGAAATAATAACTTTTTTAGCTCCTGATTTAATATGTGCAGATGCTTTTTCTGTAGTACAAAAAACACCTGTTGATTCTACAACATATTCTACACCTATATCTCCCCAGGGAATTTGTGATGGGTCCTTTTCAGAATAAACATTTATAAACTTATTATTTACAATCAGCTTGCCGTCTTTTGCTTCTATGGCACCATCAAACTTGCCATGAATAGTATCATATTTAACCATATATACCATATAATCGAGATCTATAAATGGATCATTCACGCCTACTATTTCAAATTTATCTGGTTGCTTTAAAGCCGCACGAAAAACAAGGCGGCCTATTCTTCCAAATCCGTTAATACCAATTTTAATTGCCATAGAACATACCTCCACGATATATAAAATATTATATAGAAATTTGTGAAACACAAAAAACTATCTTTAAAATACAAGCTTAAAACATTTTATAAAAAGTAGTATCAGGAAAACATTAAATATTATTCATAAAATCATCGTCAAGCTTCGAATAAACTTCTTCAACCAGCCTATCTAGTTCTTTATCTCTCTCTTCATCTATTTCCGGTATTACTCGGTTATACTTTTCATTTTTCAGTATATATATCATATCCAATAAAATATATAATGATATAAGCAAATCTATTATACAGTCGATTGAATATCCAGTTGTATAATCCGGTACTCCGGAAAACTTAAAATAAATGATCGATAAATTATACATTAAAGAAAATAAAATAGCTGGTATTCCAAACATAAATATATTTTTTACTACACCTTTATCTTGCAAAAATATAAACTGTTTCGCATTATTAAAAACAAATAATAACATAAATATATATTCAAAAATCACACAAATATATAACACATTTATTGGAGTTACTACATGTTGAATTAAAAACAATGAAATTCTAATTATAAACCAGATTGATGGAATAAGACACAGCAAAGGAACTTTTTTAAATATATTTTTCCCCGAAAAAAAGCATATAGATGTAACTATAAAAGTTATACCAGCCAAAATAGAAAAAACACTTAAAAAAGTTAGTTTAAATAAAGTGGATAGTGACAAAGATGTTGACAATGCAGACACTATCGCCGCTCCCCCGCTGCAAATAGCTAATAAACCTATTGATGTTGTAACCAATGAAATAGAAATATTGGGTAATATATTTCCATTACTAGGTACATTTTTTGATAAAAACGTACCTATAAACGCTGCTACAATAAAGAATATAGATGTAAATAAGCTAATATATAGCAAATTACTTCTAGACAAAGATGTAACCGACGATACAAATACCGGATCTACAATATAGCATATTTCAAAAGGAACTAAAGTTAAAATTCCAATTATTAAAACTATGATTGTATATTTCATTTTCATCCTTCAGCCCCCATTAAATTAACATATAAATATTTTAAATCAACTAAAATCTAATGTCAATATTGTGCATGCACAGTAAACTATATTAAAAATATGAGTAATAGGAGAAAATAAAGATGCAAAATGTATTTATATGCTTAATAATATTAGTGTTTATCACGATAACAATCCCTTTTTTGTCTATAAAAAGCGATTCAAGAAAAAACCAGCCCCAAAATCTCTACTCAAATTTTAAAAATAAAAAATCATATGTGAAAAATCAACACATAAAACAAGATATTGGCTTTAAAATCCTAGATGAAGCCTCCGGAAATATAATTGATGTTAAAGATTTAGATTTTATATATGGAACGGTTGCTTGTGAGATGCCTCCTAGCTTTTCAGATGAAGCTATAAAGGCTCAAGCTGTTGCTGCTTATACATATTATTGTCGGCTAAGAAGCAAGGAAACCCAGTCACCATCTAAAAATTTAAATGGCGCCTATTTCACTGCAAACATAGCTAACTGGAAAATTTATACTACCAAAGAGCAAATGCAAAAACGTTGGGGGAAAAATTTCGATACTTTATACAGTAAAATTACCAGTAACGTAGACTGTGTTTATGGAGAAGTATTGCAAGAAAACGGTGAATTCATTTTATCTGCATATCATGCAATATCAGGAGGTCAAACAGAAAAGTCCTCAGATGTTTTTGGTGGAGAGCTAAAATACTTAACATCAGTGCCTAGTCCAGGCGACCTATATGCACCAAATTATAAAACCTCTGCAGAGTTTTCTAAAGAAGAATTTAAGTCTAAGCTATTAAACAAATGGAAGGATATCACATTAGGTGAAAATCCGGAAAAATGGATTTCCGGTACTAACCGTACAGAATCAGGAATGGTAAAGTTCATAACAATAGGCTCTAAAGAAGTTAAGGGAACAGAAATTAGAGAATTATTCAACTTACGTTCAGCAGACTTTGATATAAACTATACCGACAATAAATTTATTTTTACAGTACGTGGTTATGGCCATGGTGTGGGCATGAGCCAATACGGTGCCGAATATATGGCAAAACAAGGAGCAGATTATAAACAAATATTAAGTTGGTATTATCCAAATACAACAATATGTAATATCAATGAAATAAACCATAACTAAGTCTTTCTCTAGAATTGCTATATATTTAACTTTCAGAATAATCTATTATTGACATTTTAGGGCCAGGTTAATAACTGACAACCCATTACTTTTTGCGTATTTAACTGTATATGCGGTTCCCCCAGAGTGCTTGGTTAAATAACAAATACAATAGCTGCTGTAATCAACTAAATTACGATTTCGCTTATGCATACAACCATATGTATACTTATCTGAAATATAAATATATTCGTTACAGGCATTTTTGATACTTTCATATTTTGCTTTATCGTTTTCAGACCAACTATTAGTTTGAGTTTTACATGGTAGAACAAGAATAAGCTTAATTTGTGGATATACTTTCCTTAGCTCAAGCACAGATTGGGCAGCCATGGTGTCAAATCCTAATGCGCCGCCAGCCCTAAAATATATAACATCTTGATGAATCATATTAGTAATTTCTAATTTAAGATGCTCTTCAATATTTTTGTATTGCTCGAGCGGTATTTTTCTGTGCCCTGTAAAACAGCATGTTTGTTTTTTCATACAATCATCCCTTTGTATTCTAATTTGTATTCTTATATTGAATCTATATTTAGAATGCAATAACGCATATACTTATTGCAAGAGGTGATTATAATATGTCAGATTTTATTCCAAAGCAATATAAAAAAGAACCAATTACAATTCGTATGGATCTTGAAAAGTTAGAAAAAATAGATAAACTGGCATCAAAATACTATTTAAGCAGAAGTGAGTTTATAAATCAATGTATAAATTATACACTTGATCACATACCAAATTTAGAAAAACAAGTTACCGAGGAATAAAATCCTTTCGGCAACTTGTTTTTATTTATATATTCTATAAAACAATTTTCACACTACTCTTTGTGTTTACAATTGTTCCTTTTTATATTATATCAAAAATATTATCTTCAAAATCTCACTTACTCAATTGTAAATCTCCAAAGTCTATTTCTGTCTCTTTCATCCGCATAGTCAATGCCTATGCGTTTAGAGGAATTATAATTGCATTTATATCCATCAGATTCCAGCCACAATTTCTCAGATTTTACTAAATCCTCGGCATTTAATGTCTTATCAATAAATAGTGCCTTTGTGAGTTTCCCCGGACCATCAAATACTTTCCCTTCTTCTAAGTTATTAAAAGTTTCTATACTGCTATGATTAAAAACTTCATCATTCACACCCCTATTGTTAGATATAACAGTATTAGAAACCACAATCCCACCACGTATTAAAACCGCTTCCGGGAAATTTTTTTCACCCGACACAATGTTAAGCATATGGTGAATTCCATAGCAAAGATATACATAAGCATAGCCTCCAGTGTTATACATTATCTCTGTGCGCTTAGTTTTCCCTCTATAAGCATGGCAAGCTGTATCATCTTCACCTCGATATGCTTCCGTTTCTATTATTCTAAATCTAACAATCCTCTCTCCTATACATCTGCAGATACACATTCCCAATAATTTTGGAGCCAATTCGACAGCTCCTTGCCTATAAAACTCTCTCGATAATCTCATAATTTTAACCTCTTCATCTGTTTATATATTTTAAATTAATACATAGATTTTAATATATAAACATTTTTTCGTCAAATTGATTTTCCAACAAGATATTTTTGTGTTGTGTCTTATCATCAAACATATTATTAACACAAAACTATCGTTAATATTTACACACATAAAGGCTAAAAAACAGAATAAATCTATTTTTTAGCCTTACTTATTGTTATTTTAAAACTTGTTTCTCTTAGTATAGTTGGTATGTAGCACCTCATGAGCTTTCTCGCTTCCAGGATTATCTAAAAACTCATCATATATCATTTTAATCGCTTGATTTTCATGCGCCTTTCTTAGAGGTAAATTTTTATCCTCACTATAAATAGCTTTCATACGCTTACCTATAATATCATTGATTTGCCTTGTGTAAGAATTGTGTATCGGCTGACCCCCACCATTAATGCATCCCCCAGGGCAGCACATTACCTCTATAAAACTATATTTAGATTCACCACTTCTTATCTCATCTAAAATTTCAGGCACATTTTCTAATCCATTTACAACAGCAACACTTATATTTTTACCTGATATATTATAAACCGCTTCCTTTACTCCCTTATTTCCTCTCACCTCAGTGTAATCCACTCTATCGATTGGTTTGCCTTCTAAAGCCTCTTCAAGTGTTCTTAAAGCGGCCTCCATTACTCCGCCTGTAACACCAAAAATTACCCCTGCGCCTGTTGAATCACCTAAAATAGAATCAAATTCCTCATCTTGCAGCAACTCAAAATCAATATTAGCGCACTTTATTAGCCTAGCTAATTCCCGAGTAGTAATAGATATATCTGTATCTGGAAAACCAGACGCAGCTTGATTTTCTCTTGTTATCTCAAACTTCTTAGCTGTGCAAGGCATAACGCTAACCACAACTATATCTTTTACACTTATATTAAATTTTTGCGCATACCATGTTTTTATAATAGCGCCAGTCATCTGTTGCGGCGATTTACATGTTGATAAATTTGGTATTAAATCAGGATAATTATACTCACAATATTTTACCCAGCCTGGTGAACACGAAGTTATCATAGGTAACTTTCCATTATTCTGAAACCTATCTAAAAATTCATACGCCTCTTCCATTATAGTTAAATCAGCACCAAAATCTGTATCGAAAACCTTATCAAATCCTATTCTACGAAGTGCCGCAACCATTTTGCCCTTCACATTCGTCCCTATTGGCATTCCAAAGCATTCCCCTAAAGTAGCCCGAATAGACGGAGCTGTATTCACAATAACATATTTATTTTCATTGTAAATTGCTTTCATTACTTCATCACATGAATCTTTTTCCGATAATGCGCCTGTTGGGCAACTAGCTATGCATTGACCGCACGAAACACAACTTCTATCTGAAAGATCCTTTTCAAATGCACAGCCAACTTTTGTATCAAATCCACGTTCATTAACATTTATAACTCCAACATTTTGCTTTTTACATGCCGCAACGCATCTTCGGCAAAGAACACATTTATTATTATCTCTAACTAAATGTATTGCACTTTCATCTTTTATAAACCTTATTTTTTCTCCTTTAAATCTGTTCTCATCGTCTATTCCAAAGTCACTACATAACTTTTGGAGTTCACAATTTCCATTCCTTATACACGATAAACACTTTTTATCGTGTGTAGATAAAATTAACTCTAAAGTTATTTTTCTCGAATCACGAATAAATTGTGTATTTGTATATACTTCCATTCCTTCACTCACTGGGTAAACACAAGAAGCTACTAACGATTTTAAACCCTTTACCTCTACAACACATATACGACAAGCTCCTATTTGATTCACATCTTTTAAAAAGCAAAGGGTTGGAATATGTATTCCAGCAACAATAGAAGCCTGAAGAATTGTCGTATTTTCAGGAACAGATACCTTAACTCCATCTATCTTTAAATTGACCATCTTCATATTTCAAACACCTATCTCTAATGTTTAATTATAGCATCAAACTTGCATTTTTGCATACAAATACCACATTTTATGCATTTATCAGAGTCTATCTCATGCGGCATTCCAACAAAACCAGATATAGCACTAACAGGACAATTTCTTGCACATAATGTACATCCCTTACATTTACCTTCTATTATTTCATATCTAAGCAAACTCTTACATACACCGGCCTCACACTTTTTTTTGTTTACATGCATTTCATATTCATTCCTAAAACATTTTAATGTAGATAACACTGGGTTAGGTGCTGTTTGACCTAATCCACACAGTGAATTGCTTTTTATGTAATAACACAATTTTTCCATTTTATCTATATCTTCTATGGTTCCGTTGCCACTTGTGATTTTGTTTAAAATTTCAAGCAATCTTTTTGTTCCTATTCTACAAGGTACACATTTACCGCACGACTCATCAACTGTAAATTCTAGAAAAAACTTTGCTATATCTACCATACAAGTGTCTTGATCCATAACAATAAGTCCACCTGAACCCATCATAGAGCCAATCGAAAGTAAATTATCATAGTCTATTGGTATATCTATATTCTCTATTGAAATGCACCCTCCAGATGGTCCTCCCGTTTGCGCGGCTTTAAATTTCTTGCCATTGGGAATTCCTCCGCCAATCTCCTCCACAATCTCCCTCAAGGTTGTTCCCATTGGAACTTCCACTAAACCTGTATGGTTAATCTTTCCTCCTAATGCAAACACCTTCGTACCTTTAGATTTTTCTGTTCCTATACTATTAAACCAACTTGCACCTTTCAATATTATTTGAGGTATATTAGCATAAGTTTCCACATTATTAAGAAGCGTTGGACAATCAAATAATCCTTTTACTGCTGGATATGGAGGACGTGGACGAGGTTCACCTCTTTTCCCGCTTATTGAAGACATTAAAGCTGTTTCTTCTCCACACACAAAAGCACCAGCCCCAAGCCTTAAATCTATATCGAAGTTAAATCCAGAGCTAAAAATATCTTGACCAAGCAAACCATAATTTCTTGCTTGTTCAATAGCAATATTTAACCTTTTAACAGCAATCGGGTATTCTGCTCTTACATATATAAAACCCTTATTTGCGCCTATTGCATACCCGGCAATTGCCATTGACTCAATAACAGAATGAGGATCTCCTTCTAAAATAGCACGATCCATAAAAGCCCCTGGATCTCCTTCGTCTGCATTACAACAAACATACTTTTGCTCCGCTTCACTTTTCGCTGTCAATTCCCACTTAACTCCAGTTGGAAATCCTCCACCTCCTCTACCTCTAAGATCAGACATTTTTATTTCTTCAATAACATCTCTTGGTGACATCTTTCCCAACACCCTGCCCAATGCACAATATCCATCCATAGCGATATATTCATCTATACTCTCTGGATTTATTAATCCACAATTTTTCAGTACAATTCTCTTTTGCTTAGAATAAAAAGCTGTCTCATTTAAAGATTTTATCTTCTCCCCATCTAATGTTTCTTTATATAACAGCCTTTTAACAACTCTGCCCTTTAAAAGATGTTCTTCTACAATCTCAGCTATATCATCAACCTGAACCATACTATAAAAACTTCCCTCAGGATATACAATCATTATCGGACCTAATGAACACAAACCAAAACAACCAGTTTTTATTACATTAACTTCTTGCTCTAATCCTCTAATTTTTATTTCTTTCCACAATTTCGATATAATCTTCTCGCTACCTGAAGATGTACAGCCTGTACCACCGCAAACAAGAATATTAGAACGATACACAAGTAGTCCTCCAATACTAATTATTCCAACCTATCGTATATTCCTTAACAATATTTCCATTAATAATATGCTCATCAATAATTCGAGAAACTTTCTCTGGTGTAATATTTACATATGTAGCCTTTTCATTTCCTGGAAAAATAATTTCAACTCTTGGCTCATATTCGCAAGAACCAGCGCAATCTGTTTGAGTAATAGTAACATTTCTTATATTTTTCTTATCTACTTGATTAATAAATTCTTTCATCACTTGCCTTGCTCCCGCTGCTATTCCGCATGTTGCCATTCCAATCAAAACTTTTATGTCATTAGGGTTGTTATTTCGTACATTTATATTTTTTCTTGCCTCATCTCTAATCTTTTTTAGTTCTTCTAAAGTTTTCATTGAACCCCACCTCCGGAAATTATTTTTGTTTGCTCCTTTAAATATCCATTTACCCAATTCATAACATGTGGAGAATTTAAAGCAACATCGTCATTAAGCAATTCGCGCATTCGACGAGTATCTAACCTAAAATATTTATCATCTATACCTCTCTCGTAAATAAAATCTAAATTTGGGTTACATCTTATTAGTATTTCTATAGTACAATTCATTTTACCTATTGGTAACATATCTACACTCGATAAATTAAACACACCAATAACTTGCGTACCTAAATCCTTTTTTGAGTTTATTGAAAAACTTCCTCCTGTGAGCTCTGCTGACATCTTAAATAATGATATTCCTAATCCAACTTCCCTTATATCCCTTGTTGTATAAAATGGATTACAAACCTTGTTAATATTTTTAAATTCTATACCGCTTCCGTTATCTAATACACCAACTAACAATGAATTATTAATTGTGTTATTTAGCACCTTTATTTTTATTAAATCTGCCCCTGATCGTATAGAATTTTGAACTAAATCTAATATATGTAATGACAATTCTTTCATATTATTTATACTTCTCTAAAATAACGTCTATATCGCTTGGTTTAAGTCGTCCATAAACTTCACCATTTATTGTCATCACAGGGGCTAAACCGCATGCGCCTATACACCGACATGCTGTTAAAGAAAATTTACCGTCTTCTGTACATTCTTCTGGACCTATTCCTAATTTATCTGTTAATTTATCAAGTATCTTTGATGCACCCTTAACATAACACGCTGTTCCCATACACACCGATATATTATATTCACCCTTCGGGACCAAGGAAAATTGCGAATAAAATGTTGATACTCCATATACCTCTTCTAGATCAATATTTAACTCCCGGGCAATTCTTTTTTGAACCTCCTCCGGCAAATACCCATATATATCTTGTGCTTCTTGTAAAATTAGCATCAAAGCTCCAGGGGTATTTTTATGTTTACTTATAGTTTCCGTTAATTTTTCTTCTTTATCAGGTATATTTTTAAAAGGTATCTTACTAATTTTCTTTTTCATAACTACCCCCATAACTTAATATGTCAAAATACAGTCAAACTATCGAAAATTTTTTATCAACAAAATTATATTATATATAAGAACTAAAATCTACACTTTACATCCAATATTCTACTAATAGTGTCAATAATTGCATATATCTTTAAATTTACAAATTAAATGGTGAGCCTAAATATCTATTAATTTTAGTAATTCATATATTATCTAAATTTGCAAATATATATGCTAACAATAGCTATAAATAGCATTGTCATATTGGTTACATAGCAATCAATATGTTCCAATATGTAGATTATACTTTGCTTGTAACTTTTAAAAGCTTATATATTTCAACACAAGTATCATAGCTATTCTTGTGTGTTCTTAAAACTGCAATATTGTGTTGTATTGCTTTATCCCTAGCATCTTCATCAAGATAAGCATCTTCTGCTAAAATTATGCAAGATATATCTGCTAATGTTGCAACTGCAATAGCATTAATATTTCCCATAACAGTTACCCAAGCATCCTTCGGTTTAGCCTTCGACATAACCCAGCTTAAGAAATCACCTGTGTAACAACCCTTTATGTATTTGTCATTAATATCCTTTCCAACTAAAACTTGATAACTTAACTCATTTTTCAAATCTTCTACACTAACCATAATTTTTATACTCCTTACTATAATAAATTAATCATAAATTAATTTTACTTTTAATCAGTAATTTTACCATACTTTTATATTATAAGTCTACAGAAATAAGAAGAAATGTTTCCCTACATATGCTAAAACGTCACTCATTATATCGCCTCCATATGTTGTCTGAACTTCTAATCTCAAGTCTAATGCAAACATACACATTTATACCATTACATTTACAATATCCTTTATACTCATATTCATATTTCACCACTAATATTCATTTTAAAATTTATGCTCAATCATATAAAATTATATATTTTATATGACAATAATATATATTAATTTTGTCAAATAAAAATTTCTCTTTATAATATGTATTTTATTTAGTGCATATAAATGTTTAATGTATTGTTACTATTGCCTTAAAATCACCATGTATTAATAAGGAGGATAATAATATGAATAAAGTCTACAATTTTTCTGCTGGGCCATCTACTATGCCAAAGCACGTTTTAAAAAGAGCAGAAAAAGAAATGCTAAACTATAACCATAGTGGTCAATCGGTTATGGAAATGTCTCATAGATCAAAAATATTTCAAGAAATACTCGAAGATACTAAAAGCCTAATAAGAAATATTATGGATATTCCAGACAACTATGATATATTATTTCTTCAAGGCGGTGCATCGTCTCAGTTTGCTATGGTTCCCCTTAATCTATTTGGTAAATACAAAAGTGCAGATTTTATACTAACAGGACAATGGTCTACCAAAGCATATAACGAGGCAAAAAAATATGGTGATGCAAATATTATAGCATCATCCAAAGATAAAAATTTTTCATATATACCTAAAGTAGACAAAGAAATGGTTAACCCAAATGCAGATTTTTTATTTTATTGCATGAATAATACCATTTATGGTACAAAATTTAATTATATTCCTAATTCAAAAAATATTCCACTAGTATCTGATATATCTTCATTTATTTTGTCGGAACCAATAGATGTATCAAAATTTGGAGTTTTATATGCTTGCGCTCAAAAAAACCTTGGTCCAGCTGGGTTAACCATTGTGATTATACGCAAAGACCTGTTAAACCATGCTTTAAGCATCACTCCTACCATGTTTAATTATAGTGTTCATTCTGAACATAACTCATTATATAACACCCCTCCATGCTATTGCATATATATTTGTAAACTTATGCTCGAGTGGATAAAAGATGAAATCGGTAGCTTAGAAAATATGAAAAAAATAAATCAGCAAAAAGCAAACATACTGTATAACTATATTGATAATTCAACTTTATTCCACTCATATGTTGATAAATCTTGTAGATCTCTTATGAATATACCATTTGTAACTAAATCAAAAGAATTAGACGACAAATTTATTAAGCAAGCAACACTAAATAATATAATTAATATAAAGGGCCATAGATCTATCGGTGGTATGCGTGCATCCATTTATAATGCTATGCCTATAGAAGGAGTAGAATTCCTAGTAGATTTTATGCAAAAGTTCGAGAAAGAAAACTCCTAGTTTAATCCATTTACTTCAATCCTATTATAATATTTAATCTATTAAGTTAGGTGGTATTTTTAAATGTATAAGATATTAACTCTTAACAATATTGCAACAAAGGGACTAAAACAATTAAGCAATGAATATACATATGCAAATAATACAGAAAACCCAGATATAATATTTGTTCGTTCAAAATCATTACACGAAATGACATTAAATAATAACCTAATTTCTATTATACGTTTAGGCTCTGGTACAAATAATATTCCAATCGATAAATGTAGTGAAAAAGGTATTGTTGTATTTAATACTCCATCTGCCAACTCCAATGCAGTTAAAGAACTGGTAATCGCAAGCCTAATTATGTCCTCTCGAAATCTTTTCAATGCTGTCAATTGGGTAAATAATATAAATTCAGAGCAAAAAAATGATCTCTCTAAGCTGGTTGAAAAAAGTAAAAGCACCTTCAAAGGAAGCGAAATAAAAGGTAAAAATATTGGTATTATTGGCCTTGGCTCTATTGGTAGCTTGGTTGCAAACGATGCAAATAAGCTTGGAATGCATGTTTATGGATATGATCCATTTATATCTATAAATTCTGCATTCAAAATATCTTCCGCTGTTAAATACGTAACTTCTATTAATGATATATATAGAAAATGCGATTATATTACCTTACACGCCCCATTAAACGATTCTACAATTAACCTGATCGATAAATCTTCTATATCCAAAATGAAAAACGGTGTAAAGCTTTTAAATTTCTCACGTTCAGGTTTAGTTAATATAAACCATGTAAAACAAGCATTAGAAGAAAATAAAATTTCTTGTTATATAACAGATTTTCCACAACCTGAACTTATGCATGTTGAAAACGCAATTAATATTCCACATTTAGGTGCATCTACATTTGAGTCTGAAGACAATTGTTCTCTTATGGCTGCAACTCAAATTCAAGATTTTATCAAAAATGGTAATATAATCAATTCTGTTAATATTCCTAACATATCCATGACCAAAAATTCAGCAAATCGATTAACTGTTTTTCATAGCAATATTCCCAATATGATATGCAAAATAACTTCTCTTCTTGCACAAAATAATGTTAATATTGAGCACATGCAAAGTGTCTCTAAACAAAATTATGCTTATGCTATATTCGATACTAACAATGACATCAATACTAATACTTTAAATCTTATAAATAATGTAGATGGAATTATTAGAATTAGGTTAATTTAAATATTGAGAATTATATCTCTATTTTATTATAAGTACAATATCTATAAATTTATGAGACTATTTTATACTAGTCCTTATTTGCTATTGGATCTAATTTTGCATCTTTTTTAGAGCGTTTTTTTGGTTCTTTCACTGGCCATTTCAAACTTATTGCTCCATCAGACGATATATATTCTTCTTCTAAAAAGGCTTTTATCTCTTTAACTACATTTACACAATTTTCTTTAAATCCAGAAAAATTCATAAATTCTAAATGCATGCGAAAAATTGAATACCAATTTACTATTATAACTCGTATCGATGCTATTAAAAAGGATGTTCTATATTTTTTGTAATCATTTTTACCCTCTAAAAAATTCCTTATGCACCCCAAAGCTCGTGTGTAATCATTAATTTTAGAAGCATTCATTGTGTTTAATATACTTCCTACTCTTTTTGTGTAATGATACAAACTTTTACTAGTTATCGCTACCTTGTTAGAATTATAGAGTAACCGAGGCGATGTAGATATGTCTTCAAAACACATATCATAAAATTCTATATTATTGTCTTTAAACAAAGTTTTTTTATAAAGCTTATTCCACGCATAATGGTGCAACATTATGTCTTTTATAAGTTTATTTAATGCTTCATCTTTATTATATACTCCTGTTTTTGTTGTAAACGGCATATAAATATTTAGCCTAAACAATGGATAATATAAATAATGATTGCAATAAGCCATATCTGCATTATTTTTTTCTGCCATATTATATAATGTTTCTAAAAATGTGCAATCGATATAATCATCACTATCCATAAATGCAATATATTTGCCCTTAGCATTTCTAATACCAGTATTTCTAGCTTCTGCTAATCCTTTATTTGGCTGATTTATAACAATAAAGTTATCATAATTTTCTTCAAATTCTTTTATAATATTTAAACTTTCGTCTGTAGAACCATCATTAATAATAATAACTTCTATGTCTTTGAACGATTGATTAACCACAGACATCAATGCCTTTCTTAAATACTTTTGAACATTATATACCGGAATAATCAAACTAATTGCTGGATTAACATTATTAGTATTCAATTTTAATCCTCCATTTCTTTAAATTTCACAACATATAATATTTATACAATGTTTGGAAATTTATCTATATTTCCAATATTATTTTTAAAATCTTTTTTTAAACACTTTATAATGGCTGAGTTGCTTTTTTTTAAAATCTTCATAATCCATAAAAAATCTCGATTTTTTTTATATATTAAAAAAATCATTTTTAAATTACAAATAAATAACCTCAACGTATAAAGCTTATAACTTAATTTGAAGTCATTATAAATATTCTCATTCTCTAAAAAAAGCCTAAGCATAGCCAAAGATTTTATATAATCATTTAATTGAGATACATTTACTGTATGAACTAGACTATCTTTATTATTTGTATAATAATAATACGATTTACTAATAACAGCAATTTTATTTGAGTAATATATTAACTTTGGCACTGTACTTATGTCTTCAAAACACATCTTAGGATATTCTATATTATTATTTTCAAACAAATCACGTTTCCATAACTTATTCCACATTGTATAATGTATTCTAAAATCTCTTATCATTATATTTAAAAACTTATATGGTTTATATACCCCCGAAGAAAGCATAAATAAATCCTTTATTACTATATTTTTCTTAGGGTAATATGTTGAATATCCACAGCAAACAACATCACATTCTTTGTCTAATGCTTCTTTATACATATCTTTAAGAAAATCTTTATCAACAAAATCATCGCTATCTATAAATGAGATAAATTTTCCTTTAGATATTTTTATTCCTTTATTTCTTGCCGCCGATGCGCCCATATTTTCTTGTTGTATATATTTAAAATTAAGATATTTATTTGTAAATTCCTTTATAATTTCTATCGATGAATCTGTTGATCCATCGTCTATTATTATCACTTCAAAATTCTTAAAGTCTTGCCTCCCTACAGAGTCCAGACATTTAGTAAGATATCTTTCTGAATTATAAACCGGAATTATTACACTTATCAGTGGTGAGTTAGAATTCTCCAATTATATCAACCCTCATTAGTACACTTTATAAACTATTTAATTAATCTTGCAAATGGTGCAGAAATTAAGATAGTTAAATAATATGTTATTAGTCTCCACAGCAAAACTGCTGACTTAATTGTATCTTGTGTAAAGTACAAGCTAAAAAACATATAAAACATACCCTCAGACGCACCCGACGCACCTGGCAGCGGTACAAACGATGAACTCATAGAAACAAACGCCTGTGAACAAATAATATTCAATACTCCTGCACCTGAAAGGTTAAAGCTCTTATATATAAAATAAGGTATCACATACATGCAAGTTATTTGCATAAAACAGCTAGTATATGTTGCTATCAATAGTTTTTTGTTGCTATACAACTCTTTATTATTTTTATAAAAATAGTTCAGTTGATCTTCTAACTTAGAAACTTTGCCTTCTGGATTTTTAATTACATGAATCTTACTCATAAAATTAAAAATAAAGTCAATAATTTTTTTTGTAAGTTCTTTGTTAAGCGAAAAAAATAATATTGCAATAATAACCAATGCTTGAGTAACAAACCCAAATATAGCAAAAAACCACATAATGTTACTAATAACATTCACAAAATACTTAAAGCTTAAAACTATTGCGAGTGCACCGTAAGCCGTTATTAGAGATTGATAAACTAAAAATTTTTGAACTAATGCAGAAGTTGCTAACCCTGGGTCAATTCCCTGTTTAATCAGAGTATACAATTGCATTGGTTGTCCACCAGAAGCCGCCGGAGTTATTGCGCTAAAAAATTGGCCGACCATAGATACCTTAAAAGCGTTTGTAAATCTATATCCTTTCACAGAAGTCCTAATAAAAATATAAGCTAAACATATATCTATAAATAGATTTAAAAGCTGAAACAATAAAGCTATAAGTAAAAATTTTTTATTAATGCGGCCTACATTTTTTACTAAATTAATAAGACCATTTTCAGATACACATAAATATATAAGTAACCCAATAGAAAATAACATAACCAATATATTAAATACTTTTTTGTAGTTGATTGTTTCAGACATACAGCCTCCAATAATTATAACATAACCTAGCTATTTATATATAAATAAATCCACAAAAGTGTGTGCAAATAATCACATATAATTCATAATATCATATTTTTTTATTAATTTCCAGAAAAAAATATACACACATTAAAATTATTATATTTACATTCGATTATGCAGCAAATAATACAATTAATTAATTTAAATATTATAATTTTTATTTATTACATAGAATTAATATTATTTCTTTAAAAAGGCTTGATTTTTATGTGTTATCATATTATAATAACGTCGTTGAATATAGTTCAATTGCAGTTAAATTGGTGTTGATGATGTTGAGGGTACACCCGTTCCCATGCCGAACACGGAAGTTAAGCTCGACGATGCCCAAGATACTTGGTTGGCGACAACCCGGGAAAATAGGAAAATGCCAATATTTTTAGCAGTCATATTTGTGTGGCTGCTTTTTTATTATGCTTTTGCTTTAACTAGCTATTCAATATTAAATATCCCTATATATAAAGGACGTAAAAATGAAAAAAAATATTATTTGTATCTTTATATCACTATTTATTGCTTTATTATATCCAAGTAATGCTAATAGTGCATCTATATCTTTTCAATATAAATCTTTATCTATCCCCGCTGGAAAATCCTTTTTTATGCCTGTACAACATCAAGGTAACCAGATTACATGGCACAGTAGCAATACTTCCATTGCTACTGTTAATAACGGTATAATAACTGCAATTAAACCAGGCAGCTTAACTATAACTGCATCAGATAATCTTGGAAATAATGCAAAATGTAATGTAAACGTTTTAAAACCAGAACCTATAAAATTCGCTTATTATACTCCCAATTTTTGCTTAAAAAACTCAGAAGTCGAGCTTATTGCTATAACTAATACAAATATTCAAGATGTAAAATTCTTTCTAGATAATCGCTATTTTCCTGCATCAAATAAAACTTTTGAAGGCAACACAATTGTTTGGTCTTGCAAAATTACTCTAAACAAATGTGGAACATTCTTTGTACAGCCTTTTGCAAAAATAAATGAGAGTTGGGAAAAAGCTAACTCCACATTTAACATCCTTGTTAGTAATAATACCGATTATAACAAACATTCTATCGAAAAGCGACGCATAAGCGACAATGCTATTAAATTTATTTATACAAGTGAAGGTTTTGTTCCACACGTTTATGTTGATAAATTATGCAATTTACTAACATTAGGATATGGCAAAGCAATATACCCAGGAAATCTGTTTTATAATAATATTACAAAACGTGAAGCATATGCAATGTTAGTAAATACTTTAAATGAATCCTACTTTTGCAGTAAGCTGAATGACTTTCTAATTTCTAATAATATAATGTTTAATCAACAAGAGTTCGATGCACTATTATCATTTTCCTATAATATTGGAACCAATTGGATGTGTTCAGATTCATATTTGAAAAATATAATCTTAAATTCTACAGCATCAACTTCAAATGGTAAAACCCTTAAAGGCGTTGTTATCGAACCTGATGGGTTAAATTTACGTGCATCCCCATCTATAAACTCAAAAAAAATATGTATACTGCAATACAATGAAAGCGTTACTGTTCTTAACAGTAAAAAGTTCAATAATTCATGGTATCATGTAAAAACAACTAATGGATATGAAGGATATTGTCATTGTAACTTTTTAAGTGTTTCTGAAGTCTTAAACGGTGTTAAAAGCCTTCAAAATATAGATAAAAATAATTTTGCTTCTGAATTTTTATCTTATCATCACTCACTTAAAAAATGTATTCTTGGATTGTTTTACCGTCGGTTAGATGAACTTGCTATGTTTTTTTATGGTAATTACAACCATCATTACATAAAAGGATATAACCCACATAAATTTCCTATTCCAAATTGCATTAAAAAATTATGGCAGCTATAATTTAAACATTATTGATGATTTATAATATTGTTTTATATATTTATTTTAACCAAATTGCATTAAAAAGCTTATCAAGAAGATCTACATTAAATTGATTCTTCTCGATAAGCTTATATTATTTTTAATATAATTATAAAGGTATGCTATTATATTACTCTAGGTAAAATTAACAGTATTTTCAAATATGTAAAATATAATAATCCTAAACACAAAATGTATTTAAAATTTGTTAAACAATTATCATCTAGTTTTTCTGCGCTTTTTTCTATTTTTTTTATTTTTATTTCTAGTCATAAAAATTATCACATATGTAAATCCGCATATAGAAAAAAATATAAGCCCTAATCCAATATATAACATCCAGGGATTACTATCTTTATTACTAAAATTATTTTTTATAAAATCAAAAGTATCCCCTGAATTATCTCTTTGATTTGCATTTAAGGCTGCTGCCCAATCCTCTGGAGACATTTCTTCTGTTTCAACTTCATGACCTTTTGGTAGCAAAGGTGATGTATTATTTGAATTTACATTGCCACTACTTTTTTTAGATGTACTCGAAGAAACACTTTTAGAAGCTGACGAGCTCACCGAAGATGAAGGTTTAGAACTTGATTTAGAGGAGGTTGAGTTACTTACGTTAGAGCTTGAAGAACCCGATGAAGATGATACTGAGGCCGAAGATGATGATGAAGATGATGCAGAATTAGGAGTATCTAATGTTCCACCACTAGAAGTTGCTGCTATGAAACTTAATTTTGCTTTGTCTATAGTAGCATCAGAGTATCCTATATTTTGATTCTCACAAAATGCATAAAAAGGCACAAAAAAGATAAAAGAAAACAGTAAAACATAAATGCACAACACCTTAACAGGCAACCTCATTAACAATCCTCCAAAACAATACAAAAAAATATTTTAATATAAAGTGAAAAATTTATATAAAATTATAAAAATAAAACAACTGAAAATATAGAAGCTGCCATTAAAGCTGCACAAACTATAGCAACTAACTTAATAAAAAATTTTCTTTTATCTGCTGGTTTTCTTATAATTTTATTAATCATAATATCAACACCTTTCTTTCACTTAGATATTATATCATATAATTTTATAATTTCAAATACTTTATTAAAATTTAATAAAAATTATTAATCAAACACCCATTTATTTCTAACAAATAAATTCAAACTTTATTTTAAATTTAATATTTTCTATTTTTAATATAAGAAAGCACTAAATATCCTATTCTACAATTATTTCTACACAATAAAAACTTCTACTCTTTTTCTTTTTTTTCTTGCATAATCTATTGTAAATTTTGTTCCTAATGACTTACCATCCCAAATCGCTATTATCAGCTCTGCCTCATCGACAATCAATTTATCTCTTAAAAGAGGGGCTCTTCTACCATATTTTTCATAATTTGGTTTAAATACAATCTTTTTTATATTATTGTCATCTGCATATTTTTCTGCCAGTGAATCTATGCCTCTGGCTCCGCCACTTATTATAACAGTCGTTCCATAAGGTACATATTTCTCTATGTTTACTTCTAAATCTCTTGAGCCTATTATTGCTACCTTCATTTAACCATGCCCTTTCAGGTAAAATAACTGATTATTTACAATTAATAGTAACCATATATTTAACGTATGTCAACACCTATTATTCAGCTCCATATAAGGTGCTTTCATGACATTCTATAAAATATAAGATTCTTCTGACAACAAATAAACTGCTAATAAGTAATTTATTTTTCAGATTAATATTTTCATGTATTCCTTGTTTATTAGTTTATAAGGTTAAATATACATTGCCGCTCATATAAACCGGTATATTTTTATTCAACTACTCTATAAATCAACCATATACTTAGGCAAATACAAATTATAATACTATATTCTAAAAATTAAAGCACTATATAACACAATAAAAATACTTATTGTTTAAACTACAAAAAACTAATATAAATGTTAATATTACAAATTATTCCACATAACCTTTTACTATAAAATTCTACAAAGCTTACAAACAAAAAATGGCTTATAATAAGGTATAATAACCTGAAAACAAGCCATTTTTAAGAAAATAATTATTTATTAATTCTAATATAAAAACTCTAAACTTTATAATTTCTACAAAAATCTTATCTTATACAGCCTGATTAACACTCTAAATTCCTTTTTGTGATTTTACATCGTCAACTTTTATAATCTAATATAATAAGATATAATAATTTTAAAGAATGTATTTAAAAACTATATAAATAAAGGATTTCTGAGATATAACAATTATCTCTTCGAGAATTGAGGAGCACGACGAGCTGCTTTTAGTCCATATTTTTTACGTTCCTTCATTCTAGGATCACGAGTTAAGAACCCTGCTTTCTTTAATATTGGACGAAGATTCTCAGAATCGTATTGTAAAAGTGCTCTTGAAATACCATGGCGAATTGCACCTGCTTGACCTGTTACTCCACCACCTGCAACGCGACATACTATATCAAATTTTCCGCTAGTATCTGTTAAAACTAGAGGCTGGCGTACAATTAGCTTTAATGTTTCCAGACCAAAATAGTCATCTATATCTCTATCATTAATAGTAATTTTACCAGTTCCCTTGTATACTCTTACTCTAGCAACTGAACTTTTTCTTCTTCCTGTTCCATAAAAATATGATTCCTTATTGTACATTTATATTGCCTCCCTTCTTATTTATTCCAAGATTCTGGTTTTTGTGCTTCGTGGTTGTGTTTATCTCCAGCAAATGTACGTAGTCTTGTTAAGGCAGCTCTTCCAATCGTATTGCTTGGAATCATTCCTTTAACCGCTAATTCCATAGCCTTTTCTGGTTTTTTATCCATTAATTCATCATATCTAATTGATTTAAGGTTTCCAATATAGCCTGTATGACGATAATGATACTTTTGAGTTGATTTTTTACCTGTTAACACAGCATTTGCACAATTAATGATAATTACATGGTCTCCGCAATCGACATGAGGTGCAAAAGTTGGTTTATGTTTTCCTCTTAATAAAGTTGCAGCTTGAGCAGCAACTCTTCCTAAGGACTTGCCACTAGCATCAATCACATACCACTTGCGTTCAACTTTACCTGCCTTTGGCATATAAGTAGACATATTTATATTCTCCTCTCATTTATAATAAAAAATAATATAGCAAAAAGCTTTTAATACACATTAAAAACAAATATTACCTTATTTATGTTAACACAAAGAAAAATCTGTGTCAATATTTTTCACCAATTTTTTAATTTGTTTTTTTTATTCTCTTGTTTCCTTCTATTTGCTCTATTTTGCTCTTGTATTCTAACTCTTTATTTTATATTGTACCATATGATTTAACTTAACACCTCTCACCCGCATAACTGGTGGTTGTTATCTCGTACGCTTTGCGTGCTCGACATGGTCATGACTCTCATAATAAAAAAGCCACGTGACAACGCGGCTTTTTCTAAATTATTTTAAAATAAAAGCGCTTTAGACTATTTATTCCCTTCCAAACAAATAATCTAAAGTTACCCCTAATACTTCTGATATTGCAGATATTTCTATGTCTGTCACAGAGCGTTCACAATTTTCAATTCTCGATATTGAACCTCTACATATGTATACTGCTTTTAACTCTAGCTTTTCAGACAAGGCTCTCTGGCTTAATCCTAAACGCAATCTTGCACTTTTAATTCTTTGACCTATAACATTAAGATTTTCATTATCGACTAACCTTTTCATAAAAAACCTCTTGCGCTTTAATATATAATATTAGTTTATAGCATATATCCAGAATATTTGTCCTGTCAATAAGACAAATCGATAATTTTATGTATATTAGTCTTATAGTTATTTATTAAAACTATAACAATTCATCAAATAAACTTCGAATATTTATGATTTTAGTCGAAACACAATCCTTATTATTCATTATATTTTCATCTATTTTCTTTAATGCAAGTTTTTATCTTCTTTGTAAAACTTTATCTTATTTATAAAAAAATACCATATGAATAAATTCATATGGTATTTCTCATAACAGCTTAAGTATATTACCTTAATTTATACCCATTTTCATCAAGATAAGATAAAAGTTTATTTCTCACATCTTCTATATCTTCACCAGATAATGTCTTTTCATCTGAAGCAACTAAGAAATTAAATGTTAAACTTTTCTTCCCTTCTTCAATTCCCTTTCCATCATATAAAGTTACAAACTTTATATCTTTAATTAGTCCACCCTTGGATTTATTTAATACTTCAAATGTTTTCTCGAATGGCTCATTCTTATCCACTAAAAAAGTAAAATCTATATTTACCTCTGGATACTTTGAAACATCTTTAAATTCTGAATTAACTAGATTAATCTCAGAAAATAAATCTAAATCTAATTCCGCAAAGGCAATATTTAGTTTTTTATCTATATTATTTCCAATAAGCGGATGCAGCAAACCCATATATCCAAGTTCCTTTCCACTAGCCATTATATCAGCTGATTTCACAGGGTGATTCCATTTAAAAAGCTCTTTCTTTGTTTTGTAATCCGCTTCTATATTTTTCATGTTCAATAGCAGTGAATTTATAATACCTTTTAATCTATAGAAGAGAGAATTTTCATTTATTCCTCTGCTTGCTAAAAGAACACATAATTTTTTCTGTTCATTAACTAATCCATCTTTCAGAACACCATCAAAAATGCTTCCTATTTCAAATATGCCAAACTCAGAAAAAGTTTTCTTATTTAAATCCACAGAATAAAGCATTGATGGAACCATGCTGCTTCTTAAAATAGAATTTGCCCCTGATATTGAATTAATAATTTTTATTCCTTCTAAACTACCCAAACCAAACTTTTTATTTAAATCATTGTCATACCAAACATAGCTATGAATCTCTGAAAATCCAAAGCTTCCAGATAAAAACTCTTTTATTTTATGCTCTAAATCTCTTTTTTTATTAACTTCCAATGGCTTTAACTCTGATAAATAAGTTTTAGATTGTATATTATCGTATCCATAGACCCTTGATACTTCCTCCACAATATCTGCCTTAATTGAAATATCTTTTGTTGCTCTAAACGTTGGAACATAAACTCTTAGAACATCATTTCGCTTTTCTACCTTAAATTCCAATGACTCTAAAATAGATATTATTTTCTCTTCTTTAAGAGGTATTCCCATGTAACTTTCTATGTAGGTTTTATCGATGTCGATCACAACAGGTTCATATTTATGTAGATATACATCTGTCAATCCAGATGAAATTGATATATTATTATCTACTTGTTTTAAAAGATATATAAAACGTTTAATAGATATAATTGTGAGCTCTGGATCTATCATCTTTTCAAATCTAGTGCTTGCTTCTGTTCTAATCCCTAAATCCAGCGCAGTTTTTCTCACACTCACACCATTAAAATTTGCGCTTTCAAGAATAATCGAATTTGTATCACCCTCTACTTCCGAGTCCATACCTCCCATGACTCCTGCTATAGCGATTGGTTCACTTTCGTTGCATATCATTAACATATTTTCATTTAGGGTGTGTTCTTCCTTATCTAAAGTATAAAATTTCTCTCCTTGGTTAGCACATTTGACACAAATTTCTCTAACTTTTCTGCTATCGAAAGCATGAAGAGGTTGACCAAGTTCAAGCATTATATAATTTGTTAAGTCAACAAGCAAATCTTTTGTTCTCATTCCACAGTAGTATAAACGCACTTGCATATCTATTTCTGACGTTTTTTTACATATATTACTTATTGACAAGCATGAATATCTAAAGCATTTTCCCGGTTCTTGAACATCGACTTTAATTCCTAATTTTCCATTTGATTCTTCTAACTGATCTAAATCAATTGGTTTTAGCTTTCTGCCTGTTATTGCAGCTATCTCCCTTGCTATTCCATAATGGCCCCAAAGATCTGGTCGGTGTGTGAGAGATTTGTTATCTATTTCAAATATAATATCATCTATAGGTATTATATTTTTTATATCAGTTCCAGGTTTAATATTTTCATCTAATATCATAATCCCAGAGTTATCATCGCTAATACCTAATTCATAAGCAGAACAACAAACTCCGTTAGATTCTTCACCGCACAATAATGTTGATTGTACCTTACTAATTTTTTGATTGCTTCCTCCAACCTTCACAAAAGGTAGAACAATACCCTCCCTTACATTTGGCGCACCGCATACTACTTGTACATTTTCATTTCCTATATCAACAAGCAACACCTTTAACTTATTAGACTCAGGATGTTTGTCACACTTCAAAACCTTTGCAGCAACACAGCCTTTAATATTATTTCCCTTATATTCTATATCTTCTATTTCTGCTACTGAAAGTATAAATCTTTCTGCCAATTCATCTACTGATATCCCTTCTAAATCGACGAAATCCTTTATCCAATTTAACGATATTTTCATCTCTACACCTACTCACCATGAATTTGTTTTAACACTCTTAAATCGCCTGAATTCAAATATCTAATATCTTTTATTCCAAACTTCATCATAGCCAACCTTGTAAGCCCAAGACCAAAAGCAAACCCACTATATTCATCTGGATCGATATCACCATATTTAAGAACATTCGGATGAATCATGCCACATGGCAATAACTCTAACCATCCCGATTGTTTGCATGTTGGGCACCCTTTTCCCTGGCATATCAAACACGATAAATCCAATTCAAATCCAGGTTCAACAAATGGAAAGTACCCTGGTCTTAATCTAATTTTAATATCGTCTCGTCCAAAAACCTTGGTAAGTAATGTTTTCATAAAGTATATTAAATTAGAGATAGAAATTCCCTTATCTATCATCATTCCCTCGAGTTGAAAAAATGTATTTTCATGGCATGCATCCAAATCCTCATTTCTAAAGCAACGCCCAGGCGCTATTACCTTCAGTGGAGGTTTATGCTCTTCCATAACTTTAACTTGAACAGCAGAGGTTTGAGTCCTTAATAATTGACCATTCTCTAAATAATACGTATCCTGCATATCTCTAGCAGGATGATTTTCCGGTATGTTCAGTGCTTTAAAGCAATAATAATCTGTCACACATTCAGGTCCATCTGCAATCATAAATCCCATGTCAGTAAATATTTTTTCAATTTGTTTTTGTACTATAGTAACAGGATGCAACGTACCAAATCCAAAATCCTCACCAGGAAAGCTAATATCAAAAACTTCAGATTTAAGTTTATTATTTATGTCATTTTCTAAAATTTTTTCCGAACGTTCAGATACAACCTTTTCCAGTTCAGCTTTAAATTTATTTGCAAGTGCCCCAACAGTTTTTCTCTCTTCTATTGGCAAATTTTTTAAGCTTTTCAATAACTCGGTGAATTTACCCTTTTTGCCTAAATATCTTACTCTTATTTCATCGAGTTCTTTTTCAGACATTGCATTTTTTGCACATTCAACCGCATAATTACCAATGTCACTCACCTTATTGAGCATCTAATTACCCCCAAACACGTAACAAAATTTATATAATATTATATAATATACAAAATCTCATGTCAAACTCAAACCTCATTTATATAGTAAATTTGCATAAAGCTTTTAAATATAAGTTTTAGCCATAATTGTTATTTACTTAAATTAAAAGCTTATACTTATTTTATTAAACTTAATATCATGCCTAAAACCAGTTTATATTATATAATTATACCAATTTTAAAGCATATTATTTATATATATATGTTCAAACATACGAATAATTACTTTTGCTATTGTAAAACAAAGTTACCTGTGCTATTATGTTAATAATTAATAAAATTAATAGTCGTAATGAAAGGATGTTTTAAAATGAAAAAAAGAGTTTTATCTGCATTTTTAGCCCTGTTAGTCTTTGTATCCATATGTTCAACTAATATTACACCTTCAGCAAGTGCTTTAAATGTACAAAGTGTAACAAGTGCAACTTCTGATTTAGCCTCAGAAATTGCCTCTGGTATTAGAGCGGGCTTCATTCATGGTTGCGGTCAATCTATGTCTCATATGCTAGATCAATTTATCTATAAAACTTACTACAAACTATCAAGAGCTTTAAAACGATATAGATTAAAAAAATATGCTGGCTATAGAGATTTACCTGAAGCCTTTAAAAACATTGAAAAAATAGCTAATAATGAGTCTGAAATAAAAATATATGGTCAAGCTAAAGCAAAATCTCAATGCTTTAATGCTTTAAGCGGTTGCCTTCAAAGAATAGAAGACGCAAGAAAAGGAAAAACAGATAGTAGAAATCTAAGAGGAAATATCGTATATATGGTGGGTCCTTCCGGTGTTGGTAAAACAACTATGGCTAAAGCCATTGCAAATGCTATTTTAAACCACGACGAAAAGTCATCTATATTTATAGATAGCGCCAATATTAATGGTGACGCAGAACTAGGAAAACAATTATTTAAAACTGTTATGAAATATGATATAGGTGAAGAACGCTTTACAAATTCCTTTAGTAGCAATTTTGGTATTTACCAAAAAGAAGTAGAATCTCCTTTGTTAGATCATATCTTAATGTGGCCAGAAGCAGTTGTTATTATTGATGAATACGACAAAATGAAGCTAATTAGTAAAAATGCCGGAGATAAATCTCCTAATTTTAGTGAATTACTTGGTTTATATGGTCCAAGTTCTGATACATCATCCCAAGGTTCATCAACCAATGATGGTGGAAAACAAGATAAAAGTGCCGATGAAATATTAAAGTCTATAGCAGCCACAGGAAAATATAGAGTTTCTTTTAATGAAATAGATTGCAGTAAAATTTTATTCCTAGTTACAACAAATGAAACAAGAGAAGAATTAGAAAAGAATTTCGGAGTAAATGGTAAAACTGGTGGAGGAATCCAAAGGTTAAATGTAATTGAATTTGATTATCTAGAACTAGAAGATTGTTTCCAAATTGTAGATGATGTTATACAAGAAGTAAATGAATATCTTACCGATAAAAGCGGCTATTTTAAATTAGAGTCATTAATATTCGACGATGAAACCAAAGCTGCAATGGCTGATTACATATACAACAATAAAGATATGCAAGGTAGATCTAAATTTTTCTTACAAGATAACATTTTAAATTTGTTTAGTTTCTCCTTAGATAAAAATCAGGGAAAATCTTTTAAAATTAAATATACTTCTTCTGGAGTAAATGGCCAAATGGGAACATTTGAAAAATTCGAAGTTATAGATATGCCGCAAGATTAACTCGTATTTACAGCATTTAATAATATAAATATATATAACCCCTTATTAAATTAAAATTCAATAAGGGGTATTTTTTACATTTATAATACTAAAAAGTTTAATGACATATATCTTTTTTATAAATTGTAAATACTTAGTACTCTACATAACATATTTTTTCAAGCATTAATATATAAAATAAAATTTTTACTTAAACAGGTAAAAATAAATACAAAAATTTATGCCTTAAACTTCTATCTTAAATGTAATATTGATAAGTGTTAAATTTCTTATTATTTAATAAAATCTTTTAAGATTTAAAGCACAATATTTATTATATGTCGTATAACTTAATCAAGATAAAAAATTCAAAATAAACACTCTAAAATCATCAAATATAAATAACTTTATTACTATAAAATATAATTCTAATTAACTGACTACACATTCTTATAGCACAATTAAAGATAAAACAATCCCTCAAAATATAAATTAAATAATACTTAAAACATAAAGTTAATATTAACAATATACAACATCAAGTAATCGAGTCCAAATCCCTACAAGTAAAAATCACCTCTCTATACAATAAACTGATGCAATAGATACAATTAAGGATTAATTAAAAACTCAAGAGTCTTGAAAACAATTTAGTTGCTGAAATTCCTGAGCTGAGTAGATTATTATCGAAAAAAATGCATAATATTATTTATAATTTAACATACAGTTATTTAAAATATTTATAGTCATATAAAATCATAAGAGCTTTAATCTGTTTACATAACATTTGAAATAAGTATCCCCATTTATTGAAAGTTCACGTTGAATAGTTTGCTCATTCCACTCGGAAGGAGGCAATAAAAAGTTTGGATTTTTTCTCTTAGTTTGTTCAATTGCATGTTGCATTTGATTCAACCTGCTTATTGTAGCATTGATTTGGCTTTCATCTAATAAATCCTTTAAGTTCATTGTAATATCTTGAGCATTTAAGCTTAAAATTTTATTTGCAAGAGACATGTCCATATGTGGTAAAACAAACGTATCATCAGGATATAAAATCGGAGGAAGAACATAATTTCTGCTTTTTAAATTTGTATAATTGTCAAATGCTAAATCATTATCATAAGCATTTAGTCCAACAATGTCCCCTTCTTCTGATAATACAGTAAAATAATTGTAAACTGACCTATCTCTCTGTGCACAAATGGCATCTAAAATCATTAACTTTGAAATATTTCATTGAAATGAAGGGGTTACATTTTTAGTTTTTAGTGATGCTAATTGCTTAAATGGTACTCCACTTGCACAGTTCATAATTATTCCAAGTCTATCTGATTCACATGGTATTTTTACTTTAACATATTCTGTTTTAACAATTAAATCCGAAAGATCCAAGAGTGTAGCAATACGCATAGTTGCTAAAGCTCCTAAAAGCTGATTAATTTGTAATTCACCAATCTCTCTATTTCTATTCGAGCGATATTGTACAAATTCAGAAAAGGCATAATGTAAAAACCCCGGCAATATTTTTTCTTTAAAATCATCTGGTAATGGTTCAGTGAATCCTAAAATAGAAGTATCTGATTTTTCTCGAGAATTAATCCATCGCGCTGCCTTACCATCATCATAAGTCTTCATATAAATAAATTTTTTAAGATTTTCCTCATCCAATAGACTTTTCAACATGGATTTCTGAGCATCTTTATAATCATCTTTAAAATATTCAGTTATAGCTCTTTTGGCAGTATCATACATAGACAATTTCTCTTTAGTTTCTTTAAAAAATAATTTATCATTTTCCCTTTCAATAACATAAGTGTTATGAGATATTCCTCCATTTCTGTTTAAATAGAATCTTTCTTTAGGCGATAATTCAATTACGTAAGATGGTTCTATTGCAAAAACATAGCATCCATATTTCCCAAGCATAACTAAAGTAAAAAATAATAAAAAATACTTCTTTAAATTCATCTATCATTATGCTCCATATATAAAAATATTTTATTTATTATTTTACTCTATTTATTCTTTTTGCTCAAGTAATTTTTTTACAACTTCCTTTTTAAATACTTGATTTTGTGATTTATATAATCTTCTAAAATTTTTATTCATTCTGCTCTCCATAATTTCTCCTATGTCCACTTCTTCTTCCTCATTCGCATTTGAATTATTATTGTCGTTATTGTTATTTCCTATTATATCCTTATTAAGATATTTACTGCTTATTCTAGGTAGTTCTTTTAATGAAGTATATTCATTTGGTCGATCTAACAATTGAAAAATTTTAAATGGCTCTTTCAATGTTGTAGAACTTGCGTCTTTTATCTCCAATAATTTCGGTAAAAAATTTGTTTTGTTACTCTCGTTTAAATTTTTAATCTTATCTTCTATATAGTTAATTTTTTCCTGTTTAATTGTATCGTCAATATATTTACCAAATTCTTCTATTTTAGCTCTAATATTTTCATCGTCACTTTTATATTTTTTTATTGCATCTATTTCAGCTCTCTTGTCAGTAGTACTGTTCTTGCCCTTAAAATCATTATACGTGCAAAATTTACCTGGAAACAGTTCTTCTAGCTTTTTAAAAACTTTTTCTATCGTGTCTTCTCTAACATCCTTTCCGCTTATGAAACTATCCAGAAAACCAAAAAATCTCTTATTATAAAAATTTCCCCCCCATTTAGCTTTAGTTTTATCATCTGCTAACAATAAAAGTGCTTTTAAAAGTTGTATAATATTTGATTCCTTTTTATCCTTTTTACCCTCGTTGGATCCTTGTTCCAATAATCCGTTTAATCGTTGAGTCACTAATCTGTTCTTAATCGAATCTTCCTTAGGCTCATAGTACAATAATTCCTGTGTCTGCATGTTTCCACCATCACTGTGAGCAGGAACATACCACCCCTTTTTATTACTGAAAACTTTACTAAATGGTTTTTCACAACCATCTTCTGCTAATTTGAGGACACTCTTCATAGCATTTCTTTCTAATTTTCCAAATGTAGGATTCCTATATTTACATGACTCTGCCAACATCAAAATGCCACTTAACGATGCCGCCGCTGCTGGTACCTCATTTACAAGAAGGCTTCGTATGGCTAATTCTATTGTATCTACTGTTTCTTTTTTTTCTGAAGGACTCATCAAACTCAAGTCAGCTCTATCCTTCTCTTCTAGTACTTCATTAAGAAGGCTTCGTATGGCTAATTCTATTGGAGGTATTTTTTCTTCTGCTGAAGGACGCATGAACTTCAAGTTAGCTTTATCTTTACATTCAAACATATCCAAAAGATCTTGTATGGTACAATTAGAATTTTCTTTCCCAGCTTCACCCTCCGTTCCCGTATTACCTAAATTATTATTCTTTACTTGTTTAACTCCCCCGCCCCCTTTTCTAGCTTTTTTATTTTTAGTATTCTTACCTCGCTCATTACCAGAATTAGCACTGTCAACTATTTTTTTTATTTTTTCCGTTTCAACAGTCCCATGTTTTAAATATTTAATTATAGGTTTTATAATATTTTCAATAACATCTTCTTTGTCATAGAACTCAAATAATGCATCTAGGGTGTTGCACATATCTTTATAAGTGTATGCCTTACCATTATAATAAATTAAAATCTCAGCTCCAAAACTCCCTTGATTTACTTCAACCTGCACTGTCTTAAATGGTGTTTTAAGATTATATTTATTCTCCTTCGTGCTTTGCCTTTTGTTATTTTCTAATCGTCCAAATAATTCATTTAATGTAGGAATTATTTTAGTTGAAACCTTACCATCCTTTTCACCTCCTAGTAATTGTAAATTTTCTTCCCATTCAGTTTGTACCCCATTATATTTCGAAATCCCCTTTTTCGTCTTTGTCGATTGTTCTTCCACTTTTAATTTTACATCCCTTATGCCTCTAAATACATACCTAACACCTTCTAATGAATTCTTTATATGTTTTAATTCTATTTCCTTTAATTTCTTTGCATCAATATTACCTTCTTCAATTTCTTTACTGTAGTCTAGCATAAAATCATTTAATTGTTTAAATCTTTCTTTTATTTTTTTCATTGAATTTACAAGTTCACCTTTTACTTCTCCATATTTTTCCTTTTCTTCTACATCCTTCAAAGTATTATCTATTTTATCTATGTATTTATCTGCATCGGCCTTTCCTGCAGTAACTATTTGTAAAGCTAGGTTAAAAAGATTGTCCTTTTGTTCTTCAGGTAGTTTCTCATTTTTTTCTCGCAGTAATTTTATAAATTCTTCTTTTTTAGTCTTAAAATTCTCTATTGCTTCTTTAGTTTCTTTTGCTAATCTTTCAAATTCTTCCTTATTCATATTTATCACTCCTCCATAATCATAAAATAAAATATTATATATATTAGTAAATTTTTCTTAATTATTTTATTAAAATATATTATAATATATTATATCATAAAAACAAGTCACTTGGAAGGATTTTATTAATAAAATAAAAAATTATACTTATAGTTTTAATATGTACGCTTTTGTTTTGTTAAAATTGCTACGCTTATTCTTACAAATTAGGCTTTCGATTTGAATAGGATAATAAATGCAGCATAATTGCTACGGATAAAACTGATCACTCAAAAATGATATTTAATTGTTTAATATATTCTATCGATGCACCATATAATGATATTATAATAAGTAATCTTGATTCACAGATTTCCTTAACAGATAATCAATTAAATAAAAATAAGCTTAAAAAGTCTATTTGTATTGTTGAAAGAATAGAGATACAGCTTGACTATCGTTCGTGATGAAAAAATATATAAAACTTTATAATTTGCTAGACATACAACAGGACAAGCTATCTTTACTTTTAGATGAAATATTTAAGCAAAATGATATGTTATAAATAAATTAAGGCTCAGTTTTATTGAGCTTTTTTACATTTTATTGTGATTTTCCAATTGTAATAAACCTTAGAATTTAAGCACAGCCAAACAACTTTATAGTAATAAAAACTAAAATTGTCAATATATTAAATGGAAAATTTTTCTTGACTATTTTATTAAAATACATTATAATATTTTATGTCATAAAAATAAATTATTTGAAAGGATTTTTATTAATGAAGTCAAAAATTATACTCATGTTTTCTTTTTTAGTTTGTACGTTTTTGTTTTGTCAAAATTGCTATGCTTATTCTTACAAATTAAGTTTTCAAGCTGAAGATGATAATACATATAGCATAATTGCTACGGATAAAAACGGTTACTCAGAAACGATATTTAATTGTTGGATACATTTTATTGAAGAGCCCTATGATTATATTATAATAAGTAATCTTGATTCAAAGTATAACTTAACAGGTAATCAATTAAACAAACTTAAAAGAGTTTCTCGTATTATCGAAAGAATAGAAGTACAGTTTGACTATTGTTCATGGGGAGAAAAACGTGCAAACCTTTATCGTTTGTTAGATATACAACGGGACAAGCTATCTTTACTTTTAGATGAAATATTTAAGCAAAATGATATGTTATAAATAAATTAAGGCTCAGCAAAGCTGAGTCTTTTTTACATTTCATTATGACTTTTCAACTGTAGCAAATATCATAATTTAAAATAAGATGTATAATCTTATAATGCAACATACCATAATTATCACTCATATTTCAAGGATTACACCTAGTTGTAAGTTATTTAAAAGATATAAAATTATATAAAAACTAAAATCCACCTATTTTTACGGTGGATTTTTCATTTACATAAACTTATAATTGCTTAGCAAAATGTTTATTATACTTTCAAAGCTAAATTATTATTTCAAATAATAAAATAAAAATTTTCTTAATAAACAAATACTTTTTCGATAAATATACTCTATAAAGCCCTATAATATATTTTTGCATCGCATCTGCAGGGTCCATTGCAAACCACACATTTGTAATTTTTACAATTTATCCATACCATTGAAGAGGTCTTAAGAAACTTAAATCCATTTCTTACACTTACATTCTTTGCCGGGACATCTCCTCCTCCTTTATCCCATGCTGCTGCAAATACATAATCATACCCCATATTTTTAGCTTTTTCTAAATTTATCTTCAATAAATTATCAGCTATTCCCATGCCCTGAGCACTTTTTTCTAAAACTATACTTTTAGCTACACACAAATTACAGTCTTCTTCTATAACACTAAGTATCTCTTCTTTAGATATTTTCAACTGCTCACTAATATTTTCAGAAGTTTCACCATAAAATAAACAAAAACCCACCAGCTTTTCTTTCTCATCAACAGCTAAGGTACAGATCCCTCCACGATCTGTTATATAACTTAATAAATCCTCAGTATTGATATAATTGTCTCCAAACCGAAGGTTTGCCAATTCTACCATTGGCAACAAATAATCCTTAGAAAAATCTTTGTATACTATTCTTGCTTGCAAAATTAACACCGCCTTATTTAAATAAAAATTGTGCACAATAATATTATTTCAAGAATATCGAACCATAATTCAATTTTGTTCAATTTCTATATATATATATATATATATATATATATAATTTAATTTTGTTTGTCAATATAGTATATAAAATCATTTGTTTTATAAAAAAACATGGTATGTATTGACATTAATTACATTTGTGTAATATAATGAATTTAAATTCGACATTATATAGTAGGGAGTGAAAATATTTACAATTATGTATTACAATCAAGAAATTGAATGTATATCTTTACCCCACCTTAAACATCTACAAAAAAGTAGATTAATAAAAATTGTTGAATACTGTTATAACAACGTTTCATTCTATAATACATTATTAAAATCGCATAAAATATCCCCCACAGATATAAAAAATTTAAATAACTTCCAAAAAATACCATTTACAACAAAGGACGATATCATCAAAAATTATCCTTTTGGATTCTTTGCTGTGCCTATTGAAAAAATAGCAAGAATACACACATCAAGTGGAACGCGGTCTAAACCTAAAGTTGTAGGATACACAAAAAAAGACTTAGAAATATGGGCTGAAGATGTGGCAAGAACTTTTATTGCAACAAATGCAAAACCAGGCGATAAACTTCAAAATGCATTTGGATATGGGTTATTTACTGGTGGATTAGGTTTTCATCAAGGTGCTCAAAAAGTTGAATTAACTGTTATTCCAACATCTACAGGAAATACAAAACGACAAGCTAACTTACTTTTAGATTTAAAAAGCAATATACTTGCATGTACTCCATCTTATGCTATGCATATCGGGGAAACCTTGCATGAACTGGGGATAAATAAAAATCAATTAAATTTAAAAAGTATGGTGGCTGGTGCTGAAATATTAACTGAGGGATTAAGAAATATTATACAAGAAAGCTTAGGTGCAGAAGTATTCGACACATATGGCTTATCTGAAATAATTGGTCCAGGAGTTGCGTTTGAATGCACTCAGCATTCAGGATTGCATATAAATGAAGATCATTACTATGCAGAAATAATTGATCCGGATAGTGGACAAGTCTTACCCTTAGGAGAAGAAGGTGAGCTTGTTCTTACTACTCTTTTAAAGGAAGGAATGCCCTTACTAAGATATCAAACTAACGACATTACATCTCTAAAAAGAGAAAAATGCCAGTGCGGAAGAACATTCATAAAAATGTCTCATCCTAAAGGTAGAACCGATGATATGGTAATCATAAGAGGTGTCAATGTATATCCTTCTCAAATAGAACAAGTTTTAGCAGATGCAAACATACCTCTTAATTATCAAATTGTTATCGATAGAGTAAAATCTCGAGATACTATTGAAGTAATATTTGAAGACTACCTTAACAATGAAATAACTAACCAAGCTAAAAAAAATGAAAAGGAAAAATTATTAGAAAAAGAATTAAAAAATAGCCTTGGTTTAATTGCAAAAGCAACTATGGTAGAGCACAACTCAATTGAAAGAAGCTGCGGTAAGGCTAAAAGATTAATCGACAAAAGAATTCTTTAATATTAATAAGGAGGATTAAATATGATAAAAAGAATTTTTTATTTACTCATAGTGTTTACATTGTTTATAACTATAATTATTAAAACTCCTTTTTATTACACAAATGCAGAAAATTCAAAATTAAGAATAGGCTATGTTGAAAGTGAAGATTTTTACGATTTTTCATATCAACTTACAAGTATTTTTATGGGGTTGCAAGAATTAGGGGTTATCGACAACAATTATAAAATAAGTACAAATGAACGTGATTCATCTAAAGTTTGGAATAACATATGCGATAACTGCAAGTCTGATAAAGTTGAATTTGTAAAAGATATGTATTTCGATATGAAATATATGAATCAAGAAAATTATACACAAATGGTCAATAGAAACGACGTAGATCTTGTCATTGTCATGGGGACTGTTGCCGGCAAATATTTTTTAGAAAATGAAACAAAAAATAAGTTTATGGTTTTTGCTGCTGCAGATCCTATATCCGCTGGTATTGTAAAAAGTGAAACAGAAAGATATAAAAGCAATTCATTCGCACATATCGACAATACTCGATATGAACGCCAAATAAAAGCCAGCCATAAAATATTAAATTTTAAAAAGGTCGGAGTAGTTTATCAAAATACCGAAGAAGCATACACTTATTCAGCAATTGATCAATTAAAAAATTCAGCTGCAGAGTTAAATTTTGAAATTGTAGAAAAACATGTCGATGAAGCCAAAGGCCAAAATGATTACGATAGATATTATGCAGATTTAAGAAAGGCATATAAAGAACTAGCAAATGAAGGTATTGACACCTTATATATAACTACCGCAACTATTGAAGATAAAGAACTTTTCAACCTACTAGAGCCAGATATATATGCAAATAAAATTTATACTATTGCACAAACAAGCGAATCTCAAGTCAAATCCGGTGCATTATTAGGAGTCACAATACAAGATCCTTGGGAACAAGGTTATTTCGGTGCAACACAAATTAAAGCTTTTATAGATGGAACACCTTTCGATCAATTAGAGCAAGTGAATGAAGGAATACCGAAAATATATTTAAATTACGATGTTGCGAAACTAACAGATTTAAAGATACCATTCTCAACTCTATTGATAACCGACACCATATATAAACTAGAAAATAAATAGGAGATAAAAGTATGAAAAATACATTTTTATATTCAAAGTTTTTATTATTGTTATTATCTATTTCTGTTCCACTTATTGCATTAGCTTCTTTGCTAAATGTAATGTCATACTCTAATATGGTAACTGAAGTGTATGCTAATGCAAGCTCTGTAAATACATCAAGTGCAATTCAACAAATCAATTACTCACTTAGTTTTGGAAAATCTATAGAAAAGTTTTATGATCTTAACAACATATTAAATGACGTATTAAACATATCCAAAGATATAAAAAATGTTACTATTATAAATAATAACCACAATATTATATCTTCAGTTGGAACTGAAATAGACTCAATACCTGATGACATAGAGGATAACGATTATGTTAGCTCTACAAATGGTATATTTGTAAGAGTTCCTATAAATGATAAAAATGCAATTGTAATTTTACTAGACGATGAATATGTTAATAATTCAGTATCAAGCTATACAAAAACTATAGCTCTAGTGAGTTCATTAATAGTATTATGTATTGTTTTAATATCTTTTATAGCCTATTTAATATTAAAGAAAATAAATAATGGAAGTGTACCATTTACTTATTTTAAGCCGTTACTAATGTCTCTGCTTGTTATTGCACAAGTCGCTCTAGGAAGTTATGTACTCTTAAATTACACAAAAGAATATACAAACTCGCTCGATAAAATGGCTAATATCGCATCAAATGTTATTGAAAATGATATAGAATCGATAGTATCCCAAGGTATTCCATACAATGAATTATATGATATAAATGGATATCTTAAGAGCACACTCGGTAATATAAATGAAATAGTAAATGCTACAATAACTAAAGCATCTCCAGATACTCCTACATCATCCAACCATAATTTTATATCTAATAAAATACAAATCTTAGATCAAGATTACTATATAAATATAGAATACACAATAAATCAAGATATTATTAACAAAAATATTATAAATCTAACTATTGAAGCTCTAATATTAGTAGTGGTTACAATACTCATTTCAATTGAATTTTGCCTATATATAGGGAGTTCAAAAGTTAGCAAAAATAAAATCGACAGTAACAAATCAAATTTACCTGGGATGAGGATATTCTTTTTTGTATTATTTTTATCATCAAATTTAGATTCAAGCTTTTCGCCTATTGTTGCATATCAACTATTCGAAAAGATGAATTTACAAACAAGTTCCGATATTCTCATTAGCTTGCCAGCTACCGTTCTTTCAATTGCCATAATTATAGGTTTATTAATATGCTCGGTACTTGTTAGCAAAATAGGAATTAAAAAATTAATTATTATAGAAGCAGCCTTAATGTCATTAGGTTATATATATTCAGGCTGTTGCGACGACTTAATAAATTACTCAATATCAAGATTTATTATTGGATTAGGTTTTGCCGGGGCACTAATATCAACAAGACTATGCCCTGCATTTGAAAATGATTCTAAATTTAGAGTCCAACTTCTATCAATTATTGCTGCTGGAAAAATTGCAGGTACAAGCTGTGGTATTGTAATAGGAGGTCTTATATCATCAAGAACATCATATTCATTTGTATTTATCCTTCAAGCTATATTAATAATTTTAAGTACATTGCTTATCAATCAAACTAATATGAAAAACACAAAACAAGAATCAGCTTTTTCGGTTTCATCTATAACACATACATTAAAATCATCAAAAATAATTGCATACTTGGCATTAATAATAATTCCTATATATATGGCAGGCACATTTGTTTCTTATGCTATTCCATTATATGGAAACGAAATACTTCTCTCTCAATCATTAATATCAGGATTAATGATGCTAAACTGTATGCTAAGCGCATATACATCAAACACTGGCACTAGAATAGCTATAAGATCAATTGGTGCTTCAAAATCTACGCTATTATATATAATTTGTATTGTAACTTCGATCGCTGCATTTGGAATATTTAACACCTTACTAGTCGCAATAATTGTTAATGTTACTTTGGGAATTGCAGACGGATTTGGATTAAATATAATATTCGAAAACGTATACAATATTCAACCAAATATAGACAAAACCACTATTACATTTATGTTTTTACTAGCATCACAAATTGCAAGTGCAATTGCACCTATGTTGATTTCCTCCAATATAAAAAATGGTGTAGCTAATGCGTCATCTATATTAGCTTACATTTTAGCCGGTGGAACTTTGTTATATATATTATTTTTAATAATAACTAAAAAGTCTAAAAAGTTATCTTATTAAAAAAGTAGTTTTTCTTTTAATTAACTATCTAATTAATTATATGCACAATTCCTCCTTAAGTTATTAATTAAATATTACTTAAAATTAGTGCGTAGTAAGAATCAAAGCAAATTTTTTAGCATTATAATCTTATATAACAGTAAAAAGAGTCATAATTTTCAAATATAAAAGTTATGACTCTTTCTTATAAAAAATATTATACAAAAATATTATTAATACTTTTTCTTAAAATGTGTGTAATAAATTTTAAAACAATAAATCCCTAGAGTGCTATTTATACTTAGATGCTGCTTGTCTAATGCCTTAGGTTTTTTATACAATCACCTATAAACTACTTATTTCTTAGGAGCCATAAACATCGTTAGCGATGGATTAAATCCAGGATAAACAAATCTAGATCTAGCTATCGCACGTGGCTCTATTCTTTCATCACATTTATTACGAAGGTGGTTCCAAAGATAACTAGCGGTATAAAAATCGGAAGTATAACATTCAAAGCCACAAGAACATTTTACCCAGATACAAGCACAACAGTTATGAGCATCTAGTATTTCATGATTGTCCATATGATGCCCTTGATGAGATTTAGTTGATATAAATTCCCACACACGTTTGATTTTATATGTATTAACATTATTTACATTTGTAGTTAATAACATAGCTCCAAGTAAACATACTGCTAATCTTAATGCATTCTTTTTTAACATCAAGTTCTATACTCCTATTTTATAAAAAAGGACTTATGTCTAATCACTTAAGTTTTGATACAAACGCACGGTTTACTTTTAACCGTGTGAAAGTATCGAATTTTTATTCTAAGCGTACGAAAGTATGCAACCACTTCAACTATAACATTTACTATATCAAAAAACTAAAAAGTCGTCAATCCACTAAGTATTAAAGAATACCATTTGTAGTTTATATAGCACCAAGGATTTTAAGTAGCTTAATACAATCAATATAACTCTGCTTATAAAGATATGATTGCTCGAAAGCTGATATATGAAAAATATCCATTTCATGTTTATTCATGATTTCTTTGTCCTCTGCAGATAATTTATTTAAAATTGCTGCAATCGCCTTCACATTACTTCTTTCATTTTCTATGCACTTCCTATATTCTGTATTCTCCAATTTTAGATTGGATAGTGTATCCTCAATCATGTTACTCATGAAATCTGTATATGATGATTTAAAGTTATCCATTATAGATTTCCCTCCAACATGAACTGATACAGTTTTTTCGAGCTTTCAGCATCTACATAGCAAAGCATTTCAAGCCCTCGAATTACAATTTGTTGTGCTGCTGATACCATAATTGGACCAAACACAAATGCTTCGCACATTTCATCATTTAATTTTTCCATACGCTCTTCAACAATGATGTTAGATATTTTCTTGTACATCTTATTAGATGCAGGATAATTAATTCCCGATAAAATGTTTTTCATATAAATATGTTTTACCTTTTCAGTAAAAATGTCTAAGTAATTTATTAGAATATTACCTGCATAAAATTGCACCTTCGAGTGCCTATTAATAAAATTTGCATGATGACTTTTAATGTAGTCTTTAGATATATTAAAAAATTCACTTTTTTCTCTTCCGTTTCGCACAATATGTAGCAATCCGCAAGAACTTCCCAGCATACATCATTTGTAACTTCGCCTACAGTAACTAAATCAATGCGCGCCAAAACTTCAATGACCTCTGATAAATACTGATCTAAGTGATATCCTCTTTCTCCGAGGTCTTTCCGTATTTCACCAGATAATTCCCAAAAGTCGTGTACATATTTTGTAATGTACTTACAACTTGGTCCAATAAACAGTACATCCATGTCTTTAAAAATATTCATTCCAAAACCCCTTAATATTTATTCGGATTTTAAAACACAAAACGTACATAAAGGTATAGCAAATTGGCATTTATTTCCCTTACATACGTTTAAACTTTACTATTGTGTAATTACATTTTCTAATATATAATTAAAGAGTTATGGTGTCGTTCTTACGATTGTGAAGGGTACGGGTATTACCTTTTGCAGGGATTAAGTGGTTCTAACACTTAATTCTGCCATGACATTTTTGTTATTTAAAATTCCGTATGTTTATATAAACTCTAATTTTAAGATTAGTCAAGTAAATATCCACATAAAAATAAAAAAGGGATTATAACACCGTATTTCGGCTGTTTTACAATTCCTTTTATTTATTCATTATTCTTATTTAAATCTCATTTTTAAATTTAAAATTTACCGTTCCATCTATATCCACTATAGCTTTATCTACCATGGCATACCAAAGCTTCTCATTAAACTCAGATAAAAGATTATCATTTAATCTAAGATGGTTCATAAATGCATCTATCTTGTCATGACGAACTATTAATTCCTGTTTTTTCTCCTTGGTTTTAGCAAGCTTATCTTTGTTTATTTCATACCTATCAGTATAAAAATTGTATTTTTGATTGTATTTATCTTGATCCATAGGTTTTCTTGAATTATCATATATCAAAGACTTAATAAGCTCCACTATTACTTCGCACTCTTCTTCAAATTTTATAATCTCATCATCTATCGCCTTGGTATCAATAAGGCTTAAAATTACTTCTTCACAATCCTTTATAATTGACTCTTTATTCTCAATTACATTGTTGAAGGCTTTTATAAATTTCTCTTTTATGTGCTCTTCGCTCAAATGGGGGGTTTTGCACTTTTCTTTATTTTTAAACTTTTTATTGCATTGCCATATTACCTTTTTGTACTTTGAATTTGAGTTCCATACTTTTGAACCATAAAATCCTCCGCATTCGCCACAAACAATCTTACTTGAGAATGGGCTCATGCTGCTGTGGCCACATTTAGACAATTTTCTCTTCTTCATTTCATCTTGAACTAAATCATATATTTCAGGCGAAATAATCGCTTCATGACTATTCTTTACTTAATATTGAGGTATTTTACCATTGTTTTTCTTTTTCTTCTTTGTTAAAAAATCAACTGTATAACATTTTTGCAAAAGCGAATCACCCTTATATTTTTCATTTGTAAGAATACTTTTAACTGTGCTCGTAGTCCACCTTTCTTTGCCCGCTGGAGTAGGTATTTTTTTGTTGGTTAGATACGTTGAAATTGCTGATATAGTCTTGCCTTCAAGGAATAACCTATAAATTAATCTGATAATTTTAGCTTCTTTTTCCACGATTTTTGGAAACCCATCTTCTCCTTTCTCATATCCTAAAAGCTGCTTGTATGGAAGACTTACTTTTCCGTCTGCAAATCTCTTGTGTTGTCCCGATGCAACATTTTCGCTTATTGACCTTGGCTCTTCCTGTGTAAGGGAACTCATTATTGTTATTAATAATTCTCCTTTTGAATCCAACGTATAGATGTTTTCTTTCTCGAAATATACCTCCACACCTTTTTCCTTAAGCTTTCGTACTGTGGTTAAGGTATCGACTGTATTTCTTGCAAATCTTGATACTGATTTTGTCACTATCAAGTCCATTTTACAATCCAAAGCATCTTGTATCATACGTTTGAACCCATTGCGTTTTTTCGTACTTGTAGCGGTAATCCCTTCATCAGTATAAACCTCAACAAACTCCCAGTCATCTTTTGACTTTATATATCTTGTATAATAATCTACCTGTGCTTCGTAACTTAAAATTTGCTCCTCATTGTCCGTTGATACTCTGGCATAAGCTGCAACCCTTCTTCTTCGCCATATAACCTTTGGAGTATTTGTGAACAGATCTAATGTTGCAGGAATAACCGTAATTTTACGACTTACATTTGTATTATAGTTTACAGCTTGATTCAAAGTTTTTACTCCTCTCAATGCTATTTATCTTATTTTCTCTTGCAAGTTGTTTCATTTTAGGAGTCCATGATTCACTTCTTGAGGGATAATCCCATATCCTCTTAACTTGACTACTATCTTTAAATATAAACTGCAATTCACCTTTATTCGGAACTATAATTTGTTTGATTTTTTCTTCAAAAACGTTTTTATCAAAATGTGGTATACCTAATACTTCTGCTGATATTGTCTCTAGTATTTCTTCTGGTATCGGACTTGAGGAACAATATTTCTTTCCGTATATATTAAATGTAGAACATATCCATACAGGCTTTTCGTACCTAGTTCCACTTGCAGCAATTTTTCTATTATAGCTTTTACCACATAAATTACATTTGATCTTACTTGTAAAAGCATACGTATTCAAATTGTTACCTTTTGAATATTTTTTAGAGCGTTTAGCAATTTCATCTTGCACTCTTAAAAAAGTGTCTTTATCTATTATTGGTGTGTGACTTTTTTCAACGTAATACTTAGGAAGTTCACCCTTATTTATACAATGTTTTTTGCTTATATGAGCCTTAATAAATGTCTTTTGCAAAATTAAGTCTCCCGTATATTTTTCATTTTGGAGAATTGTTCATAGGCTGTTTTTATTCCATTTCGCACTGTGTCGAGGCTTAATTTCCATCTTTTCAAGTTTTCTTGCTATCATTAACATACCCATACCATTTAGATAGTCTTCAAATATCATTTTTACAATTTTTGCTTCACTGAATTCAACTTCAAAATTTCCATTCTCATATATATCCTAAAGTTTTAGAATTAAATGGGACACCACATTTAAATTTATCTCTGATTCTCCATTTACAGTTCTCGCTAACAGATAAACTTTCTTCTTGAACAAAAGAAGCTGTTGCCAACGCTATTCCAATTGTATTTTTAGCCATTGCTATTGGAGAGTAGCCAACAAGACCGTCAAATCCCAAACCTGGGATATGAAAAACATCTTCTTTTCTTAAATACACCTGAGAGAGTTTTTTAAGACTTACATTATCGCTTTCATTTGTATAATATCTATAATAAATTTCTCCGTTTGTAGCACGATTTACTGTCATGCGGCTTGGCATTAAAGGATACAAAACTAAAACTTCTCCTTTACCATTTCGGAGTATCTGTGCATAAGCATTTCCCCACAGAAGAAGATGACTCATAAGTGTCTCTCGAAACACAAATGAAGTCATCTCTGGATTAGGCTCATCATGAAGAAGATAATAAAGCGGATGCTCTATTGCTTTTTCTTTTCCTCCGCCATCTTTGTATTTATAAGTATGTAAAGGAAGTGCCGCTATTGCTTCTGATAAAATTCGTACACATGAGTAAACCGCAGTTACTTGCATTGCTGTTTGTTCATTTACATTTTTTCCGCTTGAAGTTCCCCCAAAAAGTACATTATATGCACCACCTGAAAGATAATTCTTCGGTTTATCTCTTGAGTGAAATAGATATTTTAAAATGTTCATATAACAATCAATCCTCTTTCATCATATACAGAATTAATATTTTCGCCTTGATGACGAATAGCTCTATCAAGAGCCATAATCTTTTCAACAGTACCGTCAATTTTCTCTGTCGACTTTTCCTTGTCCGGCTTAATGTTTCCGGCAGGATCGGTGCGAACGAAGATATTATCCATCATCCATCGAAGAACAGGATGTCCATTATGTGCGAGCTTCCCCTCGGGTGTAAGTTTCATGAGCTCTTTTGACGGAGGAGACATATCCTTAAATCCCTGTCCGAACGGAACAACCGAAAAGCCCATTCCTTCAAGGTTCTGTACCATCTGTACAGCGCCCCAGCGGTCAAAGGCTATCTCGCGAATGTTATATTTTGTGCCAAGTTCCTCAATAAAATTCTCTATAAATACATAATGCACCACGTTGCCTTCGGTTGTCTGAAGACGCTCTTCCTGACGCCAGATATCTTATGGAACATGGTCGCGTCTGACCCTTAAATCAAGATTATCTTCGGGAATCCAAAAGTAGGGAAGAATGTAGTATTTATCGTTTTCATCTTCAGGAGGAAATACAAGGACGAACGCTGTTATATCCGTTGTTGAAGATAGATCCATGCCTCCGTAGCAAATCCTTCCTTCAAGTGATTTTTCATCAAATTTAAATTTACACGCATCCCATTTTTCCATTGGCATCTATCGCACTGACTGCTTTACCCACTGGTTTAGACGAAGTTGCCTGAACAGGTTCTCTTCGGCTGTGTTTTGCCTTGCTGATTCGCAGGCGTTTTTGAGTTTTTCTATATCGACCGTAATTCCAAGCGATGGATTCGCTGCCTTCCAAACTTCCTCGCTCGTCCAGTCCGCGTCAGCCGGAGCTCCGTAAATAACAGGGTAGAAAGTCGGATCACGCTTGCGTCCTTTTAAGATATCCTCAGCTTTTTGGTGTACTTCCCAGCAAACTGAGTTTCTGTCTGTTCCGGCAGTAGTTATCAAAAAGAAAAGTGGCTGCTTTCTTGCATCTCCTGAACCATGAAGCATTACATCATATAAATTGCGATTTGGCTGGGCATGGAGCTCGTCAAACACAACTCCATGTACGTTTAGACCATGCTTTGTGTAGGCTTCTGCAGAAAGAACTTGATAAAAGCTGTTTAAGGGTTTGTAAATAAGCCTTTTTTGCGAGAGTACGGGCTTTATTCTTGAAATGCGTTTAATTTGCAATATCTGCACTTTCCTCCCGGATTTCCTGTGCCGATAACACCATCAAAACTGCAACAGTCTGGTGGATTACTGCTACCATTATATTTGTTTTCATAGTAGGTAAATAAAGGATGGTGGTACAAAATTACTGCGGAGAACTCTTTTGTAAATGTAGATTCGTCCGAGTTTTCAAGGTTAGGAATTTCAAAGTTAAGACTTCCACCCGCTGGAATTTTTATGCGGTCAAAACTACTATCAAGTCCTGCCAGTTCATTACTTAAATTGTTTTCTAAGTTCAAGTTAGTTAAATATCCATTATTAATTGTTAACTCTTTGTTTTCATTCATTTTGAGTTCCTCCAAAATTTATTCTTATTTTGTTGCCTTTCTGACTCCAACTGTATTTTTCTCAAATACATTAATAAGACCCTCAAGCCATGACGGCAGTAAATTATCATTCTGTATTTTGAATTTTGACCTAACCTGTGCAGAGCCTTTGAAGCAGCAATATTGTGTGTTTTGATTTTATGGGACTCATCACAAATAATCCTATCTGGATTCCAATCTTTGACTTGTTCTTCTAATCTCCAAACAGATTCATAATTAACAATTGCTACTTGCAGAGGACTGCCATTCATCAAAGTTAAGGTTTCTGCTTTTTTGTTGGGAGTTCCTTTGAGAATCTCTAATCTATAATCGAAATCAGCAAACTTTGAAAACTCTTCTTTCCAGACTCCACAAATTGGAAGGGGAGAGACAATTAACAATCTTTTGATTTTTCTTTCTTTAAATAACGCCCCTGAAACTGCTATGGAAATAAGTGTTTTACCACATCCCATTTCAACAAAGAGCGCCACTCCTCCCGGATTTTTAAATTTGTTCATTACAAATTGGAATGCTTTTTCTTGATGACGATATGATAATGCTTTTATCGGCATCTTTAAATTGCTCATTGCCAAAATTAGACCTCCTTAATCTCAATTTTTTGAACACTGTCCTGTGGAACTATGACCATTAATTTTTGAGCATTTCCGAACCATCTACTGCGCATTCTTTCAAGAAACGGCAGCTTTTTAAACTCTGCTAGGCTTATATGTTGTTCTCCAGGTCTTCTGACTGTAATTTTCAATTCATGTTTACACATAATATTTCACCTCAATTCCGAAACCTAATTTTTTACTTTCTTAAAAGTGCCTCTATATATAAACCACGGCAGAAGCAAAACCCGTCTAACAATTTTGACTTTCTACTTCTTTACTAAAATATTTAAAACTAAATCAAATAAATATGTAAACATTATTATGAGTGCATCAATGATTTTAGTTTCTTTCTTATTTTTGCTAATCTTAATTGAACTGCATTTTCTGTTACTCCAAGAATTTGTGCATACTATATCCGAGTTATTGGTCTTTTATCCAAATAAAGCTTATGTATTAGTTCTTGCTCATGAGGCTTTAACTGTGAAATTGACTTATACAGCTTGTCCTCATCAAGTCTTTTCAAAACTTGTTCATAGACATCAAAAGATTCATCTACATTCTTGAGACTTTTCTCAACCGCATTTAAGCTTTCGTTCCTTCGAGTTTCTTTACGGTTATTATTTTTAAGATTCTTATCAAGTTCAAGCATAATTTCCTCAAATTCACCATATACTTCAATATGGACTTTCTCACCGGTAACAAATTTATATTCTATTTCCATGTCTTTCGTCCTCCGAATTTTTGATTTATGTTCAAAAAACGAAGGACTAGGAAGGACCTCAAATAGCAGGCAAAAAAACGCCTATTTGTCTTTCCTTTCTGATTTCGAAAAAAGAAAACAAATAGACGCCATTTCGGTATTTTAAATTATTTAAATTTTTATGTATTCCCGAAATCTTCTATTTATTTTTAAAGATTAAGGGAACTTCGATACGAAATAAAATAAGAGATAAAGCGCAAAAAGGCCGCAAAGAAATTAATCTTTGCGGCCTTAGCCATAATATTTTTAATTTTTACATCTTTTGCTCGAGAAAATTTAAAGTAACTGCTCTGTAATATCGGGATTAAAAATTTTAAATTTTTATGTAAGATTTTATCCCTATAAAAGTTTTTTAGAGTTTTATAAATTTTACAATATACATCCATGGAAAATCAAATCCTATCCGGACATTCCTTTTAAAACTACCCTTTTATAAACATCACTCCTGTTTTTATCGTCCAGTTATATTGTAAAACAATGTAAATTTAATTGTTTGTCGAACCTTGTACATTTAAAATAATTATAGTTTATTGCGAATAAAAATTTAAAATAAGAAAACACCCTATTTTGATGAACATTAATGTATCAAGATGGGGTATTAAGAATTTTAAAAAGTTTTGTTAATTTTCATTATATGCTCTGTTAACAAATGGTTTTGCTTTGTTCCATGTATCTTTATTCGTGATGGTAAGCTCTACGTCACCAGTTCCAAAGTGTCCGACATCCGTCGTGTTTCTTGAAAACCCATCTTCAAATTGCATCGTATTCACATCTAAACTCAAACGTAGAATAATTTTAGAACGTTGAACCTCTATACACACTAAATTTTTAATTTTCTTAAACGCTGTATACTTTTTCAGCTGATTTTCAGTGATGTCATCACCAAGACTTAGTATGTAATTTCGTATTGTCTCATAGAGGGTCCTTAATGATTCTGAAGTATTTTGCAAATTCTTCTTAAAAGTATAGTCTGAATTAGCATTCTTAGATCCAGAAATTGGAGTAGTAACATTCTCATTAACGTGCTCAAACATAAGAAGATTATCTCCAAATTTCTTATATCTTATTAGACTTATGTTTTTATCCATTTGTTTAATCGCAGACTCATCATATCTTGTGAAATCACCTGCAATGCAAACAACTCTTGGCATAGACCAGTCTATATCATTTGCTTTATCAAGGCCAAGTTTATTTATAACGAGAACTTTAAAACTATCTTTATGGTCAAGCAGCCAGTTAAGGTAAAAAAGTCCTTGATTAATAACATTGTCTTTTATAGAACGTTTATACTCAAAAATAACAGGACAGCTATTCTCATCTATACCAATGCTGTCCATACGTCCACCGTCTGTCGTTTTATACTCAGAGGCTAAAAATGTTACACCAAAAAATGTATTCATATTCTTTTCTATAATGTTTTGCAAATCCTTTTCAAGTGCTACATTCTCACCTTTGTACTCTTTAGCCTCATTTCCAATCTCAAAAAGTTTTATATCTGCCAATTTTTATCATTCCTTTATTCTTGTTTAGGTATCTCATTTGATTTACCAAGTAAATAATCGCTTGATACATGTAAAACTTCTGCTATTATATTGAGCTCTATATCAGTAACAAATCTTTTCCCGCTTTCTATTTTTTGTATAGCATTTTTATCTACATCCAATCCCTTTAATTGCAACATATCAGCCAACATTCTTTGTGATGTTTTAGGGACCAAATTCTTTCTTAAAGCAGCAACCCTTGTTCCACATATATTTAATGTGCCATCATGGTTTTTATTTTTATACATAATACAAACCTCCCCTGTTGACATCCACTAGTTATCAATAAATTAATTCTATGCTAAAATCAAAACAAATATAACATCTACTAAATGTCAGTGTCGAAGGGAATATAAAAATGAGAACTTGTTGCTTCACCGGACACAGAAATTTACCCCAAAATCAAATAGATGAAGTAAAAAGTGCTCTTACAAATGAGGTCATAAAGCTTATAGATAAAGGCGTGATTTACTATGGAGCCGGAGGTGCCATTGGGTTTGATACCTTAGCAGCTCAAACTATAATTGAATTAAGAGAAGATTACCCACAAATAAAACTAATCCTCATAATTCCATGCAGAAATCAATCAGACAAATGGAGTCAAGAGGATAAAAGAATATATGAAGATATAAAAAGCAAAGCTGATAAAGTCGTGTACTTATCAGAGAAGTATGAAAATGGCTGCATGCTTAAGCGAAACAGACATATGGTAAATCATTCAAATTTCGTTATAGCGGCATGGGATGGCAGAAAAAGCGGTGGAACATATTATACTATAAATTATGCTAAAAAGTTAAAAAGGGAGATTACTTTACTGAATTTATACGGCAATTCATTGTGATACAAATCTGAAAAGTATAATATACAACATATAATTAGGTTTTATTTTACCGATTAAAGCGTACATAGACAAAGTTTTAAATCTCTTTTGACTTATATTTTTAATAGAGTTTAGATAGCATTACGGAAGTTTTATAGCATAAAAATGTCATGGCAGAATTAAGTGCTCCTAAGCACTTAATCCCTGCAAAAGGTAAACGACCTACCCTTCACAATCGTAAAAACGACACCATGACTCTTTAATTATATATTATTTTGTGTACATATACAAGTGGGGAACTTTAAACGTGCGTAAGGGATGAATACAGATCTACTATACCTTTGCACGCGTTTTTGTCGCTTTAAATATCCGAATATTTTTAAAGGAGTTTATGTACATGTTTGAAGATCAAGAATTATTGTACGGAAATTGCCATTTTGACAGCATTAAAAAAGCTATGTCAAATTTTTGGGCAATTGCAAGTGTTATCAGAGAGGAGCTAGGGGATAAGTCTTATTATTTAGACGATTATTTATCAATAATACTAGGTAGTATTGGTTCTGCATACACAACGAACGTTGCCTTTTCAGGAGAAAAAATATATACAGAACTATTAGTTGTGGCATCAAGTACTTGTGGCTCGATTGTAGACAGAAAGAGTCATGAACTTTATAATGACATCAAAAAATATATTGATGATCACCCCAACAATTGTCTTGAACTAAACACCAAATCAGAACTATATACTTCACAATTTATACTTGATTATCTCCAAGATATAGTAGATCATTTTAAGAAAGAGCTTATAGCCGACTCAGTAAACTACAATATGCCGGATTATGCTATTTCAGTAGATAGACTTAAGCAAATAGTAAATATTATCGGCAAAGAAAAAGTAGAGTGTTTGGAATCTGCAATTGAAGAAGCATTTATTATTTCTCCAGTCTCGTTAATCCTTGTGCAATCAATAATAACGCGTCTAGCGGAAGGATTATGCCTACGTGATCCACAGACTTCTAAACAAATATTTCAGTTAATCTTAGATTTAAAAAGAATAAGAAATAATTTTATAAATACGTAAGTTCTTTGCAACAGATAAAATAATATTGAAAATGTGAAATTTGAGAGCAGTATATGATATAATAAATAAAGATAACTAAATGAGTGAGAGGGGATGAGCTTCATATATAACCAACAATTAGAAACATTTATTAGAGTCGCAGATGCAGGCAGTTTTAATAAAGCAGCAGAAAAAGCCTATATTACACCTACTGCAGTAATTAAACAAATTAATACTTTAGAATCGACTTTGGGAGTACGCCTTTTCAATCGGACACGTAGAGGGCTAACTTTAACTAAGGCTGGTGAATCATTTTATAAAGATACAAAATATATAATCCAGTATTGTAATGATTCTATAATTAGAGCACAAAATGCAATGAAAAAAGATAATAATATCATTTATATTGGAACATCTCCTATGACCCCAGCGAAAATTTTAGTAGAGTTATGGCCGAAAATACATAAACATTGCCCTGATATTAAATTTCAACTTGTGCCTTTTGAAAATACATTAGAGAATGCAAAGGAAATACTCAGTAATCTAGGTAAAAACATTGATATTGTAATTGGCATCTTTGATGATACAATGCTTAATTTACGAAAATGCAGCGGTTTAGAGCTTCTGAAAACTCCTATTTGCTGTGCAGTTTCGGTTAACCATCGATTAGCAAACAAGTCAAAGCTTGCAATTAGCGATTTGTACGGTGAAAAACTCATGCTCATGAATCGCGGCTGGAGCAGCTATGTAGATAGCCTAAGAGATTATCTCTATATAAAACATCCCCAAATTAATATAGTTGATTTTGATTTTTATGATGTAGAGGTATTTAATCAATGTGAAAATAGCAATAATATTTTAATGGTGGTTAATAATTGGGAAAACGTTCATCCCCTTCTAAAAATTGTCCCTGTAGAATGGGATCACACAATTCCTTTTGGAATACTTCACTCACCTAATCCATCACAAACAGTAAAACGTTGCCTTTGTGCAATTGAGACTATTATGAACCCTTAAATGAATATAAGTTATAACCTTAAAGTATATACTGATAAACAAATCGAGACTTCTATGCGAGTCTCGATTTGTTTATAATATAAGAAATCATTTTAATTCTAGGAGGATAATGCTATGAAAAGATTAATTGTCACAATGCTTGCATTAACGATGTTGTTTGCCTTGACAGCCTGTAATAGCAATAAGGGATCAGAAGTTAGTCAAGAATTAACAGAGTCACCGATGACTGAAAACGTAGAATCAGAACCTCAAATATTAGATGCTAAAGCTCTTGTTGTATATTTTTCTGTACCGGAGACAATGAATCCCAATAATATGACAGATGAGGAAGCAAACAGCACTGTTATTATAAACGGTGAAGTTTTAGGCAATACACAGTATGTGGCTGATGTAATTCAGAGAAATACAGGTGGGGATATTTTTCGTATTGAACCGGAAACTCCATATCCAACCGACCACCGTACCCTTGTAGATTTAGCAAAAGATGAGCAAAATCGCAATTTTCGCCCGGTTATCAAAAGTCACATAGATAATCTGGACCAGTATGATACGATTTTTGTAGGATATCCGAACTGGTGGGGTGATATGCCTATGATTTTATATTCTTTCTTTGACGAATATGATTTTTCCGGAAAAACGATTATTCCATTCAACACTCATGGAGGCAGCGGTTTTTCAAATACAATAAATGAAATCACAGAACTTGAACCTAATGCTACTGTAAATAAAAATGGTTTTACGGTTTCGCGCAATACTGTTCAAGATTCAGAAACAAAAATTATAAGTTGGCTGAAAGATTTAGGATATAAAAAGTAATGAGGTGATTTAAATGAGTAAAAAGGTTTTAATTTTATCAGGCAGTCCACGTAAAAACGGTAATAGTGATATTCTATGCGATCAATTTTTAAAAGGAGCAAGTGATGCTGGGCATAGAGTAGAAAAAATTTATGTGCAAGATTTAAAAATTGGTGCTTGCAGGGCTTGCTACGCTTGCAGAAATACTAAGGTATGTATACAAAAAGATGATATGACAAAACTTCTTGAAAAAATAATTGATGCGGATGTAATTGTACTTGCGACACCCGTTTACTTTTATTCAATGTGCGGACAGATGAAAATTATGATTGACAGAGCTCTGCCGCGTTATACGGAAATAGCCAATAAAGATTTCTATTTTATTTCAACTGCAGCTGCCAGCAAACATCTTATGAAACGTACCATGGATGCTCTTTGCGGCTTTACTGACTGTTTGCCTGGAGCGCAAGTTAAGGGTATGATCTATGGTGATGGTGTCTATCAAAAGGGTGACGTTAGAGAAACAGAAGCTATTAATGAAGCATACAAATTAGGAAATACCATTTAGGAAATGTGAATTTATATACTTAATTATAAAATAATAATATTAAATTAAGCTGGAGGTCTTTATTATGGAAAATATTTTTGAATTTAAATCTATCGAACAAGTCAAAGCAGAAAACACTCATAATGATAATCCATATGGTTTAGTGTATGACGGTGCAATTAGGGAAAATAAACAGGGGCAGGTAAATATTCATCCGATTTCATATAATCTGCGAGATTTAAAAATTGCTGCAAACGTCTATACTCCGGTTGGATATAAAGAAGGGGATGGCAAAAAATACCCTGCAATATGCGTGGCACATCCAAATGGCGGAGTAAAAGAACAGGTTGCTGGTCTATACGCACAGCATCTAGCTGAAAGTGGTTACATTTCTATAGTGGCAGACGCTTCATATCAAGGTGGAAGTGAAGGTAAACCAAGAAATACTGATAAACCGGCAAATCGAATTGAAGACATTCTCCGAATGGCCGATATTATTATACATTATCCCGGCGTTAACCAAGAACGTATTGGAATCTTAGGAATTTGTGGTGGTGGAGGATACACAATTAAAGCCGTTCAAACAGATAAACGTTTTAAGGCCGTAGCGACTCTTTCTATGTTTAACACTGGCGTGGTTAGAAGAAATGGTTTTTTAGATAGTCAAACCGAAACAATCCAGGAGAGACTTCTTGATGCTTCTAAAGCACGCACTCAGGAAACTTCAGGTGGAGAGGTCCTTTATACACCAGATATGTGTGATATGCCTGAAAGCGAAGCACAAAAACTTCCATATGATCTTTACAAGGATGGCTACTATTATTATGGAAAAACTAATAGGCACCCAAAATCGACTTTTCGTTATACAGTTAGCAGCCTTTTAGACCTTATGAGTTTTGATGCTTCTGATAATGCTGATCTTATAAATCAGCCGCTCTTAATGATTGCAGGAAGTGCAGCAGATACATTTTATATGACTGAAAAAGTGTTTGCAGCAGCTACCGGAGCTAAAGACAAAGAACTGTTTTTAATTAAAGGAGCGACACACATTGAAACTTATTGGAAACCTGAATATGTAAATCAGGCTATATCAAAACTTGTGGAATTTTTTAATAAATATTTATAATGAATTTAAACTCAATATTAACCACTTATAGTTTTATTTTAAAGGAGGATATTATATGGAATATGTAAATTTAAATAACGGTGTAAGAATGCCAAAGCTTGGTTTTGGGGTGTATCAAATTACAGACCCTAATGAATGTGAGCAAACAGTAATGGACGCTATTTCAGTAGGCTACCGACTGATTGATACAGCTGCTTCCTATGGTAATGAAAAAGCTGTTGGAAATGCAATCAAACGCTGTGGTATTCCTCGTGAGGAATTATTTATTACCACAAAACTGTGGATTTCTGATACTAATTATGAAGGGGCAAAGAAAGCATTCCAAAAATCGCTCGATAAGCTAGAGCTCGATTACCTAGATCTTTACTTAATTCATCAACCGCTTAACGACTATTATGGAGCATGGCGCGCGATGACTGAAATATATAAAGAAGGAAGAATTCGTGCTATTGGCGTATGTAATTTTTATCCTGACAGACTAGCAGATTTAATTGCTTTTAATGAGGTGACACCTGCTGTAAATCAAGTTGAGGCTAATATTTTCTTCCAACAGGAAGCAGCGCAAAAGTTTATGCAGTCTAAAGACATTCAAATGCAAGGTTGGGCTCCATTTGCAGAAGGACGTAATAATTTATTTAGTAATGAAGTCTTAAAACAAATTGCTGAAAAGCATGGTAAAAGTATTGCCCAAGTTGTATTACGTTGGCTGATTCAACGCGATATTATATGTATTCCAAAAAGTGTTAAGAAGGAACGCATGGAGCAGAACTTCGATATATTTAATTTTGAATTGAATGAAAACGATATGGAGGCAATCAAAGCTTTAGATACTAATACAAGTGCATTTTTTAGTCATCGTGACCCAGCAGCAGTTGAGATGCTGACAAATCTTGTTCGTAACGTATAAGGAAATCTATGGTAATCCAAAACAAAGTATATTCATTTTCTGATCGGATTTAAACCGTGTGAAAGTATGCACACACTTTGCACACCCCTAGAGGGAAAGTCGCTAAAATACGGTGGTATTTTCAAAAAATACAACAGTAAAAACAGACTTAAAAACGAAGAAAGCCCAGTAATACTGGGCTTTCCCTCTGTATCAAAAGATACGTACTATTATGGTCCGAGTGACTGGAATTGAACCAGCGGCCTCTTGAACCCCATTCAAGCGCGCTACCAATCTGCGCCACACCCGGACAAAATATTTTTTATATTGTATCATAACTTTAATAAAAAATCAATACCAATTTAACTATTTCATATAGTCAATAGGACGTCCTGAAGTTAGATAGATTACATAATGTATTGTCTCTTAAAAGAATAAATTTTCCTCACTCGATAATACTAAAAATAGAGGTGATATGTTATGGCACTTGAAACCGATATTAATAAAAATATAGAAATCTTGAAAAAGACCTTACGAGTAGAAGAAAGTTTTGACTTCATATATAGAACTATAAACATCAAAGACAGAACTGCCTGTATATTTTTTATCGATGGTTTTGTAAAAGACAGCATAATGGAAAAACTTTTAGAATATTTTTATTCAATAAACAATGAAAATGTATTTAAAGATGCCCACACATTTTCAAAAAACTGTGTTCCATATATTGAAGTAGATATTACTAATTCTATGGATAAAATTTGTACCTCTGTATTATCTGGAATGGTGGCCTTTATAGTTGATGGTTTAAATGAAGCTATTCTTATAGATGCAAGAACTTATCCTCAAAGAGATACAAGTGAGCCAGATAAAGACAAAGTTTTAAGAGGCTCCAAAGATGGATTTGTGGAAACTCTTATAAGTAACACCGCTTTAATAAGAAGAAGAATTAGAGATACTAATTTTACAATAAAGATATTTAATGTCGGTAAAGTATCAAAAACAGATGTCGCACTATGTTATATGGATAATAAGGTCGATAAAAAACTATTGTCAGAATTAACTCATAAGCTAAAAAATACAAATGTAAATGATTTAACCATGAATCAACAAAGTTTAATCGAGGCAATTTATAAATATAAATGGTATAATCCATTCCCAAAGATTAAACATAGTGAACGCCCTGATACTACAGCTTCTGCTATACTAGACGGAAATATCGCAATACTTGTAGACAATTCACCACTAGCTTTAATATTGCCAACATCAATCTTCGACATTATTGAAGAAGCAGATGATTATTATTTTCCTCCACTAACCGGCACATATATTAGAATATCTAGATATCTAATCTCTTTTATAAGCTTATTTTTAACTCCCCTATGGCTACTGCTAGTACAAAATCCGCATTATGTTCCTGAAGGATTGGCATTTCTTTATCCTAAAGATCCCGTTAATATACCAATATTTCTTCAACTAATTATATTAGAACTCCTTATTGATGGGCTAAGGTTAGCATCACTGCATACCCCTACCTCTATAACTACTACTTTAAGTATAATTGGAGCCATCGCATTAAGTGATTTTTCTGTAAAATCTGGCTGGTTTAATACAGAAACTATGCTATATATGGCATTTGTCGCTATGTCCAATTATTCTCAGCCGAGTTTTGAATTAGGATATTCTCTTAAATTTTTTAGATTAATGCTTTTAACCTTAGTAGTTATATTTAATTTATGGGGATTTATTGTAGGTGTAATTTTCATTGTCATATCACTTATATCAAACCAAACAGTTTCTGGCAAGAGTTATCTATACCCATTAATACCGTTTAACGCTAAAAAATTTCTCAACAAAGTTGTTAGAACCAGATCAAAAAATACTAATTAAAAAATCATATTAATATTTATTTAATAATCCTCAAACTATATCTATTAAAATTATGATAGATATAGTTTTCTATTATAAAACAAAATTAGCTTTTTAAATTTATATTCTGCATAAAATTTTAAAAAACATATACACATTCAATCGAAAATTTGATATAATAACTTTTGTCAAAATTTATATACTAAGGAGTAGATCGTATGTCTATAGAAAGAACATATATTATGCTAAAACCAGATTGTATAAAGAGAGGTATCATGGGGGAAGTAATATCTAGAATAGAAAGAAAAGGCTACAGAATAGCAGATGCTAAAATGATGAATTTAGATGAATCTATTTTACGAGAACATTATGCACATATTGCTGATCGGCCATTTTTTCCAGAAATTGTAGAATATATGACTTCCGGCCCTGTTTTAGGAATGATAGTTGAAGGTGAAAATGCTGTAAAAGGAATGCGTATTATAATGGGGGCCACCAAATTTGAAGATGCTACAGCTGGAACAATAAGAGGTGATTATGCATTTAGTACTAGCCATAATATTATACATGGTTCAGATTCTATAGAAAACGCTGAAATTGAAATTAAACGATTTTTTAAAATTTAATTAAGTTTTATAATACAATGTTTTGAAACTAAATCGAATTTATCTAGTTTTAAAATAAAAATGAGAACACAGAAAACAAAAACAGCAGTATAAAGACATGAATCAAATAAAACATATTAAAGAGAAAAGAGGTAAGCCTATTGATTTAGGATTACCTCTTTTTAAAGTAGTGGTGACTCGTGCGGGAATCGAACCCGCGTTACCGGCGTGAGAGGCCGGTGTCTTAACCTCTTGACCAAC